>NZ_VTAW01000002.1 GCF_008245225.1 Natrialba swarupiae
CTTGCAGGGTTGTGGCGCTGCTGGACACAGTTTCCACACCCTGCTGCCTTCGTTGAGAACGTTTCTATGACACGCTCGTAATAATGTACCGGCGAAACCGCAGATGGGCCCCGGGTGCAGCGGGACTGACTGACACCAGACCGTATCAGCGGTCGTTCCGGTCGGGCATCGTCGAGAACCGTTTGACCGCATTCATATCTGGCCGGTCCGACGGCGAGGGCGCGACCGTGGAGTGTCGATCCGCGCCGCCTCTCTGCCCGCCGCGCCCGTCATCCGAGCCGAGATCTGGCTCGAGGAAGCCGTCGTCTTCCTCCCCGCGTCCGTCCTCTTGGTCGTCGGCGTTTTCCTCGCCACCAGCGTCGGCGACCGCCTCCGAACCAGCCTCCTCGAGACGGTCGCGGAGCTGGTCGACCTCGTCTCCGAACGTCTCGAACGGCTCGCTCATTGCCGAACGAAGGCGATCGCCGAGATCGCCGTCCTCGGCCGACTCGGGGTCACGACCCGACCCCTCGTCCTCGCCGTCTACCACCTCGCTCTCGTCGGCTACCGTCTCGCCCTCGTCACCTGCCACCCCCGATTCGCCGAGCGTCTCTCGAAGAGCGCCGACGGTACCCTCGAGTTCGTCCGCGTCCGACTGCTCCGAGAGCCTCGAGAGACTGATCAGCCGGTCGAGTACCTCGACGTCGGTGGGATCGCCGTGAGCGATCGCCGCCGGGATCGACTCGGGCTCTGACCCATCGGGGAACCGATCCAACCCGACGGCCTCGAGTACCGCTGCAGGTTCGGCGGACGCGAGTATCTCGTCGGCGTCGGCGGCCACCTCGAGGAGCGACTCGACCGACTCGCCGTCGTCCGTGACGGCCGATCCGCCGGCCGCGTCGGCCCGTTCCAGTACGTCGTCCACCCGCTTCTCGAGATCGTGTGACATTGTCGTTGTGGTGTCTGCTCGGCTGGCATCGACACGGCACGTCAACTGATTTCAGTCCGCTTCCGCGTTCGACTCGCCGTCCGCGTCGGCCTCCGACTCTTTTTCCGAACCGGCCTCCGCGCCGTCGTCCTCCGCCGCCGTCGCAACCGTCTCGACGATTTCCTCGGTCATCTCCTCGCGGCTCAGGTTCGCCTTCACGTCGACGTCTTTGGCGATCGACTGGAGGTCCTGGTACGACAACACTCCGAGGAAATCCTCGAGCGTCTCCCGTCTGAGGTCCTCGAGATCCGCCGCGTCGTACTCGGGGTCGTCGGCTTCGTCCGCCTCGGACTCCGCTTCGTCCGCCCCGGACTCCGCTTCGTCCACAGCCGTTGGCTCCTCCTCGGTCTCTCCGTCGTCGGCTTCGCTCGCCTCGGCGTCTTCTTCCTCCTCCGTTTCGGCGTCGGTTTCGTCGTCCGACTCCTCGAGGACGCCCTCGAGCGGCGTCTCCTCGGCGACCGTTTCTCCCGCCGACTCGACGTCCTCGGCCACGTCCTCGCCGACGGACCGGACGGACTCGCCATCGATCGTCTCGCTGACGGCCTCTCCGATCGCCGACGTCACGTCCGACCGGATCTCTCCGAGGTCGCGATCTTCGTCCTCGAACCCGCTTGCAAGCGCCTCGTGAACGTTCCGGCCGACCGACTCGCCGAGTTCGCGACCCAGGCGTTCGCCGACCGTCCGCCCGACCGAAGCGCCGATCTCGCCGCCGTCGACCTCGTCCTCGAGCGAGCCATTGCCGAGTAGCTGGCCGACGTCTACCTGTTCGGTCATCTCCTCGACGACGAGTTCTCGCAGCTCCGAGCCCTCACCCATCGCGAACACCTCGACTGTCGCGGTCCTCGAAACGGGGTATACTCACGGTTACCCTTCCTCACTCTCTTCGTCGCTCCCGGATTCTTGCTCGTCGTCCGTTTCTGCTCCCGATTCGTCGGATTCGCCCTCGCTGTCTGCAGCTTCCGACTCGTCCTCGTCAGCCTCGGATTCTTCCTCATCGTCCACGGTCTCTGACTCGTCCGCGCTCTCGTCCTTTTCGTCTTCTGGCGTCTCCTCTTCGCCGTCCTCCGTCGTCTCTTCCTCGCCCTCGTCGGTTTCTTCCGCTTCGGATTCGTCCTCGAGTTCTCGCTCGTCGGCGTCCTCGGTGGTGCCGAGCAGTTCGTCCATCACGAGTTCGCCGATCGTACGCCCGAGGCGCTCGCCGATCAGTCGACCGACGGCGGCACCGATCAAGCCGCCGATGGTCTGGCCGAGCGGCGCGTCCTCGTCGACCTCGTCTTCCCACTGGGTGCCCTCGACGAGTTCGCCGACGTCGACGTTCTCCGTGATTCGTTCGTAGTCGATCCGTCCCGTCAACGAGTCGGACTCCTCGCCCGACTCCGATGTCGTATCTTGGCTCATGAGTGTGCCTCCGCTTGCTCCGCACTCGGCTCCGCTCCGCCGCTCGATTTCTCGGTCTCCGGCTCGAGGTACTCGATGAGTCCCCGAACGAGCTCGCGAACGACCGTCGCCACGAGTTCTTCGATCGGGAGACTCGGCACGAGCGCGGCGATTACCTCCGCGAGCTTGCTCGCCACCGAAGAGAACAGTCCGCGTACCCAGCCGGCGATCGACGAAAGTATGCCGCCGGACGATTCGTCGTCCCCTTCACCTCCGATATCGGGCGTCACGTCCTCGGGGACGAGTTCCTCCCCGCTGCCGAGGAGGCCGCCGACGAACTCCCGTGGCTTGTTCGCCAGTCCCGCGATCCAGCCAGTGATTCTGTTCAACGCGCCGGTGAGCCACGATTTTGGCTTCCCGAGTACCGATTTCACCTTCTCGAGCGCCGAGCTTGGAGCGTTCAACAGCCCGCTTACCGCGGACAACAGGTTCCCGAGCAGGTTACCCTCGCCCGGCCGGGCCGAGACGTCGAGCGTCACCGGATTGAGGTTCACCTCGAGTCCGAGCAGGTCGAGAAACAGCCCGTCGAGGTCGAGATGTAGGACGCCCGAGGCCTCGTCGCTCTCGTAGACGTCCTCGGCGTCGTCGGCGTGGCCCTCCTCGCGGTCCTCCGTAGTGGACTCCTCCTCGTCTTCCTCGTCGCCGGTTTCCGCCTCGTCTTCGTTCGCTTCGTCCTCCTCGTCGGCCGAGGTTTGACTCTTGCCCTCGCTTTCTTCTTCCTCCTCTTTCGATGCCTCTTCTTCCGCCTCGTCTTCGTCCGTTTCGTCCGTCGACTCTTCGTCCGCTTCGTCGCCGTCTTCGGCCTCCGTCTCGTCTTCTTGTTCTCCGCCCTCCGGTGCGCCCCCCTCGTCCGACTCCGCCTCCCTCTCGTCGTCGCCGTCGTCCTCCGCCTCGGGTTCTTGGCCGTCCGATTCCTCTTCGACCGCCTGGCCGCCGTCGGGGAGCACGCGACGAGCGCGGTCGCTCGCGTCCTCCGACCGATAACGGCGGTTCGACAGGAGCCGGTCCTCGAGGAGTTCCTCGTTCCCATCGTGTCCTGGTCCCGCTGTCATTATCCGAGACCAACCACCAGCGACAGCGTTGTCGTAATTGGCCTTGCGTGTGCGACTCGAAGCCGGAACGCGTTCCCGGACGGGTCCTACGAATCAAAACGAGTGACGGTCACCACCGGAACGAGCGGATAGCAGCCAGTGATACGGATTGCTGTAACGGTTTACCGGTGAAACCACAGACGGCTCGTGGTTTCACCGGTAACGATTTACAGCAGACCGTATGAGAGACGAACGAGTTGAGGCCACCGAGGAGCAAACGGGTTGCGGTCACTCGAAGGAAGCGAACGACGATTGCAGCGACCGGTTCGTCTCGCCGTCCTCGAGTTCGTAGCCGACCAGATCCCGCACGTCGACGGCGTAGGTCGTCCCGCCGCGCTCGAGGACGAGCAGTCGCCCCTTCACGCCGACGACGGTCCCCGACGCGATAGTCTCCCGGACTGGTCGACTCTCGAGGTCGAATCCGTAGTCGAACGCGAACCGATCGATCACGTCGAACTCCTCGAGGACGTCCTCCCACGCCGCCTCGTCGACCTCGCTCGCGAGCGACTCGACTTTCGGTCCGGTTCGTACCCGATCGACCAGCCAGTCGGCGATCTCGGCCTCGAGTTCGCGGGCGATGCGGCCGTTCGAGACGGTGTGGACGTGGGCCGCCCTGTCGGCGCCCTGCTCGCGGAGGCGGGTCTCGAGCCGGCGGAGCTTCGTCACGCCGACTTTGAACGTCTCGGGTGCGAACGCGGCGACGTAGACGGCGTGTTCCTCGTAGCAGTCCATCTCGTCTTTCAGGCAGGTTCCCGTACAGCGAGCGCAGACCCACGTACTGGTGTGGTACTCACAGTACGGGGCCGATGACCGGTCGCAGGCGACGTGGTCGCCGTCGTCGACGACGCCGGCACACCGCCGCGTCCCGAGCGAGTACGACAACGACTCCCCCGGCTCGAGGGGGTGACGGGTGAGTTCCCCGTCGTCGGCGATCACCAGCGCCGAACCGCGTCCGCTCGGCTCGTACCCGACCAGTTGCACGGTACCGGGTAGACCCCGATCACCGATATAGCGTTCGCCTCGCGGCGGGTCGGAACACCACGGTGGGTTGGCCACCCACCACGACTGCACCAATCACTTTACGCCCGGGCATCGAGTGTCGAGCCATGACGCTCGAGGGGACGCTCGAGGTGGCTGTCTCGAGGGACGAACGCGGCGAGCGGACGGTCGCGTTCGCGTTCACCGTCACGAACGCGGGGTCGGACCCGCTCGAGTTGCAGTTTCCGGACGCGGCGAACGCCGAGTTCGTCGTCCAGGACGAGGGACGCGAGGTCTGGCGATTCACCGAGGGCCGTGCGTTCGCACAGGTTCTTGGGTCAGAACGGTTGGGCGGCGGGGAGTCGACGACCTACGAGGGCGAGTGGGACGATCCGATCCCGGGAACGTACACCGCCGTCGCAGCGCTTCGGTCGAGAGAACACGACTGCAAAGGGCGAACCGAGTTCGACGTCCCGGAGTGAGCGACTGACGTCAGTCGCCACCCTCTCGTAGGTGTGGGCTGACTGGTTGTCGGCCGATCGCCCGCCGGTGTGCGATCGGCCGGGACAGACTCGTTGTAGTCCGTATCAGTCGTTATCCAATCCAAACAGGGTTCGTACGGTTCCGTTCGATTTTCGTGAGATTGGAACGAGAAGCACCATCACACGATCAACGAGGTATCGAGAAGAGTACGATATCGGAATTCAGGTCGTATGGACGAGAAACCATTTTCGGAGGTATAGGAGATATATTCGACTTCGTCAGAGAGTATAAATCGACGCTCTCCCAATGGCTCGACATGCAAGCGCTGGTCGTCGCGGCACACGGATCGCATCTGAATCCGGACGCCTCCGATCCGACCTACGCCCACGCGGACGCCATCCGCGAGACGGGCGCGTTCGACGAGGTCCGCGAGGCGTTCTGGAAGGAAGAACCGCACTTCCGCGAGGTGATTCGTACCCTCGAGTCCGAGGAGGTGTTCGTCGTTCCGCTCTTTATCAGCGAGGGATACTTCACCGAGCAGGTGATTCCACGAGAACTGCGCCTCGAGGGGTGGGACCCTGAGCAGTGGGATTCGGACGGGACCAGCGCCACGGAGGTCACCCTCTCGGTCGGCGACGCGAACAAGACCGTCCACTACTGTGGACCCGTCGGGACCCACGACGCGATGACGGACGTGATCGTCGGACGCGCCGAACGGGTCACCGAGGACCCGGACGTCGGAGAGGGGTTCGGCCTCGCGGTCGTCGGCCACGGCACCGAACGGAACGAAAACTCCGCGAAGGCGATCGAGTACCACACCGACCGCATCCGCGAGCGCGACCGCTTCGACGAGGTACAGGCGCTGTTCATGGACGAGGAGCCCGAGGTCGACGACGTCACCGACTTCTTCGAGAGCGAGGACGTCGTCGTCGTCCCGCTGTTCGTCGCCGACGGCTACCACACCCAGGAGGATATTCCCGAGGATATGGGCCTGACCGATGACTTCCGCCTGGGGTGGGACGTCCCGGCGGCGGTCGACGGCCACCGGATCTGGTACGCCGGCGCCGTCGGCACGGAGGACCTGATGGCCGACGTCGTCTTAGAGCGTGCGGCCGACGCCGGTGCGGAACTCGGCGACGCCATCGAGATCGTTCGAGCAGGAGCGGGCGGTTCGGTCACGGAACCCGCCGATGTGGACGGAACGGCCGGGACGACGAAAACGGGTGACTGATCGTGGCTGACGCGACCGATTCGTCGGATCCCGTCGACGCCCTGCTCGCGACGGTCGACGACGGCGACGTCGCGTTCGACGGGCTCCGCCTCGAGCCCGTAGCCGACGGCGATGACGGGCGGTTTGCCCTCGAGACGCCGACGCTCGATCGATCGACGTTCGGGCGGTCGGAGCTCCGAGACGTCCTCGAGACGGTCGAGGAGTACGTCACCAACTGGTACTACTGGCAGGGAGACGTCGGCGGTGAGGGAACCGCTCGACGGGCGTTCCTGCGGTGGTGTGAACGGGCACCCGTCGTCGGCGAGGCCGTGACCGCCCCTAGCGCGGAGACGACACTCGAGGCGAACCGAACAGCACGGGAGACGGCGAACGGGACAGCGCCGGAGACGACTGCCGAAGCCGATCAGTCACTCCAGGTACCACAGCGACAGGACGCGCTTCGTGACGGCATCGACCGGGAGTGGGGACAGCTCTGTATCACCGCCCGGTTCGTCGACGTCGACGAACCCGACGGAGTTCGCGTCTACGACCTCTGGCACGTCGACGACGCCGACAGCGACGTCGCGGACCTCGAGGTATACGACGACCCCCGGACCGCCCGCGAGATCGCGACGACGGACGAGGACGGCCGATACCGACCGCTGAAGACGGCACCGACGCTTCCGTCGGGCTGGGCGTTCACCGGTCTGTCGGGCGACGAACTCGTCGAAACGGTCGGCTCCGTCTATCCGGCGACGATCGCCAACTGGCACCGCGAACGACTGGGTGAACTCGACGTCGACCACTGGCTCGAGACCGCCGAGCGCCAGACCGGTATCTACGACGTCGTCGACGAACTGCCCCGCGACGCCGTCGAGTGGATGGCTGACGCCTGTTGTGTCGACTCACAGTGTCTCCGTCGTCGCGAGTGGGAGTACGAGGAGGGCGACGAACTCGACGTCGACGGCGGCGACGGCCCGTTCCCCTGCCGGGAGCCTTGCTCGCTCGTCGTCGCCGCCGCCCGCAAGTGGGCGATCCTCGAGTCGGAGACGGAACGGACGTACGAACTCGAGTTGACGACGAGCGAGTTCAACCAGCTCGGAGAGCTGATCGATGCGGTCGCCGAGGGGCGAACCGACGAGATCCGCGAGGCGGACCTGGGAGACGGCGCGAACCGATACCGGGCGCGGTACCTGCGCGCAAAGCGGTTCGACGACGACGGCCTCGAGGCGCGAAAACGCCCGGAGGAGTACTGACGAGAATCCGCTCGGGTGGTTAGTGTACGAGTAACCAGAGCGCGACGACCACGCCCCCTGCGACGATCCCGAGGCCGACCAGTGCGACGAGGCCGCCGATCGTGGCTGCCGTCATTGCCGCGATCGCGAGCGCGAGAACGCCGAGTACGAGCACGCCAGCGGTCGACGCTCCGTGCCCGAACGCCTCCGCGATTCGTTCGATAGTCGTCGGCTCCGGCGGAGACCGGTCGGGAGTTGCGAGTGAGTTATCGATCTCCACGTCGGCTGGACTGGGAACGATCGTCAGATCGATCTCGAGCGATTCGGACCCGTAACCGGTCAGAATCTCGAGTTCGCCGCTGATCGGGTCGTCGAGATGATCCGAGTCGACGGCGACCGGGACGACGGTAACGTCCTCCGGTTCGATGTAGTAGTTCGGCGCGTCGATCGATGCGGCTCGATCGAGATCGCCACCGAGTCGACAGTGGACGTGGGCAGGTCGTTCGTGACCACGCAGGACGACCGAGATCCGCCGATGCGTCTGGAGTGACTCGAGATCCGCCTCGAGCGTGTTCGCGCTCCCGCGGTTGACGTGGACGGTGATCTCGGTGTCGCGCACGGTCGATCTGGCCGATCAGGCCGGTGTCTCCTCGCGCATGTCCGGCGGCAACAGGTTCGGGATTCCGTCCTCGATCGGGTACTCCTCGCCGCACTCGGTGCAGACGAGCGTCCCCGAGACGACTTCCTCGCCGTCGTCAGCGTACTCTGCGTCCTCGAGTTCCAGTTCGCTTTTGTCGAGCGGGCAGCGGAGAATCTCCAGTAACGACTCCTTCATAGTACGTAGGCTGGCCGCATCCAGCAAAAGGTTTCGGGAACATCGATGACCGCTGCTCGTTCTCTCGATCGCGACCGTCACCTCGCGTCGTACTCGATGAATCGGACGTGTACCGTCATCTCGTACCCCGTTCGCTCGTCGATGCGATCGCTTAACGTCCCGGAGAGTTCCGGATTCGACGCTCCGATCGGCTGTTCGACGGTAATGACGACCGTATCGGGCCGCTCGAGGCCGGTCCCCTCCTTGAGGACCGTCGCCGGTTCGAACGGCACCCCCTCCTCGAGGAACAGTTCGACCTCGACGACCGAGACGTTCTGGTACGCCGGCTCCTCGAGGACGCTCTCCGTTTCGGCTTCGATCTCGCTTTCGAGGGTGGCGCGTTCGTACGACGCCCACGTGACGCCGATCAGAAACGTCGAGAGGAGGAGAATGGCGATCGTGAACGCGACGACGTTTCGCCGAACCTTCCAGCGTGCGGTCCTCGTCTCCGTCCAGACGTGCGGCCGATACCCCATGATCCACAGCGTGAACAGCCCGGTGACGTTGATCGCCAGGAGGTTGACGAAGACGAGGATGAGCGACCCGGTCGCGGCGTCGGGAATTCCCCACGCGACCGCGATTCCCGCCGCCGCAGCGGGCGGAATCAGTGCCGCGGCGATCATCACGCCGACGAGCGCACTCGAGATGCCGGTCGCGAGACTCAACACGCCGGCGATGCCCGCGCCGAAGGCGATAAACAGCGAGAGGAGATCGGGGAGGAGCCGCTCGCTGACTTCGTCGATCGCCACGACGTCGATCCCCGGCGGGACGAGCGCCATCGTTCTGGCGAGCCAAGCGAACGCCGTCGCGCCGACGATCGCGAGGACGACGCCGACCGCCTGGTACGTGATCCCCTTCCAGAACAGATGGTTCTCGTTGAGAACGGTCCCCACGCTGGCCGCGAGCGCTGGGCCGATCAGCGGCGCGATCACCATCGAACCGACGACGACGGCAGCCGAATCGAGCAAGAGCCCGGCCGTCGCGACGATCGCGCTGAGAACCGTCATCGTCACGTACACCGGCAGCGTCGGGATGAGGCTGTCCGAGTTGGCGTACAACTCGTGACGGGCGAGGCGTTCGTCGCTCAGTACATCGCCCGTATACTCCGATTTGAGCGCACCGAACGGTTTCGATATCACCGTCTCCGCGGTGACGACGACTGTGTGGTCATCTTCGCCGAGTCCCGCCGCCTGCAGGTCGTCCAGTACGGTCTCGACGGCATTCGCCGGCAGCGTAAACGAGACGACGGCGGCGTACTCACTCTCGTCGGTGGCGGGAACGACCGTGTAGTCGACCGATTTCGCGTCGAGCGTCGCCAGAATCGGTTCGCGCGTCTCGGCCCGTAGCGAAATCTCGACGTGGCGCATGCGGTACCCGTCACCGGACGGACGCATGAATGATCGCCAAGAGACACGAAGCGGTGACTCTCGTCGACCGATGAAAAATCTGAGTGGCGAAGCTATTCGGTCGGATTCTCGACGACGACCGTCTCCTCGCGTCCGGGACCGACGCCGACCGCGTAGATCGGCGCCTCGAGTTCGTCGCTGATGTACTCGAGGTAGGTGCGGGCGTTTTCGGGGATGGCGTCGTAGCCTTCCGCGGCGACCGCGCTCCAGTCGACTTCCTCCCAGCCGTCGAACGTGCGGAAGGTCGCCTCACAGCGACCCCACTCCTCGGTCGTCGGGGGCATCGCCTCGAGTTCCTCGCCGTCGAGTTCGTAGCTGTGGCCGACCTTGACCTCGTCTAAGCCGGCGAGCACGTCGATGTGGTTGACCGCAAGGCCAGTGAAGCCGTTGACGCGCGCGGAGTGGCGCAACATCGGCATGTCGAGCCAACCGACGCGGCGGGGGCGACCGGTGACGGTGCCGTACTCGCCGCCCTCCTCGCGGATGTAGGTTGCGAGTTCTTCGTTTTCGCCGTCGCCCTGCTCGTCGTAGCCCGGCGTGTCGCCTTCGACGCCGCCGAGTTCGGTCGGGAGCGGGCCGCTGCCAACGCGCGTCAGATAGGCCTTGACGATGCCGATGATTTCACCCTCGGCGATGACGTTCGGGCTCAGGCCTGTGCCGACTGCTGCGCCGCCCGCGGTCGGGTTCGAGGACGTCACGTATGGGTAGTTCCCGTGATCGATGTCGATGATCGTCCCCTGGGCACCCTCGAACATGACGGTCTGGCCGTCGGCCATCGCGTCCGTGAGGAAGGCGCTCGCGTTGACGGTCATGTCTTCGGCGGCGAGACGCTCGCCGAAGTCGTGGAACTCCTCGAAGAGCGCGTCGACGTCGAACGCGTCGGGATCCTCGAGGTCCTCGACGTCGACGCCGTAGACGTCCTCGACGAGCGCGCGCTTCTGGGGCACGACGTACTCGAGGCGCTCGCGCAGCACATCAGGATCGAGCAGGTCGCCGACGCGGACGCCGCGGCGGCCGGCCTTGTCCTCGTAGGTCGGGCCGATACCGCGTCCGGTGGTACCGACCTCTTGATCGTCCTCGCTCTTGACGTCCTCCTCGATGCCGTCCAGCACGCGGTGGAACGGCAGGATGACGTGGGCGCGCTCCGCGACGCGGACGTCGGGGGAGAGACCCTTCTCCTCGAGCGTCGAGATTTCGTCGAACAGCGTTCGTGGGTTGACGACGCAGCCGTTGCCGAGAACGCCAACTTTTCCCCGAACGGCACCCGAGGGCACGAGCGATAGCTTGTACTTCTCACCGTCGTGGACGACGGTGTGTCCGGCGTTGTCTCCGCCCTGATAGCGGGCGACGACATCAGCAGCGTCGCCATAAAGGTCGACGACGCCGCCCTTGCCTTCGTCGCCGAGTTGCGACCCGACGATTGTGACGGTCATAACAGCGACCGGTTCTTGCCGGGCCGATAAACAGATTACGGTCTTCGCGGCCAAACGCCGGTCGATCGTCACGCGGTCGGACCGACCGTCCCACCAACCACTGGCCCCCCGTGACCCAACCTCCGGGAACGGAAGTGTTAACTACTGTCACGAGAGAATGACACGTTAGGACTGGACCCGTCACTCTGTGAGAGTAACTTTTAAAAGGTCCAAAGACAAGTTAACAAATGCCATGATAGACCGACTTGAGAAGGAAGTCGATATGTTGGAACGACATCTGCAGGTCCTGAAGATGGTCATCGAAAACGAACCGATCGGGATCGTCAAGATGTCGAACGAAACGGGATACCCACATCACAAAGTCCGGTACTCGCTTCGCGTCCTCGAGGAGGAAAACCTGATCGAGCCCTCGAGCCAGGGGGCGATCAAGACCGAGCGCACCGCCGAGTTCGTCGACGAACTCGACGAGAAACTCGACGATATCGTCGACAAACTCGACGGAATGAAGATCGAAGACGTCGCCGAGATCGAAAGTTAATCTTCTCTCAGAGTTCGGGAACGTTCATGTGGAATCCTTCGGAACGTGATTCCACCAAACACAGGTGATACCCCTGTTTTCGCGAGAGGTTCACGTAGCTCTGTTTCGAGCCACGGCTGAGAAATCCGCTACTGGTCGCCTGCTCGGTCACCTCGAGTGCACCTGGGTCGAAGTAACTCGAGGTGACGGCCATCGCTGCGGCGAGATCCGGATAGTTGGCCTTGACCGCTGATGCGGCTTCTTCCATCTGGACCAGCATCTCTCGGGTCGCTGGCTCCCGAGAATCGTTCAGGCTCACGAGGATCAACGGGTTCCCCATCTTATCGAACGCGACGACGTCGAACGTGAGTTCGTCGGGAACGTTCTCCGTATCGTCGTCCTCGAGCGAGATCGTCGCGTCGAGTTCGGCCCGATCGATTCGCGGAAGAGCGTCGTAGAGATCCGTCAGCCCGTCTGCGTGACCCGTATCGCGAATCTCGTAGAGGAGGACGTGGGTGAGCCAGTCGACGAATCGGTACTCCATCGTCGACGTAAGAAACTCGTCGTAGGGGCGACCGTCGACGGCGGTATCGGCGGCGTCGAACTCCGTGTGGTGTTCGATCCGCAGGTTCGTGTTCACGTCGTCCCGGTTTGCACCGCTCCCGTGAGCCGACTCGAGGGTCGGATTGCTCTTCGAGTCGTACCGAACGAACAGGTTCGTCCGCGAGAGCGCCTCGCCTGGCGGCAACTGTGTCGACGCACTCGAAGCGTCGGTAGCGTCGTCTTGCTCTCTGGCCGCTTCGAGCGCCGCTTCGAGTTCACCGATTCGCGACCGAAGGCGCTCGACGGTCTCCGAGAGTTCCGAGTTCTTCGAGCGAAGTTCGTCGCGTTCGGATTCGAGCGTCGTCGCCTTCGATTCGAGTTCCTCGCGGCGGTTCTCCGCCGCCTCGAGACGCCGTTTGAGTTGTGTGACTGCTTGACTCGATTTCGCCTGTTCTGGGGTGTTCGAGGACCGTGCGTTCGATGGCTGTAATGCTTCCGTCGGCGACTCACTCGAGTTCGCTCGTGACTTACTCGAGGAGGACGTCGTCCGTGAGCCATCGGAGGACGACTCCGTGGTGTCGTTCGCTCGCGAACTACTCGGTTCGGCCGAACTCGAGGCGGCGTTCGAAGAGCGCGTCGAGCGTGGTTTCGTCCGCCCGGTCGACGAGTTTCGCGCCCGTCGATCCTCACCGGTTCGAGCGCCGTTCGACGGTGAGTTGCCCGACGTTGATGGTGATCTTTCGGCCGCTCCTTCGGCTGCCGTGTTCTCCGGATCGATCGACGGAATCCGTCGCGTCGACTGCCACTGTTGTTCTTCCTCGAACCGTTCTTCCAGAGGCTCGTCGGTCGGCTCCTCCTGGCCCTCCGGCCGACCGTCGTCCCGTGTGGCTGAGGAGTCCGATTCCTCGTCGCGGATCGTCACCGATCCGTCATCGACGTCATCTTCGGTCCAGGAGATGTCGTTTCGATCCAACTCCTCCGCGGCAGCCTCGACTTCGTCGGGGTCGAGTGCCGATTCGTCTTCGGAACTACTCACATCCGCTGTCTCCGAGGCCTTACTCGAGCGGGCGCGTTCTCCGGTAGCGGTCGGATCTGTGGGTTCGGTTGGCCCCGACTCTGGATCCGCTTGCTCCGAGTGGTCGACATCCAGATCTGGCGACGGATCCGGACTCGATTCACCCTCCGGCCGTACAGAGTCGGTATCCTGGCTCCCCTCAGCCGCCACGGAACCGCTGATCGTGTCGTCCTCGAGTGTTACCGACTCCGTTGGCGAATCGTCGGTGATCCCGGCTGACTCTTCCTCGGAGTCGGTTTCGATCGCTAACGAGCCGTCGTCTGCGGTGATGCCCTCGATTCCGGATCCGGTGTCCGAATCGGACGAACTGCTCTCCCTGTCGGACGGGTCGCTGTCGGAGATATCGATCGATCCGACCGACAGCGACTCGAGCGAGGAACTATCCTCGGTCGGAGACGAGGTTTCCGATGCCGACGATGCCGACGATGCCGACCCGTCGTGGTTCGTTTCGGGAACGTCGGTGACCTCGAGGTCGACGTTGATGACTTCGTAGATGCCGATCTCGTCGTTCGCCCGTTCGAACGCTTCGTCGCCGGTGATGAGTCGTTCGGCGTTTCCGATGTACGCGGCAGCCATCCGGCGACCGCCGTAGTAGACGGCGTAGTAGTCCCCGCTCAAGACGTTCTCGCTCAGTTCGATGTATCCGGTAAACGATCCGTCCTGAAGCGTGGCGTCGACGTCCTCGAGGGGTGTTTCGTTCGTGTAGTAGTTCGCACGTGTTTCGCCGCCGCGTTCGTCCATAGAGCAAAGCAACGGGAGCGAGGGGTGGGGTGCCTGATAGATCGTTCCGGAGGCGTTCTCGAAGTCGTCGATGTCGCCGTCGAAAACGCCGACGATTCGACCGTTGAGCATGAACAGCCAGGTCCCGGCTCCGGAGACCGCCCCCGAAAACCCGTCGTCAGCGAGATCAGAAAGGCCGTCGTAACCCCCACTAAACGAGCGAGAGTCCCATTGCTCGACGCGCTTTTTCGTGCGCGAGTGCATAGTTTAACAAGCGGGAAGCAGGACAAATACGTTTCGCCTAGATTTTCGACTCCGCATCTTCGGCGAGTTCTTTCATCCGCTTGCCGATTCGACCCGCACTCGAGAACTCGTCTTTGCTCATCGCCGACGCGAGCGCGTTTCCGAGGACGAAGACGGCGTGTTTGTGTTCACTCTTCGATTTGTGGACGTGGGAAGGGTCAACGTCCAGCTGGCGGTACGGTTCGAACAGTTCCTCGTCGACTTCCTCGCGGTCAGCGAAGTACTCCATGATGACGACGAGTTCTTCGTGTAACTCGAGAAGTTCGTCCTTGTGCATGGACGTGCGTACGAACGGTTTCGGCTTAAGGATTGTGTGCACCCGGCTCTCACTACCGGTTGGCAATCGACTCGAACGTACCCAGCAATCAGTTTCGGCAATCCGGGGAACTGGCGGGCGTTCTCGTCGGCAATCGGCCCCGATCAGTCGGCGGCAACCTGTGTCTCGCCGTCGCGTTGGCCGACCGGGAACCAGGCGAGTTCGTGGTCGGCCGTGACGCGAACCGCGACGCGCTCGTCGAGGTCGATCCGATCGGAGTGGTTGTGCATACACTCGATCGTCTCGCCGGAGTCGAGTTCGACGCGGTAGAGAACTGTCGGACCGAGGTATCTGCGGTAGACCACGCGGCCGTTGGCTTCCGCTGCGTTCGACGGATAGGCGGTAACGTCGTCCGGTCGAACGAGCAGATCGATATCCGTTCCGTCGTACTGGTGAGCGAGGCCGTTGACGTCGTCACGGAGCACGCGACCGAGGGCGGTATCGACGTGGTCGCCGTGGACTGAACCCGAGAGGAAACTTGCGTGTCCGAGAAACCCGGCGACGAACCGCGATTTGGGGTCTTGGAAGACGCGTTCGGGCGTATCGACCTGCTCGAGTGTACCGTCGTACATGACGGCGACGCGGTCGGAGATCGACAGCGCCTCCTCCTGGTCGTGCGTGACCGAAATTGCGGTGACGCCTGCCTCCTTGATGATTCGGCGAACCTCCTCGCGCATCTCGACGCGGAGATCGACGTCGAGGTTGGAAAACGGTTCGTCGAGCAACAGCATCTCGGGTTCGGGTGCGAGCGATCTGGCGAGCGCGATCCGCTGTTGTTGCCCGCCCGAGAGCTCTTCGGGATAATGTTCCCCGTGGCTCTCGAGACCGACCAACTCGAGCAGTTCCTCGACGCGTGCGTCGCGTTGCTCGTCAGTCCACTTCTGCAGGCCGAAAGCGACGTTCTCGCGTGCGGTGAGATGGGGGAAGAGCGCGAACTCCTGGAAGACGACGCCGACACCGCGTTCCTCGGGCGGAACGAACCGGCCCTCGCCCGCGACGGCGCTATCGTCCAACCGGATGTGACCCGCGCTGGGTCGCTCGAGACCGGCGATCAACCGGAGTGTCGTCGTCTTTCCACAGCCGGACGGACCAAGCAGCGTCAGAATTTCTCCGTCACGAACCGACAGGGAGAGACCTGAAATGACGTCTTCGGTTCCGAACTGTTTCGCGACGTTATCGAGTTCGAGAACGACGTCGCCAGACGTCGAATCGGATTCTCGAGCAGGGTCGTCCGTCGTCGTGAGTAGTTGTCCGTTCGCCATTGTCGAGCCCCCGGCGTCTGCCGGCGCACATTCGATTTAGGGGTGCCTAAAACACTTATAATTGCCGGTCCGTTCCCGGCGGCCGGGAGTGACAGTTTGACGCGGCGGTGAGACGTTACAACTCGACGCCCGACGGAATCAAGCTGTGCTGTCGGAGGAGGTTCCCTTCGTCGTCGTACACCAGGAACGTCCGTTTGTCGTAGGTAACGAAGTGGTCGCCCTCGAGGCTAATCTCCACGTCGTACCGTCCCTCGTCGTCGGAGGCGTCTTCGCCGTATCCGCGTGCGGCCCGAATAAATTGCAAGACGTCCTCGGCCTCCTCGTTGAGTTCGAGGATGAACTCCCCCGTGATCCGGTTCGTCACACTTACCACGCCCGACGCGTCCGCCTCCAACGGCTCCTGTAGTCGGAGGGCAACGTCGGTTTCGGCCGCCTCGAGCGCGTCGCCGTCGGGACCAGTAAGGCGCTCACGGAGCATCGTCGCCGGGCCGGTAAAGTCAATAGTTACCGAGGGTTTGCTCGGTTCGTCGCCGGTTTCGACCCAGTCGATATTGCTGACAGTTAACGTGAAATGCTCGCGCCTCATTCCGTACCAGTCGGTTAGCGCTCCCACCGTATGAACGTAACGCACGATACGTCGACAATCTAACCGATCTCCCGAACCCGTTCGTCGTTTGCGAGTTTCCACACGGCCAACCGATTTAAGGGCCGGCCGACCCGAGACTGGATAGAACCGAGTTGGCCCTCGGGAGATCGATGTCCGAACGAACTGCGGAATCAGCGTCGACAGGTAAAGCCGTTCGCCGAACCGTTCGGCGACTCGTCGAGACGCTTCGCGGATCGCAAGTCGAGTTCGTCGAATACGAGCCATCGACCCACGGGCCGCTCCTCGAGTTCGACGGTATCGACGGTCTAGACGAGGTCGAACGCTACTGGGTCAACGCGCCGTTTTCGTTCGTCTCGATCGGGTACGATCCGGAAGCGAACCACCACCGGTACGACGTGATCGAGCCGACGCTTCGGGCCGACGAGCGGGCGATACTCGAGACGCTGTTCGAGGACGTTCGGGACCCGCTTCTCTACCGAGAGGACGATCACGAGGACGTCGAGACGTTACTGGCCGACACGATCTGTGAGTACCTCGAGCGCTACGGTGCGGAGATCGATACGCGATCGCTCTATCGGTTGTTTTACTACCTCTATCGCGACTTTCGTGGCTACGGCCGTCTCGATCCGATCATGCACGATCACCACGTCGAAGATATCTCGTGTGACGGCTACGGACTCCCGATTTTCGTCTACCACGACGAGTACACCGACATCGAGACGAACGTCTCCTTCGAGAAGGCGGCACTCGACCAGTTCGTCGTCCGACTCGCCCAACACTCCGGTCGCCACATCTCGATCGGGGATCCGATGGTCGAGACGACCCTGCCAGACGGCTCGCGGGCCGAACTCGCACTCGGCGAAGAGGTTACCCCACGAGGGTCGGCATTTACCGTCCGCAAGTACGCCGACGAGCCGTTTACTCCGATCGATCTGATCGAGTACGGCACCTTCAGCGTCGAACAGATGGCCTACCTCTGGCTCGTCATCGAGCACAACCGGAGCCTGATCTTCGCCGGCGGTACCGCTTCGGGCAAGACGACGAGCATGAACGCCATCTCGATGTTCATCCCGCCGCGATCGAAGGTGTTGACGATCGAGGACACCCGCGAGCTCCAGCTCTATCACGATAACTGGCTCTCCTCGGTCACGCGCGAGAGCACCCACGAGGGCAAACACGTGACGATGTACGACCTGTTGCGGTCCGCACTCCGTCACCGTCCGGAGTACATCGTCGTCGGCGAGGTTCGCGGCGAGGAGGCGATCACGCTCTTCCAGGCGATGAACACCGGTCACACCACCTACTCGACGATGCACGCCGACTCCGTCCAGACGGTAATCAACCGACTCGAGAACGAGCCCATCAACGTCCCGCGGCCGATGGTCCAAAGCCTCGACGTACTCTCGATCCAGACGCTCACCCGCCTCGAGGACGGACGGGTCCGCCGAAACAAGGTGCTCGCGGAGATCGAGGGCATCGACCAGCGGACGGGCGAACTCGACTACTCGCCAGCGTACACCTGGGACGGCGACACGGACACCTTCCAGTCGAAGGGGAGCCAGCTCTTAGCGGAGATTCGCGACGAACGGGGCTGGAGCCGAACCGAACTACTGTCCGAGTTACGAAACCGCGAGCGCTTTCTCGAGTATCTACAGGAAAACGACATCTCCGATTACCGTCGGTTTACCGCCCTCGTCAACGAGTACTACGCCGACCGGGAGAGCGTTCTCGAGCGACTCGGCGTCGACGATCCCGCGGCAGCCGACGACGGGGACGACCGCGACGGGCTCCCTACCCAAAACAGCGGGGCGGACGAGGGTGCCGAGGGGGCATCCGATGGCGCGGATCACGACGCCCCACTCGAGGAGCGCGAGGAAACGATCGAACACGAACGGACGGACCAGCCCAAACACGAGCACCAGGACCGGTCTGAACGCGAACGTGACGACCGACTCGAGCGTGACGCAGAGAGTCACTCACCGGTCGGGAGCGAGCGTCGTTGACCGCCATGGAGTACGTGACCGTCGTTCCGCTCGCGATTGCGCTGTGTTGTCTGGTCCCGATCGTCCTCTCCCAGTTTCACGCGCGTGTCGACCGCCTGCTTACCCGAACTTCGGTTCGCCTGTTCGGCCGATATATCGACGAGTTCAAACGCGAGCATCCGTCGAGGCAGTCGGCGCTCCGGGCGGCGCAGTTTCCGACGACCTACAGAGAGTACGGCTCGAAAACGATGCTGTACGCCGCGGCGCTCGCCGTCGTCGGCTCGATCGTCGGCATCTACGCCATCTGGCTCCTCTTGCTCGTCCTCGCGATCGACCCCGAGACGATGCGCGAGGCGTTGCCCGGTGCCCTCGAGTTCCTCGCGAGCCTCGGCGGTCTGCCGGCGCTGTCGCCGGTCGAACTGTTCGGCCTGGTCGTCCTCGCCTGCCTCACGGTCGGCACGCTCGCTGGCACCGGAACGTACTGGCTTCGCTGGTGGTACCCCAGCTACGTCGCCGACGCCCGCGCCCAGCGAATCGAGACGGCACTCCCGACCACGGTCTCGTTTATCTACGCGCTCTCGAGAAGCGGCATGTCGTTTCCCACGGTCGTTCGAATCGTCGCCCGCCACCAGAAGACGTACGGCGAAGCCGCCGCCGAGTTCGACGTCGCCGTCCGCCACATGGACACGTTCGGCACCGACGTCGTCACCGCCTTGCAGACGATGGGACGGCGGTCGCCGAGCACTCAGTTCAGCGAGTTCACCGAGAACCTCGTCAGCGTGATGCAGAGTGGTCACAACCTCTCCGAGTTCCTCGAACGTCAGTACCACGACTTTCAGGACGAAGCCGAAGCCCAACAAGAGAGCACGCTCGAGACGCTCAGCACGCTGGCTGAGGCGTACGTCACGGTACTCGTCGCTGGGCCGCTGTTTCTCATCACGATACTCGTCGTCATCGGCATCGCCGTCGGCGACACCCTGGACCCGCTACAGGCACTGATCTACCTGATCCTGCCGCTTGGCAACCTCGTGTTTATCGTCTACTTGAGTATGGTCACCGACGCGATCGTTCCCGGCACCGACGCGCCGGACAGTTCCTCACGTACCGAGGCCGAACTCGCCGGCCCCGGACACCGGGCGAAAGCCGACGGCGGCGTCGGTGGTTCTTCGCCCGGCGCTGCTCACGGCGGTTCCGATGGATCCGAGACCGTGCAAACGAACCTCGACCGGCTCGGCCACTATCGCCGGCTTCGATCGCTCCGCGAACGGTTCGGCGATCCGATTGGCTCGTTGATAGAGCGCCCGATTCGAACGCTCGCGATCACCGTTCCCGTCGCCGCCGGCGCGATCGGCTGGCAGCTTCGGTCTACCGCGGGCGATGGCGGGTTCGACCCGGCGGCGATCGACGACACGGTCGCACTCGGTTTGCTGGTCGTCCTCGTCCCGTTCGCGATCGCCTACGAACTCCACCGCCGACGGATCCGGGCGATCGAGGCGGCGGTTCCCGACCTGCTCGATCGCCTCGCCAGCGTCAACGAGGCCGGGATGTCGATCGTCTCGGCTATCGGCCACGTGCGCGAGTCGGAACTCGGCCCGCTCAGCGCGGAACTCGAGCACGTCTGGACGGACGTCCAATGGGGAGCGGACCTCGAGACCGCACTCCACCGGTTCGAGGGGCGCGTCCGGACGCGTTCGGTCTCTCGCGTCGTCACTCTGCTCACCGAATCGATGAACGCAAGCGGGAATCTCGCCACGGTGCTTCGAATCGCCGCCAGACAGGCCGCGGCGGATCGCCGCCTCGAGCGCGAACGCGCCCAGGCGATGGTCGAGTACATGGTCGTCGTCTACGTCTCGTTTCTCGTCTTCCTGTTTATCATCGCGGTACTCGGGGCGTACCTGTTACCGAACCTCCCGACGGAAGGGGCCGACGTGGGCAACGGTGGTGCTGCAGGTTCGTTCAGTGGCTTCTCGGAGGGTGCAGCCGATGCCTACGGGATGTTGTTTTACCACGCGGCACTGGTCCAAGGGTTGCTCTCCGGGCTGATCGCGGGTCAGTTGAGCACCGGTGACGTGAAGGCGGGAGCGAAACACGCGGCGATCATGATCTCACTCGCGCTCGCGCTGTTCGTGCTCGTGGTGTGAACGCGTCGAACTCCGACGTCGTTTCCGGTGTGGACGCGGTGGGCCGCCCGCAGTCGAACGCTTTTTGCGAGTCGACCGCGGATCACCGACGATGGCCGACGAGGACGGCGAGCAAACGCGACGGGCCGACGTTCGCGACACCTACGACCGGATCGCGACCCACTTCGCGTCTACGCGCGAGTACGCCTGGCCCGAGGTCGAGGCGTTCGTCGGCGAGCACACCGACCACTCGGCCGATGGCGTCGGTCTCGACCTCGGTTGTGGTAACTGCCGACACGCGGAGTTGCTCGCCGACGCCGGTCTCGAGTCCGTCCTCGGCGTCGACGTCAGCCGCGGGCTGCTCGAGACCGGCCGGGACCGCGCGACCGACCGGGGGTTCGACGTCGCCCTCTGTCAGGCCGACGCGGCGTCGCTCCCGCTGGCCGCCGACTCCGTCGCTGTCGGCGTCTACGTCGCGACGCTTCATCACCTCCCGACTCGAGAGACGCGCGTGGCGAGTCTCGACGAACTCGCTCGCGTGCTCGCACCCGGCGCCCGGGCCCTCGTCAGCGCGTGGTCGACAGCCCACGACCGCTTCGACGAGACTGACGGCTTCGATACGACCGTCGAGTGGACGCTCCCCGGCGGCACCACGGTCGACCGCTTCTATCACATCTACGCACCCGAAGAGTTCGAACGCGACCTCCTCGAGAGCAACCTCGAGATCCGCGAGTGGGAGCTCTCGAGTGGGAACTGCTACGCGACGGTCGCCGGCTCGAGCGAGTAGTTCCGTGACCTGCCGGTCCGACCGACCGAAAACCGCTCGACTCGAGTCCACTCACGCTCGAGTCGAAAAGGAAGAGCCTTAAACGTGGAGCCGAAATCGAAGACTGAGCGCGGATGGTCTAGTGGTAGGACCTGAGCCTTCCAAGCTCATGGCCCGGGTTCAAATCCCGGTCCGCGCATTTCTGCTGCGAGCAACTTCGTGAGCAGCAGAAATCGTATTCAGGATTCGATTCAGACTGTGGTTCTGCGAACGAAGGGAGCAGGCTCTCATACGGTTTATTGTAGATCAGTTCCGGTGAGACGCGACCCGGACGGCGGTCTCACCGGTACATCGCTACAGTAATCCGTATCAGGTGTGGTTCAAATCCCTAATCGGGGAGGCGGTATTGCAGAATAGGTATCAAGGCCTAACTCGGCGAATTCCGGGGTTGACAAACAGATGTTGATTTCGCGATCTACTCACTGCTGATGGGGTCGAAACTACATTCGGCGTATAGGCGAAATACGGGAGTAGAGGGTCTGTGAAGACTTCTGCACCACCGCCAGATTCGAAACTGCTGGCCCTCGCGTGTCGCCTCACCCCGAGAACGGACCGTCCGGAGATCGATCGCTCAGGTCGATCGAGATCGCGAAGACGATCCCCAGGACCGTACCGAACAGCAGGTGGCCGAGTAGGCTCTCGACGGCGATCGCGGGGAACTCACCCCCCGCAGCGGTTCCGATCGTCTCGAGCCAGACAGGGAGGACGATCAGCGGGAGGATCGCCCAGATCGCGAGTCCGAAGACGAAGCCGGCGGCGACGATTCGCAGTCTGATGCTGGTTTGTGAGAGCACGTCGGTCTCGGGGTTCATCGTCACCGCACCCAGGATCAGTTCCCGCGTGACGAGGAAACCGAAGACGATCCCCAGGACGATCCCGTGGAGGATGTGGATCCCCCAGCCGACGACACCCACGGGTTCGAACCCGTAGATCGAGGGGATCGCCGCCGTGAGGACCTCGGGGTCGAACAGCCACATCAAGAGACCGAAGGCCGCGGCACCGATCGCCCCGCCGAGTGCCCCGCCGATCGGCCATCCCCGCTGGCTACTGATCCCGAACGCGGTCGCCGTGTCGGATTCGGTGCTCATAGTGACCACTCGTACCACGAACAGCGTCAAAAGCGTTCGACCGGCATACGCATCAACAGCGGAACCGTCGTCGAGTCTTCGAGTGTCGCACACGCTCCGGTGGCTACTTTGCTGGCGGCACTCGAGAGCCGACCGTGGAGTACGACCTACTCGGCTGGCCGCCCGACGGCCCGAAACTCCGACTCGACCACGAGCGCTTTAGCTACGCCGGCAAGTTCGTCATGACGAACACGGGGAAGGCGGTCGCCCGCGCCGACGACGAAATCGTCGCGGCGGCGGCGTTCAACGAGGATCGGACCGACGAGGGAACGCTGTGGATCCGGTACGTCACCGTCGACCGAACGCGCCGCGGACAGGGCATCGGCCCGAAGCTGCTGTCGCTGGTCCGCGACCGGGCGACCGAACGCGGCTACGATCGACTCCGGATCGCCGTCAACAACCCGTTCGCCTACGAGGCGCTCTACCGGACCGGCTTCGCGTACACCGGCGAGACGACGGGGATCGCCGAACTCGTCCTCGAGTTCCCGTCCCCGGTTCCGGATGCACGTGGGTCCGCCGAAATGCGCCACGAACGCTACCAGCAGGGCCTCGAGCAGTTTCGCGACCGGGAGCTCTCGGACCCAGAAGAGGAGTTCCTCGAGTCCCGACGCGGGAGCGATCCGCCCGACTCGGTCGGCGATCGTGAGGTCTCCGAGTGAGACGTGTACGAGGCGATCGCTACGACGAGGTCGCCGGCGGCTCGCTCCACCGTCGGTACGCCGTCGCGACGACAGCCGCGTGTATCGTCCCGACGACCGCGACGCTCGTGACGGTCCCGACGAAGACGCCGACCGGCGTCGACGGGACGAGCGTCGCGAACCCGGTCAGCGCGTAGCCGAGGTAGCCGAGGCCGACCACCAGCGTGACGGTCGAAATCGGCCGTTCGAGGACCCGATGGATGCTCTCGAGCACCCCCGCCTTGGCCCCTGTCCCCTCGAGGACGATGTACGCTGGCGCAAGGAGGAGTCCGATCGAGAGCGGAACGGTGACGAGCATCGCCAGGGAGACGATGCCGAGTGTGCCGTCACCCCAGACGCCGGCGACGAACGTCATGCCGAAGGTCGCGGCCTGGACCACGAGGACGAGTCCGAGGAGCCGACCGACCCGACGGAGCGGCGGAATCGCGCCCGTCGACTCGAGTGGGGGCGTCGCTTCCGTGGTCCCGGGCGAAAACCCACGGAGGACGACGGCAAACGCGAGGACTGTTATCGCCGTGATCGTGACCTGCCAGCCGACCAGTCCGAGCAGAAACGGCGCTTTCATTCCGGGTAGGATCGACGGCCCGATCTCGATCGCCGGCTCGAGATCCGGAACGAACGGTACGAGAATCACGAGGTATCCGCGACCGGGGAACGGCGTGACACCCGTCGGGTACGGACTGGCGATTCTGGCGACCGAACTCGCCCCAGCCAGGATACCCGCGAGGACGAACGGGAGAGCGAGCGTCGGGTCCGCCCGAATTCGGGCGGTCGCGGCCACGAGAATCGACACGAACCCGTCACCGTCGCTCGAGTCCGACGCCGTCGACAGTTCACCCGCCACGCTCGCTCCGCTTCCATCGGTCGCCGCCACGCTATCGTCGGTCGCATCTGTCCCGTCGGTGTCGACGTCGGCCACGCTACGCACCCCCCTCGAGTCCGTATAGCACGAGCGTCGTTCCGAGGACGATCCGATCACCGGAAACGACGGCGGGCGTCAGTCCGGCGCGTTCCGTCTCGCCCCCGCCGGAGGTCCCGACCACCTCGGTGAACGTCCACAGTGAGTCGCCGGTCGCCCGCTCGAGGGCGTGCAATCCGCGGCCACCGGGGACGAGAAGGTGTTCGTCGGCAACCGTCGGCGGTGGCGTCTGCGGGCTCCAGACGTTTCCCGGCGAGTCGTCGATCGTCCGCTCCCAGCGGACGCTCTCGTCCTCGAGCGAGACCGCCGCGATCGCGGACGGATCCATCCCGCTTTCCGCCTCGAGGCCGACGTGATAGAGCGTCGACTCGTCGACGGCGATACCGACGTGTGCGCTTCGGTCGAGCGACAGCGACCAGCCGCGTTCGCCAGTTTCGGCGTCGATCTCGAGGATCCGTAGCTCGCGGCTCGAATCCGTCCAGTCGACGGTGTAGACGGATCCGTCGCGCGCGGCGAGACTGTCCGTCTCCTCGGCGAACTCGGTCCGCTCGTTCGTCGGCCCCTCGTCGACGGTCCACTCGAGTGAACCGTCGGCGAGGTCGATGCCGACGAGACGGGGCTCGCCGACGATCTGCTGGTCTCGGAGGAACCGCGCCTTCAGAACGACGGTTCCGGTCGCAGTATCGACGACGTGGCCGTGCGGGAAGAGATGGTCCTCCTCGGAGACGGTCGCCTCGAGGTCGACGCGCCAGCGCGAACTGCCGTCGTTCGGATCGGACGCGCGGACGACGCTCGAGGTTGGATGAACCGTGACGATCGTTCCGTCGACGACGATCGGCGAGGCGAGCCACGGGGATTCGCTCGAGACGCCCGGAACGCTCGCGCTGACGGTATCGCCGTCGATCCACCAGCGGGATCGGCCTTCGCCCAGCCCCTCGACCTGTCCCGTCCAGCTGTCGGGATCGGCGGCGTAGCCACCCACCGATTCGCCGTACGGGACGAGCAACGTGCCGTCCCGGTAGACCTCCGTCGAGGCGAACGCCATCGGCCCGGTCCCGCGGCCGAACCCGCCGTGGGTGTCCGGCCTGGGACCCTCCCCCGCCTCGACGTCGAGGACGAACAGGCCGTTGGCGTACTGGCAGTAGACGGTTCCGTCGGCGATGACTGGCGGGCGCCAGCTCGAGGCGCCGGTCGAGCGTTCCCACGCGACGCTCACGCTATCTCGTGGGAGCGATGCGTCTGGAACGTATCGCGTCCGGCCGGGGTCGCGGCCGTACATTCGCCAGTCGTCGCCCCGTTCGGCGGGCGTGGGGTCGACCCCGAGAAACGAGGATGCCCGTCCAGAACCGAGACAGCCAGCTGTCAGGGCCGCGCCGACAGTAGCGAGTATTCCGCGGCGGTCGAGGTGGAGGGCTCGAGTCATCGAATACGTTGTTGTCGCTACATATCTCGCTATCAAAGGCGTTTTCGTTCCCCGCGAACGGCGGTTCCGGTCCCGATCGGAAGTCAATCCGGAAGCCAACGATTCAAATCCCAGTCCGATCAATACCCTCTCAATGGGAAACGCCGCACTACGCGACATCGCCGTTATCGAGGAGATTCCCTTCGACGACGTCGAGGGGGTCGTCGCCGTCGACGCCCACAACTGGCTCTACCGGTATCTGACGACGACGGTCAAGTGGACCTCGAGCGAGAAGTATACGACGGCGGACGGGACCGAAGTGGCGAATCTGATCGGTATCGTCCAGGGACTCCCCAAGTTCTTCGAGAACGATATCGTGCCGGTGATGGTGTTCGACGGCGGCCCCTCGGAACTCAAAGCAGACGAGATCGAGTCCCGCCGCGAGCAGCGCCGAACGTACGAGGAGCAACTCGAGGTCGCCCGCGAGGAAGGCGACGAACTCGCGATCGCCCAACTCGAGTCCCGCACGCAACGACTGACGCCGGAGATCCAGGAAACCAGCCGGGAACTCCTCCGACTGCTCGACGTGCCGGTCGTCGAGGCCCCCGCGGAGGGAGAGGCGCAGGCGGCGCACATGGTCCGGCGCGGCGACGCCGACTACGTCGGCTCGGAGGACTACGACGCCCTGCTGTTCGGCGCACCGCTGACGCTCCGACAGCTGACGAGCAAGGGCGATCCCGAACTCATGGACCTCGAGGCGACGCTCGCCCATCACGATCTCACCTTGGAACAGCTGATCGACGCGGCGATCCTCATCGGGACGGACTTCAACGAGGGCGTCTCGGGGATCGGCCCGAAGACTGCGATTTCGGCGATCACCGAACACGGCGATCTCTGGAGCGTCCTCGAGGCCCGCGGCGACCACGTCGAGTACGGCGACCGGGTTCGCGCGCTGTTCAGAGAGCCGAACGTGTCCGACGACTACGCGTTCGACCCGGACCTCGACCCGGACCTCGAGGCGGCGAGGGCGTACGTCGTCGACGAGTGGAGCGTCGACGCCGACGAGGTCGCACGCGGCTTCGAGCGGATCGAAGAGAGCGCAACCCAGACGGGGTTGGATCGATGGACGTAGCCCCGACTGGCTCGCGGCCACGTCACGTCGAAGGCGAGACGAGCCGGGACGGTTCGGAGGTGGGTCGATGAGCGACGACTACGACCTCGAGTCGGGGCCGGACCCGGCGACGTTCGCGGCCGGAGCGTCGGAGCCCGACCTCGGCTCGGAGACCGACGATCCCGTTCACGTCGTCGGCATCGGCCCTGGAAACCTCGAGTACCTGACGCCACGAGGGGAGCGGGCGATCCGCGAGGCCGACGTCCTCGTCGGCTTCTCGACCGTCGTCGAGTTCGTCGAGGATCGAACCGAGGCGGACCTGCTGACCTGTGGCTACAAAGACGAAGCCGAGGCGCTGTCGGCGTTCGGCGAGCGCGTTGCCGACGGCGAGACCGGCGCCGCCGTCGCGATGGGCGACCCGAATCACTCGGGCTATCAGTTCGTCGGGAAGGTCGAAAACGTCGTCGAGCGCGTCGCCGATCGGCGGGGTGTCGAGCCGACACCCGTCCGCGTCGTCCCCGGTATCTCCTCGCTTCAGGTCGCCGCCAGCCGGGCCCGGACCCCGATGGAGGACACCGAGTTCGTCACGCTCCACAAGAGCGGCGACCTCGAGGCCGACGTAGATCGCCTCGCGACCGCCGTCGGGGAGCGTCACCTGCTCGTCCTCCCGCGCCCGTTCGATCGGATGCCCGGCGATCTCGCCGCTTTTCTGCTCGAGAACGGTGCCGATCCGGATCTCGAGGCGCTGGTCCTGGAGAAGCTCACCCTCGCGGACGAGGAGATCCACCGGTTCACGCTCGAGGGACTCGCAGCCCACGCCGGGGGCGACGGGAAGGAGGACACGCCGTTTTCGGATCTCGTGGTGCTCGCGGTTCGCCGACCCGTCGACCGCACAGACTGACTCTGATCGGTGCCCACAGGCGTACGTCAACTGTCACCGCTGTCTCCGTCTCGAGCCGACTATCACCGCTGTCTCCGTCTCGAGCCGACTATCACCGCTGTCTCCATCTCGGCCGACCGTCACCGCTGTCTCCGTTTCGAGTGTCGTCTGTAACACCGACGTCGAACGGTCGTACTGCTACTCGTCGTGCTCGTACTCGCTGAGAACTGCCGCGACAGTATCCGTCACCTGTGCGATGGCGACGTCGTTGGTCTTTCTGAGGTCGCCGTTTCGCGCACACTCGAGGTGGCGAAGCGCCTCACGGAGGTGGTGTTCGGTCAGCGTCTCGTCGGTGGGGGACATGGTAATCGGGAACACTGATAACGGATTCGCGCGGTTAAGTCCGTCGGTGGATATGTGAACATCTAACATGGACAGAGCCACGCCGACCACCGACGGATTCAAGTTCGGTTGTACGAACGCAACTAGACTGATGAATGACGAACCGAGCGGCGGACGGGGCGGTGAGAACGGCGAGTTGATCGGCCCGAACGGGGCGGCGGGTCGCGTCTCGAGGCGGCGACGATGAAGGGGTTCGTCCTCGGGGGCGTAAGTTCGGGCGTCGGAAAAACCGTCGCGACGCTCGCGATCACCCAGGCGCTGTCCGACGCCGGTTACGAGGTCCAGCCGGCGAAAGCGGGATCGGACTTCATCGACCCGAGCCACCACGAGGCGATCGCGGGACGTCCCTCGAGAACGCTCGACCTGTGGCTCTGTGGCGAGGGCGGTCTGGGGCGGAACTACCACCGCGGCGAGGGCGACGTCTGCGTCGTCGAGGGCGTCATGGGGCTGTACGACGGCGACGGCTCGAGCACCGCGATGGTCGCCGAGGCGCTTTCCCTCCCCGTGGTCCTCGTCGTCGACGCCAAAGCAGGGATGGAAAGCGTCGCGGCGACCGCGTTGGGCTTTCGCGAGTACGCCGACGCGATCGGCCGAGAGGTCGACGTTGCGGGGATCGTCGCCCAGCGCGCCCACGGCGGCCGCCACGAGGCGGGAATCCGCGAGGCGCTTCCCGATGACCTCGCGTACTTCGGCCGAATTCCGCCGAACGACGACCTCGAGATTCCGGACCGACACCTCGGCCTCGAGATGGGTGGGGAAGCGGCCCTGCCACGGGAGGCGCTCCGCGAAGCGGCCGAAACGCTCGAGGCCGAGCGGCTGGCGGCTGTGGCCCGCGATCCACCCGAATCGGCCGCCAAGGGCAGTCGCGCGGCCGTCAATCCACTATCGACCGAGCCGCGGATCGCCATCGCCAGCGACGTCGCCTTCGCCTTTCGGTATCCGGCGACGATCGAACGGTTCCGCGAGCGCGGCGAGGTAGTGACGTTCTCGCCCGTCGCGGGCGAGGAGGTTCCCGACTGCGACGCCGTCTACCTGCCCGGCGGCTACCCGGAACTCCACGCCGCGGAACTCGAGTCGTCCGGAACGCTCTCGGAACTCGCGGACCTCGCGAGCGACGGACTACCCGTGCTGGGGGAGTGTGGCGGTCTGATGGCGATGAGCGAGTCGCTGACGACGGCGGCGGGCGATCGGTACGAGATGGCCGGGATCCTGCCGGCGGACGTGACCATGCACGACCGGTACCAGGCGCTCGACCACGTCGAACTCGAGGCGGTGAACGGCACACTCACGGCCACAGCCGGAGAGCGAATCCGGGGACACGAGTTCCACTACTCGAGCGCCGACGTCGACGACGACGCCCGCTTTGCCTTCGAGACCGTCCGCGGGAGCGGCATCGACGGCGACCACGACGGACTGACCGAGTACGACTCTCTGGGCACCTACGTTCACGTCCACGCCGAGAGCGGAGCGTTCGATCGGTTCCTCGAGTCGATTACGTCGTCGGCCTCGGACAACCGATAGCCAGCCCCTGGCTGATTCGGAGGGACTGTCGAATAATTTATGGCAGCGTCGTCTCGAGTACTGGTCATGTCTTCGTTCAGGACCGTCCTCTCGCGGACGACGTCGAGTTGGCGACTCGTCGCCGTCGCGGCGCTCGTCGCGGCTCTCGAGGGGGGTGTCCGGATCGCGCTCGTCGATTTTCTCGACCCCTATTTCGGCGACCTCTGGCTGGCCGCCGCGGTCGTCCTCTGGCCGCCGGTCTTCGCCGTCTTCGGCCTCGCGGCCGTCTCCTCGACGGCACGTGATGTGATCGCCGAGGAGGAAACTCGAGCCGAAGACGACGTCGCCAGCGGGTGGGACGGCGAGATCGCGGGACGGCTGGCGGCACTGGCCGCGCTCGCGACCGTCGGTCATTGGATCGCCATCGTCGTCGGAACCGCGCTCTTTCTGGTGGTCGATACGCCGATCAGGTTCGTCCTGTACTGGGTCGGCTACGGCGATCTGTTCACGTTTACCGTCGTCACGTTCGGCCCGTTCGCCGGCATCGGGATCGGCGCGCTCGTCGCGTGGATCGTTCCGGGAATCGCGGTCGCCGAGATCGGACGCGGTGTGCGCGTCACCGACGCGTTCCGAACGGCGATGGCCGCACCGTCCTCGGCCCCGCGGTCGCTCGCGACGGCGACGGGCTGGACGCTTGCGTTCGTCGGATTTTCGGCCGGCGCGTTCGCCGTCACCGACCGCGTGGTGCGCCGGTTCGAGGACGCCCAGCTCACGGTCGGCTCGGTCGACGCCGAGATCGTTCCGATCGCCCTCGGCCTCTCGGTCCTCGTCACCGGTGGCGCGGTGTGGCTCGCGGGAGCGCTCGGCCTCGTGCTCGATCGGTTCTCGGACTCGAGCCTGCCGTCCCGCCCGTCGTCACGGAACACCGCTTCCCAGTCCGTTCCGGTGGCTCGTCTCGCGATCGTCGTCTTGCTCGTGACGGCGCTGGTCGCGACCGCCGGTGCCGTCCGGATGAACGAGATTCGCCCGATCGACACCGAACCCGAACCGCTGTCCGGCGATCCCGACGAACTGTACGCGACCGCCCACGACAACACCGAGCGCTCGAGCCACGAGTATCGGTGGCTGAACGGGTCGGCCGAAGACGAGGAGGTGATGTACGAACTCCGGATCGACAGGGAGGAACGACAGCTCTCGACGTCGTTCGAGGGCATCGAGATGTACTTCGAGAGTGGGATGTACTACTACGGCGAACCCGCTCCCCTGCCCGGCTACGCGATGATGACTCAGGACGAACGGCTGCCGAAGCTCGGCGAGCCCTCGCCGGAGGCTGAAAACTGGACCGTCGTCGCCGAAGACGACGACGAGATCACCCTCGAACTCACCGATCCGGACGACGTCTACTCTGCCGAGCATGGACGGAGCCTCGAGGAGTCGTTCGACGATCCCGAGGTCCACGAGGCGTGGGCCCGAATAACGGTTGACACCGGCCGGAAGACGTTGTCACACGGCGACCTCCGGATGAACGTGAGCGAGCGAAACGATCCCGAGGACGCCTACGACTACCACCTCGCCTACGAGTACGAAACCGACGTCTCCATCGACCGGCCGGACGACATCGGATCGCCCGGTCTCGGCGAGTGGTTCTGGCGGCTGTTCGCGTACTGATCGGCGCGACGTAGCGGGGTTCTCTTCGCCCAGGAGTGATCGAGAACGAACGCTTGTTAGTACAGGCGCGAAAATAAGGGAGCGATGACACTGTACGGCGTCGGACTCGGTCCTGGTGAAGCGGATCTCGTGACGGTTCGTGGCAAGCGCGTCCTCGAGCACGCGGACGTGGTCTACTCCCCGGGTCGGCTCTCCCGGTCGGTCGCCCTCGAGCACGTCGACGAATCGAAGATCGGCGATCTCGACTTCCCGATGACGAAAGACGAGGAGAAACTGCGGACGGCCTGGAAGGCGGCCGCCGCGGAAGTCGCCCCGCGAGCGATGGAGGGCGACGTCGCCTTCGTCACGCTGGGTGATCCGAACGTCTACTCGACGTTCGGCCACCTCCGGCGGACGCTCGAGGCGTTTCATCCGGACGTCGACCTCGAGGTCGTCCCCGGCGTGAGCGCGATGACGGCGTTTGCGACCGCACTCGGCGTCGAGGTCGAAGCCGGCGCGGGGCTCTCCCTGCGCGAGGCGGCCGACGGCGCGAGCCCGACGGGGCCGGGTCGGATGATTTTGTTCAAGGTCACTGACATCCCAGCCACCCACGAGGGTCTCGTCGAGGCCGGCTACGACGTCACCTACGGCCGTCGGCTGTTCATGGAACAGGGCGAGACGGCCGTCACCGACGATCCCTCGGAACTCGAGGAGCGCGATTATTACACGCTCGCTTACGCCGAGAAGGCCGATCTCGTGGTCGAGTCGGCGACGGCGGCGTTCGAACGGGATGGATAGCACCGAAAGTGGATCGGGCTACGGCAGTCTCGCGGCGGGTTTCGGGTGCTCGCGCGTGATCGTGACCGGACACTCGGACGGCGCTTGCTGGTCGTCCGCCGAGAGCATGTACTGGGGCCACTCGCGGTCGCCCTCGACACCCCAGTCGCCGAGGTCGGCGTGGGGGCAGACGCCGTCGTACTCCTCGAGGCGGTCCTGGATGACCCCGCGGGCGCGCTGTCCGGCGTCGGTGTCGGCGGTCACGTCGAGGCGTTCGAACAGCTCGCGGGGCTGGAACGTGATCTCGAGACCGATGGGGCAGTATCGACTCTTGCGGTTCTCGTAGAACGGAGCGCGACAGGTTGGGAACATGGGTTCGCCGCCGAGACAGAACTCCCAGTAGGGGTCGTCGGGGTCGGTCGGAATGTCCGCCGGCCAGGGCTCGGGGTCGTGGAGATGTAACGTCTGCAGGACGTGCCAGAGCGCGTCGTGATACTCGCGTTCGGAGAGGGGTCGCTCGGGGGGTTTGAAGAACGTCACCAGCGAGGCCTTGTCGGCGTGGTCCTGATAGACGTCGAGGTACTCGAGGATGCGGTCGCGAAGACTCAACAGCGCCTCGGGGTCGCTCATCGACGGCACCGCAGTGTAGAGTGGATCGCCGTGTTGGACGGATTCGGCGCCGAAAAAGCAGGGGAACGGCGAGCCGTTTCGCTCGCCGAGAAGTCCGGCTTCGAACGAGCGCCAGTGGTCTTCGACCCACGACGGCGTTTGTCCGTCTCGAACCCGTCGGTCGAGGGTCGCCTGGTCCATCAACGACTGGATGCCTGGCTCGTTCATCGTTCGTGTATGCGTTCGACTCGAGCGTAATGACGGTTTAGGTTCGAACCTCGAACGGACGGTGGCTCGAATCACGTTCGTCTACGACCCTCACGTGTCGTTGGGGGAGCCAGAGCAGTGATCGTTCGAAGCTAGGAAGCCGGCAACGTTCGCTCGAGAACGCCATCTCCTGGCGTTTTGGGTTCGACATGACAACCCTTTTCCCCGCAGGTGGAGAAGCCGGGAGTATGTCGGACGAACCCGATTCAAACGGCGGCGCAGACGAGGGCGAGGGCGAAGAAAAATCGTTCCGCGAGCGAGTCGAAGAGATTCGGGAAAAACGCGCCGAAGAAGGTGAAGGCGAGGGAGAACCGCCGGAGAGTCCGTTCGGTGGCGGCGGTGGCGGCCCCGGCGGAATGGGCGGGAATCCGTTCGCCCAGATGATGGGCGGCATGATGGGCGGCGGACCGGGTGGCGCCCCCGGTGGCGCCCCCGGCGGCCCGGGCGGCCGCGGCGACGAGAGCAACGAGGAACTCGTCCGTGAGGTCCGCCAGCTCCGCGACGAGATGCGCGATCAGACCCGTGCGTTAAAACGGATCGCCGACGCCCTCGAGGACGAGTAAGTCGTCCACGCTGGCCGTTTTTCGGATACCAACGACCCCGGAGCGCTAGCGCCGTCGATCGGTTCGACCGAAACCGGCGGGGGTTCGACCGAACTGCTTTTGCAACGCCGGTGGATACGAACAGCCGATGGACGTACTGATCGTCGGTGCGGGGTCGATGGGGACGTGGTTCGGCAGTGCGATCGACGGCCGGGTCGCATTCGCCGACGTCGACGCCGATGCGGCTAGTCGGGCTGCCGACGCGGTCGGGGGGTCGGTCGCGGATCTTCGCGGTGGGACGGAGTACGATGTCGTCTGTCTCGCGGTGCCGATGGCTCACGTTGCCGACGCGGTCGCCGAGCACGCGCCGCGAGCGAAGCGGGCGCTCGTCGATGTATCCGGCGTGATGGGGCCGCCCCTCGAGGCGATGGCCGAGCACGCACCCGACAGGGAACGCCTCAGCCTACATCCTCTTTTTGCGCCCGAACGCGCGCCCGGATCGATCGCCGTCGTCAGCGATCGGTCGGGGCCGACGACCGACACCGTCCGCGAGGCGCTCGCCGACTGTGGAAACGACCTGCTCGAGACGACGGCGACCGAACACGACGAGGCGATGGAGACGGTTCAGGCGTCGGCACACGCCGCAGTGCTCTCGTTCGCGCTGGCTGCCGAGTCGGTTCCCGACGGGTTCGAAACGCCGGTCTACGAACAACTCCGGGCGCTGGCCCAACAGGTGACAGCGGGAACACCACGAGTGTATGCCGACATCCAGCACACGTTCGACGGTGCCGACGCGGTCGCCGACGCCGCATCCGAGATCGCAAGGGCCGATCACGGCGAACTCGAGGTATTGTATCGCGAGGCGTCGAGTCGCTGCCACGACGGCGAGCCGCTGGACGGCGAAGATGGGTCGACGGACGACGAGGATGGATCGACGGACGAACCCACGGTCGGTGAGACCGAATGACCGATCGCCGCGAGTCGATCAGATCGAACGCGAAGTACCTCCGGAACGTGCGGCCGGTCGACCCCGAGGAGATCTGCGAGTACGTCGAGGGGAGCCCACATCCAGCGGTCGTCCGCCAGACGCTCCGCGAGGAGGCAGTCGACCTCGGGTTGATCGAACGCGATGACGGGACGTTCGTCCCCGTCGACGACGAGCCGATCGCCCCGCTCGAGAGGGTGATCCGGGCGTTCCCCGCCGACTACGAACGGCGACTCGAGGACCTGCTGGCCGACCGCTACGGCCCGCGCTGGTACGACGGCGGGAGCGGCGACCTGTTGCGGTCGACGATCCGGCGGTTCAAGGCGGACTACCTCGAGGGGCGTCCGGTCGAGTACGACGACGACGTCGCCGCGGGGTACGCGGTCTACCACCTGCCGGGGTACTACGCCGCGGTTCAGTACGCCCTCGACGACCTCGCGGAGCGCGGTCTGCTGGGCCAGCGCCTTCGGGTCCTCGACGTCGGTGCCGGCGTCGGCGGTCCCGCGCTCGGACTCTTCGAGTCCCTGCCCGACGATGCGCTCTGTGAGTACCACGCCGTCGAGCCGAGCGCGGCCGCGGACGTGCTGTCGGAACTGCTCGCCGAAACCGATCGAAACGTCCACACGACGATCCACCGGACGACCGCCGAGGCGTTCGACCCTCGGACCGTCGACGAGAGCGGGACGTTCGATCCCACGGGTCCGTCGGACGGGTTCGATCTCGTCCTCCTCTGTAACGTTCTGAGCGAACTCGAGGACCCCGTCGCAGTCCTCCGATCGTACCTCGAGACGCTCGCGCCCGACGGGACGGTGCTCGCGATGGCACCGGCGGACAAACACACCAGCATCCAGCTTCGGGAGGTCGAACGCGAACTCGAAGACGAGCAGCTCTGGACTGGCCCGGGTGAGGGGTCCGCGGACGGCGACAGGGTAACCGTCTACAGTCCGACGGTCCGTCTCTGGCCCGGCGAGCGGCCGACGGATCGCGGCTGGTCGTTCGACGTCGGCCCGGATCTCGAGGTACCGTCGTTTCAACGGCGTCTCGACGAGGCGACGCCTGCGGACGACGACGAACACGCGCCGGGCGAGTTCGTCAACGTCGACGTTCAGTACTCCTACTCGCTGTTGCGACGGGACGGGAGCCGGCGGATCGATCTCTCCCTCGAGACGAGCGACTGGGCGAAGATGGCCGAAATGGATCGCCACGTCACCAACCGGATCGATCTCGTCGCGGCGAAACTCAGCTACTCGTTGACCGACGACCGGAACGCCAATCCGCTGTTCAAGATAAGCGACGGGAGCGAGTCGGTCGACCACTACGCGGTGCTCACCGCCGAGACAGCGCTCAACCGGCCGTTGCTCGAGGCGGAGTACGGCGAACTCTGTTCGCTCGAGGGGGCACTCGCGCTCTGGAACGACGACGAAGGGGCGTACAACCTGATCGTCGACGAGGAGACGGCCGTCGATCGGATCGCTTAACCGATCGACTCGGATTCTTGGAGCGCCACCGTAGCGCCGTCGTTCCGAGCAGTGGGCTTTTCGTCTCGGCCTTCGACCTGCAATATATGGGCGATACACTCGAGGTGCTCGTGACGAACGACGATGGTATCGATTCGGCAGGCATCCGTGCGGTCTCCAGCAGCCTCGCCAAGGTCGCGGACGTGACGGTCGTCGCACCCCTCGAGGACCAGAGCGCTACGGGACGGTCGCTCTCACACGAAGTCGACGTCGTCGAACACGAACTCGGATACGCGGTGGACGGAACGCCGGCGGACTGCGTCGTCGCCGGACTTGCCGAACTCGGACCTGTTCCGGATCTCGTCGTTGCAGGCTGTAACCGAGGGGCAAACCTCGGCGAGTACGTACTCGGTCGATCCGGAACGATCGGCGCGGCCGTCGAGGCGGCGTTTTTCGACGTCCCCGCGATCGCCACGTCGATGTACGTCCCGATCGAACGAGGGCCGGTCCACGAGGCCGACCTCGGACAGGAGGAGTACGCCGAGGCGACGCGAGTGACCACGTTTCTCGCAGAGAACGCACTCGAGGCGGGCGTCTTCGAGCACGCAGGCTACCTGAACGTCAACGTCCCGGTCGCCGGTGGGGATCCCGCCCCGGTCGAGATTACACACCCGTCGAAACGCTACGAGATGGACGCCGAACGCGATGGTGAGACGATTCACCTCACGGACCACGTCTGGGATTCGATGGACCCCCAGGTTATCCCCGATCCACCGGGGACGGATCGTCGCGCGGTCGCAGAGGGGCGAATCAGCATTTCGCCACTGGCACCTCCCCACTCGACGAACCACCATGAGATCCTCGAGTCGCTCGCGGAGGCGTACGCCGAGATGAGGGGATCCCTCAGGGCGGACGTGTCGGACTAGTGCCGGCCCAAACCTGAACTGATGGGTCAAATCCTGTTGTGCGGGTCGATTTGACCTATCAGTCGACGCTTGTCGGAGTACTAGTGCGGCCACACGTCGTTGCGTCCTCGTCGGACTGTCGTATGCGGTTTCCAGTGACCGGAAACAGCCTGCGTTCTCGGGAGGACGGGACACCGGACAGAGACACGGTCGGGGGCTGCGTACGGGTGTGTCGAAACAGCGTCCGACAGATAGTCCCGCCTCGACCCCGAGTGCTATGTGGGTCCCGGTCGAACTGTCGAACATGACGACGGTCGACATCGAGTACTGCGTTCCCTGTGGTCATCTCTCGCGCGCGGAAGACGTCCAGCACGTGCTCTTGACAACGTTCGGTGAACGGCTGGATTCGGTCACGCTCTCGACGGGACGCGATGGGGTCTTCGTCGTCCGCGTCGACGAGAAACGAGTCTTCGACGTCGCGGAGGACGAGTACGACGTCGACGAGATCGTCAGACGGGTTCGCAGTCACCTGTAGCCGAATTATGGGCAATGTGAACGTACACCATCTGTGATGGATAATCAACTTGCACCTCGCAAGGCGGCCGCCCTTCCGGGGCGACGGCGTCAGCGAAGCCGTGAGTCGAATGCCAGCGGCACAAATATAAATGATAGTACTGAAGGTGGAGGTAACTGCGTCCCCACAGGAATCGTTTCAGTAAGGTGATCAATACATGGTCTTCAGCACACTTTGGGCCCGTCTCTCGTCTCTCTGGGGGAGTTCATCGACCGGGGAGACGACCGCGGATGGATCCAGTACCGAACCCACAGCGGAACAGATGGAGAACGATGCGGACGACGAAACGCTCAGCTACGCCGAGGAAATCGAGTACGGCGTCGACGAGCGCGAACTTCCGGACGAGGACAAGGTGCTCCGACTCCTCGTCAAACGCGGCGGTCGAGTCGACCAGTCGACCGTCCGCGAGGAAACCGGCTGGTCGAGGGACCACCTCGAGAAAGTCGTTTCGCGTATGGAAGACGACGACCAGATCAGCGCGATCACCGTCGGCCGAAAGCGGGTGATCTGTCGGCGAGGCTTCGAGCCGAAGGGGTATCGCTCACATCTCAACGAGTAGGCGTGTGGCTGTCCGGGTCCGTATTCGGTGTCGGCATGTTCCGGCCGAACTCCTTCCCGTGTTCGGACCGTCCGACTGAGTATGCTCGAACTTGCACTGTTGTTTTTCGTCATCGCAATCGTCGCGGGAGCACTCGGTGCAACCGGCGTCGCCGGATTGACGATGTCGATAGCCAAGTGGCTCGTGTTGCTGTTTCTCGTCCTGGCGGTGGTCTCGCTGTTGCTGTAGCGGACCACGCGTCGATGCTGGCGCGATCCGCTACGGATTGCTGTCCCTGTTCACCGCCGCACCCGGGCCCCGTTTTCGGGGTGAGGCGATACTGACTGACGAGAGACCGTATCACTCGTCGCGTTCGTCCTCGAGTCGCCGATAGCCGTCGACGAGGTGGGGCGGAAGATCCTCGACGTTTGCGTGTACGATCCCGACGACCGCCGCAACTTCGTCGAACCGTTCGCCGCGCTGGGCACAAAACGGATCCGTCGCCCAGTCGACGAACCCTCGTTGTGACAGTAACGGAAGGTGTCGGTGAGCGAGCTCGAGTCGACGTTCGGTCAGATCCGCTGACTCGGCGGGGCCGACGGCCGCGTCGGGAAGTAACACGCGCCGACCGGCCGGCGCGTCGAGTAGCGTCATCAGAAGTTGTCTCCTCGGTTCGGCCGACAGCGCCTCGAACACCTCGTTCCATCGTTCTACCGTCGGCTTCGTGTTCTGGAGCCGTTCGACGGTCATATCTACGGGAAGGACGCTACAATCCAATAGTAATTGCGATATGCAACACGGGCACGAGACAGGTTCTACCTACGGAGGAGCGGATAGACCAGCAGACCGGAGAGGAGGATCACCACGCCGAACCCGAGGACGAGCCACCGATATCCGTCGATAGGGGAGTCGAACGCAGTCTCTGCGAGGTACGTAAACGAGACTGGACCGAGCGTCTGCCCGAGGCGAAGCACGCTCGTCCGCATCCCCATCATTCCCGCCCGGAGTCGATCGGAGACGAACTGGACGATCGTCGTATCGACAGAGGGCATGACGATGCCAAAACCCACCCCGAACGCCAAAAGCGCCGCACCGACGAACAGGGGAGACGGTGCGATCCAGACTCCGAGCAGGCTGACACCGTAGGCGACGAATCCCAGCGCGATCAGTTCGGGCGCGCTCCGCCAGTTCGAGATACGGCCATACTGTGAAGAGACAACCGCGCCAGCGACGGAGACCATCGCCAGCGTCAGCCCGATTTCACCGGAACTGAGCGCGAACTCGTCGCTGAGAAGCAACGGGAGTGCCGTCTGGATCGCACCGTAGAAGACGAAGAAGATGGCGAAAATCGCGGCAAAGATCGCCAGCGCCTGGGGATGGACGACGACGTCCCGCAGTCGACCGACGTAGGTTCTGACGTCGCTCGAGTGAGTACTCTCCGGTTCGGGGAGCGCAATCGCCGCGAACACGCCGACGAGTATCCCAACCCCGAAGAAGAGAAACGGCGCGTTCCAGCGAATCCCAGCGAGTGCGCCACCGATCAACGGATACGCGGCCGCACCGGTCCCGAGCATACTCGAGTTGATCCCCATCACGGCGTTTTGGCGTGGCCCGTCGTAGAAGTCGCCGATCAGCGTGACTGAGAGCGTGACGAGTGCGCTGGCACCGACTCCCTGGACGAACCGCAACGCGAGCAGTTCGGTAAAGCTGGTCGCGAACGCGATGCCTGCACCACCGATTCCGAAGGTAAACAGGAGCGGAACGATGACGCGTCGCCGACCGATCCGATCGGCGACGAGCCCGACGAACGGCGTCAAAAAGATTCCGGGAAGCGTGTAAGCCGTGATGACCAGCCCGATCTGCGCATCTGAGACGCCGAACGCCGGCCGCAACGAGGGCAACACCGGGCTGACGAGTGAAACGCCCATCACGCCCATCAGCGAACTCGAGAGGATGACGTACAGCGCACTGGAGTGCCACGGAATCGACGAGTCACGGGTTTCGGTCTGTTGGGCTCCCATGGCACTCGAGCGTATACGCACCGACCGTCGTGACCGACGTCAAATTGTCGATCTGTCTGAACTCGAGACGCCATTCCACTGCCTCGTGACCGACAGCGGATAGCTTCCGGAAGTGAGTAACTGTAAAATATCGTTTATTTACCCGGTCGGAGCAACTAACGTCTCGACACCAGTCGAACACAGGAAAACGGGAGTTGATACACTGAAAGCCGGCTTAGAACCCTTTTCCAAGCATCTCGCGGGCGATGATGTTCTTCTGGATCTCGGAGGTTCCCTCGTAGATCTGGGTGATCTTCGCGTCGCGGTAGAACCGTTCGACGGGGAAGTCGTTGACGTAGCCGGCACCGCCGTGGATCTGGACGGCTTCGTCGGCGACGTCGACGGCGATCCGGGAGGCGTACTCCTTGGCCATCGAGGCGAGTTTCGTGATGTCCTCGCCCTGGTCGACGTTCCAGGCCGACTTGTACGTCAGGTTGCGGGCGGCTTCGGTGTTCGTTGCCATCTCGGCGAGTTTGTGCTGGATCGCCTGAAACTCCGAGATCGACTGCCCGAACTGCTCGCGGTCCTGGGCGTACTCGAGGGCGGCCCGCGTGGCCCCTTTGGCGATGCCGACGCCCTGGGCGGCGACGGCGGTTCGAGTCTCGTCGAAGAACTGCATCTGTTGCATGAACGCGGCGTCTTTCGTGCCGATCAGGTTTTCCTCGGGGACGCGAACGTCGTCGAAGACGAGTTCGGCGGTGTCGGATGCACGAATGCCGAGTTTGCCGGTGATCTTCTCGGCGGAGAAGCCGTCGCGGTCCGACTCGACGACGATCTGGCTGAAGCCGTTGTACCGGCCCTCGGCGTCGGGATTGGTCTCACAGAGGACGACGAAGAAGTCACCGACGGTGCCGTTGGTGATCCACATCTTGTTCCCGTTTATTACCCACTCGTCGCCGTCTTTTTCGGCGCGCGTCGAGACCGACGAGACGTCCGATCCCGTATCCGGTTCGGAGATCGCCGCGCCGGAGATCTTCTCGCCCAGCGCGACCGGCTCTAAGAATCGTTCTTTCTGGTCGTCGGTGCCGAAGTTCATGATCGCCTCGCAGCCAAACGACGTCGAGACGATACAGAGAGCGATGCCGGGGTCGTACGCGAACAGTTCCTCCGTGATGATCGCCGTATCGAGAATCGAGTAGCCGGCACCGCCGTACTCCATTGGAATGTACGCGCCGGTCAGCCCCATCTCGGCGGCCGCGTCGACGACGTCGTGGGGGTAGCTCTCCTCGACGTCGTGTTCCTCGGCGACGGGGACGATCTCGTTTTCGGCGAACCGCGTGATTTCCTCGCGGATCTGTCGTTGTTCGTCGGTGAGGCCGAACTCCATAGTCGATCGTTATTGATCGCTCGATAAAGACCTTTGTAACCAGATATGAACGTAATTGTAGTTTTTACAATAAGAGAGGGAAACGTTCAAACGGCTCCCCATTGCATATTCACCCATGGAGTTAGAAGATATCAACACCGTCGCAGTTCTCGGTGCCGGGAACATGGGCCACGGAATCGCGGAAGTCGCCGCGATGGCCGGCTACGACGTGAACATGCGCGACATCAAAGACGAGTTCGTCCAGAACGGCTACGAGCAGATCGAGTGGTCGCTTTCCAAACTCGCCGAAAAGGATCGGCTCACCCAGAAAGAAGCCGACGCCGCCCTCGATCGAGTTACGCCACTCGTCGCCATGGAGGAGGCCGTCGCGGACGCGGACTTCGTCGTCGAGGCCGTTCCCGAACAGATGGAGATCAAAAAGGACGTTTACGAGGAACTCGAGTCGGTCGCGCCCGACCACGCGATCTTCGCGACGAACACCTCGAGTCTCTCGGTTTCGGAACTCGCCGAGGTCACGGAACGCCCCGAGCGGTTCTGCGGGATGCACTTTTTCAACCCGCCGGTCCGGATGCAACTCGTCGAAGTCATCTCGGGTGCACAGACGGCCGAAGAGACGCTCGACCTGACCGAAGCGCTCGCCGAAGAGTTCGGGAAGACGCCGGTTCGCGTCCACAAGGACTCTCCCGGCTTCATCGTCAACCGCATCCTCGTCCCGCTCATGAACGAGGCCTGCTGGTTGGTCGACCAGGAGGAAGCGACGATCGAGACGGTCGATTCGACGGCCAAGTACGGGTTGGGGCTTCCGATGGGGGCGTTCGAACTCGGTGATCAGGTCGGCAACGACGTCAGCTACCACGTCTTAGAGTACATGCACGAGGTACTCGGCGAGGCCTACGAGCCCGCGGCGTTGCTCGAGGAGAAAGTCGAAAATGAGGAACTCGGCAAGAAGACCGGCACGGGATTCTACGACTACGAGGACGGCGAGGGTGCCCAGATCCCCTCCGACGAACAGTCCGACCTCGTCGAGGCGCGCCTGCTGGCGACGATGGCGAACGAGGCCGCCAAGCTGATCGGCGGCGACGTCGCACCGCCCGAATCGATCGACGAGGCCACCCAGCTCGGCGCTGGCTTCCCCGACGGCCCCGTCAAACTCGTCGACGAGTACGGCCTCGAGGAGCTCCACCGGACCCTCGAGGAAGCCTACGAGGCAACCGGACACGAGCGGTACGCGCCGGCGAACTACCTGGCAGTACGCGCCGAGGAGGGCGGATTCTACGACGTCGATGATGCGGAGTCGACCGACTTCGAAGCGATCCGCATCGAGTACCCCGGCGAGATGGTCGCTCACGTCGTTATCGACCGGCCCCATCGGATGAACACGATCAGCGGGGAACTGCTCGAGGAGCTCTCGGCGGCGATCTCGACGCTCGAAGCCGACGACGACGTCCGGGCCATCGCGATCACGGGTGCGGGTGAGAAGGCGTTCTCCGCTGGAGCGGACGTCCAGAGCATGGCCGGCTCCGGTACCGACCCGATCGAAGGCCAGGAGCTCTCCCGGAACGGCCAGTCGACGTTCGGCGAACTCGAGGCCTGCGAGATGCCCGTCGTCGCCGGTATCGATGGCTACTGCCTCGGCGGCGGGATGGAACTGGCGACCTGTACAGACCTCCGCGTCGCGAGCGAGCGATCCGAGTTCGGTCAGCCGGAACTCGATCTCGGGCTCCTCCCTGGCTGGGGTGGAACCCAGCGGCTCAGCCGGATCGTTGGCGAGGGGAGAGCGAAGGAGATCATCCTCACCGCCGATCGGTACGACGCCGAGACGATGGCACAGTACGGGTTCGTCAACGAAGTCGTGGATAACGACGAGCTCGAGGAGCGGACCCTCGATCTCGCGTCGGAGCTCGCCGCGGGTCCGCCGATCGCCCAGAAATTCACCAAACGCGCGATGCTCGCGGGACGGACCGACATCGACGCTGGCCTCGAGTACGAGGCGTCGGCGTTCGGCCACCTGCTGACGACCGACGATCTGATGGAAGGGATCACCGCGTTCATGGGTGACCACGAGCCGGAGTTCGAAGGGAAGTAATCGCTCCCTCGACATATATCGGCCGAGAGATGAATAAACTAACGTGGAATGTGGATGGATAATTGGAGTTTAGTGTGGGATTATCGGAAGAACGGCTAACCGAATCCCGATGAATCATAGATATGTTGATAGCTGGTCGCGAGATTTATCACCCAGAGGTACCATTGGTGTCCCGTGGCTCTAATCGATGAAGAGAACGGAGGGAGTTCCCAATGAGTGACGGGTTAGAGGTACTCGTCGTCGACGACGAAGCCCGTCTCGCCGATCTGTTTGCCACGTGGCTCGAGACCGAGTGGTCCGTCGACACGGCCTACGACGGCGAAGAAGCGCTCGAGAAGATGGCGGAGTCGATCGAAGTCGTCCTGTTGGACCGTCGGATGCCGGGTCTGTCGGGCGACGACGTCCTCGAGGCGATCCGTGACGACGGATACGACTGTCGCGTCGTAATGGTGACCGCGGTCGATCCGGACTTCGACATCATCGAGATGGGCTTCGACGACTACCTCGTCAAGCCGGTGTCGAAAGACGAACTCCTCGGGATCGTCGAGGAGGTTTCGGGCCGATCGGAGTACGAGTCGGACATCCTCGAGTACTACGCGCTCGTCTCGAAGAAGGCGTTACTCGAGTCCGAAAAGGCCGATCGGGTCCTCGCGAACAACGAGGAGTACCAGCAGCTTCGTGAGCGTATCGAGGAACTCGAACAACGCGTCGACGAAAGCGTGTCCGGTCTATCGAGTCACGACGACTTCGTCGGCGCATTCCAGGACATTCAACCGGAGAACTGATCGTCGAATCGGAACTCGAAGCGTGCCCCTCCGCTCTCGCTCTCCACGGCGGTAACCGACCACCCGTGTCCGGTAGCCACTTCTCTGACGATCCAGAGCCCGATACCGAGTCCGTCCAACGACGAGGAGACCGACGGATCGAAGAGATGCTCGCAAACCCCTTCGGGAATCCCGGTTCCGTCGTCTTCGACGTAGAACCCTCGTTCGCCCCCGCCGAGCGGTCCGGTTCGGACCGAGAGTCGCGACTGGCCCACGGAGCCGTGCTCGATTGCGTTGCGAAAGAGATTCTCGAGCAAGCGGAGCAGACGCGGCCTGTCGGCGTCGATCGTCATCGTCTCGTCGATCGACAGGGTAGCGTTCTCCGTCGAGACGTGATCCCAGGCCTCGGTCGCGACGTCTTCGAACTCGACCGGCTCCGTCTCGGCTGCCCACTCGCCGCCTCGAGCGATCGCGAGAACGTCCTCGACGATCGATTCCATCCGATCGAGCCCGCTCCGGACGCTCTCGACGTGCTCGAGCGACTCCGTCTCCTCGATGACGTCGAGATACCCCTGTGAGACGCTGAGCGGGTTCCGAAGGTCGTGGCTGACGATCCGCGCGAACGCATCGAGGCGTTCGTTTCGCTCCCGGAGTTTTCGTTCGCGGAGCTTTCGTTGGGTAATATCCCGGATGACGCCGACGGAACCACGGAACGTTTCGTTACGAACGAGGACGGCGATCTGTACCTCACAGGGAATCGTCTCGCCGTCTTTGGTCTCGAGCGTTACCTCGATGGTGTCGGTCGTCTCCTTCCCGTCGCCTTTGAGCAACGACACGATCGTCTCCTCGCCCGCGTCGACGTCCTCCTCGCCGATCAGCAACGAGACGTGCTCGCCGAGCAACCCCTCCCGGCTGTAGCCGGTGATATCGACGAGCGCGTCGTTGACGGTCATGAAATGGCCCTGGTCGTCGGAGACGTACATCCCGTCCCCCGCCGTTTCGACGAGGCGCTCGTAGCGTTGTAGCGCCCGCTCGCGCTGTTCGAGTTGTCCGTGGACCGCGATCGTCTCGAGGACGTAGGAGGCAGCCTCGGCGACGGATTCGATCGTCTTCCGTTCGGCCGAAGACAGCGAGTCGCGTCCGTAGACGACGAGCACGCCGTACAAGTCGTCGGACGTCGCGAGCGGTGCCGCAGCGACGGCGTCGACGCCGCGACCTACTGCGCGGTCGCCAAACGGGGCGACCACAGGGTCGTCCTCGAGCGGTTGCTGGACCTGAACGCGTCGGCTTCGGATCACTCGCTCGAGCAACGGGTGTTCGTCGTTTCCGATCGCGAACGTTCGGCCAAGTGGCCAGTCGATCTCCGTGGATGCCGAGAGCCACGGGACGATCTCCCGCTCGCCGCGGTCGTACTCGCCGACCCAGGCGAACAGAAACCGATCGTTCGCCGTAAACGACTCCCGGAGTACTCGCTCGACGGTAAGTGGCGATCGAACGTCGATCAACTGTCGCCGGACGGACCCGACGATCCGGTCGAGGTCGGCCGGCAGCGGTTCGTCGTCGGGAACTGCCGGTTCAGTCGTGGCGTCGCCTCGAGTCGTCCCGTCGTCGGAACCGACCGCGGCACCGTCCTCGGACGGTCCGTCGGCTTCGATGCGTGCCGTCACGACGTCTGCGAGTCTCGTCGCTGACTCTCCTTGCTCCGACTGGGCGACGACCTCGCCCAGGACGGCCACCGAATCCGCACCCGTGGCGTCCCCGTCACCCCAGTGCACGAACGTTGGAACGCCCGGTGCCTCGGAATCGACGGCGTCGACGACGTCCGGGACGTTCTCGACCGTCGCCGCGTCGACCAGGACGGCGTCGATCCGTTCCTCCTCGAGTCGGGCGACGGCGGCGGACGGCCGCTGTGCGATGACGACGTCGACCGGGGCGTCGGTCAGCGAGAGCGTGACTGACGCACGCGTCGCACGGTCCGTGCTCACACACAAAACTCGCGGTCGACTCATTGTCGTCCCTCTCTGAAACGGGTAGTCATTCTCGGTCCGGCGTCTCTGGCAGATGGTTCTCGTCTGAACGGATTGTTCTTTCGGCACACGATCGGGGGCGGTGGTCGTGGCAGACTCGAACCAGGGGACGACACCCGCGATCGCTCTCGACGACGGCTTTCCTACGATCCCTGCCTGTAGATCAGGTTCCGTTGGATCTCGTTTGCCCCCTCGTAGATAACCGGGATTCGCGCGTCGCGGTAGACGCGTGCGATCCGCCGGCGATCGAGGATCGACCGTCCGCCGTGAAGTTGCATACTGCGATCAGAGACGTCGACGGCCGCCTCCGTCGCGTTCGTCTTGGCCAGTGCCGCCCAGTAGCCCGGACGGTCTCCTCGAGCGACGTTCTCGCAGGCTCGCCAGGAGAGCGCTCGTGCGCGTTCGAAATCGATCAGCATGTCCGCGAGGGCGTGTTGAACCGCCTGAAACTCGTTGATCGTTCGGCCGAACTCCTCGCGGTCGTGGGTGAACGCCCAGGCCTCTTCGATAGCGGCCGCGGCGAGGCCGAGTCCGTGTCCCGAGACGACGACCCGGCCGTGATTGAAGAACTCGGCGAGCATCCAGAAGCCAGCGCCCTCGGTACCGATCAGGTTCTCCTCGGGGATCCGGCAGTTCTCGAACGTGATGTGAGCCTGCTTCGAGGCGCGCATCGCCATCTTCTCGGGGATGTGTTCTGCCTCGTAGCCGTCGGCGTCGGTCGGCACGATGAACATCGAGTGGTTGCCGTACCGATTGGTCTCGTCGTCACCGGTGCGGGCGTAGAGGGTGATCCAGTCGGCTTCGACGCCGTTGCCGATCCAGTACTTCTCGCCGTTTATGACGTACTCGCCACCCTCTTTTTCGGCGCGGGTCTCCATTCCGGCGAGGTCGCTTCCCGTCTCGGGTTCCGATACCGCAAGCCCCGAGAGCTGATCACCCTCGGCGACGGGTCGAACGTACTCCTCGCACTGTTCGTCGGAGCCGTAGTCGTAAGTGATCTCACAGCCGAAACTCGCCAACTGAAGGGTCAGGGCGATCCCTGCGTCGGCGCGGTAGAACTCCTCCGTGAGCGCGAGCAACTTCGGGAGATCGAGTCCGCGACCGCCCCATTCCTCCGGAATGTCTTGTGCGACGAGACCCGCCTCCTGGCCGGCCTCGAGAATCTCGTGGGGGTACTCGCCCGACTGAAAGTACTCGCGGGCGTTCGGTTCGATGTATTCCTCGGCGAACTCGCGGGCCTCGGCTTTGATCTCGCGTGCGTGCTCCGGCACGATGCCATCGTCGAGCAGGTTCATGTCCGTCCACACTACACGAGGCGGAATATAGGCCAGGGTCGGTTCCCACGGTTCCGGACGACGACTCGAGCTCATAGTCCGTTACCCGCCGATCCGCGTTCGCTCTCCGCGATCGGATCGGTCTCCTGGCGGAGTCGTCGGAGATCCCAGGCGACGTCACAGACGACGTGAACGTAGAGCACGACGCCGGTGAGGATCGCCACCGCGACGCTCTCGAGGGCGAACAACGGGACGAGCACCCCGGCGATCAACAGGTGACTCAGGAGACGAGAGAGGACGCCGACGTCGCCGCGGTCGAAGATCCGACGCTGGTCGAGGATCGCTGCGACCGGGTTGGCGAAACAGTAGCGGACCGCAGCCCAGTTGCCGGTCTTCGCGCGGGCGATGAAGAAGTGATCGAGATCGACGACCACGCCGAGGAGCGTCCCGTAGACGACGAGGACGAGGGACGGAACGGCGTGGCCGAAGACGGCAACCGATTCGATGGCGTAGACGAGGACGCTCGAGACGACGAGCGAGATCGCTGCGTGGTGTGTGGAGTAGATCGCGGATCACCCGTCTTCGACGACCACGTCGATCGTCAAAACCGTCCGGTCGGGGGACGCGGTCGGATCGACTCGGTTTCGCTCAGCCGGCGAAGCCGGTGAGGAGCCACTCGCCGTCGTCACCGTCGTCGTCGCCGATGCTAGGGGCACTGACGAGAACGAACGCGCTCTCGTCGTCGCCGTTGTGGATCTGTCGGGTCGACTCCGGCGGAATCCAGAGTGCGTCGCCGGTCTCCATCTCGACTGGGTCGTCGTCGACGACGACCGTCGCGTCTCCTTCGATCAAGACGTACACCTCCTCGTGATCGTTGTCCGTGTGATCGTGCGGACGGCTCTTCCAGCCGGGGTCACAGCGTGCGACCGTCACGCCGACCCGCTCCGTCTCGAGGGGGTCGCTGAGAAAGTGCATCGCACTCGAGACCTGATCGACATCTTCGTAGTTCACCTTCCGGTAAGACATACGGTATCCTTTGACGGGACGACAGTAAAACTACGTGTTCCGTCGCGAATTGGTACGTTCCGCTGTGGTCGTTGACCGCCCAGTACCGCCTCGACACTTTCCCCAACGAAGCGAGCGTTCGCTCGCTACGTCCCTGACGGACTGTTGGTACCGTCATACTGACTGCTGTAAGTCCTTACCGGGGCAACCGCAAGGCGAGGCGCGGTTGCCCCGGTAAATAGTTACAGCAATCCGTATCAATGGTCCTGTGAGATCGGATCGAAGTCGTCGACGGGAATTACGGAGTAATCGACGGTGAGTGCGTCCTGGGTCGCACGGATCTTTCCGACGAACGTCGAGATATCCTCGAGGTCGCCCTCGAGGACGAACAGTTCCATGCAGTAGTGGTCGCCGACGTGGCTGTGGAAGTTCGAGGCGACGAGCTCCTCGTGTTCGTGGCGAAGGTGCATCATGCGTTCTTCGACGCTCGTCGTCTCGTAATCGAACAGTACCGTGACGATCCCCATCAGCTCTCGGTCCTCGAGTCGGGTGTCCTCGAACTCGCCTAAGAGATTTCGCGAGGCTTCCCTGACGACCTCACTTCGACCGGTGTAGCCGTGCTCTTCGGCGAACTGGTCCAGGCGCTCGAGAAGTTCGTCGGGCATCGAGACGCTTACGACTGCCATATAATAACTCAGCGGAAGAATTCTATTAAGCCTTATCATCACGTGGTCCTCGGACAGGAGTGTCGGCTCTGAACCCAACGGGAGCGGCGGAGTGAGCGTCCGACCGGCCACACAAGGTTTTGTCCGTAGGGACCGAGATGGAGGTATGCTCGTCTCACATCGGACCTGGCCCGAACTCCAAGACGTGACCGGGTCGGTCGCCGTGGTCCCGATCGGTTCGACCGAACAACACGGACCACACCTCCCCGAGGGAACCGACTACCTCATCGCCGAAGCGCTCGCACGCGAAGCGAGCGATCGAACGGGCCACCTCTGTACGCCGACGCTTCCGATCGGCGTGAGCAGTCACCATCGCCACTTCCCCGGAACGATGTGGGTCGAACCGCCGGTGTTTCGCGACTTCGTCGAGAGTTTCACACGAAACCTCACCGCCCACGGAATCGACCGGGTCGTCTACGTCAACGCCCACGGCGGGAACGTCGTCCACCTCCGCGAGGTCGGCCGCCGGCTCCAGCAAGATGGAACCGCGTTCGCCATCGAGTGGATGTGGAACGAATCGATCCCCGACCTGATCGACGACGCCTTCGACGTTCTGGGCCCCCACGGCGGGCCGAAAGAGACCGCGATGGTCATGCACATCGCCCCGGACCTCGTCCGCGAGGACCGACTCGAGGATGCCCGCGACGGCGGGGCGACGTTCGAGCACGACGCCGAACGCGTCCACGGGGCGACGACGTTCTACGACACGATCGAACACAGCCCGAACGGCGTCTTCGGCGATCAGACCGACGCAACCCCCGAGATCGGTCAGCAGCTGTTCGAGGCCGCTACGGACCAACTCGAGGCGCTACTCGAGTGGCTCGACGAACGCCCCCTCGAAGAACTCCTCACGGACTCCGATCTCGAGCCCGAACCCGGTCCCTAACCCGTTGGAACGCCCCTTTTCTGCTCGGTTAGCTGCCGTCGACTGCCAGCCAACAGCTATATATCCGACCGGCTATAGGTGCCAGCAAAGCGGTGCACGACGTGATTCCGACAACACTCCGTTCGGATCGACTGCTGCTGGCCGTATCGTTCGCCTGCTTCGCGACAGCCGGTGGGACGACCGTCGCCACCGACGCACTCGTGCCGACGGCCGGTGCGACCACACTCGCAATCGTCGGGGTCTACTGCGTCGCCCGGTACGCAAACCGCGTCTCCAAACGCACGCTCGCCGTCCGCTCGCTTGCGCTCTGGGTCGGATTCCTGGCGATCACCGTCGTTCACGTCGTCGGCGTCGACGTCGTCGCGAGTGCGATCCCCGGCCCAGCCGAGATCCTCGCGCTCTCGCTGTGGGCGATTACGTGGGCGACGCTGTTCGTTGCCTGTTCGACGACTACCTTCCTCGGCTTCCGCGAGTACGGTGCCTCGGGCGGTGCCGAGATACCGGAAGAACAGATTCTCGACGGAGAGAGCTCGGATTACTCCACCCGGTAACTGACCGCGATCCCCTCCCCTAACGGGAGGACGATCGTCTCGAACGCCCGATCGGCGCTCACTCGCTCGAGGTAGTCGGCGATTCCTCGCGTGTGTTCGTTCGGCTCTGGCGGTTCGTCTCGCTTCGCGTTCCGTCGTTCTCGCTGTTCGTCGCTCGAGTCGCCCGCGACGAGCTCGAGGAGCGTCTCGAACTGAATCGGAGCCGCGGTGATCGCGTTGTCCGCGACGATCACGCCGCCGACGGGCACCTTCGGTCGGACGGCCTCGAAGGCGTCGACGTACCGATGTTTCTGGTGGTCGATCAGCACGACGTCGAACGGGCCGTCGTATCGGTCGACGGTTGCCATCGCGTCGCCGAGTTCGTACCGCGCACGGTCGTCGTACCCACCCTCGGCCATGTACGTCCTGGCTAACTCGAGTTCGTCCTCGTGGACTTCGGTGAGAACGATCTCGCCGTCGTCGGGAAGCGCGTCGGCGAACCAGTACGCCGAGTAGCCGTATCCGGACCCGAACTCGAAGATTCGTTCGGCGTCGCTTAACCGTGCGACGAACCGGAGGAACGCGCCGACTTCGGGTCCGACGTGGGGAAACCCCTCCGCGTGGGCAAACTCGTCCATCTCGCGGATCGTGTCGTCTTGCTTCGGGCCGACCGCGCGAACGAAGCGAACGATCTCGTCTGTGAGGATGTCCATGCTCGATGCACGGATTCGACGCCCATAGAAGTATTCACGGACCGACCCACGGCGAAGACGCCGAACGTCGAACCCGCGGGGAATCGAACTGTGGCGGTGGATTTAGTAGTCCGGTCTCCCAGTGTACGAGACGTCAGTGTTCGAGACGGTTGGGTGGGAGTGGCAGTATACCCCGTTTACGCCGATCCTGCTTGCCGCGGGGTCGATTATGGCCTCGATCGGTGTTTACGCCTGGCAAAACCGCGAGGTTACCGGCGCGAGTAGCTTTGCCGCCCTCATGGTCGGGACCGCGCTGTGGGCGATCACCTACGCGTTCCAACTCGCGGGTGCGAACGAAGCGATGATCGGTTTCTGGGCCGACGCGAACCACGTCGGCGTCACGATCGTGCCCGTCGCCTGGTTTTGTTTTACGCTCCAGTTCGCCGCCAGGGACCGCTGGCTGAACCGACGGACGATCCTTGGCCTCTCGGTCGTCCCGGCAGTGTATCTCTTGCTCGTCTCGACGAACCGTTATCACCACCTGGTTCGTGAGCCGATAGAGACGAAACACGTCGCTGACGGAACGCTCGTCGTCTCTCAACACGAGTTCGGCATTGCCTTCTGGGCGCACGCGGCGTACAGTTACACGCTCATGGCCGTCGGAGTCCTGGTACTCACCCATCTGCTGTTCTGGTCGCCTCGCGTCTATCGGCGACAGGTCGGATTGCTGATCGTCGGTGCGGCGATCGCCGGCGCGACGAACGTTCTCTATCACGCCGGCTTCGGCCCTCTCCCGTACGTCGACCTCACGGCGTTCAGCTTCACGATCTCCGGCTTTCTGTTCTTCCTCGCGATCTATCACTACCGGCTGTTCGATCTGACGCCCGTCGCACGGTCGCTGATCGTCGACACCCTTCAGGACGGAATGATCGTCCTGAATACGGACGACCGCGTCGTCGACATAAACGAGTCCGCCGGTCGTCTGCTCGCAGTCGATCCCGACGACGTCATCGGCGACCCGTTCGAGTCGCTGTTTCCGGACGACGGCACGTTCGTCGATCCGACGCGCTACGATCCCACCGAGCGAACTGATGGCGGCGTCACGACCGACCCCGATTCGACGACCGAGCCCTCCTCGGAGACCGGCCGGACGACAGTGCCGCCGCCACTCCTCGAGTTCCCATCCTCTGAGGAATCGGTCGACGTGGGGCCGTCCGTCTCGAGCACTCCAACCGACGAGAGCTCCCCTAACGAAGCGGAGTTCGTCGTCGGTCGCGGAGCGACCCGCCGACATCTGCGACTCACCTCGACTCCCGTCCGCGGCGTCGGCGACGATCTACTCGGTCGATCGATCGTCGTTCGCGACGTAACCGAGACACGGCGACTCCAGGCGGAAGTCGAGGAGACGCTCGAGCGCCTCCGTCGGTCGAACGCCGAACTCGAGTCGTTCGCGGGCGTCGTCTCACACGATCTCCGGGAACCGCTGCGGACGATCGAGCAGTCTCTCTCGATCGTCGAGCCGAACGCGGACGAACTCGACCCCGAACATGCGGAGTTCGTGCGTGTCGCACGGGAAAACGCACAACGCGCCCAGCGGATGATCGCCGACCTGCTCGCATACTCGAAGATCGAACGCGAAACGAACGAGTTCGGCCCCGTCGACTGCGACCGTCTCGTCACGGAAGTCCTCGATGGGCTCCGGTTCGAGATCGACGACCGGAACGCGACGGTCGACGTCGACGAGCTGCCGACGGTTCACGGGGTCGACCACCTGCTTCGACGACTCTTCCAGAACCTGCTTGCGAACGCACTCGAGTACAGCGGCGACGAGCCTCCGGAGATCACGGTCTCGGGGGAACGAAATGGATCTACCTGGGTGTTTACCGTCCAGGATTCGGGCGTCGGAATCGCTCCCGAGTATGCCGATCGGGTGTTCGATCTCTTCGAACGCGGTGATCGGACGAGCGACGGCGGGGGAACCGGGATGGGACTTGCGATCTGCGAGAAGATCGTTGCGATCCACGACGGGCGGATCGACGTCGACTCGACTCCCGGCGTCGGGACGTCGATCACGTTCGAGATTCCGATCGAGCCACCGACCGAGTGATTACGTCCACGGGAACGGATAGCCGTCACGTACTGGCCGGGTGCACGTCGATCCGGGCAGCGGAGAGATCGTGACCGGTATCCTTTTTGCGTCCACGAACCGTTCATCCACTCGAAATGTCAGCGGAACACTCCCTCGTCGAGTCCGTCGACAACCTGGTGTACGAACCGACGCAGGTTCACGAACACGGGATCGATCTGACGGTCAGCGCCGTCTACGAGGTCGCCTCACCCGGCCGAATCGACTTCGGCGGCGACGAACTCGAGGACGCCGACCTCGAGCCGATGCCAACGGAGCCTCGGAACCCCGACGACGAGTTCGGCTGGTGGAATCTCGAGGGCGGCCAGTACGTCGTCCAGCACAACGAGTTCCTGACCGACCTCGAGGAGTCGCTCCAGCTTCAGCCCCGGAACGAACTCCTCGCTCGCGGTGGCTCTCACCCGTCGATGCTGGTCGCATCCCATCTGCCGTTGATCCCGCTTTCGGTCGCGGACGGCGGGCTTCGAATCAAGGAGAACGCCCGCATCTCGACGCTCGTTCCGATCGGAGCCGACGACGGCGGAACGGTCGACGCTGAAGGCGTCGACTCCATCGAGTGACGGGATCGGAACTGCGACCCCGTACCGTTTCACGCCCACCGTACCGTTTTACACACTGATCGCACCGCTCACGGATCACTTCCTCCCCGTTTCCATCGTGGTTCTCGTTCAGCCGTCCACTCCGAACCGGGCTCTCGTCGTGCGATCAGGTGTGCATCGACGTGCAGTGGCGACTCTCGCTCGAGTTCGATCGGGGAAAACGAGGATGCCCTACCCGCTAGTGAAGGTCGATCGGCCGATCCGCAGAGACGCAGTCAACTCCCCGCAGCCCGAGTAACATCGCGGTCAACGGCCGTTCGACCGTCCAGGCGTGAACCTCGAGGCCGACGGCTTTCGCCCGGGAGACGAGTCGCGTACCCAGACACCGCCAGTAGTTCGCACCGATGACGTCGCAGTCGAGTTCGACCGCCGTCGTCACCGGCGATTCGAGTCGGCGGCTGACGAGCAAACCGGTCGGCTGAGTTGGATCGAGGTCGCGGATCGTCCGGAGCTCCTGACGGAGAAACGACGTGGCGACGACGCGGTTCTCGACGCCCTCGAGTACCCCGAGAACGTCGGCGGCGATGCCTGGCGCTTTCATCTCGAGGTTGACCTCGACGGTCGACGGGATGGCCTCGAGCATCTCTTCCAGTGTCGGGATTCGTTCGTCGGATTCGAGGATGGTGTGGGTTTTGAGTTCCTCGAGGGAACTGTCGGCGACGGTTCCGATACCGCCCGTCACGCGGTCGATGGTTTCGTCGTGAATGACGACGAGTTCTCCGGATCCACACCGACGAACGTCGAACTCGACGGCGTCGGCGTATTCGGTCGCCGATCGAACCGCGACGATCGTATTCTCCGGCGATTCCGAGGCGAATCCGCGATGAGCGATCAATCGCATTCCGTACGTAGCCGAAGGGACGATGATAATATATACTATCGGGGAGCCGGGAACGACGGTAACATAGGGGACAGCCCCCAACAGAAGTCCCACGTGCGCTCGTTCCAAACCGTTTAGCAAGTACTCTTAAACGGATTCCGTGAATACGGGCGAACGAGGACGGTGTCGAATGTTGCGTATGCGTTCTCGACCGACGATGCACGTGGAGATTGACGATGAGTGACCGATTCGAGGGGCCGATCGAAATACTGCACGTCGAGGACAACCCAGGGGATGTCCGCCTCCTTCGGGACGCTTTCGACGAATCGTCGACAGCGGTGACGATTCGCGTCGCCACTGACGGCGAGGCAGCCTTCGAGGAACTCGGCGTCCGGAACGAAGCCGGTCCACCCTCTCTCCCCCATCTCGTTCTTCTCGATCTCGACCTCCCGCGAACCGACGGGTTCGAGTTCCTCGAGACCGTTCGATCGAAACCGGTTCTCGCGCACCTTCCAGTGTTGGTCCTGACCGATTCGGAGGCTAACGAAGACGTCCTCGAGAGTTACGAACTCGCAGCGAATGCCTACCTGACCAAACCAACCGATCCCGACGAGTACGGTGAGATGGTAAACTCCGTGGTCGAGTTCTGGTTCGAACAGGTGATGCTTCCACCACCGAAGACGTATCAGAGCACCTGATCCGGGCTGGGATGTCCCTCGAACTGCTCCGGAATCCGCCGGAACTGACTTACGCCAGTCCGTATCACACACCGCTATGTCCCCACAGACAACGTTCGACGTAACGTTCGACGGAACCGTCGCCGTGATCACCGGTGCGAGCGGCGCTCTCGGTAGTGCGGCGGTCGATCGGTTTCGCGCCGCTGGCGCGACCGTCTGCGGTGTCGATGTCGTCGAGCCCGACGACGACAGTGTACTCGAGCGCGAGGGAGATTCGGCGTTCGAGTTCCACCAGGCAGATCTGACGGACGAAGATGACGTGTCGGCGCTCGTCGCCGATATCGTCGACGACCACGGTCGGATCGATCACCTGCTCAACGTCGCTGGAACCTGGCGCGGCGGCGACCCGATCGAGGAGACCGACCTGTCCGAGTTCGATCTCCTGATGAACGTCAACCTGAAAACCGCGTTTCTCGCGTCGAAACACGCCCTTCCCCACTTACAGGAATCCGAGGGATCGATCGTCAGCGTGAGCGCACGTTCGTCGCTCGAGGGCGGCGACGGCGACGGACCGTACCGGATCACGAAAGCCGGTATTCGGCTACTGACCGAGACGATCGCCGAGGAGAATCGTGGACGCGTTCGAGCGAACTGCGTGATGCCGAGCGTGATCGACACGCCGGCGAACCGCGAGATGATGCCCGACGCCGATCACGGGAGCTGGGTCGACCCGGCCGAAATCGCCGACGTGATGGCCGTTCTCTGTAGCGACGCCACGACCGTTACCAGCGGTGGCGCGGTGCCAGTGTACGGTGATGCGTAACGAGCCACATATGTATTCACCCCATACGATATAAACACAATCACCACCAACAGTTATATATTTGAGCGGAATCCGTTCGAGTGACAATGAGATCACAGGAGCGGGTCCCAGCCGAACGGCTCGAACCGGTGCCCGACCAACTCGAATCCGCCCAGGCCAAACTCGTGTACGTCTATCTCGAGACGACCGGCGGTGCAACGGTCGACGAACTGGGGCGAGCGCTGTCGCTGAAGAAAATCGACGTGTTGAGTGTGCTCCACTCGCTGACGAGTAGGGGCCTCCTCGAAAAAGACGGTACGACGTACGTCGTCGCCGACTGATACGGATTACTGTCAGTCGGTACCGGCGAACCCGCAGAGAGGTCGCGGGTTCGCCGGTCCATCGGTACAGCAATCCGTATGAGACGGCCTCCGATAACCGAGCGTCTTCGTAGCGACGTCCATCCGGTAGTGTTATGGGGGCGACACGTAAGCGGCGGCCCCCTACGCCCGATGGACGCTCAGTACGTCTCGAGGTAGCGGTCGAGTTCCCACTGGGAGACGTCGACGAGGTAGTCCTCGAACTCCTGGGATTTGGCCTCGATGAACTTGGGGCCGACGTGTTCGCCGAGGGCCTCGAGGACGACCTCGTCCTCTTCTAAGGCGTCGACGGCCTCGCCGAGGTTCGACGGCAGCGTCTCGATGCCGTACTCCTCGCGTTTCTCCTCGTCGAACTCGTAGATGTTCTCGCGAACCGGGTCGGGGCACTCGAGGTCCTTCTCGATGCCGTCGAGACCCGCGTGAAGCATGACGGCGAACGCGAGGTACGGGTTACACGACGGGTCGGGGAAGCGAGCTTCGATGCGCGAGGCCGCCGGAACGCGTGCGGCGGGCTTGCGGATCAGCGCCGAGCGGTTGCGGTCGGACCACGCGACGTAGACGGGTGCCTCGTAGCCGGGCACCAGACGCTTGTAGCTGTTGACCGTCGGGTTCGTCACGGCGGTGATCGCGGGCGCGTGCTCTAAGATACCCGCGAGGTAGGAGTGGGCGGTGTCGGAGAGGTCGAACTCGTCGTCCTCGTCGTGGAAGGCGTTCTCGCCGTCCTCGGTGAACAGCGACTGGTGGGTGTGCATGCCCGAGCCGTTGATCTTCGGGATCGGTTTGGGCATGAACGTCGCGTGGAGGTCGTGTTGGGCGGCGATTGCACGGACGACGGTGCGGAACGTCGCGACGTTGTCGGCCGTCGAGAGTGCGTCGTCGTACTCGAAGTTGATCTCGTACTGACCGCGGGCGACCTCGTGGTGGCTGGCTTCGATCTCGAAGCCCATCTCCTCGAGTCCGTAGATGATATCCCGTCGGACGTCGCTTGCGAGGTCCTTGGGGGCGACGTCGAAGTAGCCGCCGTGGTCGGCGGTTTCGGTCGTCGCGTAGCCGTCCTCGTCCTCTTCGAACATGAAGAACTCGGGTTCGGGTGCGAAGTTGACCTCGTAGCCCATCTCCTCGGCGCGCTCGATGGCGTCTTTCAGGACGCGACGCGGGTCGCCCTCGAACGGTTCGCCCGTGGAGGTATCGTAAACGTCACAGATCATCCGACCGGCGGCGCTATCGTCTTTCTGTCTCCAGGGCAGAACCGCGAACGTCTCCGGGTCGGGAACCAGACGCATGTCCGATTCCTGGATGCGGACGAAGCCCTCGATGGAGGAGCCGTCGAAGTAGATGCCCTCGGCGAACGCCTTCTCGGCCTGGCGTGCGGGGACGGCGACGTTCTTGACCGTTCCCAGGATATCGGTAAACTGTAATCGAAGGAAGTCGACGCCCTTTTCTTCGATTTCGTCCAGTACCGCCTGTTCTGCCGAAGTCAGGTTGTCACCTGTCATCTTATGCTCGAGTCAACCAATGGATTCTACTATTAAAGCTCTGCTGTTGTGGGCGAATATCCTTGAAACGGCTCAAAACACCACTATTGTTCAATTTTCATCCTCTATCTCTACGTTCATCACGCTAATCGAACGACTGGCCGGAACCAGGTTGACGATCGAAAATAATTCACCAGAACTGCGGTTTACATCCACACAAATATCGGCGATCGTCGTCGGTTTCGGCCTCGGCCCCGACAGAGTGGTACCGGTTCGACTGACGGCGATGGACACGATAGAAAACGAGACGTTCGCCGCCAGAGTGACGACGGTTCTTACCGTTCACCGCCAACGTAGGACGGGCGTTCGGCGTACTCGATCGGATCCCGAACGCCGAGTCGTTGAAACGCCTGCAGTCGGTAGGCACAGGCGTCACAGGTTCCGCAAGCGGGCCGATCCTCGCGGTAACAACTCCAGGTGTGCTCGAACGGCACTTCGAGCTCGAGTCCCCGTTTTGCGATTTCCGTCTTCGACCGATCCACGAACGGCACCTCGATGGCGATCTCGGTTTCGGGTTTCGTCCCGACGTCGACGACGCGCTGGAAGGCGTCGAAAAACGCCGGTCGGCAGTCCGGATACCCGGAAAAATCTTCGCTGTGTGCGCCGACGAAGACGGCCTCGCAGTCGGTGGCCTCGGCGTAGGAAACTGCCATCGAGAGCAGGTTCGCGTTCCGGAAGGGGACGTACGACGACGGAATCTCCTCACGGTCGACGTCGGCATCCTCGACGGTCATCTCGTCGTCGGTGAGACTCGAGGCACCGATCTCGGCCAGGTGACCCGTCTCGACTCGCAGGAAGTCGGCCACTTCGAGTTCCCTGGCGATCGTCCGAGCGCACTCGAGTTCGCGGTGTTCGGTGCGCTGGCCGTAGGAGGTGTGCAAGGCGTAGACGTCGTAGCCTCGGTCGCGTGCTTCGTAGGCGACGGTGGTACTGTCCATCCCGCCCGAAAGGAGGACGACCGCGCCAGGGCGGTCGTCTCCCGTGGATTGGTCGGTGGGGACGAAGTCGGAATCGGTACTCGTGTCGGTTGCCATCGATTTTCGGGTCACGTTTCGGGGGCGTCGTTCCAGAGGTCGACGTGCAGTCGGGGGGAGTATCGAAACCCGTGGCTCAACGCGAGTTCCGCGACGCGTGTCCGCGTCTCCGCGAGTCGCTCTCGGGTCGCCCCCTCGGGCATCAGAAGGACGTCTTCGTCTCGGACCGTCGCGTCGGTCGTCTCTCGAAGCGCGGAGAGCAGTTCGAGAATTTCCGCGAGGTCGTCGTCGCCGGTAACGACGAACTTGAGCTGACAGTCGGTCGATTCGACGAGGTTCGAGAGCGACTCGAGGTCGATTCGCTTCTCTTCGTGGCGGCTCTCCCACTCGCCTGCACCGTCGGCCGTCGGCGACCGATCAGGCGTTGGCGTACTGGTGGCGAGCTTTGGGCTGATCGATGCGAGATCGATCGGCGCGTCCCGATAGATCGTTCCGTTCGTCTCGACGGTGGTATGGTACCCCCTGTCGGCGAATTTCTCGAGGAGGTCGACGCTCCGATCGTGGATCAGGGGTTCGCCGCCGGTCAACACGACGTGGTCGACCCCGTACGATTCGACCTCGGCGAGGATTTCCTCGAGACCGAGCCAGACGTGAGTCGGCTCCCAGGAGGTGTGAGAGGAGTCACAGAACCAACACCGGAGATTGCAACCGCTCGTCCGGACGAACGCCGAGGGGACGCCAGCGAGCGTTCCCTCTCCTTGCAGCGAGCAAAAGAGCTCGTTGATCGGCAGTCTCTCGTCGTCGACGTTCCCTCCGAGCGTCCTTCCGTCAGCGATACCGGTGCCGTCGACGTCGGTGCTGTCGGAGACGGGCATCTCAGCGAGCGGTCTCCCCGCAAAGTTCGCGCGTCTCGTCGACCCGTACGGAGACGCCGTGAACGTTCTCCGGCAGAGCGCGCTCGAGTTTCCTCTCCAGGACGACGCTCATCACCTCCGCAGTCGGCGGATGATCGAGAACGACAACCGCGTCGCCGTCGCCGCTTTCGTGGAAGGCGTCGATCAACGGATCGCCCCGCTCCAAGAGGAACGTGTGGTCCCACTCCTCGATGACGTCCGTGACGTCGCCTTTGTCGACGATCCACCCCTCAGCCGTGAGTTCCCCCTCGAGTGTCACGGCGATTTCGTAGTTGTGTCCGTGCGGGCGGGCGCAGTTCCCGTCGTGGTGGAGGAGTCGATGTCCCGTGCTGATTCGAATCGGCCGGTCGTGACCGACGTGGATCGTTCGCGGGGTTCCGGCGACTGACTCGTCGACCGCTGCCGCCGAGCCATCTCCAAGTATTCCCTGAGTCATACTCGAGTATTCTCATACGATTACTTAAAGCTACTCGACGACCGTAATCGATTCACGACACCGGCGCGCAGGCCTATCTTCGAGGGGCTGCCCAACTGGGTATGAATTAACTGGAGGCTCTACTAGTGGCGTTCCAAACCTGCACTGGTGGGTGGAACCGATGGCGGTCGTCTCGTTTCACCCATCAGTCGACGTTTGGAACGGTACTAGTCACCGAGCTGATCTTGCAGTTGGTTTTTCGCCTCGGTCCGTCGCTTCCGGGAGAACTCCGGTTGGTCGCCCGAGAAGTCGACCTCGAGTTCGTCGACCGTCCGTCGATAAATGTTCGTTCGACGACCCTCCTCGGAGAGCTTGCGTCCCTCGCAGGTTAGCAGGCCTGCGTCGACGAGTTCCTCGATGCGACGGTAACAGGTCGCGATCGGGATCTCGATATCTTCACTCAACGCCTGGGCCGACTTGGGGGTCCCTGCAGCACAGAGAATCTCGGCACTGTACTTGTTACCGAGCGCCGAGAGGACACCAGCCGGATCCGAGTCGGTTCGTTTCGAACGAGGCATCGTTGTAGTATTTTAAATTATCAAGATTGAATCTTGTGGTTCGTGTGACCGTCACGACAGGGTACGAAAGATGGCGAGATGCCTTTGGCGAACCGGGTCGAACGGGTCGATATGAACACCGCAGTCGTTACGGTCGGAGACGAACTGCTCGCGGGACGGACGACGGATACGAACGCCACGTGGCTCTGCGAGCAACTCGCCACACGCGGTGTGACGGTCGAACGGGTCACTACCGTTCCCGACCGGGTCGGAGACATCGCCCGCGTCGTCAACGAGTATCGAGCCGAGTACGACGCGGTGATCGTCACCGGCGGGCTCGGTCCGACACACGACGACGTGACGATGGACGGAGTCGCTGCTGCGCTCGGAACCGACCTGACGGAACACGAAGACGCCGATGCCTGGCTCGAAAAACAGGGTTACTCCCACGCGGACCTGACCGAGGGGACGACGGAGTTACCGGCCGGCGCACGCCCACTCCACAACGAGGTCGGCGTCGCGCCGGGTGCGGCTCTCGAGGGAGTGTACGTACTTCCCGGCGTGCCGGACGAAATGCGGGCGATGTTCGAGACGATCGAGTCCGAGTTCGTCGGGACGCCGACCCACCGGGCGGTCGTCGTCGCGGACGAACCCGAGAGCGCCTTGCTGGATCGCCTCGAACGACTGCGCGAGGAGTTCGACGTCTCCGTTGGGAGCTATCCGGGGGAGTCCGTCCGGGTCGAGATCGAAAACGTGAACGAAACGACCGTCCGCGAAGCAGCCTCGTGGCTTCGTAACCGCGTCGAAACGACCGACGACGGTCGGTAGCAGCTATCGGTACAGGTAGACGAGCCAGACGACGGTGACGAGCACCGCCAGGAGCAACGTTCCCCAGCCGACCAGATCCATGGGCAATACTGGCTCCGCGTTGAGAATACCGTTGGTGAGTTCGGTCATATGCGTGGATCACTGCCCATCCCTCTTAGTCTTTCAGAAACGACGCCGTGGGGAGATCCACACGGCTTTAGGAGTGTCTCACCTATGCTCGAGCATGGAATCGATCGGCGTCGTAGTTAATCCGATCGCGGGAATGGGTGGACGGGTCGGTCTGAAGGGGACCGACGACACTCTCGAGGAGGCCAAACACCGCGGCGCGGAGGCGCGCGCACCGGATCGGGCCCGCGAGGCGCTCGAGTCGCTCTCCAGTCGCCTGCCGACGCTCAGCGTCTACACTGCCGCCGGCGTGATGGGTGAGTACGCTGCGGTGGACGCGGGATACGAGCCCGAGGTGGTGTACGATCCGTCGGCCGACGGGAGCGGTGCCGACGTCGAAGGCGACCCGTCTAGCAGGGATCGACGCGAGGCCGACGGGCCACCGAGCGAGATCGATCCGGCGGAGGCTGGTACGACCGCGGCGGATACCCACCAGGCCGTTCGAGCGTTCCTCGAGTGTGGGGTCGACCTGATCCTCTTCGTCGGCGGCGACGGAACCGCCACCGATGTCGCCACGACGCTCGAGGAAGAGGGGGCGAACGTTCCGATCCTCGGGGTTCCTGCTGGCGTCAAGATCTACTCGTCAGTGTTCGCCGTGACTCCCGGGAACGTCGGCAGGACTCTCGCCGAGTTCGATCGCGTCGAACCCAGGGAGGTCAACGACATCGACGAGGCCGCCTATCGGGAAGGTGAGGTTAAATCCCGTCTCGAAGCCGTCGCAGATGTCCCGGTCGCGCCGACCGTTCAGTCGAGCAAACAGCTCGCCAGTGGCAGCGTCGACACCCTGGCCGAGGGGGTCGCCCGCGATATCGATCCCGATCGGACGTACGTCTTCGGCCCGGGCGGGACGGTCGGCGCGATCGAGGCAGAACTCGAAATCGACGCGTCACCTCTCGGCGTCGACGTCTGGCGGGACGGAGAACTGCTCGTCCGCGACGGTGCCGAAGCCGACGTTCTCGAGGTGCTCGAGGATCCAGTGACGATCGTGGTCTCGCCGATCGGCGGCCAGGGGTTCGTCTTCGGCCGCGGGAACCACCAGATTTCGCCGGCGGTGATCGATCGAGCCGACGACATCGAAATCGTCGCGACCGGCGCGAAACTCGACGGTCTCGAGATGTTGCGAACCGATACGGACGACGAATCGATCGACGAGGATCTCAGGGGCTGGACACACGTTCGGACGGGGCGGTTTACGACTCGGTTGATCCGACTCGTCTAATCTCGATCACAGAGCGATCGGAGCGACCACGTGTGATATTCACCTAGGTCGATAGATTTTGTATAAGGGATAGGTCGAAACTCGGTTGTAAGATAACTATATAACGATTATCCCGTTCAGTAATGCCAATATAGTCAATATTAAGGTACGGCCTTCCATAGGGGGTGTATGGAAACGCGGAAAGTGCAGCGACTCGGGCCATCGACACTCGCGATGACCCTCCCTGCGGAGTGGGCGTCGGAACACGACGTCGAGAAAGGCGACGAAGTGTCGCTTCGAACCAGTGGGAAAGGAACACTGACGGTGATGCCGGAATCGGCGAGTTCCGAGGAAACGGAGGCGATTATCCACGCTGACGATCTCGATGCGAGTGCCGTCGAACGGGCGATCGTCGCCCAGTACGTCCTCGGCCGCCGCGTCATCCGCATCGAGCGCGAGGACGGCGCCCTCGAGTCGGAACACATCAACGCGGTCTATCAGGCCGAAACCCAGCTGATGGGTCTCGGCGTCATCGAGGAGACCCCAGAGAGCATCTCGATCCGGTGTTCGGTCGATCCCGAAGACTTCACGCTCGACAACCTCTTAGAGCGTCTCGAGCGAACCGGACAGACCATGCGAGGGGAGGGGATCAAGGCGTTGGCCCACGGAAATCCGGATCTCGCTCAGCGCGCGCTCAACCGGGAGCGACAGGCGAACAAAATCTTCGTCTTGCTGTTGCGACTGATCTTTACCGCCTACCAGAATCCGAACCTCGCTCGAGCGGTCGGCCTCGATACCGGGTTCCCGCTGATCGGCTACCGCTCTATCGCGAAGAATCTCGAACTGACAGCCGACAACGGTGAGGACATCGCCGACATCGTCCTCGAGACCGACGGCCACACGCTCGACGTCGATAGCTCGGTGATGCGTGAGATTCGTGAACTCAACGAACTCGTCGACGAGATCACGTCGGTGGCAGTCGAATCGGCCGTCGAACGTGACTACGACAAATCAAACGAGGTGAGGATGTTGTTCCACGAGATCGCCGACCGGGAACAGGAGATCCTCTCGGGACTCCCGGAGATGCCAAACGAGGAGTTGCTCCGGGTACGTGAGGTACTCGTCAGCCTCCAACAGACTGCCCAGTACGCGATGCGAAACGCAGAAATCGCCGCGAACCTCGCTCTGAACGAGGAGTCCGATCACACCACGATCAACTGATCGACCCTCCCACCGGCGCGTCACTCCACCATCTCGGTCCCCGCCCCGCCCGCGCGTTGGACCCAGATCGTCTTCGTGTTGACGAACTCCGTGATGCCATCCTCGGCGAGCTCTCGACCGTAACCCGAGTCTTTGATACCGCCGAAGGGCAACCGGGGATCGGATTTGACGAGTTCGTTGACGAACGCGAGTCCCGATTCGAACCGTCGAGCGACGCGTTCGCCGCGTTCGAGATCCTCCGTCCAGACGCTCGCACCGAGGCCGAACCGGGTGTCGTTTGCCTTCTCGATCGCGGCCGCTTCGTCGGGAACGCGAAACACCGTCGCTACTGGGCCGAACAGTTCTTCCCGATCCGCGGGTGCGTCCTCGGGAACGTCCGTGAGCACCGTCGGCCGATAGAACGCCCCCTCTCGATCGATGGGCTCGCCGCCGAGACGGCACTCGCCGCCCGCCTCGAGCGTCTTCTCGACTTGTTCGTGGAGTTCGTCCATCAAATCCGGACGCGCCTGCGGACCGACGTCCGTCCTCTCGTCGGTCGGATCACCGACGACCTGTTCGTCCATCGCCTCGACGAACCGATCGACGAACTCGTCGTAGACGTCGTCGACGACCACGAACCGCTTTGCCGCGATACACGACTGGCCCGAGTTGAGGAGTCGGGCCTGGACGGCGGCCTGGACGGTTTCGTCCATCGGCGCGTCCTCGAGGACGACGAACGGGTCGCTGCCGCCGAGTTCGAGGACGCTCTTTTTGAGTTCGCGTCCTGCCGTCTCGCCGACCGCTCGGCCGGCCCCGTCGCTGCCGGTGAGCGTGACGCCAGCGATCCGGTCGTCGGCGACCACTGCGTCGATTTCGTCCGATCCGATGAGCAAGGTGGTGAACGCGCCCTCCGGAAAGCCGGCCTCTCGAAAGACGTCCTCGATTGCGCGCGCACAGCCCGGGACGTTCGACGCGTGTTTCAGGAGGCCGACATTCCCGGCCGCGAGGGTGGGTGCGGCGAAGCGAAAGACCTGCCAGAACGGGAAGTTCCACGGCATGATCGCGAGGACCGGCCCGAGGGGTTCGTGGACGACGACCGTTCGAGCCTCGGGTGCACTGGCCACGACCTCGTCCTGGAGGTGGGACGCGGCGTGTTCGGCGTAGTACTCACAGAGCCAGGCACATTTCTCGACCTCCGCGCGTGACTGGACGATCGGCTTTCCCATCTCCTCGGTCATGAACGTCGCGTACTCCTCGACGTTCCCACGGAGCACGTCGGCAGCCTCGGACAGTAGTCCCTGCCGGCGTTCGATCGGCGTCTCGCGCCACTCCGCGTACGTTTCGGTTGCTCGCTCGAGTCGATCCTCTCGTTGGGACTCCGACGTCTCGTCGTAGCTGTCGACTACCTCGCCGGTAGCCGGATTGACACTCTCGATACTCACGAGCACGTCGACCACGTCGAGTGGCTTAGAAGGACGGGCTCCCGATCGGTGTCGCCGACCACCGTCGTCCACCGGTGAGCAACCCGTACTTTCACGTCCGTACTGTCCGGAATGTGGATATGGTCCGCAGGAGCCTGCTGTTCACGCCGGGCGATCGGCCGGAGATGCTTCGAAAGGCACCTCAGTCGGGTGCCGACACGCTCGTCTTCGACCTCGAGGACGCGGTGTCGCCCGACCGGAAGGCGGAGGCTCGTGAGGCGGTTCGGAGCGTTCTCAGCGATCCGGCTTTCGACCCGTCCGCGGAGGTGTGCGTCCGGGTGAACCCGTCGCCGGACGAGTACGAAACGGACCTCGAAGCGATTCTCGGTACTGATGCGGACGATATTCGGTTAGACGGGGTCCTCCTTCCGAAAGCAGATTCACAGACGGACGTCCGAGACCTGGCGAACGCCCTCGGGACGTACGGCGTCTCGGTCCCCGTACTCGCGTTGATCGAGAGCGCCCGGGGAGTCCTCGCCGCACCGAACATCGCGGCCGCGACGGCCACCGAGGCGCTGGTCTTCGGTGCCGAGGATCTCGCGGCCGACCTCGGTGCAGAGCGAACTCGTGGGGGCGAAGAAGTGCTGTACGCACGACAACGCGTCGTCGTGGCTGCGGCCGCACACGGGTGTGACGCGATCGATACCCCGGTCACGGCGTTCGAAGACGAAACCCGCATCGTCGAGGAGACGGCGTTCGCGATCAAACTTGGGTACGACGGCAAACTGGCAATCCATCCCGCACAGGTCGATCCGATCAACGAGGCGTTTACGCCCAGCGAGGAGGAACGTGAGTGGGCGAACGCCGTCCTCGAGGCCAAACGGGAGGCCGACGCGGACGATCGAGGCGTTTTCGAGGTCGACGGCGAGATGATCGACGCGCCGTTGATCGAACGAGCTCGACGGATTCGGGAGCGAACTGAGTCGGTACAGGGCGTCGAATAGTTGACGGGAGAAGCAAACGAACCGTTTTCTCCCATCCGACGCTCTTGACGAACCGTCAGGTTGGAAGGCACATGGGCATTGATTCGTCACTATATAATTGCATAAGTATACATTATATTGACTAAGATCCATCACGACCGACATTCGGCATACTTATTTTTGTTTCGCCGGAATCGGTCCACAATGGCTGAAGACGCTAACCCGTTCGAAAGCCTGCAGTCACAGATCGACGAGGCTGCAGCCTATCTCGACATCGGCGACGACGTCATCGAACGACTCAAATATCCCGAGCGAGTGCTCGAGACGAACCTCACGATCGAACTCGACGATGGGTCACTCGAGCGGTTCAAGGCGTTCCGGTCGCAGTTTAACGGCGACCGTGGTCCGTACAAGGGGGGCATCCGATATCACCCACAGGTGTCACAGGACGAAGTCATGGCACTCTCCGGGTGGATGGCGTACAAGACCGCGATCGTCGACATTCCCCTCGGCGGTGGAAAGGGTGGGATCATCGTCGATCCAGCCGACTACTCCGAGAGCGAACTCGAGCGTCTGACTCGCGCATTTGCCGTCGAACTCACGCCGCTGATCGGCGAAGACAAGGATATCCCCGCACCCGACGTGAACACGGGTCAACGGGAGATGAACTGGATCAAAGATACCTACGAGACGCTCGAGGGCACGACCGAACCCGGCGTCATCACGGGGAAGAACCTCGCCAGCGGCGGCAGTGAAGGCCGCGTCGAGGCCACCGGTCGATCGACCGTCCTCGCCGCACGCGAGGCGTTCGAGTACCTCGATATGGATCTCGAGGGGGCGACCGTCGCCGTCCAGGGGTACGGAAACGCCGGCTGGATCGCCGCCAGACTGATCGACGAGATGGGTGCGACGGTCGTCGCCGTAAGCGACTCGAGCGGCGGTATCTACAACGCAGACGGACTCGATCCGGTCGCCGCGAAAGACCACAAAAACGAGACCGGCAGTGTCGTCGGCTATCCGGAGGCCGACGATGAGGTTACGAACGAGGAGCTCCTGACGCTCGACGTCGACCTGTTGATTCCCGCGGCACTCGAGAACGCGATCGACGGGGAGCTCGCGGAAGACGTCCAGGCCGACGTCATCTCCGAGGCCGCAAACGGGCCGCTCACGCCCGAGGCCGACGCCGTCCTGGAGGATAAGGACGTTTTCGTGATCCCGGACATCCTCGCGAACGCTGGCGGCGTCACCGTCAGTTACTTCGAGTGGGTCCAGAACAGCCAGCGATTCTCCTGGACCGAGGAGAAAGTCAACGCCGAACTCGAGGCTGTCATCGTCGAGGCGTTCGACGGACTCGTCGAAACCATCGAGGAGTTCGACCTCGACAATCCACGAACTGCGGCGTACGTCGTCGCCGTTCAGCGCGTCGCCGACGCCTTCGAGGAAGCCGGCAGCTTCCCGTGACGAGTTCGGCGACAGTTCGTCTCGACACCTTTTTGCGTTCTGCATCTGTGGGATCGCCAGGGGATGTTGTGGGAACGATTCGCCCGATACCGCGACCGAGTTCGGCGTGAGCTCACCGACGCATTTCGAGAAGAGCATACGCCACATCAGGTCGCCTCGAGCTTTGCGATCGGGATCTTCGTCACGGCGCTTCCCACGGGTGGTCTCGGCGTCGGGTTGTTTTTCGTCTTCGTCTCGATCTGGTCGTGGATCAGTAAGCCCGCCATCTTCGCGTCGGTCGCGGTGCTCAACCCGTTCGTCAAACCGGCGGTGTACGTCGCGAGTCTGCAGACGGGGGCGACGGTACTCGGCACGGACCCGATCCCACTAGAGGAGACGGCGACCGAATCGGCGTGGGCCGTCGCCCGCCAGCTCGTGATCGGCAATCTGGTGATCGCGGTCGGTCTCTCGATCGTCGGTTACACGATCGTCTTGCATCTCACCCGAGCACACAGAAGCCGAAGGTAACGTCTTTCAGAAAACACCGACACTGTACGCCACAACGAAGAGTCCACCGAGGACGGCGACGACGCCGACACCCCGAGTTACCGAAACGCGGTCGTCGTCCTCGAGTGACTCCTCGCCCGCGTAGGGGGTCATTCCCTGCCGGTGCTGGGCCTCGACGATGGCCGGCGCGTACCGTACTCCCGCGAGGCCGAGTCCGATCAGGACCACACCGACGACGAGCCACAGCATCGTTAGAGGCCGAGTTCGCGCCCGATCACGAGATGCTGGATCTCGCTCGTTCCCTCGCCGATCTCCATGAGTTTCGCATCGCGGTAGAACCGCTGTGGTGCGAACTCCGTCGTGTAGCCGTAGCCGCCGAGTACCTGGACGGCGTCTTCGGCCACCTCGCGTGCGGCCTCGCTGGCGTCGAGTTTCGCGAGCGCCGACTCCCTGGTCACTGGATCGCCGGCGTCGGCCGTCCGCGCCGCACGATAGGTGAGCAATCGTGCGCGTTCGGTCTTCCGGTGCATGTCGACGATCGTGTCCCGGATCGCGTCGAACTCGGAGATTGGCTGTCCGAACTGCTCGCGTTCCTGACTGTAGGTGCTCGCGTGCTCGTAGGCACCCTGGGCCAGCCCCGTCGAGAGCGCAGCGATCGAGATCCGGCCCCCGTCGAGGGTGTGTTTCGTCTGGTCCCAGCCGTCGCCGACTTCGCCGAGGAGCCGATCCGGCGGCAGGCGAACGTCGTCGAATCGAATTTCACAGGTCGGCGAGGCGTTCAATCCCAGTTTCTCCCAGACCGTCGTCACCTCGAAGCCGTCGTCTTCGTCGGGATCGACGATGAACGTCGAGATACCGTCGTACCCCGCCTCGGGATCGGTGACGGCCTTGACGAGAATCGACCCCGCGACGTTGGCGTTCGTGATGAACTGCTTGGTCCCGTTTAGCACCCACTCGTCGCCGTCCGCGGCGGCCGAGACCGCCGACGCGTCGTCCGAACTGTGCTCGGAGGGGTCGCGTTCGGCCGTCGTGTTCATACTCGAGGCGTCGGAGCCGCTCTCCGGTTCGGTCAGCGCCCAGGCACCGAGGTGCTCGCCCTCCGCGAGTGGACGGAGCCATCGGCGCTTCTGTTCGTCCGTTCCGAAGTACTCGAGGGGTTTCGAGGCGAGTGAGATGTGGGCGACGTACGAGAGACCGATCGCGCCGGAGACGCGGCCGAGTTCCTCGGCGACCAGTGCGTACATGAGCGTATCGCCGCCGAGCCCGCCGTACTCCTCGGCGATCGGCACGCCCATCACGTCGAGGTCGGCGAGCTGGTCGAAGATCTCCGCCGGAAACCGATGTTCGTCTTCGATCTCCTGGGCGATCGGCTCGATCTCCGTCTCACAGAAGTCCCTGACAGTCTCCCGGATCATCCGGTGTTCGTCAGGCAGCTCGAACTCCATACGCAATACGTGCCGGCGTGTGAAATAAACGCACCGACGAACAGAACGGGACTCCAGCCGACTCCGTGGAGAGGGGGATCGTTACCAGCCGCGGTCGTCCCGATCGTCCTCACCGTCGTCGGGTTCGTCCCAGTCGCTCGAGTCGTCGTCCCACGGGGTGGAGTCGTCCCAGTCGCTCGAGTCCTCTCGCGTGTCAGTATCCGCGTCCCAGTCGTCGTTCCGATCGTCGGTATCCGCGTCCCAGTCGTCGTCATCCGTTCCGTCGCGGAGTTCACGGCCGGCCGGAGAGCCGGGCTCGTCCCGGCCACCGTCGCTGCGGATCTCGGCTCGCTGGTCGGGGATGAGATCGAGTTCGTCGTTCGTATCGCCGAGTAACAACAGCGCGTAGTACTGGAAGTACGTCCGAATCGGCATGGAGATGAACGCGCTGATCACGAAAAACAGGAGCACGCCGATGATTCCGGCGATGATCGCGAGCCAGACACCGATATCCCCGAGGGCGAGCAACGCGACGACGAGGATGACGAACGGAATCGCGACGATGATCGTGACGAAAAGCATCAGGAACCCGACCGCGATGCCGATCACGAGCTGGAGAATCCAGACGAGAAGCAGGTAGACGACGTACTCACTCGGCTTCGCGGTGAGCGTCCCCCAGAACCGTTTCCAGCCGGAGAGGACGCCGCGAGACTCGAGGAGCATGATCGGGGCGACGAACTCGGAGGTAAACCGCATCACGATGGCGAAGACGAGATACGAGAGTGCACCAACTCCGAGCAACAACAGGATGGTCCCCACGTCGAACGCTGCCTCGACGTCCCACCCTGCACTGTAGAGGAGCAAACCGGCTGGGACGAGAACGATCGCCCACACGAGCAGACCGAGTCCCACTCGGAAGACGAAGAGACGAACCGCGCGACCGATGTTGTCGAGGGCGTAGCTGATGATCGAGACCTCTTTCGAACGAAGTCCCTCGATGAAGACGAACTCGGCGATCGCGCCGAGGGCTTCGAAGAGTAACCAGATGACGAGTACGACCGCGGCGACGATGGCGAACCCGATCAGTATCTCCTCGGTCACCGTATCCTGGACCATCGAGATCATCTCGTCGTCGGTAGCGATGGTTGGATCCCCGGTCGAAAATCCACCGCCGGTTCCGCCGAGGAAGAAGACGACGATCGCGAGCTTGAGCCACAGCCACGCTCGAATCGGTAACAGGAGGTTCCGCGTCGCATCGATCGCGTCGCTTAAGTTGTCGACAGCGTCCATACCGACCGATATGGTCGCACGGATGAAAATAATTCTGATCTGATGCTCGTCTGGAGAGTCAAAGAGGGGGGCCGCCTTCGACGTGCAATACTGGGCGAGCGACGTGTGGCAGGCTGCTCCAGGATCGGACGGACTCCACCTGACAGGTCGAGGCGACGATACTTCGGGACGCATTTAACCCCATGTCGCGTTCTCCCAACGTATGGATATCCGCCAGATCGCTCGAGGAACTGTCGAGTGGGACCGAATCGAGCGGGTGGTCCGGTCGCTGGCGGACCGACACGACCGCGAGGTCGTCCGGGTCGAGTTTCTCGAGGCCGACAACTGGCTGTCGACCCCGTGTGTCATCGACGACGAGTGGTTCGTCAAGATCGTCTCCCGCCAGAACGCACTCGTTCACACTCTCCTGACGGCTGGACGGAACGTCGGGGCGGTCTCGGCCGGCACCGGGGGTTTTTTCGATCGGTTCGACACGCCACGTGAGATGGTCGAACACGAGTACGAGGCGACCCAGCGGATGCGTGAAATCGGCATCAACGCACCCCAGCCGATCGAAGCGTTCGAAGTCAACGGACTCGGTGTGCTCGTCCTCGAGTATCTCCCCGAGTTCGAGTCACTCGATACCGTCTCCGACGAGGTCGTCGACCGGCAGGCATCCGAACTGTTCGAGATGCTCGCGACGCTTCACGAGCACGGTCTCGCACACGGCGACCTGCGAGCCGAAAACATCCTGCTCTGTGAGCGCGAACTGTACTTCATCGACGCGACGAGCGTCCACGAAGACCGCGTCGACGAGACGACCGCCTACGACCTCGCCTGCGCGCTCGCCGTCCTCGAGCCGCGGATCGGTCCCCGCCGAGCCGTCAGGGCGGCGACGTCGGCGTACGGCCCCGACGAGTTGCTCTCGGCCCGCCGGTTCCTCGATTTCGTCCGCCTTCGCCCGGATCACGAGTTCGACTCGACGCGTCTGCGCAGCGAACTCGAGAAGGCCGCCGACCTGGAACAGCGGTGATCGAGACGGTGAGACGGCCGTCTCGCGTTGCGTACCGCCGGGCCACCGCTGTGGTTCGGCACGTGTGAACGACCAGCAGGGCTTTTCACCAGGTTCGTCGTAGCCTCGAGTATGAGCCAGCAGGCCACGGAACAGGTGTACGGTCACTACGTCGACGGCGAGTGGATCGAGGGCTCCGGTGGCGACAGCTTCGAGAGCGAGAACCCGGCGACCGGCGAGACGCTGGCGACGTTCCAACGCGGGACGGACGACGACGTCGACGCCGCCCTCGAGGCTGCCCACGAGGCGTTCGACGAGTGGCGCTCGCTCTCCTATATCGACCGGGCGGAGTATCTCTGGGACATCTACCACGAGTTACGCGAACGCCACGAGGAACTGGGCGAGATCGTCACGAAAGAGTGTGGGAAAGAGATCAGCGAAGGAAAGGCCGACGTCACCGAAGCCTGGCACATGGTCGAGTGGGCCGCCGGCAACGCCCGCCACCCCCACGGCGACGTGGTTCCATCGGAAGTCCCAGAGAAAGACGCCTACATGCGCCGGAAACCTCGAGGCGTCGTCGGCTGTATCACGCCCTGGAACTTCCCCGTCGCGATCCCGTTCTGGCACATGGCGATCGCACTCGTCGAGGGGAACGTGGTGGTCTGGAAACCCGCCGAGCAGACGCCGAGGTGTGGCCAGATCATCGCCGAGATGATGGACGAGGCCGGCGTTCCCGAGGGCGTGTTCAACATGGTACAGGGATTTGGCGACGCCGGTGCGGCGATCGTCGAGGACGATCGAGTCGACACCGTCCTCTTTACCGGCTCCGCCGAGGTCGGCCACGAGATCGGTGGAAAGGTCGGCGGTGAACCCGGTAAGCTCGCGGCCTGCGAGATGGGTGGGAAAAACGGGATCGTCATCACCGAACACGCGGACATGGAGATCGCCGTCCACGCCGCCGTCATGTCGAGTTTCAAGACGACCGGCCAACGCTGTGTCTCTTCCGAGCGACTGATCGTCCACGAGGACGTCTACGACGAGTTCAAAACGGAGTTCGTCGAACTCGCCGAACGCATCACAGTCGGTGACCCCCTCGAGGCGGAGACGTTCATGGGGCCGGTGATCGAAGCCGACCACGTCGAGAAGATCCGAAAACACAACGAGTTGGCCCGACAGGAGGGTGCGAAGGTGCTCGTCGATCGGTTCGAACTCGAGGACAGCGAGATTCCCGACGAACACGCGGACGGGACGGCCACTGCCGACGACGGTGAACGCAATGCCAGCGACGCGAACGGTCACTGGGTCGGCCCGTTCGTCTACGAGATCGAGTACGATCCCGATCTCAGGTGTCTCAAAGAGGAGTGTTTCGGTCCCCACGTCGCCCTGATCGAGTACTCCGGCGACATCGAGCGCGCGGTCGAGATCCACAACGATACGCCGTACGGACTCGCCGGGGCGATCATCTCCGAGGAGTACCGCCAGATCAACTACTTCCGCGACCGGGCGGATCTGGGGCTCGCGTACGCGAACTTGCCGTGTATCGGCGCGGAAGTCCAGCTCCCGTTCGGCGGCGTCAAGAAGTCCGGCAACGGCTATCCGAGCGCTCGCGAAGCGATCGAGGCCGTCACCGAGCGAACCGCCTGGACGATGAACAACTCGAGAGAGATCGAGATGGCACAGGGGCTCTCGGCCGACATCGTCACTCGAGACGACTCGTAGTCGGTAAGCGGCTACGCTCGTACGCACCCGAACCGAACGAATCGATCCGAGAACTCTGTTCGTGTGGCCATCTCCGCATCAGTTCGGATCGGTGTGCTGACTCTCACGGTCCGAGAACGAACGGGATGAACGAGGCGAGGAGACGGGAGTGGGGTGGCTCGTTCCCGGGAAACGAGCCGCGACGGGCCGGAGCGACGCGTAATGCCGGCATCGACGTGAAAAGCGCCTTCTACCGGCACTCGACCTGACGAGGCCCCCAAACAAAAAGTCAGCGGTCGGTTGCCGCTGGTGACGACGGAGAGTCAGGACGTAATCGAGACACCGTCCCGTCGGAAATCGTCCATCTCCCGCCGGTCGCAGCCGTCACGACAGACGCCGGTCGCCTAGCGCGGGGAACTCCGATCGAACGCCCTCGACCGCCTCGAGATCGATCTCCGCGGTGACGAGGGTCGGTTCGTCGCCGCTCGAGGCGCGGACGACCCCCCACGGATCGTAGACCGTCGATCGACCCAGTAGCGTGGCGTCGTCGAACGCTCCGGAGCCGTTGATCGTCGCGACGTAACACTGGTTTTCGATCGCACGCGCTCTCGAGAGCGTCTCCCAGTGTTCGATTCGCGGGTAGGGCCACGCGCTCGGGACAAGGACGAGTTCGGCCCCGTCGTCGACCAGCCGGCGGTAGAGCGCCGGAAACCGGAGATCGTAGCACGTCGAGACGCCGACCGTCACGCCCTCTATCGTCGCGGTCTCGATGCGCTCGCCGGGGACGAGCAGATCCGACTCCGCGGACTCGTAGCCGAACAGGTGGTGTTTGCGGTAGACGAGTTGCCGATCGCCGGCCGCGTCGAACAGTACGGCCGTGTTCGCGAGTCCCTCGTCGGCCGGCGTCTCGACGCCGTCGGTCGCGGCGAGGTTCTCGACGATGCTCCCTGCGAGGACCGCGACGTCGTGTTCCGCTGCCGCTGCCGAGAGACGAGTCATGGTCTCGCCGTCGAGGGGTTCGGCGCATCGTTCGTAGCGATCGAACGCGAAGTAGCCGACGGTGAATATCTCGGGGAGGGCGACCAGGTCGACCCCGCGATCGGCGGCATCCCCGATCACCCGACAGGCTCGATCGACGTTCCGGTCGACCTCACCGGCGTCGATTCGAATCTGGGCGAGCCCGACCGAAAGCGTCCCGTCTGAACCGGATCGGTCGGTCAACGCTCGTCACCTCGCGTCGTCCGAAGCGCTCGCTCGAGTTCGCGACGCAGGTTCTCGAGTTCGCCGTCGAGGTTTCGCTTGAAAAAGCGTTCGACGCCGGGCAGTTTACCGTCGACGACGAACCGATTCTCGAGGCGACTTCCGGTGTCCGTTTCGACGATTTCGTGTTCGCCGGTGACGTTCATCCCTTTCGACCGGCCGACGAATTTTACGTACTCCGGCGGTCTGCGAGTGACGTCTCTGGTCTCGACGGCGATCGTCCGGCGAACGAGAGGGATCGGTAACTCGACGTGCCAGGTGACCTCCCGCCCGTCGGCATCGGTAGTCGTGTACCGGTCGACGACGCTGATCGACCGGGCGCGGTTTTCCGGATCGGCAATAAACTCCCAGACGCGCTCGGGCGACGCCGAGAGTTCGAACGACCGGTCGACCCGTACAGTCATGGCTCTATCTGGGGGACTGGAGAGTAAAAAGAACGTGGACCGAGGCGGGGGCTCCGGAGTAGTGGCTAGCTAATCGTCACTTTCCAGGTCGTCGAACGGGCGCGGCCCCACTTTTCGATGTCGACCTCGTCGGACTTTTCGGCGAGGTGGGGGAGTCGTACGCCTACCTGTTTCGACGAGAGTCCGATCGCCTGTGCGATGTTCTTCGCTCGAAAGTACCGTTCACCGCGGGCGGCGTTCTCGCGGAGATACGAGAGAATCCGCTGCTCTTCGTCGGAGTAGTCGGTCATCGTCCGTGGGGGATAGTAGGGGACAATCGCTCTTAACTGTTTTTCAGATTTTACCCCGATGTCGGCGGGCAGGTCACCCTCGAGATCCACCCCGCGCTGAAGCGCGAGGATTCCCGAACGTTGGGATAAGAATAGGGTGAATCAGTAGTACAGGTGAATGCCGACGACTGCGAGGGCGCTAAAGACCATTGCAGCACCGAATCCCCACGCCGCTTCGATCTCCGGGGCACTGACGAGCATCACGAGTGCGCCGATCGTCGCGAGCGCACCGAGTGCGAGCGCTACTCCGAGGCCCTTGTCCGTCGACTCCGTCTGGGTAGCCATACGCGAGAGTATGCCAGCGAGGTCTCTTAATAGCACTCATTCAGGACGGTGACGGCGAGGTAGGACCGACCAGGCGAGCGACGAGCGCAGGCCGTGTGCGCCCTCGGCGACCCACCCTCGGCGACCGTCCTCGTGTAGTCGATACAATACGTTTTTGACGCCGGTCGTCCACCCCTAATCGTATGAGCGGGCGCTACTACGAGGAGTTCGACATCGGCGAGACGATCGAGCATCGCCGTCGACGGACCGTCACCGAGAGCGACAACCAGCGCTTTTGCGATCTGACGATGAACCAACAGCCGTTGCACGTAGATCGGGAGTTCGCCGCCGGCACCGAATTCGGCCAACGCCTGGTCAACGGGTTGTACACGATGTCCCTCGCCGTCGGCATCTCCATCCCCGAGACGACCGACGGAACGATCGTCGCGAACCTCTCGTACGACGACGTCGAACATCCGACGCCGGTCTTTCACGACGATACGATCCGGGCCCGTTCGACCGTCACGGAAAAACGCGAGACCTCGGACGGCGAACGCGGCGTCGTCACCATGCACGTCGAGGCGTTCAATCAGGACGACGATCTCGTCTGTTCGTTCGACCGGACAGTCCTCTCGCTGAAACGCGAGCACGCGGAGGGGGGCCGATGACCGACTCGAGTCCGAATCCGGCCGGCAACGCCGACGGGCCGAACACTACGTCGATCGACGACCTCGAGTGGCTTTCACTCGAGGCGGGCGAGGAGATCGTCTGGGCGGATGGCCCCGACAAGCGAACGCTTCTCCCGTCGTTTCTCGTCGGCATCCCGCTTGCGATCGTACTCGTCGGGATCCTCATCATCGTCAGCGAGTACCTTCGGGTGACGAACACCGCCTACGTCGTGACGAACCGTGCGCTCTACCGGAAGACCGGCGTGCTCTCGCGGGACGTCAAGCGGATCGAACACGAGAAGGTCCAGGACATCTCCTACTCCCAGTCGGCACTCGGAACGCAGTTCGGGTACGGGACCGTCGAGGTGAGCACGGCGGGTGGATCCGGCGTCGAGATGTCGTTCAAGTCGGTCCCCGAACCGAGAAGCGTCCAGCAGTTGATCAGCGAACTCATCGAACGCGAACACCGAGAGGAGGCAAGCGATCGGACGAAAACGGACGTCCTCACGGAGATCCGCGACGAGCTTCGAGCGATCAGGACGACGCTCGAGGAATCCGACGCGGCGGGATCGAACGCCGGCCTCGAGGGAGTCGAGTCCGCGAAAGCGGTCGATCGAGATTCGTTCGAGTGGTCGAACGGCGACGACTCGGCCAGCGATGACGACTCGGCGAACCACGGCGATTCGCCCAGTCGCGATGGGGCGACGAGTCGCGACGACTCGACCGGCCGCGACGAACCCCAATCTTCGCCACGATGAGCCCGGACGACCGACTCGAGTCGGCAACAGACGCCAACGACGAGACGCTCGAGTGGCTCTCGCTCGCAGGCGACGGCACGGACGCCGGCGAGACGATCCGGTGGCGTGGCGGGCCCAGGATTCAGACGGCGTATCCGTGGGTCGGCCTCGCGGCCGCAGGGGTGGTCGCGGCCCTCGCCGCGGTGGTCCTCGAACTCCTGCCGGTGGTTGCACTCGCGGGCGTCCCCCTCCCCGCACTCGTCGCGTTCTGGGCGCTCGCCAGCGTCAGCCGTACCGAGTACGTCGTGACGGACCGGCGGATCGCGATCAGACGCGGCGTCCTCGGCGTCGACGTCGACACCGTCGGCCTCGAACGCGTCCAGAACACGGCCGTGAGCCAGCACGCGATCGCACGCGTCGTCGGCTACGGCACCGTCACGATCGAGGCCGCAAGCGGCGCGACGTTTGCGTTCCGGAACGTCGAGGAGTTCGACGCCGTTCACGACCGACTCGAGGATCAGCGCCACGGCGGCCGGACGGCGGACCTGCCGGGTTCGGTCGAGGAGTGGGAGGCGATTCTCGCCGAGGTTCGTGGGTGGCGACGGGCGCTCGAGCGATAAACCCCAAACGGTACTACCTGACACACCACCGGTGAGACTTTGTCGGACCGAGTCGACGCCCCAGCCATGGGATCGCTCGTTCCGGGGACGATCGAGACGGACCGGCTGCGATTCGAGGCGATTCGCCCCGAGACGGTCGACGTACTCGAGTTGTACGAGATCTGTTCGTCGGATCCGGAGATCGACGAGATCACCGAGTATCTGACGTGGGACCCCCACGAGACGCCGAACGAAACTCTCGAGTTCGTCGACCACGTCGCAAAACGGTACGAATCCGACGACGGCGCCGCCTACCTGATCAGGCCGAAAGCGGGAGAGGACGGTGCGGGCGAGATCGCCGGCGAGTCCGGGTTCGCCATCGACTGGAAGAAACGGACAATGACTCTCGGCGTGTGGCTGCGAACGCGGTTCTGGGGGCGCGGATACTCCGGCGAACGCGCGGCTGCGTTTCTCGAGGTCGCGTTCGACCGTCTCGACCTCGAACTCGTCGCCGTCTGCGTGGACGTCGAGAACGATCGTTCACATCGTGCGATCCGGAAGTACGTGAACGCCCACGGAGGCCAGCGAGACGGTCTCGTTCGAAACTGGGTCGTGATCGGCGACGATCCCACGGACTGCTACCGGTACACCGTCTCACAGTCAGAGTGGCGGGAGAATCGGTCGGACGTAGTCGTGTCCATCGAGTAGCCCTGGTCTCGAGGCGTCCGTCTTTCGTCGTCAGACCACGAGCGAGATCATGTAGAGGTTGATGCAGACGGCCCCCAGCCACGGAATCGCGAGGCCAGCGGGGATAATCGGCCGGTACTCCTCGGGGAGCAGCGGGCGACAGAGGAGTCCAACGCCGACGGCGAACCCTTTGAGCGCGAGCATGCCGAGGAGACCGTACCCCTCGATCGCACGGAGTGCGATCGGGTTCGACTCGGCCAATCCGAGGTGGAGACCGACGAACGTCGTCACGACGTCGCCGACCAGGGAGACGACGACGAGCGCCCAACAGAGGTGCTCGAGGCGGGCGGGCGTTACGGAGACGGGAACGCGAAGGCGCGTGTACGCGCCGTCGGAACTCATAGGCTCCCCGCCGGAATCGAACCGGGCGCGTGCGGTGGGCGGTTCTCGGCTGGATACGACCCACGGAAATCGGTGTTCCGCTGGTCGCGGACACACCAACGGCGAATCGTGTCGACCAGGGTCGAGTCGGTAGGGCCACCGGGAGCGTGCGGACGTTGCACGCGCCGGTTCCAGCGAATGAGATATTGTTATGTCAGCAGTATCACGACGCTAGCGCTGGTAGGTAGTGGTTCACCGTTCGGTTGGCCGTCGTTACCAAGGTCGAGTCGGTTTATCGCACCGATCGTCCCGTCGCCGCTGGCGTACAATCAGTCTACCAGTCCCGATCAGGCCTCGAGCGCCAGTCCCGCCTTCTCGAGGGCCTCCTCCGCTGCGAGGTCGTCGTGAACGACGCCTGAGACGGCGGCCGCGATGGCTTCGGGGTTCTCGTGTTGGAAGATCGATCGTCCCATCGAGATGCCCGCGCCGCCGGCGTCTACCGCGCCGCGGACCATCTCGATCGTCTCTCGGTCGGTACCTTTCGAGCCGCCCGCGATGACGACCGGGAGTCGGGTAGATTCGACGACGTGCTGGAAGCTGTCGGCGTCGCCGCTGTAGCCGGTCTTGACGAGGTCCGCGCCGAGTTCCTCGGCGAGTCGGACCGCGTGGCCGAGCGCCTCGGGGTCCTCGGGGTCGACGCCGGGGCCGCGCGCGTAGGCCATCGCGAGGACGGGGATGCCGAACCGGTCGGCGTCCGCGGTGATCTCCGAGAGCTGGGTAATCTGGTCCGGTTCGTGATCCGAGCCGACGTTGATGTGAAAGGAGACGGCGTCCGCGCCGGCGCGGATCGCTTCCTCGACGGTGCCAGTTAGCCGCTTGTCGTTTTCGTCCGGGCCGATCGTCGTCGAACCGTTGAGGTGGACGATGTAGCCTTTCCCGTTTTTGTTGTCGTGGACGCGCGGGGCGATCCCTTTCTGGGTGAGGACGGCGTCTGCGCCGCCGCTCGTTACGCCGTCGATCGTCGATTCGATCGCTTTCAGCCCCTGGACGGCCCCCATCGTGATACCGTGGTCCATCGGGACGATGACGTACGATCCATCTGTGCCGATTCGCTCGAGTCGTGCCTGAGTACCTGTCGCGGTCATTGCGGGTGTGTAGCAAGCTTGCGGTTATGGCTGTTCTGGTTCCGGTGTGTCTTTCGGGGGGGTGGTTTCGTCCGCACCACGGATCGCGCCCGCTTTGAGTTCGTGGGCTTTCGCTTCCAGGGCGTCTGCGGCCGGCGCGTCGCCGTCGGAGCCGTGTTCGGCGACGATATCGACGAGCGCGCTGCCGACGATGACGCCGTCGGCGCCCGCTTCGACGATCTCCGCGGCGTGATCGCCCTCGCTGACGCCGAAACCGACCGCTTTCGGAACACCGTCGTACTCCGCGAGGCGCGCGAGGCTGTCGTGGGTCGCGTTCGAGACGTCCCCACGAGCCCCCGTGGTTCCGAGTCGAGCCTGGACGTACGCGAAGCCCGACACCTGGGACATGATCCGCTCGAGGCGCTCGCCCTCGGTCGTCGGCGCGACGATGAAGACGAGATCGAGGCCGTGTTCGTCGCAGGCGTCGCGAAGCGGATCGGCCTCCTCTGCCGGGAGGTCGGGGACGATGATCCCCGACAGTCCCGCGTCCGCGGCGCGTTCGACGAACGGTCCGACGCCAGGTCCGCCCCGCAGGGAAGCGCCGTCGGTTCCCGGCGCATCTGCCGTCTCGGCCGCCTCGTACTGGAGGATCATGTTGTAGTAGGTCATCACCAGCAACGGCGCGTCGGTCTCGAGTTCGTCGACGAGTTCGAAAAAGCCCTGGGGGGAGGTGCCAGCCCCGAGCGCGCGATCGATCGAGGCCTGAATCGTCGGCCCCTCCGCGATCGGCTCCGAGAACGGGAGGCCGAGTTCGATCAGATCCGCGCCGCCGCGGTCGAGTGCCTCGACGTACGCCGCCGTCGCCTCGAGGGAGGGATCGCCCGCACAGACGTAGGTGATGAGCGCGGGATGGTTGTCGCGGATGGCCGTCTCGATCTCGCTTTCGATTGTGTCGTCGTCGCTCATCGATCGAACACCTCCACGTCCGGCGCGGCCGCGAGATCACGCGTTTCGGTCTCCTCGAGTACCGTTTCGAGGTCCTTGTCGCCGCGCCCGGAGAGGTTGACGACGACCACGTCGCCCAGATCCGCCGATCCGTCGGCGTCGGGGCCCGCCACCTCTTCGAGATAGCCGAGCGCGTGACTCGACTCGAGTGCGGGAATGATCCCCTCGAGCCTGGAGAGTCGGTGGAACGCCTCGAGTGCGGCCTCGTCGCCGACGCTTTCCGGCATCACGCGGCCGGTCTCGACGAGGTGGGAGAGTTCGGGGCCGACGCCGGCGTAGTCCAGTCCCGCGCTGACGCTGTGTGATTCGACGATCTGGCCGTCCCCGCGCTGGAGGAGTTTGGTCATCGCGCCGTGAAGCACGCCGTCGGTCCCGGTCGAAAGCGTCGCGGAGTTGGGCGCGAGACCCATCTCCTCGTCGATCTCGAGACTCGAGCCGCCGGCCTCGACGGCGACGAGGTCGACGTGCTCTCGCGGTTCGGTTTGCTCGCCGTCGTCTCGCGGCTGCGCCGCTTGACTGTCCGCGGAACTTCGTTCCGCGCTACTCGAGTCAGCCCCGGACCGTGGCTCCGCGCTGTCCGGCACGAAGGCGTAGAACGCCCCCATCGTGTTCGACCCGCCGCCGGCACAGGCGACGACGCTGTCGGGAAGTTGCCCCGCTTGCTCGCGGATCTGTTCGCGGGCCTCCTGTCCGATAACGGCCTGGAAGTCCCGAACCATCTTCGGGAACGGATGGGGGCCGACGACGCTCCCGATGACGTAATGAGTCGTCTCGACGGTGGTCGCCCAGTCGCGCATCGTCTCGTTGATCGCCTCCTTCAGGGTTCCGCTGCCGGCCGTGACGGGGTTGACCTCCGCGCCGTTCATCCGCATCCGGTAGACGTTCGGCCGCTGGCGGTTGACGTCGGTCCGCCCCATGTAGATCTCACAGGGCACATCCAGGTGAGCCGCCGCCATCGCCGTCGCCGTCCCGTGCTGGCCGGCACCGGTCTCGGCGATGATCCGCTCTTTGCCCATGTACTTCGCGAGCAGCACCTGGCCGAGCGCGTTGTTCAGTTTGTGCGCGCCGCCGTGGACGAGGTCCTCGCGTTTGAGGTAGATCTCTCGGTCGTACCGATCGCTTAGTCGACCTGCGCGCTGGAGCGGTGTCGGCCGGCCACCGAACTCGCACATTCGCTCGCGGAACTCGTCCATAAAGCCGTCCTCGTTTGCGAGGACGTACCGTTCGTAGGCGTCCTCGAGTTCGAGGATCGCTGGCATCAACGCCTCGGGGACGTACCGTCCGCCGTACTCGCCGAACGTGGTCGTGCTATCTCGTCTGTCCTCGCCGTCGCGGTCTCGATCGCTCGTGGTCATGTCTGGTGTTCTGAATCGGTCGCGTCCTCGGCTCGGGTCAGCCGCCGCGTGTTCTCGCGGACGTCCGTTTCGCCCGCGCCGTGGTCCATGATCGCGCTCCCGACGAGCAGGGCGTCAGCGCCGGCCGCGCGCATCCGGCGGACGTCCGCCGGCGTCGACACCCCGCTCTCGGCGATCAGCGTGACGTCCGCGGGCGCTTGCGGTGCGACCGTCTCGAACGTCTCGAGGTCGACCTCGAGACGCGTCAGGTCCCGATTATTTATGCCGACGATCTCCGCACCCGCCGCGAGCGCCGCTTCCAGTTCGTCGCCGTCGTGAACTTCGACGAGCGGCTGGAACCCGCGTTTCCGTGCGGCCGTGACGAGCCCCTCGAGGTCGTCGACGAACCGGGCGATCAACAAGAAGAGATCGGCGTCGACGATGTCCATCCCCGACTCCGCGAGGACGAAATCCTTGCGGAGGACGGGGACGTCGACCGCGTCGCGGATTCGAGTCAACGCCTCCGGTGAACCGCCGAACTGCGTCGGCTCGGTGAGCACCGAGATCGCCGCCGCCCCGCCGTCGACCATCGCCTCGGCCAGTTCGACCGGATCGTCGGGCCGCGTCCCGTCGGCGGTCGGACTCGTCGGTTTCACCTCCGCGATCACTGGAACCCGACCGTCAGCTTCTGCCTGTGCGATCGCGTCCGGGAACGAGCGTGCGTCGACGGAGACGTTGTCGCGGTCACGGCTGTCTTCGGCCCGCTCCCGTGCGGCCTCGAGAATCGACTCCACCGCGGGGGCGAGTGCCGTTTCGGAGTTCATTGTTGTACATCGACGTACTAATATGTACAAAAGGCTTGCGCCATCGATCCGGACCGGCGAATATTCAAGTCCCATCCGGCTAGGTACTACGCATGGACGACGCCGACGCCGGAATCTACGCGCGGGAATCGTCGTACTTAGACCGGTACGTGCAGGTCGGTGCGGCGAGCGGGCGCGTCATCAGCGTCTCGTTTCCCGACCTCCCGGACGAGGAGGCCGTAGACGACGACCACCCGGTTCTCGAGCGCATCTTCGAGTATCTCGACGGGCTCGAGCCCGTCACGTTCGAGGACGTACAGGTCGGACTCACGATCCCGACCGACCAGCGTGCAGTCTTAGAGCAGGTACAGGGAATCCCGTACGGCGACCAGGTCACCGTCGAGAGCCTCGTCCGCATGACTCCGGACCTCGATCCCGACGACGAGGACGACGTCATTCTCGTCAGAACGGCACTGGCGGAGAATCCGACGCCGCTGTTGATCCCGGACCACCGCATCCGCGACGGGCCGAGTGCCGCACCGCCCCAGGTCGAGCAGAAGTTCCGGTCGCTCGAGGAACTGTAGTCGACTCTCGGGAGCGTCGAGACGCGGCTCGAGGTGTCCGCCACCGTTTACAGCGAGGGAATCGCCGCCGTTTACGGCGGCTGTGGGTGACCCGGAGCTACTCTCTATTGTGTGCGCTGTGGCTCCCGGAGCGATCACTCGAGTGAGCCTCCTGCGGGGCGTTGTCGTCTCCCGTGTCGGAGACGGCCGGAACACGCCCGTTCAGACGCTCCGAGAGCGACCACCGTCCGACGAACTGACCGGCGAGCGCGACGCTCGCGTGGGCGAGTGCGATTCCAGCGAGAACGTCGATCAACCAGTGAATGCCCAGATACATCGTCGAGACGGCGACGGAGACGGCGAGGACGGTCGCGACGACGAACCACTTCGGATACACCGTTCGCGTCCGGTAGGCGAGAAACGCAACCGTCGCCGCGAGCGAGGTGTGCAACGAGGGGAAGACGTTCGTGTTCCGGTTGACCTGTCGAGTCAGGTGTTGATACTGTGGATACGTATCGTACAACAGTGCGTCGACGAGTTCGGGCATCAGGTTTCGCGGTCCGTACGCGATCACGAAGACGTAAAGCACCAGTCCGAGCGTGTAGTTCAACGTGTACGCCGTCAGGAGCTCGCGCAGCGGCCGCGTATTCGAGAGTGCGAAGTACGCCAGTACCGGAAAGACGAGCAAGAAGACGTAGCCGTAGATGTAGACGAACGAGAAGTACGCCGTCAGCGTCGGCGTCGCCTGGGACTGGAGCCAGATGATAAACTGCCCCTCGAGGTCGTAGATCGGCCACGTCAGGTTCCAGCCGATCATCCACGACAGCTCCGGGACGAGGTGTCTCGCGACGCTGTTTCCAAGCAAGACGACCGCGAGAACGACGGCGATCGGGGCGGCCGCTCGAACGCGGCTTCGCCACTCCGTGCGTGTATCGCGAAGGCGATATCGGCCGACGAAGGCCGCGAGCGAGACGAGCGTCAACAGGGCGACGACCGCGACCAGCTGCGTGAGCACGCGCATCAACATCAGCGTCTCACCCGGAGATGGTCGCCGTCGTGTTGGAAGCCGGCCTCCTCGAACGCCGCCGCAGCAGCCGAGACGTCCACCTCGCCGTCGGTTCCCAAAAACGGCGTTTCGGGGTCCGCGCCGTCCCACGCGAGCGATTCGGGAGTCCACTCTGCCGTGACCGGCACCGCGGTCGGTCGCGCGTAGCCGTCGAAGACGTCCTCGACCAGCCACGCCTTGTCGATCAGCCCCGCAACGACTCGTCGAAACCGCGGGTTACTGAACGGCGCTTTGCGTGCGTTGAACCCGAGGTGGTAGAACCGCCGCGACGGGGACTCGAGCACGCCGACGTCTTCGGGAGTCGTCTCGAGTACGTCGTCGACGACGTAGCTCTCGAGTGGGCGGTTCGTGACGTCCGCGTCGTTTCCGTTGATTACTTCGATCGCTGACGCGCTGCGCGGATCGATCGCGACCCGAAGACGTTCGACGGTCGGTTCGGGCAGCGAGACGCTCGTCCGACGCGTGAAGTGCTCGTCGAAGCGCTCGAACGAGACGTGATCGCGTTCCTCGACGTCGACGAACGCGAACGGACCGCTGCCGATCGGTGGGACGTTGCCCGTCACGAGCGCCTCCGTCGTTCCGGCCGCGACACGAACCCCGCTGGCAGTAGCCGGTTCCGACCGGGGCCGCCAGACGTGCTCCGGGAGGATCGGGACGGACAGTGCGCGTTCGGCCGCGGGTTCGCCAACCCCGAACGAGAACTCGAGACGACCGTCGTCGACCACGTCGATCTCGTCGACCGCCGCGACGCGACCGCGAAACAGGGGGGCGGGAGCCGGAACGTCCGTCTCGCCGAGGGTCGTATCCGCGAGGAACCGATAGGTGAACGCGACGTCCTCGGCGGTGAGCCGTTCACCGTCGTGAAAGGTCACGTCCTCGCGGAGTTCGACGGACATCGTTCCGTCGGTCCACGTCCAGTCGTCGGCCAGCCAGCCCGTGATTCTCTCCTCGTGTGGCACCGCAACGGCGAGAGAGTCGTAGAGCAGTTCGGTAATCGTCCCAGCGTCCCGGTACTCCACGGATAGCGGGTTGAGATTCTCCGAGAGTCGGGCGTCGGTGTGGACGAGTCGAAGGCTCTCGATCCCCTCCTCTGTCGGCTCGAGTCCGAGGTAGGCAAGCGCCGTCGGCGCGAGGTCGGCGTCCCAGCCGTCGAACCGGTCCGTCCGTGCGAGCCGATACTCCTGGGGCACACAGATCGGAACGAACGGCTGTTCGGCGGCGAACGCCTCGAGCGTCGTCGCCACGGCCGCTTCGCGGTCCTCGTCGTCGGCGGACCGTTGGCCCTCGAGGAGGTCGTCGAACGCGAGGTTCGCGAATCCGAACGGATTCTGCCACCCGGCTTCGTCGACGTACTGGGAGTGGAGACTCTCGTAGAGGGAGTCCGGATCGCCGCCAGGGTGGTTGGCAACGTAGACGTCGAAATCGTGATTGACCAGGACCGTCCGCAGGAACTCCTCTTGGGCTTTCATCTCGATCGAGACGTCCATCCCGGCGGCCTCGAGCGATTCGCGGATGGCGCGTGTAAGCTGGATACTCTCTCTGTCGCTGTCGGCCGGGACGGTCGTGATCGAGATCGAGAGCTGATCGATACCGTCGCGGTTGACGGTGGTGCGAAACTGGCGAATGCAACCGCTGGCCGCGACGGTCGCGCTAGCCGTCCCCGCGAGCATCGCGCGACGGCTGAAGTCGCTATTCGAACCGCTGGGGGCGGTACCGCTATGTCGAGGGGTTCCGGTCATCCGGTGTCGGTGAACCTTCGCGAGTGGTCGTATTACAGTATTTCGCCGACGGGCTACCGTCGTCCACTGGAGGATGACGAGTCACGGTCGTATACAACTGACCCGTCTATAACAGTATTTCCGTACCACGGACGTCCGAGGTCTCGTGATTCCTGGCACGGTGTGGGCTGACCCTCGCTGCAATTCGACCGGAGTCGACTACGCGAGCGTAACACCAATACGTCGACCGACGAAAGGGACCGCATGGACGTCGCGGCCGAACGGATCGACCGGCTCCACGACCTCGCTCGAGCGGCGGCTGCGGACGGCGAGGACGATCGGGCCCGGTACTACGTTCGGCTTGCACGCCGCGTCGCCGAGCGAAATCGGCTCGAACTCCCTCGGACGTTTCGACGGTTCACCTGTGACTCGTGTGATGCCTACCTGCGACCGGGAACGAACGCTCGCGTCAGGCTTCAGGACGGACACGTCGTCGTCACCTGCGACTGTGGTTCCCACGCCCGGTATCCGTACGATGGTTGAGGAGGATCGTCGCGACGGTGGACGACAGCCCGCGAGATACCGATTCGAGAAGATTCAAATCATTCGGTACCCTCAACCGGTGGTATGGACCGAGAAGAACGCAAGCGACGCGCACACGACCTCGACGTAACGGTCTGGGTGGGGAAAAGCGGGATCGAATCGGTCGTCGACGAACTCGACGATCAGCTTTCGGATCGCGATCTCGTGAAGGTAAAACTCCTTCGCGCGGCCAGAGCCGGCGACTCTACGGAGGAGAAAGCGACCGATCTGGCCAACCGGGTCGACGCGGAACTGGTCGAAACGAGAGGACATACGGCAGTGTTCTACCGATGACCGGCGGCGTGTTCCCGGGACAGGCCGATCCACCGTCGGACATCGGGGTCGTGGGCGAACTCCTCGAGCGCGTACTCGGTGACGCGACCGTCGCAGCGGCGCTCGAGCGCGTTCTCCTGTTCGTCCTGGCGTTTCTCGTCGTCTACCTTCTCGGTCGGCTCGTCGTGCTTCCGGTGCTCGGGCGAGCGTTCGACAGGCGCGACCTCGATCGCCACGCACGCAGGCCGCTGATAAAGATCGCGAAGTTCGGAATCGTCTTCGTGGCGCTCGCCGCGGCGTTCGGTGCGGCGGATTTCGGGAACTTCCTCGTCTCGCTCGCCGGTATCGCCGCTGCGGGTGCGCTCGCGATCGGTCTGGCGATGCAAAACGTCATCAGGAACTTCGTCGCGGGCGTGTTCATCTACACGGATCGGCCGTTCCAGCTCGGTGACTGGATCGAGTGGGAGGATCACGAGGGCGTCGTCGAAGATATCAGCCTCCGCGTAACACGGGTTCGAACGTTCGATAACGAACTACTGACAGTCCCCAACTCGGCGCTCACCGAAACCGTCCTGAAGAACCCGGTCGACGCCGAGAAACTCCGCCTCAAGTTCGTCTTCGGGATCGGCTACGACGACGACATCGAGCAGGCAACCGATATCATCGTCGAAGAAGCCAACGCCCACCCGGAGATCCTCGAGGATCCGGAGCCGTCCGTGCGACTGACCGAACTCGGCGACTCCGACGTCGGACTCCAGTCTCGGTTCTGGATCGGAAACCCCTCGCGTGGGGAGTTCGTCCGAATCAAAGGCGAGTACGTCACCGCAGTGAAAGAGCGCTTCGACGAGGAGGGTATCGACATTCCCTACCCGGTCCGCACGCTCGAGGGCGGAGTCGCACTCGAGGATCGAGTCGCCCCGCCGTCGATATCGGAGTAGCTACCCGATCCGACCGTCTTCTCTAGCGAACTGTTAACACACTATCTGGCGTACTCGAGGTATGGCCTGTCCGTATCTCGCGTATCGAACGCAGGCTGGCGACGCACAGTTCGACGAGCCTCGAGCGTACTGTACGGTGGCCGATCGGTTCGTCCAGGCGATGCGCGCCGACATCTGTAACGATCGGTACGGACTCGCACACGACGAACACTGCGAGATATATCTCGGGTGCGCGGACGACGGCGGTGGCGGAACCGACCAACGACGTGATCGGTCTGGAGGGAACCCGTGAGCTACGAGGCGTTCCTCGCGGACGAGCCGGTGATCGTCACCGCGGCGTTGACCGGCGGCGTCCACGGCAAGGAGGCGAACCCGAACCTGCCCGAGACGCCCGAAGAGATCGGCCAGGCGGCGGCCGCGGTCGAGGACGCCGGCGCGTCGGTCGTCCACCTTCACGCTCGGCGACCGAACGGCGAGCGGTCGTTCGAAACCGACCGATTTCAGGAGATCGACGACGCCGTGCGTCGCCACGCCGACGACGTGATCGTCCAGCATTCGACGGGCGGGACTGGAGCGCCGGCGGACGTCCGACACCTTCCGTTACGAACGGATCCACCGCCGGAGATGGCCTCACTCGACATGGGGCCGCTCAACCGCTACGACCACCTGACCAGTGAGAACAGCCGCGCGCTGATCGACTCGCTGCATGCGGAGATGGTCGACCGAGGGATCAAACCCGAACTCGAGGTGTTCAACGACGGTCACCTGAACGAACTCTACGGGCTGTGCGAGCGTCGTGACCTGGCCGACCCCGTCTACGCGACGCTCATCTTCGGCCCCGGAACGCTGAGCAGACCGAGACCGCGAAACCTCCTGAATGCGATCGATTCGCTGCCGGACGATGCGGCGTTCAACACGATCGGGTTCGGTCGCCACCAGCTTCCGTTCGCGACGATGGGGATCCTCTTCGGCGGGCACGTCCGCGTCGGCCTCGAGGACAACGTCTACTATCGCCGCGGGGAACTCGCCGAGAGCAACGCACAGCTCGTCGAGCGAGTGGTTCGAGTCGCCCGCGAACTCGGACGGGAGGTCGCGTCGCCGTCGCAGGCTCGAGACCTCCTCGGACTCCGAGAATGACTCGACCCACACTGCACTGCTCGACTCCTAGCTCGTCGCGTGCCTCGATCGACAGACAAAAAACTTCGATGTCCGTGATCTCGAAGGGGTGAGGCCTTCGATGCGACGCAAACGCTTCGCATTTGCGAGCGAGCGGCGAAGCTGCGTCGGTACGTCGTCGCGAAACGGAGTTCCGCGAGATGACGAGACGGCGGAGGCGTCTCGAACCACTCGATCCCGAGGTGGTTCACGAACAGTTATTGTCCAGTACCACTGACAATCCGATCGATGAGCCTGGGTCTCAGTGGGATTGGACTCGCCTATCTCGGGACTGGGCTCGGAATTCTCGCGTTCGCGTACAAACCGTTCGTCCGGCCGGATACGCCGGGGAGCAAGGCGTTCGCGGTCACCGTCTTTGGCTGTGCGCTGTGGCCGATCAGCCTCGGTTTCGGCATCCTCGTCGGCGGCGAGACGGTTTCCGCACTCGCCTGGAGCGGACGACTCGTCGCGCCGACCGTGCTCTCGGTCGGCTGGTTCGTGCTCGCGTTGCGAATCGGCAACGGGCGGACGCCGCCGCGGTGGCTGGTCGGCGCGCTCGCGGGATACGTCGCCGTCGAACTGCTCTTGGTCGCGACGAACCCCGTTCACTCGATCGCGTTCGATCCCGGGGCGGTCACCGCAAGCGGGGGGATGGGATCGGATCGAAACGGCTGGTTCTGGACCCAGGCGACGGCGAACTACGCCCTCATGACCACCGCAACGTCGCTTCTCGCGGTCGAAGCCATTCGATCCGTCGGCCTCCGTCGCCGACAGAGCGCGCTCCTGGCGAGTGCCGTCGTTCCGGCTGCGATCGCCAACGTGGCCACGATCGGCGACATTATTACCATCGGTCACGATCTGACGCCGTTCGGCCTCGTCGGGAGCGCGGCGATCATGTCAATCGCGCTCTACCGGGCCGAGTTTCTCGACGTCGTCCCGATCGCCCGACAGACCGCCCTCGAGGAGCTCCCCCACGCGGTCGTCATCCTCGACGGAGACGGTCGCGTCGCCGACTACAACGGTGTCGCCAGCCGGTACTTCGACGCCGGAGACGGTGCCGGCGCGACCGCACGGGAGTTCTTCGCGAACGTCCCAGAGGAAGCGGTGACGGCCCTCGAGACCGGCACGGCTGGCCACGTTCAGTTCGCCCTGCAGACCGGCGACGGTGAGCGTCACTTCGAGTGTACCTCATCGAGCGTCGATCGTCGTGACGAACACACCGGCCGAGTGATCGTCCTCCGGGACGTCACCGAGAGGATCCGACGCGAACGACAGCTGCTCGAGCAAAACGAGACGCTGTCGGAGTTCGCCGACGTCGTCTCCCACGATATCCAGGGACCGCTCATGGAGATCCGTGGCTCCGCGGGCAGGGCCGTCCGAACGGGCGAGACCGCTTACGCCGAGGACGTTCTCGATGCAGCCGATAGAATGGACAACCTCGTCGAGGGGCTTCTCGACCTCGCCCGAACGGGGCGGCGAATCGACGATCCGTCGGCGGTTTCGCTCGAGGCGGTCGCCGAGCGCGCCTGGCGGAGCGTCTGGGCACCCGACGTCGACCTCCGCCTTGAGGGAGCGTCGACGGTCGAAGCTGACCCCGACCGCCTCCAGCAACTGCTCGAGAACTGCATCCGAAACGCGGCCGAACACGGGCGAGCGGACGACGGCCGGACGAACCGGGGGCCGGAACTGGCGACCGATCGCGCGGCCACGTCCATCTCGAGCGGAGAGGTGCTCGTCGGTCGACCCGACGAACCGACGTCGGTGACGATCCGGACGATTCCGGGCGGGTTCGCCGTCGACGACGACGGGCCGGGCGTTCCGGCCGACCGACGGGACCGGGTGTTCGATCGGGGATACACGTCTGCGGAAAACGGAACCGGTCTCGGCCTCGCGATCGTCGATCAGATCGCGACCGCCCACGGCTGGTCAGCCCACGTCGAGGAGTCCCCGGAGGGCGGCGCTCGGTTCGCGTTTACGGGTGTTACCGTCCTCGAGGAGTTCGAGGAGTGAGATATACTCGCCCGTCTGGGGAGTGAGACGGACTCTCGCATCTGCGGAGTGGGACGGATCCACCCGCAAGCGGTATGAGACCCACCCTCACCCGCTGTGACGACCAACTCGAGGATGGGGCGCGGTTAGCCGGGCGGTAACAAAGTCAGCATTCCCGAAGGTACAGGTATGTCGAACAGTCCGGACGTTCTGTTTCTGGTACTGGATTCGCTCCGCAAAGATCGCGTCTCGACGTACGACCACGACAGGGAGACGACGCCCACCCTCTCAACGCTGGCGACGTACGCGACGACCTACGAAAACGCGTTCACGCCAGCGCCGTGGACGCTTCCCTCCCACGCCTCGATGTTCACGGGATCGTTTCCCTCCGAACACGGGGTGACTAACGGCTTCTCCGATAGGATGAGCCGGCTCGAGCCCTCGCGGTCGACGCTCGCCGAGGAACTCGCAGCGGCCGGGTATCGAACCGCCGGCTTCTCGAACAACCCGTGGGTCGGCCAACTGTCGGGGCTCGACCGCGGGTTCGAGGAGTTCGTCGAGTGGGACCTCGAGATTTCCTCGTCAGCCGACGACGGGATTCACACGCGACGCGACGAGCGCCACTCGCGGTTTCACTCGGTGCTCGGGAAGGCGGCCCGACAGCCGGCGTTCCTGTTGAAACGACGCTTCTTCACGGACAGCCTGGTCGACCGGACGAAACGCTGGCTCGCCCGACGTGCCGACGACGACGAACCGACGTTTACGTTTCTCAACCTGATGGAGGCCCACAGCCCCTACTTCCCGCCGAAGCAGGCGTTTGCGGATCTCGGACTCGAGGTACCGAACCCGATCGAACCGCGCGTTCTCAACACGAAACTGCTCGCGTACGTGATGGGGAAGGCGGATCTCGATCCGGAGACTCGAGAGCGAATCATGGAGTACTACGACGCGAGCGCGCGCTACCAGGATTCGAAGGTCGAGGAACTGTTTGGATTGCTCCAGACGGAGGGGCTGTTCGACGAGACGCTCGTGATCGTCTGTGCCGACCACGGCAAGACGCTCGGGGACTACCCGCGGGACGAACACCCGCCTCACTACCTCCGGGATATCAACCTCAACGTGCCGCTGTGGATCAAACGGCCCGGACAGCGCGAGGGTGAGCGGATCGGGGAGCCGTTCGAACTCGTCTCGCTGTTCGACGTCGTTCGCGACGGCGATCCGCCGGCGGGGACCCACACCTGCGAGACGGCGATCGCCGAGGACTTCGTCCCACACGCCGGCCGAACGACGCCCGACGAGATCACCCGGTGGCGCGTCGCCGCCGACCGCGAGTACAAGTACGCCCGAAACGACGCGGGGGAGGAACACCTGTACGACCGGTCGGCCGACGCCAGGCAGTCGAGCCCCGATCCCGATCGACTCGAGTCGTATGGGGAGTCACTCTCCAAGCGGGTCCGACGGTTCGGCTCCGAGCGGTCCGACGCGGCCGACGACGGGTCGGCGACCGATCGCGAGATCGACGCGGACGTCGAAGCCCAGTTGAAGGATCTCGGCTACATGTAACGAGTGAATCGCGGATCTCGGGTACGTGTGATGGCGGCACGATCGAACGGTAGGCCCGTCGATCGATCGGCATCGTCGGCGGACGATCTCGATCAGGTGACTATTTTCCCGCCTACACAGGTATTAACAATGGATCGAGCGACGCGATCATCGATCGATGTACTCGCCCGCACAACTCAAACGCGGTCTCCGACGTGGGCTCTCCGATCCATCGGTTTTTGCTCGAGAACTCAATCGGCTCTACCACCGACGGCTGTACCGTCGGGAGTACAACACGGGTGGGATCGATCTCCTCGCGGAGGACTGGGACACCGTGCTCGTCCTCGACGCCTGTCGGTTCGACATGTTCGAGCAACAGCACGACCTTCCGGGCCGCCTCGAGCCCCGGCGGTCGCGGTCCTCTCATACGACCGAGTTTCTCCGGGCGAACTTCGACGGCCGGACGGCGACGGACACGGTCTACGTCACCGCGAGTCCCCAGTTGTACCGGTGGAGCGACGAGATCGACGTCGAGTTTCACGACGTGATCAACGTCTGGTTCGAGGCGGGGTGGGACGAGACCCACGGCACGGTGATGCCGGAGACGATGGGGAACTACGTTCGCGATGCGGCCGAGGAGTATCCCAAAAAGCGGATCATCGGCCACTTTCTCCAACCTCACTACCCCTTCGTCGGGGCGGACGACCTGAACACGACGGCGTTCGGAAACGACGGGAACGCTCCGGACGTCTGGAACGCGCTCCGAACCGGTAATCTCGACGCGTCGCCCGAAGAGGTGTGGGCAGCCTACCGAGAGAATCTCGAGCTCGTTTTGCCGGTCGTTCGGTCGCTGCTCGAGGAGATAGAGGGTCGAACCGTCGTCACCTCGGATCACGGAAACATGATCGGCGAACACGGCTTTCCGATCCCGATGCGCGAGTGGGGCCACCCGCCGGGCATCTACACGGACGAACTGGTCGAGGTGCCGTGGCTCGTCTCCGAGAACGGTCCGCGCCGGGACGTCGTCAGTGGAACGATCGAGTCGGCCGACGACCGGATCGCCGACGAGGTCGTCGAGGATCGGCTTCGCCAGCTGGGGTACGCCGACTGACCGGGTCGCTCGGGACTTCCGGACGGTCGTTTCTCCGTTCGTCCGCGTTCGCGCTCGGCGAAACGGGTAAGCGGGGGATAACAATGGCTGTCATCGGGGAGGAATCGCTAGGACTGTCGGTTTCAGGTGACTGTTCAATGGATACGGATACCTCCCACACCGTTATTATCGGACTCGACGCACTGTCGTTCGACTATCTCGACCGGTTCGACACCCCCCACATGCAGTCGATCCGTAAGGAGGGCGTCGAGACCGAACTCGAGTCGACGTTTCCGCCCTGGACGGGAAGCGCGTGGCCCTCCATCTACACCGGCGTCGATCCGGCACACCACGGCGTCTACTCCTTTTTCGACTTCCGTGAGACGTATCCGGACGACGCGACGGTGATCTCACGAGAAAACGTTCGCACGCCGGCGATCTGGAACTACCTCACCGCCAGAGACGTTCCCGCGGCCGTCCTCAACGTGCCGGTTACACACCCCGCCGACTCGATTCGGGGATCGCTCATCCCCGGCTACCTCGCCCCGGAACCCGTCGAGGGATCGCCCCCTGGGATCAGAGACGACCTCGCGGACGAACTCGGCGAACCCTACCGGATCTACGGCGAGAACGAGGCCGACGGCTCGCCGTCGGTCGACGACCTGGTCTCGCTGATCGACCACCGTCGCCGCGCCGCTCGAGCGCTCCTCGAACTCACCGACTGGGAGTTCGCGTTCCTCCAGGTCCAGAAGACCGACACCGTCTTCCACACGTTCGACGACGAGGATGCGTTTCGCCGAGCCTACGAGGCTGCCGACGAGTTCGTCGGAACGGTTCTCGAGACGGTTCCCGACGGGACGAACGTGATCGTCTGCTCAGACCACGGAATCGGGCGAACTGACGGCTACAACGTCTACGTCAACGAGGTGCTCCGCCGCGAGGGGTTCGTCGAAACCTGTTCGGACGGACGAACGCCGACGCTCGGCGAGAGCAAGGGCGAACTCGGCGGCGACGAGACGGACGCCGGAGACGGCGGAAACGACGGAGGTGGAGAGAGCGTTCCGGTGCGGATGGTCTCGACGGCCGAGTCCGCCCTTCGGGCCGTCGGAATGTCGGCAGGCGACGCCTACCGGTTGGTCCAGCGCGTCGGGGCCGACGCCGTCGTCGAACGACTCCTGCCGAAGGGAACCCAGGCCGCACTCGGCGAGAACGTCGACTGGCGGCGGTCGATGGCCTACTGTCGAAGTGGCCCGGAACTCGGCGTCAGGATCAATCTCGAGGGACGCGACGAGGAGGGCGTCGTTCCCCCCGAGGGGTACGAGCATGTCCGCAACGAGATCGTCCGGGTCCTCGAGGGGCTCCGGACGCCCGACGGCGAGCCGGCGTTCGAGTGGGTCGAGCCGCGGGAGGCGGTCTACGACGGCCCGTACGCCGAGGAAGCCTGTGACGTGCTGTTCATGCCGACGGCGATGAACAGCCTCGTGGCGACGAGCCTCCTCGGATCCGCGTTCGTTCCGATCGACAAACACAACCACAAGCGGACGGGGGTCTTCCTCGGTGCTGGCCCCGGCTTCGCCGACGTCGACGCCGCCGAACTCGGCTCGCTCTCGCTTCCGGACGTCGCACCGATCGCGATGACGTTGCTCGACCAGCCCGTTCCGGAACGGATGGGTGGCCGCGTCCCCTCCGGCCTCCTCGTGGACGAGCCGGTTTTCGTGGAGTACGGCCCGCTCGAGGACGACGGCACGTACGGCGGAGAACGCGACGGCGGTCGCGGTGTGGGAGACGAGCCGTCCGAGGACGGGGACGTCGTCGACCGACTCGAGAACCTCGGTTATCTGTGATGGTGGACGAAGGCGACGTCTCGAAGCTCCTCTCGAGTGCAGTGCTCATCGGCGCCGGACAGGTGTTTTACTCGGCGTCGCAGCTGATCGAGCGCGTCGTCGTCGCCAGGTTGCTGACGACCGACGCCTACGGCGAGGTGAGCATCGGGCTGGCGATACTGACGTTCGTGACGACGATCGGGCTGGTCGGGTTGAGAGACGGCGTTCCGCGCTTCATGTCCCGATACGACGACGACGCGAACGAACGCGGCGCCCTGGTCGCGGGACTCGTTATCGCGAGCGTCGTGACGATTGCCCTCACGATCGTCCTGCTGTTCGCCTCCGGCCTGGTTTCGAACCTTCTGTTCGATCGACCCGACTCGGAGCTGCTAGTGGCCCTGTTCGTGCTCTGTATCCCCTTTACCGTCGGACTCGAACTCGCCGTCGCGGGCATTCGGGGGCGCGAGAACACGCTGTATCGAACCTACACGCGGGACCTGCTCTACCCGACCGCCAGATTGCTCTTTCTCGCCGGTTTCCTCCTCGCGGGCTTTGGCATCCACGCCGCGGCGATGGCCTACCTCGTCGGTGCGGTCCTCTCCTGTCTCCTCGCCTGTCTCCTCCTGAATCGACTCCTGCCATTGGTCGGCACGTACCGTCTTCACGTCCGCGAGCTGCTCGTCTTCTCCGCGCCGCTCGTGTTCGCGACGGTGCTCTCGAACATGCTCACCCGAACCGACACGCTGATGCTCGGCTACTTTCGCTCCTCACACGAGGTTGGCCTCTACAGCTCGGCGTACCCGCTCGCCAGCGGCATGTTGCTCGTCCTCTCCTCGTTCGGCTTTCTGTATCTGCCGCTTGCGTCTCGGCTCGACGCCGACGACGAGCGCGCCGAGGTCGAATCGATCTACGAGCTGACGACGAAATGGATCTTCATCATCACGTTCCCGCTGTTTCTCACGTTCGTCGTCTTCCCCGGCGACGTCCTCACCATCGTCTTCGGAGCGGATTACCGCGAGGCTGGACTAGCGCTTTCGATCCTCGCGATCGGCTTCTTCACGAGCGCGACGTTCGGACGCAACCGTGAGACGCTCTCGGCGCTCGGCTTTACGACCGCGATCATGGCCGCGAACGGAGTGGCGTTTCTGATCAACATCGCGTTGAACCTGCTCCTCATTCCCCGCTACGGCTTCATGGGCGCTGCCGTCACCTCTATGCTCTCGTTCGTGGCGCTCAACCTGACCGTCTACGCGATCCTGAAGCTAAAATACGGCATCACTCCCTTCTCCCGGTGGTCCGGGCGGACGTTCGTCGTCCTTCCTGCCGTGTTGTTCCCGATCGCGTTCGCCCTGCGCGGCGTGATCTCGTTGAGCGTGTTTACCTTCCCAGTCTTCCTCGTCATCGTCGGCCTCTGTTCGGTCGCCGTCGTCTCCGTCACCGGCTGTCTCCAGCCCGAGGATCGCATCCCCATCTCGCTGCTCGAGCAGCGACTCGACGTCACGATTCCGTTCGTTCGGCGTTACCTACCCGACGTGAGCTGACGTTTCACCGGCCCAACGAACGAGCTACCGATCCGTTCGGCGGTCCGTTCTCGTGGCGAACGACCCGCTCTCGGCGACAGCCGACGGATAGAATTCGTTACCAGACTCATAACAATGGCTGAACGAGGGGGCAGTTCGAACAGGGTATGAAAGCAATCGTCCTCGCTGGCGGCTACGCGACGCGGCTGTGGCCGATCACGAGACATCGGCCGAAGATGTTCCTTCCGATCGGCGATGCGACGGTCATCGATCGAATCTTCACCGAACTCGAGGCGGACGACCGCATCTCCGAGGTCTTCGTGAGCACGAATCGACGCTTCGCCGATCACTTCCGCGAACACCTCTCCGGGAGTCGATACGAGAAGCCGACGCTCACCGTCGAAGAGACGACCGCGGAGACGGAGAAACTCGGCGTCGTCGGCGCGCTGGCCCAACTCGTCGAGCGCGAGGGGATCGACGAGGATACCGTCGTGATCGCCGGCGACAACCTGCTGAGCTTCGACGTCTCGGAGTTCGTCGACGCCTTCCGGAGCGCAGCGAGTCCGATGATCGCGACCTACGACGTCGGCTCCGTCGATCGTGCGAGTTCCTACGGCGTCGTCGACGTGGCCGACGGCGAGGTGGTCGACTTCGCGGAGAAGCCCACGAATCCGACGAGTTCGCTCGTCTCGATCGCCTGCTACGGCTTTCCCGCCGAGACGCTCCCGTCGCTCTCGACGTACCTCGAGGAGGGGAACAACCCCGACGAGCCGGGCTGGTTCGTCCAGTGGCTCTTAGAGCGCGAGTCGATCCGGGCGTTTCCGTTCGAGGAGGCCTGGTTCGACATCGGTACGCCGGAGTGTTACCTCGACGCGGTCGCCTGGCACCTACAGGGGGAGACCCGGGTCGCCGAGAGTGCGACCGTCGAGCGGACGACGCTCGGAGAGAACGTCCACGTGATGGCCGGCGCGGAGGTGACGGATTCGCACCTCTCGAGATCGGTCATCTTCCCGGACGCCACGATCCAGGATTGTGAGGTGCGTTCGTCGATCATCGACCGGAAGACCGCCCTCGACGGACTCGAGTTCAACGGTGCCCTCGTCGGCGCTCACACGCGGATCGTCAACGGAGAATGAACGGGTTAGCGCACCTCTCCGGGAAGCGGATCGTGGTGACCGGTGGCGCCGGATTCGTCGGCTCGCACCTCACAGAGCGGCTGGTCGAACGCACCGAGGTCGTCGTCGCAGACGACCTCTCGAACGGCCGCCGGGAGTGGGTTCCTGACGGGGCAACGTTCGTCCACACGGACCTCACCGACCCAGAGGACGCCGCGGACGTGATTACGGCCGACACCGACGTCGTCTGCCACCTCGCGGCGAGCAAGTCCGTCGACACCGACCGGCCACGCGAGCAGTTCGAATCGAACGCCGCGATGACACACAACGTCCTCGAGCGAATGCGCGCGGTCGACGTCCCCGAGATCCTCTTTACGTCGTCGTCGACCGTCTACGGCGAGGCTCCTCGGCCGACGCCGGAAGATTACGCGCCGCTCGAGCCGATCAGCGCCTACGGCGCGAGCAAGCTCGCCGACGAGGCCCTGCTCTCGGTGTACGCGAACTCCCACGATCTGACCGCACGCATCGTCCGGTTCGCGAACGTGGTGGGCCCACGGCTTCGGGGGGCCGTGATCCCCGATTTCATCGAGAAGCTGCAGGCGGATCCCGACTCGCTTCGCATCCTCGGCGACGGCCGCCAGGAGAAGTCCTACCTCCACGTCGACGACTGCGTCGACGCCATGATTCACGTTCTCGCAGCGGCCGACGGCCCGGTGGCGACGTTCAACCTCGGTACGCGGACGACGACCTCCGTCACGCGGATCGCCGACGTCGTCAGCGAGACGATGGGTCTCGAGCCGGAGTACGAGTACACCGGCGGCGACCGCGGCTGGACGGGTGACGTCCCGAAGATGCGCCTCTCGATCGAGAAGCTCGCGGCGCTCGGCTGGGAGCCCGAACGCTCGAGCGAGGCCGCGGTCGAGGCGGCGACCGAACAGTTGCTCGCGGAGATGCCGGTACGGACGAAACCATCCCACTAGTCGGACGGGACGGGCGACTGCCACCTCGAGCGCCGGTAACGACCGCCTGTCGTCCGCTCGGACCGGTGACTGCGCTACGGCGGCGGTGAGAGGTGTACGACCGCGCCGTGACGACCAGTCAACCACGGCGTGAGCGCGGGACAGTCGTGGCATAACAAACACGCCGAACCGCGTCGAGTCGGCTATGACAGCAGAGTCTCCACGGGTTCTCATCGTGGGAACCTACGGCGGCGGGGGCGTCCACCAGTACGTCGAGGAACAACACCGGCGGCTGAGCGATCGGCTGTCGGTCTCGAGTTACGACATGCGGATGCCGCCGGCGGGAAGCGGTGCGACCTGGTTCGTCTACTCGGTGTTACTCGGTCTGTGGGCGGCGATCCTGTTTCCGTTCAGGCGGCGGCCGGATATCGTCCACGTGCACACCTCCCACCGCTTCTCGTTCTACCGGTCGTCGTTGTACGTGCTGTTCGCCGCGTACGTCTGGAACCGGCCCGTCGTGGTCCACGTCCACGGCTCGTCGTTCGACGAGTTCGTCGCGACCGACTCGAGAGCCCTCGCGTGGTACCAGTCGGTCGTCTTCGACGCGAGCGATCGGGTGGTCGTCCTCTCGCCGCACTGGCGAGACGTCGTCGCCACCCGCACGGACGAGGAGTCGATTCACGTCCTCCCGAACGCCGTCGAACCGTCGTCGTACGATCCGGAGTTCGGCGCCGATCCGCCGCGGCTGGTGTTCGTCTCGAACATGATCGACCGGAAGGGCGTCGCGGAACTCGTCGAGGCGGTCGACCGCCTCGCCACGAGTACCGACCGCCCATTCGAGGCGGAGTTCGCCGGCAAGGGGCCGCTCTCGTCTTCGGTCGAGGAACTCGCCGCGGAACACGAGAACGTCACCTACCACGGCTACGTCTCCGAGCAGCGAAAGCGCGAGCTGTTGAGCGAGGGCTCGATCTACGTCCTCCCGACGTACGCGGAGGGGCTTCCGATCGCGATGCTCGAGGGGATGGCCGGCGGAAACGCCGTCGTCTCGACGACCGTCGGGAGCATTCCGGAGGTTATCGGCGACGAGAACGGAATCCTGATCGAGCCGGGCGACGTCGACGAACTTCACGACGCCCTCGAGACGCTAGTCACCTCCCCGGAACGGGTCGAAGGGATGGGACGCCAGAACAGACGGCAAATCGAGCAGCGGTACTCCTGGGAGGAGATCACCGACGAACTCCTCGAGATCTACGGTCGAGAGGTGCCGGCACTCGAGGGCCGTGGAGCCGGCAGTTCCTCGGATGTCGTCGTCTGACGCCTCGAACACCGTCCGCGCTGCGGTTGACTCTTCGGATGCTGTCGTCGTCTGGCCCTCGACGCTGTCGTCCGACTCCCCGGATACCGTCGACTCGAGGGAGGCTCGAAGCCTCGCCCGAATCAGTCGATCGAGTCGGTCTTAGCCGAGTAACCGGTCGGGATCGACCTCGATACCGTTGACGCGGACGGTCGGGCCGTCTTCGACCTCGAGGTCGACGAGTTCGCCCTCGAAGCGGAAGCCGTCGGCGCCGCCGCGGACGAAACCGGCGACGGAGCCGCCGTCGATCTCGCCGCCGGTGCCGTACTCGGAGTGGTACTCGCTGTGGTCGACCTCGCCATCGACTTCGAACTGGTAGTCGGAGCGTTCGGAACTCCCCTCGCCGTCGATGACGAGGGTGTTAGATAACTCCTGGTCGTCTTCGTCGTCTTCGTCGCCGTAGTCCGCCGGATCGACCTCGATGCCGTTGACGCGGACGGTCGGGCCGTCTTCGACCTCGAGGTCGACGAGTTCGCCCTCGAAGCGGAAGCCGTCGGCGCCGCCGCGGACGAAACCGGCGACGGAGCCGCCGTCGATCTCGCCGCCGGTGCCGTACTCGGAGTGGTACTCGCTGTGGTCGACCTCGCCGTCGACTTCGAACTGGTAGTCGGAGCGTTCGGAACTCCCTTCGCCGTCGATCACGAGCGTGTTTCCGAGTTCGGGCTCCTCACTCCCGTTTCCCGAATCGTCCTCCTCGCGGTCCTCGAACTCGGGGTTCGGGTAGTCGTGGGCTTTCTCCCAGTCGAAGCTGCAGTTTCGGGAACTCGCGTTGATCTGTCCCGTGAGGAGGTCGGAACTGACGCAGACGTTCTCGACGGTCGAGTACGATCCGCCGGAAGACGCGACGGTCGCTCCCGATCCGTTCTCGGTATCGAACGTCAGGTTCCGGAGTCTCACGGAGCCGCTGTTGTTCCAGCCGACGCCCGGGACGTTCCCCTGGTCCAGCAGGAACTGGCAGTCCTCGACGTCGATCCAGTTGTTGTCGAGGAACCGGATCGCACCGGTCGACTGTGGGATCTCGCGAACGATGAACGAACAGTTCTGGACGTAGCCACCGTTGGACGCGTTGCCACGGTTGTCGGCGGTGATCCCACCAGCGTTCGCGTTGCCACGACTCGAGGACGTCGAGTCGTCGAGCGAGAGGTCGAGGTAGAACGTGCTGTTTTTGACGACCTCGTTGCTCCCGCCGAGGCGGATGCTCCCGACGTTGTTGTTTGCGAACACACAGTTGTCGATCTCCATTTCACCGGGCATCCGCGTGTAGATTCCGTTGTTGGGAAAGCCGGAGATCACGGAGTTTCGAACGGTCAGCTTGCCCGAACGCGAACACCAGATCCCGATCCGAGACTGGCCGCCGTTGTACTGCGAGATGTTTCCGTTGTTGTACGCGACCAACCCGTCGAACAGCACCTCGCCGCTCGAGGACTCGGCGCCGACGTTGAACATGTTCGTCTGAGACTGGTCCCACGTGCGCGGGCCGTCGCTCGCGACCGTGATGTCCCGAAACTCCGCGCGCTCGTTGACGATACAGCGAAACCCGGTCGCCGGACGTCCGTCCGAATCGAACGTCAGATTCGCGACGAAGACGTTGTTCCCGGAGGCGTTCAGGACGTAGTCGTTTTTCGTCCCGTGGCCCCGGTTTCCGGGGACCATGATCGTGACGTCGCCGTCTCCGACGATCCCCCAGTTCCGCCGGGAGAACGACAGCGTTCGGTTCCACTCGTACGTTCCCTCGGGAACGATCAGCAGTTCACCGTTGCTCGCGTTCGCCACGTACCTCGAGAGGTCCTCGCCCTCGGCGATCGAGAGCTCGCGTTCGGACATTCGATTCAGGTTCGCAACCTCGGCGGCCGCTGCGACGTCCGCGCCGCTCGAGGCGGCAGCCGGTGCACTCGTCGCGAGGGCCGCGCCGGCGGCCGTCCCCGCCCACTTCAGATAGGATCGTCTGCGCAGTATGGTCGGACTATCGTCTCGTTCTGTCTGCTCGGGGTCTGTAGCGGCTGGATTATCGTCATCCAGTACCGATGGATCGCGTGCCATGCTTTCGAGTAATTCAAGCATACCGGTATAAACTTTCTGTTAAAACTCGTTCAATCATTCCAGAATGTAATGTTTTCATGCCAATTTACCTCAGCTATTTTGTTTCATTGGAAGGTAAATTATAACTTCACGAAAAAGTTAATGTCGATTACGGCGTCGCAGTCTGCCGGTTTTCGGCCGTCGAAGCGATCGTCTGTTTCGTTGATATCGAACTCCTGTACGTCTGGTTATGTTATCTATCGGAAAATCGTATTCAGGAGATAGATTACAATGATCGCCCTATACGTCAGGTAGAACAGACACTCTGTCCCGGTAGAGATTCAGTGGGTGGATTACAAAACCCACGTCGACCGTCTCGAGGAGACGAACCGAACGAACCGGTTCGACTGCTCTCATGAAACTCCAGACGATCCACGACGGACGGATCCTCGCGACGGTCGGACGCACGATCTACCTCGAGGGCGGAGACGGGGCGGCGACGATCGGCCGTCTCCCGGCCCCGCCGGGAGGGGGTGTGGGATTCGCACTGAAGACGACGAGGCCGTTTCGATCGCTCGTCACGACTGTTACCGGTCGGTTCCCGGCTGTCAACGTCTGGTCGATCGACGACGACCTCCTGCTCGCGAGCGCCGATCGGTGGCTGTATCGCTCGACCGACGACGGGCAAACCTGGGAGGTCGTCCGAACGTTGCCGGCGTCGTCGGCGCCGATGGGAATCCTGCCGAGCGCCGTCTGTGTGAGCGACGGAACGATCTACCTCGGCGAGTACCCGCTCGACGGCGAGACGACGCCCAGGATTCTGTCCTCCCAGGACGGTCGAACGTGGTCGACGGCCGCAGCGCTCGCGGACGTCCGCCACGTCCACGCGGTACAGGAAGATCCCTACACGGGCGAGGTGTGGGTGACGACCGGTGACGCGGACCCCGAGTGTCGAATCGGCCGCCTTCGCGACGGCCGCCTCGAGCCCGTCGGCAGCGGTGATCAAACCTGGCGAGCGGTCGAACTCGCGTTTACGCCGTCGGCCGTCCTCTGGGGCGTCGATAGCGTCTACAGCGAACGAAAGCCGATCCGGAAGCTATCGCGTGACCGTTTCGACGCCGACGATCCACGACCGGAGACGGTCCACGAACTCTCGAGTTCGGTCTACTACGCGGAGACGCTCCGTGTCGGCGACGAGCTGTGGGCCCTGTTCTCGACGTCGATGGAGGCGGGAACGGACAGTACGGGGCCGAAGTCCCAGTCGGTCCACTCGGATCGCGCCGCCGTGGTCGCCGCCTCCTCGGCGTCCGAGTTCACCGACTGGCACGAACTCGTCGCCTACCGAAAACGAACGACGCCGGCCGACCACGTGAATCCGGGCCACGTCGTTCCGATTGCCAACGCATACGTCTTCCTCGCGCGCGACCCGGCTCGAGGCGTGTTCGTAAACCCCTACAACACCGATCGAGACGACGGACGAGTACGCGTGATCTCGAACCGGATGCTCACCGGGTTGTCCGCGGAACGCGAGGGACCCCTCGAGCGAAAAGACGCCCAGAAACCGGCGTGAGGGACCCACTCGAGCGGACGTCACTGAACGATTCTCGGACCGACCGTTCCTCTCGAGATTTGGACCGACGCGACTGCGTTAGGCGTCCGGATTCACGCGGTAGGTGGTGACCTCGCCGTTGGCGTGGACGCGGTCGAGGTCGCGACGGTCGTCCAGTGAGTCGAAGTCGTATTCGGAGTAGAGCAGTCCCTGATACGATATCAACTCGCGTTCCTGATCGAGCTGTGAGACGACCAGATACTGTTCGATACCGTAGTACTCGCCTGGTCCCTGTTCGAACGTTTCTGGCGAGACGCTCGCGTGTTCGTTCGTCCGCGTCTCGGCGGCGAAGATGGCGTCGGCGAAGCGGTTCGGCGACCCCCTGAACCCGGCTAGTTCGACCTCCTCACCCGCGTTCGCGAACGACGTCTCGTAGCCGTGCATCTGCGCCTGGGAGACGTGGTGGGTCTGGCCGTACGTGTACGGAGACGCGTAGACGGCAGCCAGCGAGGAGATCAACAGGATCGCGAAGATTCCGACGGCGACCGTCCGAATCGTGGGCGGCGAGATCCGAGCGGAGAGCGAACGAACCGTCGTGTGGAACGCAATCGACGCGAGGATCACGGCGAACACCATCATCAACCCGAACACCCGGAAGTACATCTCGCTCGTGACGCTCACGAAGTAGACGACGAACAGGGCGGAGAGCCCCGCCAGCCCGGTCGCCAGATAGACGGTCGTCGCCGGGACGTCCGGAAACCGGGCCGGTCGGCCGACGAGGAAGACGGTCGCGATTAGCGCCGTCGCCAGTACCGTCACGACCAGGTGGGCGAAGAAGAGTTTGAGAAAGACCTCCGTCAGACTGCCGCCGATCGAGAGAACTGAGCCACCCTGTGCGACGATCGACGCACCCGCCTGGCCGGAGCCCGTGAGGATGTACTCGAGTGCGGACGTGATCGCTCGACCGGCGAACCCGGAGAAGAAGCCGTGGTTCGCCGACCAGAGCAGGAAGGCACCGAGCACGAACAGCGTCAGTCCGTAGAGGCGCTGATGTCCGGCGACCCGCCGGGCGATTGCCGTCCGCGAAACCAGCGGGAGCCGCGGAAAGAGAAACTGAATAGCACAGATGCCGACCATGACGACGAGCATGTGTGCGACGTACTGTGGGTGGTAGACGACCGCGGCGATCGCAACGACTGCAACGAGCATCGGGAGTCCCGCCGACCGACGCTCGTCCGCGGTCACGTACTTCAGGAGAACGAAGACGAACAGGGCGAACAGCAAGATCGTCTGTGTCATCGCGTGTGGGTGCATGAACGTCGAAATCGTCGTCACCGGCAAGAGCAAGAACGCACCGAACGTCGCGATCGCCACCGCCAGCGAGTCGGGAACGATCGTTCCGACGCTCAACGGGACGAAGGCGGCGAACGCGATCGTCGAGAACACTCCGACCAGCAACAGCGCCCTGGTGATCGGAATACCGACGACCGCGTTGATGAACACCGAGACGGTGTGAATGCCGGGATAGAGGAGGTCGAACGGCGAGATCGAACCCTCGGCGATTCCTCGCGCCCAGCCGAGATGCGTCAACGCGTCGTGGTGTCCGTAGAAGTGATACCCCCGGACGATCGGTAACCCCGCGAAGACGGCCATCACCAGCCCGCCGAGGACGAGCGCGATCGAACGCGTTCTCGAGCCGTCGGTCGCGGGGGCGAACGCGACGGCGAGCGAGACGAGCATCGCCGCTGCCAGCCCGAACCAGACCGCGGTGGGCGTACTCGCGTAGATCGACAGTTCGTATCCGGCCGCCGGTGACGTGTGCGCGAGGAACGCACCGACCGTAACGGCCAGAAAGCCACCCGTGAGGATCAGTTTGTGAACCGGTTCGTCGGAACCCGCAGCGTGTGAAGACATTCGAGGCTATCCGTCCCTTGTCCGATCCCCGCCCTTGTTATACACCAGTTGCCGACAGGAAGCATCCTAATACCAATCGACTGAGTTAGCCCGAGAGAACTCGAGTCGGGTGTTTTTCCCACCGGGTGGGCGATAGTAGCCACTGACCGTCACTGTACACCCGATCGACAGACTGATCGGTGATGGGTGTGTGAATCGGTTCAGTTGTTACTATCCAACTGGCGTGGATCGAGTTGTGACCGAACCGAAGGCCGATTAGGCGTCGTCGACGATCTCCGTCCAGAAGTAGCCGTACCGGTAGGCGTTGTCGGTAGTCGGGTTCGACGGGGCGTCGTCTTCGTACAGCAACACGGCGATTCTGACGTCGCCGCCAGTTGCCTCGGTCGTGATCTCACGGTCGCCGTAGGCAGTTTCGCCGTCGCTTACCTGAGCTTCGATCCGATCGTGTTCGTGGCGGTCGATGACCCCGTCGTCTGACACCCACTGTTCTTGCACCACCACCGTGTACTCCATCTCCTCACCCTCTCGGTTTTCGATGCCGACCACGAACGAGAGTTCCTCGCCGGAATCGACTTCCGAGGGTGGATCGGCGACGAGTTCGCCGTCGTCGTCCTCTGTGAGTATCTCGAGGCTCGTGTAGCGCTCACCGTCCTGGGGAGCGACGAGCGCGTAGCCGACCGTCGTCAGGGCGACCAGCATGGCGACGACGAGTGCGACGTTGACGGCGGTGTGAACCGGTGATTTCGTCTCGAAAACGGCCGCGTGAAGTGCGCTCGCCCGCCGCATCAGATTCAGTCGATACCGCTGCTCGGTCGGAACACGCAGTCGCCTGATCGCGCCGATACAGGCCACAGAAAGCGCGTATACGCAGACCACGCCCACGGCGACGGATGTCGAGTACTCCCAGGAGGCCGCTGCGATCACCAGTCCGAGCAACGGGAGTATCGCGAGGCTCAGCCCGAACGCGAGTGCGACGCGTTCTCCGTCGGTTACGCTCCGTCGATCGATCAACGGGCGTGAGTTCGTCTCGCGTCTGCCGTCCGCCGCCGTACGCGGGAACAGCGCGGCGACAGTCGCGTACCCCGGCACGAAAAGCAAAAGCGGGAATCCGACCACGATCCGCAGAACCGCGGAGCCGGTGTCGACGATCGCGAGGAGGAGGGCCGCGACGACGACGAATCCGGCGACGCCGATCAGGTCCATCGGGAGACGCGCGGCGAGCTGTTTACTATCCTGTCTGACGGCGGTGGACGACTGGTACTGTTGTGTCGAGCGGTCTTTCATCTATCCGGTCAGTATCGGTTGCTCGAGCGATCCGGGCATAGTTACTCGTCGCATAACCCAGCTGACCGGTTCGAACTCGAGACAATGAGCCCACCATCGGCCGTGCGTCCGATCAACACCGGCCGTTCGTTCGACGAGACGCCGATTCGGACGAATCGGAAGCCGGTTCGGGACGCCCGTGATGACCCTGGGTGTGTGACGTCGGGGCCGGCTCGAGCTCGCGACGGTCGGGCCCGTGATCCGTCGGTCGAGCCGGTAGAAACTGGACGCTTACAAAGTGGTCGTGGAGCGATCAACCGGGTATGAGACGTCGAGCGACCGATATCTTCGACTGCCGGGACGACCGAAGCTGGAACACCGCCGCGAGGAAACCATGAGCGTCGACGTTCGACGTGCGACCGACGACGACGTAGAGGAGTGGAACGAGTACGTCCGACGGTCGCCACAGGGGACGATGTGTCACGAACTCGAGTCGCTGCGAGTACAGGCCGACCACGCGGGGGCGACGTTGCACCCGTTGATCGGGTTCAAGGGACAAGAGCCGGTTGGCGTCTTTCCGGTCTTCGAGATCAGAAAGCGGTTCGTGACGACGGTGTTTTCGCCGCCGCCACACCTCCGCGTCCCGTATCTCGGTCCGGCGTTACTCGAGTGTGCGTCGCCGAAACGTCGAAAACGCGAACGGCGGCGACAGCGCTTCATGGACGGCTGTTTCGAGTGGATCGACGAACACGTGAATCCGAGCTACGGCCACGTCAGGACGACGACGGGATTCGACGACGTGCGTCCGTTCACGTGGCGGGGGTACGACGCGAACCCCGAATACACGTACGCGGTCGACCTCACGCGGTCGAAAGACGATCTCCTGATGACGTTCAGTAGCGACGCTCGGAGCAACGTTCGAAACACCGACGACGACGCCTACACGGTCGAGGTCGGCGACACCGAGGAGATCCGGCTCATCTACGACCAGGTCAGACGCCGGTACGAGTCACAGGGTATCAGTTTCGGCGTTCCACTCGAGTTCGTCACGGACCTCGCCGAGCGCGCAGAGAACGGCCACGTCCGCCCGTACACGCTGCGGGTCGACGGCGAGTTCGTCGGCGGCATTCTGGCACTCGAGTACGGCCCGCGGACGGGACGGTGGATGGGCGGCGTCAGAACCGACGCCGACGTGGACGTCCCGACGAACGACCTGCTCGACTGGGCGATCATGGAAGACGGGATCGACTCCGGACTCGAGCGATACGACCTCGTCGGCGCAGACACTCGCCGGATCAACCGGTACAAGTCCAAGTTCAACCCCGGCCTCGAGACGTACTACAGCCTCGAGTACGGCTCCTGGGGAATGCGGACGGCGGCGTCGGTGTACGACAGCGTCAAGTGAGATCCGGTCAGCGCTCGTGGGGTGGAACTGCGTCGAGGTACGGCTTTACCTCCTCGAGTCTGTCCGTCGGTTCGATCAGATTCCGTTCCTCGTCGCCCGGCTGGCTGGGTGAACCGTCCCGAAAACCGTGGCCGATACGGCGGTATGGACGGATTTATCGGCGTTTCGACGTTCGTGACGGTGTCTCGAGCGTGACAGCCATCGAATCCGAATAGATAGCGGCTAGTCGTGACGCTGGCTGAGTCGAGCGTAACTAACCGGGCCGGTCGGCGATAACCGCGACCATAACCAAGGGACGAGGCCGCGGAGTCGTCGACGATGGACGACGGATCTTCCCTCCGAACGCTGCTCGTCGGGATCGACGCGGCCTGCGACCGGGTGCTCGCCCCGCTGTTCGAGGACGACGAGGTACCGACGCTCGAATCGATCTATCGCGACGGGACGAGTGGCTCGCTCGAGTCCCAGATACCGCCGTGGACGGCCTCGGCGTGGCCCTCGCTGTACACTGGGATGAACCCCGGAAAACACGGCGTCTTCGGCTTTCTCGAGTTCGACGGCTACGAGTGGGACGTCGTCAACGCGACCGACGTCCGCGAGCGGACGGTCTGGGAACACCTCGACCGGCACGACTTCTCGAGTGTCGTCGTCAACGTTCCGGTCACTCACCCGCCACGGGCGTTCGACGGGGCGGTGATCCCCGGCTACACCGCTCCGGAGAATCCGGACTGTCACCCCGAGGGCCTGCTCGCGGACGTCCGGGACGCGGTCGGCGAGTACCGCGTCTATCCCGACGAGAACGCCGAGGACCTCGGCGACGCCTACAGCGATTGCGTACGCATGCGTGGGGAGGCCTTTCGGTACCTCGCAGACCGGTTCGATCCGGATTTCGGCTTCCTCGAGTTCCAGGCGACCGACTCGATCTTCCACGAGGCGCCGGACGACGAGGCGGCGATCCGGGCGATCTACCGCGAACTCGACAGACAGCTCGGCGCGACCCTCGAGGCAACCGATCCTGCGAACGTCGTCGTCGTCAGCGACCACGGGATGGGTCCGTACGACGGCGTGGAGTTCCGCGTCAACGAGTTCCTCCGCGAGGAGGGCCACGTCGAAACCAGACGCGGCGGCGAGGGGATGCCAACGTGGGCGACGGTCCGGGACGACAGCCTCAAACGCGGTGCGGACGCCGACGAGTACGAACCGGGACTCGCGAAACGCGCGATGGCGTCCGCCGCCGGGCTCGGTCTCACGAGCCAGCGGATCGGGACCGTCCTCGGATGGGTGGGACTCGCCGACGCGGTCGCGGCCCGCGCGCCGACGAGCCTCGTCAACGCCGGGGCGGATCAGGTCGACTTCCCGGCGTCGTCGGCGTACGTCCGATCCCGGATCGAACTCGGCGTCCGGATCAACCTCGAGGGTCGGGATCCGGAGGGTGTCGTTCCGCCCGAGGAGTACGAAGCCGTCCGAATGCAACTCATCGACGCGCTCAGGTCGGTCACGACGGCCGACGGCGAGCCGATATTCGAGGAGGTTCGCCCGCGCGAGGAGTACTTTCACGGACCGGAGAGCGAACGCGCCGTCGACGTCGTGACGGTCCCTGCCGACTTCGATCACTTCCTGTCGGCGACGCTTCACGGCGAGCAGTTCGGTCCGCCGTCGGAGCCCTGGAACCACAAGCTTCAGGGGACGGTCGCCGCCCGTGGTGCGGATATCGATCACGCGGGCGGCCTCGGCGACGCTCACATCTTCGACGTCGCACCGACCGTCCTCGCGACGTTCGACGTCCCGGCCGACGAGCGAATGGACGGATCGGCGCTCCCGTGTGTCGACTCCCCCGGCGTCGACTCCTATCCACGATTCGAGCGCGACGCCTCGGTCGAAACGGCGAACGAAGGCGTCGAGCGCCGACTCGCGGATCTCGGCTACCTCGAGTGACCGTCACAATCGGACGACAGTCACGGACCGGTGACCGTCCGATCGTCACGGACCAGTAACGGTCCATCCGCCCGTCACGGACTGGTGACCGTCCGACCGTTGCACACCCGGGTGTGAGACCGAAACACAAATTTAGATCCGCCCGTCAGTACCGGACGACCAATGGAATCGTCGAGCGATCGGTGGTCGTCCGACGGGGTGACGGTCGGGTGACCGACGTCACCGTCGACGACGCGGTCGACGCCTACCTCCAGCGGAAGGCCGTCGCCGACCCCGACGGTCCGGGAGCCGGTGCGTACGCGGTCAACGCCGAGTCGATCCTCCGACGGTTCGCCGACTGGCTCGCACGGGACCACGACGTCGACTCGATCGTCGCACTCGAGACGGCCCACCTGCGGTCGTACGCTCGATCGCTCGAGGAACGCACGGATCGCGGCGATTTCACGGCCTCGAGTGCACGAACCTACTTCGCCGTCGTCCGGGCGTTTCTCTCGTGGTGTGTCGGTGGCGCCATCATTCCGGAGAACCCGGCGGCAACGGAGTCGGCCGCGTCGGCGTTACCCTCCGACGACTCGGACGTCGCCGACGGCCGAGGTGACGACGGCCAGTCAGTCGATCACCGTCGCCGTCTCGAGCGGTTCGTTCGCGCTCGGGCGCTCGAGGCGACGGCGGACGCGTTCGATGTCGAGGAACGATTGACGCGACTGCGCGAGTACGCGCTCGTCGCCGTACTCGCTCACTCGGGTGCCCGCGGGGCGGAACTGTTTCGCGTCCCCGAGGACGACCGGCGGACCGGCGCGACCTGGGAGGATGTCGACTTCTACACCGGGACTATCCGGGTTCTCGGGCGAACACAGCGGGCAGAGGAGGTCACGATGCTCGCACAGGCCCGAACGCCACTTCGACGTTACCGGGTCGTTCTCGATCCGCCGACGAACGACTGGCCGCTGTTTCCGACTCGCCACGCGCCGTCGATCGCCCGCCACGTTCGCGAGCAACTCGACGAACGCGGGTACGACGCCGAGGAGATCGACGCGCTGTTTGCCGACCGCACAGCGATCGAACTCGCACGTGAGCGAGCGATTGCGCCGCCAGCGATCACGACCGAGGGGGCCCGGTCGGTGCTGAAGCGTCTCTGTGCCGACGCAGGGGTCGACGCCGATGGCGTCCCCCTCACGCCGCGGCGCGTTCGAAGCGACCTCGATGACGATCGCTCTCGCAGGGAGGCGACCGGGTCGAAGCCAGCGTTACGTACTCCCACCGCAGACCGGACGATCGCCGTTCCGGCCGATTGGCGGCCAGTCGTCGATGTCGAATCCGTTCTCGAGGACGAAGCCAGCGAGTAACAGTTCGTTAGTTCTTCAGTTTGTCAGTACGATAGTTCGTTTCGGTCCAACCCGCACACCGGGATCCGTTCGGCTGTGAAAACGATTGAGCGGTCAGGTGACGAGCACCCAGAGGACTGCCGTCAAAACGATCGTCAACAGCAAGACGGTGGTTCCGATGCTCGTGCGCAGGTGGATCGTCGACGGCCGGCCGCCGTCGGCGGGCTGGCGCTTCTCGACCTCGAGTCCCGGCACGCGTCGAGCGGCTTCGTCGACCGCAAGCGCCGGGTTGTTTCCGAGCCAGTAACAGCGTTTGACGAATCCGACGACGGCGGCGTCGACGGCGGCGTAGAGGTCGGTGACACCGAGCATCGTGTAGCGTCCGGTGTAGTAGGTCGCCGGGTTGACGATCAACGCGGGATCGGAGTAATCGAGCTTCGAGAGCGGTTTACGGATGAGTTTGAAGCCGACGGCGGAGACGGCGATCAGGATCGCCGCATCGGTGAGGTGACCCGCGCTGTAGGGGTTGAGTGCGGTATCCAGTTGCGTCACCGTAACTCCGTCCACTAACGGCAACAGATCGGTGAACACCGGCCAGCCGACGACGGGAAGGCCGAGAATTACACAGGCGCCGCCGACGGAGAACATCGCGACCGTCTGGCCGGTTTTCGCATCCTTCACCGTCCGCTCGGCGGGTCCGTGGAGGAAGACGTAGTAGCCGAGTTTGATGAACGAGAGGAAGGTGCCGATTGCACCGATGAACAACAGCCAGTACAGCGCCTGGTACTCCGGTGCGCCGTAGTAGCCCGGATCGGCCGCGTCGAGCACCATCCCCTTGCTGATGAAGCCGCTGAAGCCGGGAACGGCGGTAATCGAGAGTGCGCCGATGGCGAACGCGATCGCGGTGATCGGCATCTCGCGCCAGAGTCCGCCGAGCTTGTAGAGATCGTTCTCACCGGTGCGGTAGATGACGACCCCGACGGCCATGAACAACAGGCTCTTGTACAGCACGTTGTTGAACAGGTGCCCCATCGCGCCGGCGACGCCGATCGCCGTGCCGATCCCGATCCCGGCGACCATGTACCCCAACTGGGCCTGGATGTGATAGGACAGCAGCGCGCGCATGTCGTGTTGGAGCAACGCGAAGACGACGCCGTAGACGGCCATCGCGCCGCCCATGTACGCCAGGAGCAGGTGACCGTCCGGAATCGCCCGGAAGAGTACGTACGCGCTCGTCTTCGTCGTGAACGCGGCGAGGAACACCGACGCCGCGAAGTGCGGTCGCGGGTAGGTGTCGGGCAGCCACGTGTGGAAGCCGACGAAGGCGACGTTGACGCCGATTCCCAGCACGGCGAGCAACAGCGGGAGGCCGTCGGCCATCCCGACCGTCTCGCCAGCGGCGTCGACCATCGCGAACGAGCCCGTGATGGCGTACTGGGCGATCACCGCGAACAGCACCAGACTCCCGCCGATGCCGTGGGCGATCGCATAGCGGTAGCCCGCACGAACCGCGTCACCACCGTGGTGCCAGACGAGCAGCGTACTCGTGATGGCCATGATCTCCCACATGAACACGAGGACGAGCCAGTCGCCGGCGAACGCCGCGCCGAGCGCCGACGCGACGTACGCCAGCGCGAACGCGGCCATCACCCGTGGTGCGTCGCTCGAGTAGGCGTAGATCACGCCGAACGCGCCGAGGAACCCGAGGCCGCCGCCGACCATCCGGGTGAACTCGTCGATGTAGAACGGCTGAATGTCGGCGAAGCCGAGAAACGTCGTCGTCAGGTGTGCACCCTCCGGCGCGAAGAAGGCGACGGCGACGGTGGCCGCGAGGCTGAGCGCGGCGACGGCAAAGCCGAGCGCCCGCGGGAGGACGAGGACGAGCAACGCCGCCGCGAAGACGAGAAGCGGCGGGTAGGCCATCGTCAGCAGGTCGGATTCGATCATTCGCGGCTCACCTCCATCGCCTCAGCCAGCGAAAGACTCCCGAGCTCGTCGAAGCTTTCGACCCCGAAGACGCCCTCGACGATGTAGGTGGCCAACTCGAGGAAGACGGCGTAGTCGGGAACGATTCCGAGCGTGATCGCGCCGGCCGCGATGATGCTGATTGGGGCGATCATGAGCCAGGTGCTCTCGGTGAACGGCGAGTGTCGTTTCCAGCCGCCGGCCGGCGGCCCGCCGTGGTGGTGGTCGCCGTGGTCGTGGTGTTCGTCGGGGTGACCCTCGTGGGGTTCGCCGCTTGCACCGTGACCGCCCGGCACGTCGGCGTCGCTCGGATACCGGTCGACGGCGTGTTCGTACTCGTCATCGTCGTCTTCTGGCTCGTCGTGAGTATCGGAGTCATCTTCGTCCGACTCGAGGGGCGTCCCCGCACCCTTCGCCTCGGTATCGCCCTCGGCGTCGTCGACGGGACGGGGCTGGCCGCTGGGTGCGTGTTCGTCGTCATCGTCACCGTCGCTGGCACTCTCGTCGTTACTGGCATCATCATCATCGTCGGTAGGGGTCCCGCCGTCCGTTGCGACCGCGTCGTCCGCGACGTACGACTCGCGTTTACCGCCCGGCGGGAACTCGAGCAGCGGCTTGGCGTCGTGGCGGTCCTCGCTCTCGAAAAAGGCCGTGTAGACGACAGGCCAGAGGTAGGCGATGTTCAAGACACCGGAGACGATCAGCGCGGTCGAAAAGATCCAGTAGCCGCCGCCGACGGTGCCGGAGCCGATCAGCATGTAGAACTTGCTGACGAAGCCGGCGATCAGCGGCATGCCGGCCATCCCCGCCGCGCCGATTGCGAACGCGGACATCGTCAGCGGCATCCGCTTGCCGATACCGGCCATCTCGCTGACGTAGTCGGTGTGGGTCTCGACGTGAACCGCGCCCGCACAGAAGAACAGCGTGAGCTTCCCGAACGCGTGGGCGGGGATGTGAAACAGCGCCCCGAGGATCGCGAAGGGATGGAGCATCGACAGCCCCAGCACGATGTAGGACAGCTGTGCGGTCGTCGAGAACGCGAGCCGCCGCTTGAGGTGGTCCTTCCGGAGTGCGATGATACTCGCCGCCGTCAGCGTAAAGGCGGCGAGGATGGCGACCGGGACGTTCAGCCCGACCTCCCCCACGCCGGGCACCGACAGCGGGAGGTCGTGGACCAACCCCGGCCCGAAGACGTCTAAGATGACTCGAGCCACCCCGAACGCGCCGGATTTGACAACGGCCACGGCGTGAAGGAGCCCGGAGACGGGCGTCGGCGCGACCATCGCGTCGGCGAGCCAGGAGTGAAGCGGCATTACGGCGGCCTTGACGCCGAAGCCGGCGATCAGGAGGAAGAAGGCGGCCTGTGCGAAGACGGGTTCGGCCGCCGCGGCGTCCGCGAGCAGTTCGATACCGCCGGTCTCGAACGCCAGGGTACCCTCACCGGCGGGATCGGCACTGGTGGTGAGCCAGTAGGTCAGGACGGTCCCGGCGAGCAAGAAGACGCCGCCGCCGAAGAACGTGTACGCGAGGTACTTTCGGCCGGCGATGCGGGCCTCGTCGTCCTCGTTGTGAGCGACTAACGGGTAGGTGACCAACGACAGGAGTTCGTAGAAGAGGAAGATCGTCACCAGGTTGCCGGCGAAGGCGATTCCTAACGCCGTCGAGAGGCTGGCAGCGAACGACGCGAAGAATCGGGTCTGGGCTTGTTCGTCCAGCCCGCGCATGTAGCCCGCGGCGTAAAACGAGGTAAAGATCCAGAGGAAACTCGCGAGCAGGGCAAAGAGCATCCCGAGCGGGTCGGCACGCAGGACGAAGTCGATGCCGGCGAGGAACTCCACGCCGAGCGAGTTCGCGAGACTCCACTCGTAGACGGTGCCGTCCATCACGCCGGGCAGCATGCTGACGACGATGCCGAACTTCACGAGCGCCGCGAGGACCGACCACCCCTCACGGACGTTCGGGTACCGATACGACGCGACGATCAGGAACACCGCGAGAGCCGAGACGAGAACCGCGGCCAGCGGCAGGATTGATTCTTCAGCCATCAGTTAAACACCTCCGTGACGAACGGACCGAGCAGGTCCGCGAACGTCCCACCGGCGAAGCCGAGGACAACCGCGAGCACTGCCGTACTCACCAGCAACGCGAGCATACCGAACGAGACCGAGTCGGGCGATCCACGGGAACTCGAGCCGACGAGTATTCCGCCGTCCGCGGCGATCGATTCGGCTCCGGCGTCGGCGGTGTTGTGGCCGTCCGTTCGTTCACCGCCGTCGGTCGCGACGGCTCCCGGGCCGTGTGGCGACTCGAGGGCCGACGCCGGCGTGAAGTACATCTTCTCGAGCAGTCGGGCGGCGTAGGCGAGCGTGAGCATGGTGCTCAGGAAGACGACGGCGGCGACGGGCCACATCTCCGCTTGAACGGAGCCGACGGCGATGTACCACTTGCCGATGAAGCCGACCGACGGCGGGATACCGATCAGCGCGATCAGGAGGACGGCCGTCGCGGCGGCGGGGATCGGCCGTCGATCCGCGAGGCCGGCGTACTCGTCGACGGTTCGTGCGCCGTAGCCGAGTGCGATCACGCCCGCGGCGACGAAGAGTCCGGCTTTCATCAACCCGTGACCGATCAGGTGGACGATCGCGCCGAGCAACGCCGTCTCGGTGACGAGCCCGTAGGCGGCGACGACGAGCCCGAACTGCGAGACCGACGAGTACGCGAACATGCGTTTGACGTCGGTCTGAATCACGGCGAGCGTACTCCCCGCGAGGACGCTGATCGAGCCGACCGCGACGACGATTTCGGTGAGATACGGCGTGGCGACGAGGAAGTCGACGCCGAAGACGGTGAACATCACGCGTCCGAGCGCGTACGCAGAGACCGTCGAGACCAGCGCCGCGATCACCGGCGTCACGCCGTCCGGGGCGTGCTGGTAGGCGTCGGGCTGCCAGGTGTGAAGCGGCCACTGGGCCACTTTGAGCGCGAAGCCGACGAAGATGAACGCAAACGCCGCATGAAGCAGCGTCAGGTCGCCCCCGCCGGCCTCGGCGATCTGCGGAATCGCCTCGCCGAGGACCTGCATGTTCAACGCGCCGGTGGCCATAAAGAGGAAGCCGACGCCGATCAGGTACAGCGAGGCGCCGACGGTTCCCAAGATGAGGTACTTCAGGGCCGCGACGGCGGATTCGGGGCCGTCGCCGCTCGAGATCATGGCGTACGTCGCCAGCCCAACGATCTCGAGGAAGACGAACATGTTGAAGACGTCGCCGGTCATCGAGAGCCCGAGCAGGCCGCCGACGAGCAGGAGGTAGCCTGCGTAGAACGTGTTCCCGCGCGGGCCGCCGATGCGGGTGTACGCGAGGACGGCCGCGGCGGTGACGGTGACGAGTACGGCGATCAGCGTCGAGAACTCGTCGGCGACGAGTTCGATGCCGATCCCCTGCGGTTCGCCCCAGCCGCCCAGCACGTGGACGACCTGGCCGTCCGCGTAGACGGCGCTCGCGAGGGCGATCGTCGCGGCGGCCAGCCCGACCGTCGTCACGGCGGCGACCGACCAGCCGGTTCGGTCGTATCGCAGCCCGAGGACGATCGGGACGGCCGCGAGCAGGATCGGAATCGCGACCAGCAAGGCCGGTAACAGTTCGACGCTACTCATCGGCACGCACCTCCCGGAGGGTGTCCTCGCGGAGCGTTCCGTACTCCGCGTGGATGCGGACGATGAGCGCGAGGCCGACGGCGGTCAGGGCGATGCCGACGACGATGGCGGTCAGCACGATCACGTGCGGAAGCGGACTGGCCATCGCCAACTCGCCGGGAGCCGGATCGTCCGGCACGATCGGAGCCTTCCCATCCTGGACGTAGGCCACCGAGACGAAGAACAGAAAGATCGCCGTCTGGAACAGGTTGACGCCGATCAGCTTCTTCACGAGGTTCTCGTTGGCGATCATCATGTACATGCCGATCCCGAGTAGGACGAACATCAACGCGTAGGCGTAGCGACTCGCGAGAATCTCAATCATCCTGGCTCACCTCCTCTATGCCCTCCTCGCGACGGGTGGGCGTAAAGCCCGCCGCCGTCGCGAAAAAGAGGGTGATGACGACGCCAGCGACGATCAGCGCGACGCCGCCGACCTCGATCGCCTCCATTCCCCAGTAATGGGCGATGCCGAACGTCTCGACGAACGCGTCGTACTCGAGGAAGTTTCCCCCGAGTGCGATCGTCGCCAGACCGGTCGCGATGAAGATCGCGACGCCGCCGGTGACGAGGCCGACGACGACCGAGTTTTTGAGCCACCGCCGGGTCGGTTCGATGCCGAACGCGAACGCGAGCATGAGGACGGTGACGCCGATGATCGCACCCCCCTGGAAGCTCCCGCCGGGCGTATCGGCGCCGTGAAGGCTCAGGAACGCTCCGTACGTGAGCGTAAACGGTGCGATGATCTTGACAGTGGTCATGATCACCTGACTCTCCGTGTACGTATCGCCGTGGGTATCACTACGGGACATCACGTGAACACCTCCCGTTTCAGCACGAGGAGAACGGCGACACCGGCAGCGAAGACGACGACCGCCTCGCCGAAGGTGTCGAAGCCACGGTAGGAGGCAAGCACCGCGGACACCGCGTTCTGTGCGCCCGTGTCGGCGAACGTGTTCTGGACGTAGTAGACCGACGGCGTCTCCGCTAACACCCCGCCGCCCCATATCGGTGCGTCGGGATCGCCGACGGCGTACATGTCGGGCAACAAGGTGAACAACACGAGGACGAACGCACCGACGACGACGACCGCGGGCAGGTGAACCCGCTCGAAGAGCCGGTCGGTCGACGGGCGAGTCGTACGCGCGATCGTCAACAACAGCAGGATCGTCGTCACGCCCGCGCCGATCGCCGCCTCGGTCATCGCGACGTCCGGCGCGAGCAGGTACGTATAGAGGATCGCCATCCCCAGGCTGTACGCGCCGAAAACGACGATCGCCGAGAGGACGTCTCGGAACAGGGCGGTCGCGACTGCCGCCAGCAGGATGAAGACGACGAGCGTGTAGGCGACGGCGCTCACGCCGACCCACCTCCGCCCGTCGATCCGTCCTCTCCGTCGGTGTTCGGGCTCGAGTCGGCTGGGCCGTCGTCGGCCCGCTCACCGCCGTCGGTCGCAGTCGGCTCGCTCGTCACGGGTGTGATTCCCGATTCGGCCGCGGAGCGGGCGATCGCGTGGGCCGCGGTCGGGTTCGTGATGAACACGAAGAACAACAGCAAGACGGTGTACACCGTCGCGTGTTGCCAGCCCAGCGCGAGCGCGACGGCCGCGAGCGCGAGTCCGGCGCCGAGCGTGTCCGCCTGGGATGCGGTGTGTGCCCGCGCGTAGATGTCGGGCAGACGGAGGACGCCGACGGCCGAGACGAACGTAAAGAACAGTCCGGCGACGACGAGGATCACGATCGCGGCGAAGCGAAGCTGTTCGCCCATCGGAATCGCGTCGATCACAGCACGCCACCTCGTTCGACCGTGAACTTCGAGATGGCGACAGCCATCAGGAAGTTGAGCAACGCGTAGATCAACGCGATGTCGAGAAACCACGGCTCGTCGAGTCCCGCCGCGAGCAACGCCAGGATGACGACCGTGTTCGTCCCGAGGACGTTCACCGCGAGCAGCCGATCCTGGGTCGTCGGTCCGGCGACCGCACGGTAGAACATCATGATCGCGAGGAGGACGAACAGCGCCGCCGCGAGGAGGAATATCTCCTCGATCGACGTCGGTATCACACCTCGTCACCTCCGACGATCTCCGCGTCGCCGCGTTCACGCGGCGTCGGAATTCTGGCCGCCGCGCGGCCGTTGAAGACGAACCTGACCGCGCGCTCGAGTGATCCGTCGAAGAGGTCCTCGCGGGCTGGTGGGATCAGCGTGTGGACGATCAGTCGCTGATCGTTCGCCCGGACGACGAGCGTCCCCGGCGTAAGCGTGATACTGTTCGCGAGCGCGAGAAGCGGGAGCCCGCTTCTGACGCGGGCGTCGACGCGGGTCACCACCGGTTCGATCGGCATCGACGGCCGGAGGATGACATAAGAGATGGCGATGTTCGCCCTGACGATCTCCCAGATGAGGTAAGGGACGTAGATCGCGAATCGAAGCGTCCGAAGCGGCGATTCGACCCGGTGGAGCGGAAAGGAAAACGTCACGTTCGCGAGCGAGAACGAGACGATCCCCGCCACCGCGACGCCGGTGACGAGATCGAACCAGTAGGTCGGATCGCCCAATACGAGATAGAAGCCAAAGGAGATCCAGAACAGCGCGAAGTACCGGTCGAACCGTTCGGTCCCCGTCCCGACCAGCCGCTCGTGGCGAGCCGGACGCTCGACCGGTGCCTCGTCGTAGGGGAGACCAACGGCGTCGAGTTCGCGCTCGAGTGGCTGGAGGATCGACGACGTCACGCCCGGTTTGTACTCCGGATCGAGAACGATCCGTTCGACGTCGTGTTCGTCGGCGTACGACCCGAAGACGTCGGCGTAGTCCCGCGGGCCGAACAGATACTCGTCGGTTCCGAGGACCTCGGTTTCGAGCGTTACGTCCGCGTTTCCGGCATCCTCCGCGGCCCAGCGTGTAGCCTTCGAGAGCAGCTGTTTCGCCTCCGAGATCTGTTGTTCGCCCTCGGGGACCTCCGCGTCGTACGGTAACGCAACGACGAGGTGGACCTCGAGTTCGTCTGCGTCCTCGAGTCCGGACTGGACGGCGTAGCCGACCGTCTGCCGAACGGTTGGTGTCTCCGACAGCGGTACGAGGAGTCGGTTATCCACCACGGTACGTCCCTCCGGGTGGTCGTCGTCGATTACTCATGGCTCTGATTGTTAGTCGACTCAAGCGGTAGCCGTAGGAAAACGGTTTCGTTATCCGACAGCGTTCGCCTTTCGGAGATCTACTCCGAACCAACCCTCGTATCATTCACTTCTATCGGAGATTTCGTTGACGAACGTCAAGAAATAGGGTGTCGATACGGCGTCCGACGGGGTATAGACCCACGACCCATCGGGCGTGGACCACGATACGAGGCCGCGAGACACGATCGAATCGTGTGACAGAGCGTCACAGGACGGGCGGAACTGCAGTGAACCCCAAATCCCTTAGCCGTGCCACACATACCCCCGGTCAATGGCCAAGTGCGACGTGTGTGGGAAAGACGAAAGCATGCCCTACAACTGTCGGCACTGCGGCGGAACCTACTGTGCCGACCACAGGCTGCCGGAGAATCACTCTTGTAGCGGCCTCCAGGACTGGAACGATCCGAACGGCGTCTTCGACAGCGGATTCGACGATAGCGTGCAAAACGGGGGGTCCTCGGGCCGGTCGGGAATCAGCGGGAAACTCCCGATCGACACCGGTCCCGGCGGGCCGTTAAGTTACTTCCGCGGGAACATGACCTACACGTTCCTCGCACTGATGTGGCTCACGTTCGTCGCCCAGCAGTTGGTTGGGGTGATCTTCGGAGCCGGCGTCCACCGGATGGTGTTCGTGTTGACGCCACAGAATCCGGAGTTCGTCTGGACCTGGGTCACCTCCGTCTTCGCCCACGGCAGCCTGATGCACATCGTCTTCAACAGCATCGTGATATTCTTCTTCGGCCCGCTCGTGGAGCGCTACGTCGGTTCGAAGAAGTTCGCGATCCTGTTCGTCGTCAGCGGCGCACTCGCCGGCCTCAGTCAGGTTGCTATCACTGGATTCCAGGGTGGGATCGCCGGCGTCCTCGGTGCAAGCGGTGCCGCACTCGCGATTATGGGCGTTATCACGGTGTTGAATCCGAGTCTCAAGGTCTACCTCTACTTCATCCTCCCCGTCCCGATCTGGCTGTTGACTGCCGGTACGGCGGTCATCAGCGTCATCTTCATCGGAACGGGTGGCGGCGGTAACGTCGCCCACATGGCCCACCTCGTCGGTCTCGTCGTCGGCCTCGGCTACGGCGAGTACGTCAAACGAACGCAGAACGTTCGCGCGCCGAGCCAGTTCCAACTCGGCGGCGGCGGTCCCGGTGGACCCGGCGGTCCTGGCGGTCCCGGCGGTCCCGGCGGACGCCGACGGTTCTGATACGGTCTGCTGTGGGTCGGAACCGACGATCGGACTCGAGGCCACTTATCAACCCGGACACTGATTTTCGTCCCCTCCCTACGACCGCTAACCGATGGTCACGTCTCACGATCCACGCCCCGATCTCGCCCCACAGGCCGACCTCTCCCGCGAGGAGATGGAATCGCTCCAGCGGGAGATCGCCGAGGCCGCGATATTCGAAGACTCACTCGAGGTCGATCTGGAGGCACTCTCGAGCCCGCTCGAGGCGGCCGCGGCGGGTGCGGAGACGCCGATCGTCGCCGGCGTCGACCAGTCGTTTCTCCTCGATTCCGAGCCCGAACGCGCCCTGAGCGCGGTCGTCGCCATGCGCGGCGGCGAGGTGATCGAGCGCGTCCACGCCGTAACGTCCCTCGAGATCCCCTACGTACCGGGTCTGCTCGCGTTCCGGGAGGGCGGGCCGATCCTCGCAGCGCTCGAGGAACTCTCCGTCGACCCCGACTGCTACCTGTTCGACGGGAGCGGGCGCATCCACTTCCGTCAGGCTGGGATCGCGACCCACGTCGGCGTCGTCCTCGACGCACCGAGCGTCGGCGTCGCGAAGAGCTTGCTGTGTGGAACGCCTCGCGGGGACCTCGAGAACCGCCAGCCCGGCGTACGCGTCCCGATCGAAGCGAACGAGCGAGTCGACGCTCTCGAGGGGACGGTGCTCGGCTACGCGGTCCAGACGAGACAGTACGACTCGCCGAATCGGTCGATCAACCCGCTGTACGTCAGCCCTGGCCACCGGGTCAGCGCCGAGACGGCCGCAGACGTCGCTTTCGACCTCGCGACGTCGTACAAACTCCCGGAGCCGATTCGGCTGGCCGACGCCTACGCTGACGAGGCCAAACGCGAACGTGGACGGACGTGAGATCGACGATCACAACCCGAATGGATAACACGGGCGCGAGCAACGGCTCGTACGGTCTACTGTCGAGATGGGGTTCTTTCGTCGGTTCCACGGAACTGACGGAGAGCCAACCTCTCACCCATCGTCGAGTTGCTCGACGAGCTCTTGCGTTCGGAGTGCGTCGAGTTCCGTCCAGTAGAGTGCGCCCTCGTACTCGACGAGCCACTCCCCGGTGTACTCGTCCTCGTAGATCGGCTCCTCCTCGAGCAATCGCTCGCCAACGGAGACGAACGCTTCGTCGTCTCGGTCGACGACCGCACGGCCATCCTCGATGGCTTCCTCGACGAGTTCCCGTTCGTCGTCGGTCAGCGAGTCGAGTACGACGGTTCGTCGACGAAGCTGTGTGCCGTACTCGGCCACCGACGACGCTTGCTCCTCGAGTTCGTACCGATACGTGTGGACAGCGGTCTCCGTCTCGCGGCTCTCGACCTCGACCGATTCTCCGTCGACCTCGATCACCTGGTAGTCGGAATCGGGGACGAGCGCCGACGCCTCGAGGTCGACGTCTCGATCGTACTCGAAGACGGCACCCGTCTCCGGGTCGTCACCGCCCTGGTGGGCATCGACGCGCTCTGGCAACGCCTCAAGCGCCGACCGATCCACGGCGGGGAGATCCTCGAACGCGATTTCTGGATCGCCGACGTCTTCGGAACCGACCGTCGCGGTGACGACGTATCCCGTCTCCGTCCGCTCGTCGACGACCGCCAAGGAGGCCTCGAAGACGGCCCCGCGAAACTCGAGCGGACGATCAGGACGAAACGGTGGCCGTTCGCCGTCGACCGTCGCCTCCCCGTCGGTGTGGGCAGCTTCGAGCAACGCAGTCGTCTCCGAATCGCGATCCGACTCGATCGAGAGCGTGGCCTCGGCTCCGATCTCCTCGTCGGTTTCGACGGGCGTCATCGTCAACGCACCACCGGGTTCGACACATCCCGCGAGAACGGCACCGAGGCCGATCGCACTCGAGGCGAGAAACGCCCGTCTGGAAGATAGTTGTGTGGAGGGCATCGTTCGTTTGTCAGACCTGTCGGTCAAATGAATTACGGTAGTGACCCGAGGATAGTGGTCTTCGACATCCGACGTCGCGTATCTCGCCGCCGTTCGCGCTTTTAACACCGCTCAACTCGTAGGCACGCCTATGACTGCAACGCGGACGGACGATCGAGGGCGCGACCGGGCGTTTCGGTTCGAGTACGATCCCGCGACGATCAGGTTCGGCTCCGGCTGCGTCGACGACCTCGAGGACGAACTCGAGCGCCAGAGTCTCGAACGCGCGCTGGTCGTCTGTGGCTCGACGGTCGGTACCACGCCGGACGTCATCGATCCCGTCAGGAGCGGGCTCGGCGATCGGCTGGCTGGCGTCTTCGACGAGACGACCCCCGAAAAGCGCCTCGAGACGGCGGTCGACGGCCTCGAGCGAGCCGAGCGTGAGGACGTCGACGTCCTCGTGAGTCTCGGCGGCGGAAGTAGTCTCGACGTCGCGAAGGTGGTGAGCACGCTCGCGGCGCTCGATCGGCCGCGGGAGGCGGTAGCCGGAGCGTTCGCCGAGACGGGGACGATTCCGGTTCCCGACGAGGGACTGCTCCCGATCGTGGCCGTCCCGACGACGCTTGCGGGTGCAGACCTCTCACAAGTCGCTGGCGTGACGGCCGCGCCCGACTCCGGCCTCGTCGACGAGGAGGTCAGCGGCGGCATCTCCGGCCCGGCACTGATGCCCGCCGCGGCCGTCTGCGATCCGGAACTCGTCGCGACGACGCCCGAACCGATCCTCGCGGGCTCGGCGATGAACGGCTTCGACAAGGGTCTCGAGACGTTGTACGCGAGCAACGCCACGCCCGTAACCGACGCGACCGCATCCCGCGGTTTGCGCTCGCTGGTCGACGGCCTCCGCGCGTTCGGCGAGGGTGAGCGCGATTTGTCGACGTTCGAGACGATCGTCGAAGGGACCGTCCTCGTCCAGTACGGCATCTCGAGACCCGGCGAGACGACGATCTCGATCGTCCACGCGTTCGGCCACGGCCTGACGCGGACGTACGACGTCCAGCAGGGAGCTGCCCACGCCGTCGTCGTTCCCCACGTCCTCGAGTACCTCCTCGAGGCGGAGGGCGTCGACGTTCGGCCGACCGTCCTGGCGGACGCGCTCGGCGTCGACGACCCGGCTGATCCGGACGACGCGATCCTCGAGGCCGTCGAGGACGTTCGCGACGCGCTGGCGCTCCCCGACCGACTCCGCGATGTCGACGGCCCCAACCCCGACGAGTTCCCCGCTGTCGCCGAGAGTATTCTCGCCGATTCGTTCATGGCCAACGCACCGCCGGGACTCGACCCCTCGCGGGAGGAGATCGAGGGTATTCTCGAGGACGCCTGGTAGCGCGGCAGGTCGATGCCGCCGACCGCGTCCCCGACCACGAGTCTTATCACCCGCCGCCGGTATCCAGTGTCCATGACCGAGCGCGGCGCGGACCTGCTCGCTCTGGGCTGTGACGCGCTCGAGTACGCCGACGAGCCCGCACTCTGTGACCTGCTCGAGTACGCCGATCCCGACCTCGTCTACGTCCTTTGGGAGGGGGCCGACGTCCGAGTCGCGAGCCGAATTCGGCGCGCGTTCGACGGTCCCGTGATCGCGCCCGGCGGTTCCGCGACGTGCCGGACCGAGACTGTCGCCGGAAACTCGGTCGTCTTCGCCGACTCGATCGAACTCCTCGAAAACCGGGCGTCTGCGGACGTTCCGCCGGACGCCGACTACGTCGTCTGCGAGGACCTGGCGCCGACGACCGACCGCGTCGCGCTCGAGGTGGAACTCGAGGGACTCGGGACGATCGCCGACTATCAGCGCGAGTCCGCCACCGAAACGGTGTTCTGTACTGGTTCGTTTCCGGCGAGCTACGACCACGTCTGGGGCCGCGAACTTGAGGAGGGATCGGTTCGGCTTCCGCTCCGCGGACTCGGTCCGATCCGTCGATCCGGAGCAGCCGAACTCGCCCGTCTCCGCCTCGGCGCAGACGGGTCGGTCACAGTCTCGTCCGTTCCTGCGGACCGGTTCGGGCTGGGTGCGCTCTCCGGCGTCGGCCCGACGACCGCAGAACGGCTTCGAAATCGAGGGTACGACTCGAGGAGAGCGGTCGCCGACGCGTCGGTCGCCGACCTGCGTTCGATCCGCGGCATCGGTGAGTCGACGGCGAGCGCGATACAGCGAAGCGCTCGTGCGCTCGAGCAGTCCCGCGTGGTTCGTCGAACCGACGATCCGGTGTCCCCCGTCGGGTGCGATCCGCTGTTCGTCGACGTCGAGACTGACGGGCTCCATCCGACGGTGATCCCCCTGATCGGGGTCTTCGATCCGAACCGCAGGAAGTACGTCGATTTCGTGGACAGCGATCCGTCACGGACCGACCCAGGCACCGCGACCCGGGCGTTCGTCGACTGGCTGGCGGCCACGTACGACGAACCGGTTCTCGCGGCCTGGAACGGCTACGAGTTCGACTTTCTCCACCTCGAGCGGTTCGTCGCCCGGTACGCGCCCGAATACCGCGAGTACTGGACCGAGCACGTCTCGACGGTCGATCCCTACGACTGGGCGATCCGGCGCGACAACGCCGTCCTGCCGGGACGGACGAACCGACTCGAGGACGTCGCCAGGGCACTCGGCTGTGAGCGAGCGGCCGACGCCGAGGCGGTCGACGGCCGAACGTTCGCAACGCGGGTACGTCGACTGCTCGAGGCTCCCGACGCGGACGACCCGTGCCGTTCGGCGGGGAAATCGAACCGTTCGGCGGACGAACCGAGCCGTTGCGCGGACGAGACCCGACTCGAGTGCGAACCTCGGATCGACTGGGAACGGGCACGTCGCTACTGCGAGGCCGACGTTCGCGAACTGGCCGCCGTGTACGACGCGCTCGCCGAGGCCGATCCGCCGGCCGACTCCGACTCGAGGAGCGCGGCGGGCGGAGCCGGCGAATCCGAAGACGAGCGAACCGACGCGACGACTCAGACCGGACTAACCGATTTCGACTCATGAACTCGAACGTCCCTGACGACGACGTCATTTCTGGCGACGGCATCGCGCTTTCGGGCGAGGAACTCGCTGCGAGTTACCCGGCCGGCCGATACCACGGGCAGATTCGCGACCAGTTCACGATTCCCGAACGAGAGCCACAGTACGTTCCCGCGGTGGAGGTTCTGCCCGCGGAGCTGGCGTCGAGACTCGAGGTCGACCTCTGGAGTCATCAGGCCGAGGCGCTCAGCGCGCTCAGGGCGGGCGAGAACGTTTGCGTCTCGACCTCGACGTCCTCCGGGAAGACGTACGTCTACGGTCTCGAAATCGCCCGGCAGTACCTCGAGGACCCGGACGTGCGGGCGCTGCTCGTCTATCCGACGAAGGCGCTCAGCAGGGATCAGCGGGGCGAACTCGAGGAGCTGTTTGGGCACCTCGGCGTCGACGTCTCGGTCGGCGTCTACGACGGCGACACCGACCCCGAGACGAAATCGCGGATCCGCGAGGAGTCGAACGTCGTCATCACCAACGTCGCGGGATTGAACCAGTACCTCGAGGGTCACCACCGGTGGGCGGCGTTTCACGCGAACTGCTCGCTCGTCGTGGTCGACGAAGCCCACTCCTGGACGGGGATCAGCGGGATGCACGCCGCGTGGATTCTCCGACGAGCGCGCCGGGTGGCCGAGTGGTACGGCGGCGATCCACAGTACGTCCTGACGAGCGCAACGATCGGTAACCCGGGCGAACACGCCCGCGCGCTGACCGGCGAGCCGGCGACGGTGATCGACGACGATGGCTCGCCGAGCGGCCGCCGACAGCTGGTGTTCTGGGAGCCGCCATCGAACGACGAGTCCCCGGCCGATTCCGCTGATCTCGGTGAGGGGCGTGGCCGCGACGACCGCTCTGCCGGTACACGTCCCGCGACCGTCGAGGCACCCGAGCTCTGGGCGCATCTGTGTGCCAGCGACGTCTCGAGTCTGCTGTTCTGTGGGTCGCGGAAAGGAACCGAACTCGCGGTCGATCGCGCGACCGACTATCTCGAGACACCTTCCCTGCCCGACCGCGGTGACGTCGAACTCGCGGCGTACAACGCGGGCCACGGCGCCCGGTCGCGCCGCGAGACGGAAACCCGACTCGCGGACGGAACGCTCGACGGCGTCGCGACGACGAGCGCACTCGAGGTCGGGATCGACGTCGGTCGAATCGACGGCGCCGTACTCCAGGGGCATCCGGGGAGTCGCGCGTCGTTCTGGCAGCGACTCGGTCGCGCGGGTCGCGGTCGACGGGAGGCGCTTCTCGCGTTCGTCCCCAGATACTCGACGCTCGACAGGTACGTCCTCGAGCACCCGGAGTACGTACTCGAGGGGGAGCCCGAACGCGCGGTGGTCGACCTCGAGAACAATCCGGTCTACCTCCAGCACGTCCGGTGTGCGACCCAGGAACTCCCGCTTTCCCGCGAGGACGCCGACCGGTTCGGTGGGATCGAGCGACTCCGGCAGGCGGTCGAGTACGGCCGTCGGACGGGCGACCTCGAGGGGACGCTCGCGGGCGGCGTGAGCTACGCCCACCGGGACCGGCCCCAGGACGCGGTGAGTCTCTACGCGGCGGGCGGGAACGCCTTCGACGTTCGCCTCGCTGGCGCGGAGTCGTTCGACCACGAACCGATCGGCCGCGCCCGTGCCTATCGCGACTACCACGAGGGGGCGACGGTGCGCTATCGCGGCGAGCAGTATCAGGTCCGCGAACTCCGGGAGGACGGTCCACAGCCGTACGTGGAACTCGAGTCGGTCGACGTCGACTACTACACGCAGTCCCAGCGGCAGGTGTCGATCTACGACACCGAGATCCGCGACTCACGACGGGTCGGCGCGTTTCGGCTCAACCGGGGGTACGGCACCGTGACGGCGCGCTACAACAAGTACGCGAAACGCGACGTATCGACCGGGGAGACGATCGAGGCAGGCCTCGAAACCGGCGTGTCGCCTCTCGAGATGCGGACCGAACTGTGCTGGGCGGAGGTGCCGCCAGCCCTCGAGCGCGCGGTGACGGACGCACACGCGGACTACCTCGACGAGGACTGCGAAGAGATCCCACCACATCTGCACGGCTACCTCGGCGGTATCCACGCGATCGAACACGCGATGATCGCCGTCACGCCGCTCGAACTCACCGTCGATCCGGCGGATCTCGGCGGGCTGGCGACGAATCGCCTCCCCGACCGCCCCGACAGGAGCGGCTGGTTCATCTACGACGGCGTCGACGGCGGACTCGGCTTCTCGCGGCGGATTTACGAGCGCTTCGAGGACGTCACCCGACGCGCTCGAGCGCTGATGGTCGATTGTGGCTGTGGCCGCGACGACGGCTGTCCGGCCTGCCTGATGGACCCGCGGTGTGGAAACGACAACAAACCGCTGTACTCGCCGGCGGCGACGGCCGTCATCGACGCGCTCCTCGAGGGTGAGGACGAACCGGTACACGAAGACGACGAACCGGCACACGTAGACGGCGAATCGGCGCACGTGGATGACGTGCCCGACGACGGCGACCGAGACGACCGACGCCCTCCCGCATCGGTGTCCTGAGAGCACCGCCACCCGGCTGTTTCGCCGGGGGTCAGAGGCTCGTCGCCCCGTCGCGACGAAGTTCAGTCCTCGGCCTCGAGTTCGTCCGGATCGACCGACCCTTCGAGAACGCGCTCGCCGAGGTCGGTGATGTCGTACAGGCCCGGCGCGTGTTTTCGGAGCAGTCCGCGTTTCGCGAGTTCGCGACATCGGTAGGCTGCATCGGGACCGCGACAGATGTCGGCCTCCTCGATGTGCGTCGGCGAGAAGACGTCGTCGGACTGCATCTCCTCGAGGATGTACTCGTCCGGTGGTGCCATCCAGTCGTCGGTGTCCTCGGACATGTGCCTGATCTCTCGTTCGCTTCGGAGACGAATGTGTGCTTCGGTCCGGCCACCGGCTCCGGTCACGAGGGGTGTTGATGGCTGATTTTCTCGGCGACTGTTCCGGGAACCGGAGTGCCACAGTCCTTGCACTTCCACGTCGGAGCGGTCGTTCCCGGCTCCTTTCGGAGATCCTGTTTGAACTGCAACACGGCGCCACAGACACAGGTGTGACTCGAGCGAGCCATACATGAGGAGAACGCGTCGTCGTCGATAAATCGACCGCCGGCTATTCGGCGTGAGGTCGCGATGGCTCCTCGAGTCACTCGGCCGGAGACGAAACGTGATTAGACGGGCGAAGGCGACAGATTAGGCGCCGTCCTCGAGCAACCCGAGCTCCGTCGCGATCAGGTCGGCGATGTGGTCTGCGACGTCCGGGTCGACTTCGGCGACCCCCTCGCCGTCGTGGAGCTGGTCGTTGTGCCGTTCGATCGCGTCGGCGAGATCTGTCAGCGGGACGCGCGAGGTGGTCTCGCATTCGGGACAGACGATCGGAACGCGTGGGTTTCCGCTCTCGGCGTCGGAATTCATCGTCCTCGAATGCTCCGGGACCGATCAGTAAAAGCGTACGTGATTCGCTCGAGATCACCACCGCCGGCTCGCGACGGCGGCGACCGTCAGCGCGAGGAGTGCGACGAGGACGCCGAATCCGGGCATTCTGTCGCTTTCGTCACCGGAGTCGTCCGCTTCGGTGTCATCTCCCTCGCTCGCCCGGTCGTCCGAGTCGACCGACTCGTGGTCGTCGACGTCGGTGATCGTATCGTCGGCGTCGGTGATCGTATCGTCGGCGTCGGTGATCGTATCGTCCGCATCGCCGCCCTGCTCGCCACCGTCGTCCGTGGACGTCTCGAGATCCTGGCCGTCGAGTTGTAACACGACGACTGCCTGCCCGTGTGAGCCGTCGGGGAGGTAGGTCCAGCCGCCAGCCTCCTCGTACGGTTGTGCTTCCGTCAGCGGATCGACGTCCGTATCCCAGGAATCGTGGGCCTGCTGGACGTAGCCGACGACCTCGATTCTGTCGGCGTCGTCACCCTCGAGTTCGATCTCGCCGTAGGCCACCGTCTCGTCCTCTGGCAGGCCGTGCCACTCGAGACAGTGCGAATCGAGGTAGCCGTCGCCCTGTGGGAGATCGGGATCGGTACCGAACTGGTCGGCGTCGAGCGGGCGGTCGTAGTTCTCCGTCAGCGGGTACTCCACGACGAACGGGTCGGCGTGGCTGTGCCACTCGAGTTCCTCGCCGGTGTCGATCGTCGCTGTCACGTCCGAGACCGACTCGCCGACGACGGGTTCGCCGGCTTCGTTGAGGAGCGTGACGCAGAGTTTTCCGGAGCCGTCGCCGAGATACGGCACCCGATACTCGTCGCGGGGATTGACGTAGCTGATCCAGCTACCGTCCTCCGCGGTCGCTTCGAAGTACGGATCGTCGGGTTCGGGCACTGGCTCCTCGTACGTCTGCTCGGAAACGGGAGTATCGTTCGTCGACTGGGCGACCGGGGCGGGCGTTCCTGGCGAAGCGGCGACACCGGCAACGGCGCCGCTCGCCACGAGCACTCCGAGTACGACCGCACCGATCGGAACGACCAACCTGGCGTCTCGACTCTCGCGCATGGTCACCTCACGAGCAGCCACGTGCTGGACCGGCCTCGTGGTCTCGGTTCGGCGGTGTCTGCTTTCGGTTCACTGGCTGGTGCTCGCGGGTCGGCGGTCCGCCGATGCTCGACCGTATCGACCGGCCGCCTGGTTCCGACGCCGCCATCGTTCGGGGGCCGTGACTGTCGTGGATGAGGACCAATCATTCAGCTGAAGTTCCGAGTGCGTGGTTCTAAATATGCTCCGCCTAGTCGCAGGTACGGAGTGCCTTCGACCGGTTTTGCCGACCGCGGGACGAACCGCCTGCGGGATCACCCCGAACCGACTTCCGACTCGAGGCTGTACGACGCTCGATGCGCTCTCGATTCACCGCTGGAGCGGGGCCGCCAACCGACGACGAACGACAGGGCGAGACGACCGAACCGGGGTCTCGAGACACGTCCCTGCGACGACTGGTCGCACTCGCGGTCGGTCTCGTCGCTGTCGGATACCTCGTCGTCCGATATCTCGACCGGGCCGACGACACCGCAGTGGAGAACGCACGCGACCTGGCACCGTCGCTCGAGGCGGTTCGCGATCGAACGTCGAACGCGGTTCCGGGTGAGTTCCAGCAGATTCCCATCGGAGAGTCGGACGAACCCGACGCGTCGGACGAGGACGCCGACGAGCTCTCCGCTGACGAGACATCCGCCGCCGACGTCATCGACGACGCGGAGACGAACGTGGACGTGACGGACGAGCAACGGTCGCCCGAAGAGATCGAGGAGCGAGCGCGCGAGGAACGAGCCGAACCCGGTGAGATGGCGATCGACGACGACGTGGCCGACGTGATCGACGGGGAGGGATCGGACGACGAAACCGAAGAGGAGGAGTGAGCTATAGTAACAACTGAAACGATTTACACATCGCTCGCAGCCATCACCCGGAGACCGACCCGATTGGGCGGTCTCCGGGTAGATTATCGAGAGCGGGTGTGCAATGACTTTCAGTGGCTACTATAGCGCGACGACGGGCCGGGATCGACGAATAACGTGGCCCTTAACCGGCCGTCTCCCCTACCGTATCTCGAATGAGCGACGGGGACGTAGCCGCCTTTACGCACCTCGGACCGACGGTTCGTGATGCGCTCTCCGAGCGCGGGTTCTCGACGCCGACAGCACCCCAGCGACTGGCGATTCCACCGCTGTCGGCCGGCCAGAACACGCTCGTGATCGCGCCCACCGGGAGTGGCAAGACCGAGACGGCCATGCTCCCCGTCTTCGACCACCTCGTCGACGGCGAGGGACCGCCCGAGGGGTTCGGCGCGCTCTACGTCACCCCGCTTCGAGCGCTCAACCGCGACATGCTCGAGCGCCTCGAGTGGTGGGGTGAGTACCTAGAGCTCGAGGTCGCGGTTCGCCACGGCGATACGACCCAGTACGAACGAGGGAAGCAGGCCGAAGATCCGCCGGACGTCCTGATCACGACGCCAGAGACGCTGCAGGCGATGCTGACCGGCGAGCGGCTGCGGGAAGGACTTCGGGACGTCTCCCACGTCGTGATCGACGAGGTCCACGAACTCGCGGCGTCGAAACGCGGTGCCCAGCTCGCGGTCGGCGTAGAGCGACTCCGAAATCTGGCGGGGGAGATCCAGCGGATCGGACTCTCGGCGACCGTCGGCGACCCCGCGGAAGTCGGGAACTTCCTCACGGGCGGCCGACCCTGCCAGATACGGGAGATCGACGTCGGGAGCAACGTCGACGTCGCCGTCCGCCAACCGGAGATCACCGAGGAAGACGAGCAACTCGCAGGGCGGCTGATGACCGAACCGGACACCGCGAGTCATGTTCGGTTGATCCGCGACCTCGTCGACGAACACGAATCGACGCTGATCTTCGTCAACACCCGCCAGACTGCCGAGGCGCTTGGCTCCCGCTTTACGGAACTCGAGTTGCCGATCGGCGTCCACCACGGCTCGCTCTCGAAGGAGGCCCGGATCGACGTCGAAGACCGGTTCAAGGCCGGCGAACTGGACGGGTTGCTCTGTACGTCCTCGATGGAACTCGGGATCGACGTCGGCCGGGTCGATCACGTAATCCAGTACAAGAGCCCGCGACAGGTTACCCGACTGCTTCAGCGGATCGGCCGTGCCGGTCATCGACGCGACGAAGTCTCGAGCGGGACCATCGTCACGACCCGTCCCGACGACACGTTCGAAGCGCTCGCCATCGCGAGACGCGCCCGTGCAGGAGAGGTCGAACCGGCGGCGATTCACGAGGGGAGCCTCGACGTCGTCGCGAACCAGATTCCGGGCATCGTCCAGAGCCGCGGCTCGAGACATGCAAGCGAGGTCTACGGGACGATCCGTCGCGCGTACCCGTTTCGGGATCTCTCCGAGGAACGATTTCGCAACGTCGTCTCCGAACTCCACCGCAATCGGATCGTCTGGTTCGACGAGGGCGAGAACCGGATCGAAACGAGCGGCAGCACGTGGCAGTACGTCTACGCGAATCTCTCGATGATCCCTGACGAGGAGACCTACGAGGTCCACGACATCGCCTCGAGTACCCAGATCGGGACGCTCGACGAGCGGTTCGTGGTCAACTTCGCCCGACCCGGCGAGGTGTTCGTCCAGCGCGGCGAGATGTGGCGGATCGCCGAGATCGACGACGACGAGGCCAGAGTCAAGGTCAGCCCGATCGAGGACCCTGCCGGCGAGGTGCCGTCGTGGATCGGCCAGGAGATCCCGGTTCCGGCCGCCGTCGCCGGCGAGGTCGGCGAGATCCGCGGCGTCGCCGCCACCCAACTCGAGGCAGGGGCCGACGGGGCGGCGGTCGGTCGGGAGCTCGCGGGCCGCTATCCGGGCGACGAGTACACGCTCACCGAGGCCTGTGGCCAACTCGAGCGCCAGGTCGACGCCGACGCGCCGATGCCGACGGCCGACCGCCTCGTTCTCGAGCGTCGGGGCCGAACCGTCGTCCTCAACGCCTGCTTCGGCCACATGGCCAACGAGACGCTGGGGCGGATCCTCTCGGCGCTGCTCGGCCAGCGCGCCGGTTCGTCGGTTGCCCTCGAGACGGATCCCTACCGGATCGAACTCGAGGTGCCGAGTTCGATCGCGACCAGCGACGTCCTCGAAGTCCTAACCGAGACGGATCCGGATCACGTCGAGGCGATCGTCGAACTCGGGCTCAAGCGCTCGGACGCCCTCGCCTTTCGGCTCGCACAGGTCTCGGGGAAGTTCGGCGCGCTCAAACGCTGGCAGGGGTCGGGTCGTCTCTCGAACGAACGACTGCTCTCGGCGCTCGAGGACACTCCGATGTACGAGGAGGCGATCCGGGAGGTGTTCCACGAGGACCTGGCCGTCGAGCGAGCGAGTTCGGTCCTCGAGGCGATCCAGTCGGGTGACCTCGAGGTCATGTGCCACCGCGGGCGGACGGCAATCGGACAGGGCGGACGATCGTCGGGTAAGGAGCTGCTGGCCCCCGAGAACGCCGACGCGAGCGTCATCGAGACGGTCCGAGAGCGGATTCAGAACGACCGGATTATTCTGCTCTGTACCCACTGCACGGAGTGGAAGTCCAGGACGAAGGTAAAACGTGTCCGCGACCAGCCGGAGTGTCCCGAATGCGGATCGACTCGGATCGCGGCGCTGAACCCGTGGGCCGACGAGGTCGTCGACGCCGTTCGCGCCCAGAAGAAAGACGACGAACAAGAGCGGATGACCGAGCGTGCATTCCGGAGCGCGAGTCTCGTCCAGAGTCACGGCAAACGCGCCGTGATCGCGATGGCCGCCCGCGGCGTCGGCCCGCACAACGCGGCCCAGATCATCAACAGACACCGAGAGGACGAATCCGAGTTCTACCGGGACGTCCTCTCAAAGGAGCGTGAATACGCGCGAACGCAGTCGTTTTGGGACTGACGGGTACCGACCGGGTCGAATTCGGAACGACCGTTACGTCCCGAAGAAGTGACGTATATTTGACAGTGGTGTCGGGGGCGCTGGAGGACGAGTTTCACCACCCCGTTTTGTCCCCAGTATCCCCGCAGTTACGTTTCTTCCGGGGTGAGTAGTGGCGAAATACGCTGATAAGGATAGGAGTCTGATACGATCTGCAAGAAGAATTATTAGACGGACCTGTGTCACTTCTCGATACGTATGTCGTCGTACACCGTTCTCCTCGCCGAAGACAGCGATTTCATCACACAGCACGTCAGCCAGACCCTCGAGTCGGAACACGGCTTCGAGATCGAAACGGTCACCTCGGCGAGTGAGACTCGAGACACCCTCGCGGAGTCGGATTTCGACTGCGTCGTTTCGACGTACGAACTCCCGGACGAAACCGGGATCGAACTCGCCGAATCGATCAACGGTGACGGCGACGAGGTCCCGTTCGTCCTCTTTACCGGAAACCCGCTCGAGCCACTCGCCGAGGAGGCCCTCGAGGCCGGGGTTTCCGCGTTCGTCAGCAAGAGCAGCGGCGCGACGGGCGGGATGGACGTCTTCGCAAACCGGATTCGACTCGCGATCGCCGCCGGAGAGTGACGTCGTCAGACCGCGGCGGACGCCCCCTCGTGGAGATCGCAAACCGTCCGTAACGGCCATACGAGTCGCGTCCGTCTACCTCGACATGAACTTCGCGCCGGGGGCCTGGAAGTACGCGGTCGTTCCCCTGCTCGCCGCGCCGTTCGCGCTCGTCATCAGCGTCACGGCGAGCGTCGTCGCGCTCGCACTCGCCGTCGCAACGCTCGCGTTCTTCCGAGATCCTGAGCGAACGCCGCCACCGACGGGCGTCGTCTCGCCAGCCGACGGCACGGTCTCGGTCCTACGGGAGGAAGGCGACCGGGTTCGCCTCGGCGTCTTCATGAACGTCTGGCACGTCCACGTCGTCCGCGCCCCGGTCGCCGCCCGCGTCGTGGACGTCGAACACGTCTCCGGTGCACACCGACCCGCCTTCTCGAAGGAGTCCGATCGAAACGAGCGGGTCCACGCTCGCCTCGAGACGGACTCGCCGAACCTTCCCTCGGCGGACACCTCCGAAAGCGACGCCGAGGTGACCCTCATCGCCGGCGCGTTCGCCCGTCGAATCCACCCCTACGTCGAGTCCGGCGAGGATCTCGAGCGGGGCCAGCGGATCGGCCACATCGCGTTCGGGAGTCGAGTCGATCTCCTCTTCCCGCCGACTGTCGACGTAGATGACGTCGCCGTCGAACGGGGCGATTCGACGACGGCTGGGGAGACGGTGGTCCTCGACGCCGGTTCGGTCGAACGTGGCGACCTCGAGATCGACGTCTCGCCACCCGATGACGACGACCCCGCCATGGGGTAACCGCCCGTGCGTCTGGAGGTGATCCATGCCCCCAAGAGAACGAGTGCCTCCTGGGACGAAAGAGCGTAGGGGGCCAATCCGCATCTCCTGATAGTGGCGAAATCTAAATCGGAAGGGCGGACTCACACCACACCGGGAACCCGCTATCCATCGACGTGCTCGCGGGCCGCCTCGAGGTGTCGGCGCTCGACGACGACTTCGTCCGCCTTCGCGTTGGCCTCCTCGGGATCGTACTCGCTTGCGACCTCGCGGATCGCCTTCATCGAGGCGTCGCGGACGAGCGCCTCGAGGTCAGCGCCGGTATACCCCTCGAGTTCAGCCGCGAGGCCGTCGATATCAACGTCGTCGCTCAGTGGTTTGCCGCGGGTGTGGACCTCGAGGATCTTCTCGCGGGCCTCCTGGTCGGGCTCGCCGACCAGCACGTGCGTATCGAGCCGTCCGGGCCGAAGCAGGGCGGGATCGATCTGATCCTTGCGGTTGCTCGCCGCGAGGACGACGAGATTCGGATTCTCGCGCATGCCGTCGAGTTCGGTCAGAAGTTGGGAAACGACGCGTTCGGTTACCTCGTGGCTCTCGCCGCGAGCCGCCGTGATCGCGTCGATCTCGTCGAAGAAGACGATCGATGGCGCGGCCTGCCGAGCCCGTTCGAACACCTCACGGATCGCCTTTTCGGACTCACCGACGTACCGGTCGACGATCTCGGGGCCGTCGACCCGGACGAAGTTGACGTCGGTCTCGCCGGCAAGCGCCCGCGCGAGCAGCGTCTTCCCGGTTCCCGGTGGGCCGTACAACAGGACGCCCGAGGGCGGGTCAGTGTTCGTCTCCTCGAACAGTCTGTCGTACGTAAGCGGCCACTCGACGGATTCTCGGAGGACCTGTTTGGCGTCCTCGAGGCCGCCGACGTCCGAAAAGTCGGTGTTCGGTGACTCGGCGACGTACTCGCGCATCGCGGAGGGTTCGACCGACGCCAGCGCCTCGTCGAAGTGACGTTTCGTCACGACGGGATCGCGGTTCCACGACGCCCGCTCGTCGGCGTCGGTCGGTCGATCCCGAATGGCGGCCATCGCGGCCTCGCTCGCGACGGCGTCGAGATCTGCACCGACGAAGCCATGTGTTCGACGAGCGATCGCGTCGACGCTGACGGCGTCGGACAGCGGCATGCCGCGGGTGTGGACCTCGAGGATCTCCCTGCGGCCCTCCGCGTCGGGGACGCCGATCTGGATCTCGCGGTCGAAGCGGCCGCCACGGCGCAGGGCCTGATCGAGCGAGTCGACGCGGTTGGTTGCCCCGATGACGATCACCTCCTCGCGGGCGTCGAGCCCGTCCATCAGTGTCAGCAGTTGACCGACGATCCGGTTCTCGGCATCCCCGTCGTCGTCGCGCTCGCCGGCGATGGAGTCGATCTCGTCGAAGAAGATGATCGTCGGCGCGTTCGCCTCGGCGGCCTCGAAGACTTCCCGCAGGCGCTCCTCGCTCTCGCCTTTGTACTTCGACATGATCTCCGGGCCCGAGATCGTCACGAAGTTCGCGTCGACCTCGTTGGCGACCGCGCGGGCGATCAGCGTCTTCCCGGTGCCCGGCGGGCCGTACAACAGGACGCCCGATGGCGGTTCGACGCCCAGCCGCTGGAACAGTTCGGGCTCGGACAGCGGCAGTTCGATCATCTCCCGGACGAGTTCGAGTTCCTCGTCTAAGCCACCGATATCCTCGTACGTCACGCCGGAACTCGGCTCGGATTCGAACCCGTCTCTGGACGCCGACGAACTGCGAGACGTCGAGGAATCGCTTGAATCACCGCCTCGAGCGCTCGTGACGAGGTCGTCGGCCGGCTCGCCGCTCCGATCGACGACGCGAACCGTCGTCGCGCTGGTGATCCGAACGTCGCCGTCGGGGTCGGTGTCGACGACGCGAAACGGCTCCTGACCGACGCCCTCGAGTCGGATCTGTTCGCCGACGCTGACCGGCCGGTTGCGCAGCTTCTTCGTCGCCTCGCGCGCGGTGAGCGCTTCCTCGGAGAGCGTCGGCGGGGCGGCGAGGGTGACGCGTTCGGCCTCCCGGATGGTCGATTTGTCCTTCGTGCGGACGGTGACCGTATCGCCGACGTGGACGCCGGCGTTCGCGCGGGTGTCCGCGTCGATCTGGACGACGTTCTCGGGGACGGCGGAGTCCGCGGGCCAGAGCTTCGCGACGGTCGTCGACTCGCCCTCGATGACGACGGTGTCGCCGCTCAGCACGCCGAGCTGTCTCCGTGCGATCTCGGGAATTCGGGCGACACCGCGTCCCGCATCCCGCTTTTCGGCGGCGCGAACCGACAGCGAAACGCCGTCTGAATCCGACCCACTCATACCAGGTTCTTTCCGGCCAGTCGCCTTGAGAATTACCCTCCACAGACTGGCGTCGGATCAGCTACCGCCTCGACTCGCTGGCGGCTCACCGCCGGGTTGACTCCGCACATCGAATCCGCACCCTTTTGTCCGATCCCTGGCAACGAGTACCCAATGGACGGTGACGCGTGGCGACCGGATCCCACGTCCCCGGTCGGGTTCGTCGAAAGCGATTCCGAGGACGACCTCGAGCCGAGCGATCTCGAGGCCGCTGAAGCGAACGTCGTCTCCGGCCCGCCCGCAGACGTTCTCGAGGCCGATCCCTCGACGATCGTCGCCGTCGGTGACTCGGCAGTCGCCGCGGCCGCCGACGCAAGGCCCGATGTTCCGGTATTGCCGGTCGGCGACGTCCCCGGTATCGCCGCCGTCGATCCCGACGACGTCGTGGGCGCACTCGAATCGGTCTTCCGCGGCGACGGGCACCTCCGGACGAATCCAGTACTCGTCGTCGAGACTCCGAGCGGAAACAGCGAACGTGCGCTGTTCGACGTCGCGCTCGTCACCGCCGAGCCGGCACAGATCTCGGAGTACGGCGTCTCGAGCCGCGAGGAGTCGGTCGCCCAGTTTCGTGCCGATGGCGTCGTCGCCGCAACGCCTGCGGGGAGTCACGGCTACGCCGAGACGATCGACGGCCCACTGCTCTCCACGGCAGTCGAGGGCGTCGTCGTCGTTCCGATCGCACCGTTTGTCACGCAGACGTGTCGATGGGTCCTTCCGAACGACGGGGTGGCGCTGTCGGTCGAACGGGATCAACCTCCGATCGTCCTCTGTGTCGACGACCGCACGGTCGAACGGATCTCGGCGGGTGAACGAGTCTCGATCACCGCGGACGGAACGCTCTCGACCGTCGTCGTTCCGGAGTCAGCAGACGAGCGAGGCTGATCGCGGGCGGCGAAAACGAATTGTCGGATCGCATTCGACACGCGATTAACTGTTGTACGGTTCCTCGTCTCGGTGGTGGTCGGGGTTCGCGTTCTCGAGGGCATCGGCCTCGCGCTGTGTCGATTTGTGTTCGATGTCCTGGCGACGCTGTTGCTCGTCCTGGCGCTCTCGTGCTTCCTTTTCGGCCTCGGAGAGCCCTTCGCCTTCGTCCTCCTCCGGATCGCTCTTCTCGCGGGCGAGTTGGACGTCGCGTCCGTGCTCGTCCGTGCCCGTCTTGGTTCGCTCGTCGGAGTTGGTGTCGGTGTTGTCGGACATAGTGATCCCGACTGAGGGTATCGGGAGTTGCGGAAAAGGCGTTGGGCTTGCGACGGTCGGCCTCGAGCGTGGAGCCGTCGTGGGTCCGTCGCAGGTCCGATCGTGGCCTGTAGTCAGCGGCTTGTCTGCCCGTCGATCCTCGCCGTTACCAGGGTTCGTCCGCCGCGAGGTCGACCTCGGAGTCGCCTTTCTCGGAGGGGCAGATGTCCGCGAGAACGCAGTCGGCACAGTCGGGATTTCGCGCCGTACAGGTCGCCCGACCGTGATCGATACAGAGGTGGGTGAACTGCTGCCAGTACCCCTCCGGAACGATCTCCATCAGCTCCTGTTCGATCGGTTCGGGGTACTCCTCGTCGGTGAGTCCCAGCCGCCGCGAGAGTCGCTGGACGTGCGTATCGACGACGATTCCTTCCACGACGTCGTGGCCGTGCTGGAGGACGACGTTCGCCGTCTTCCGGCCGACACCCGAGAGGTCGGTGAGTTCGTCCATCGTATCTGGAACCTCGCCGTCGTACTCCTCGACGATCGTCTCGCAGGCGCTGCGGATGTACTTCGCCTTGTTGTTGTAGTATGTGATCGAGTTCAGCGCCTCCGCGAGTTCCGCCTGCGGGGCGTTCGCGTACGCTTCCGGTCCGTCGTACGTCTCGAAGAGCTGTTCGGTCTCCTGGTTGACTCGCTCGTCCGTACACTGCGCCGAGAGGATCACCGCAATCAGCAACTCGAGGCGATCCGAGTAGCGAAGCGAGATCGTCGAGTCGGGGTAGGCTTCCTCGAGCCGGTCGACGACCGCCTCGGCCTGTTCTGACCGCGTCTCGTGTGGGGTTCCCATGAGGGTGTGGTAGGAGCGGCCTCGTTTCAGCGTTCGGGTTCCGGATCGCCCACGTTGTCGGCTCTCGACTCCCTGCAGTCGGCTTCTTTGCGTGTCGCGGATGGCCATCGCTCGAGCGGCGATTTCGACGGTAACCGTCGGTCGAGAACGGTCGGTCGGAATGCCGTGACATTTAAGCGGCCTTCACTCACGTGTGTGGGTATGAAAGCAACCGCGATGGCCCACCCGATCCAGGGGTTGGTGAAGTACCACGGGATGCGCGACGACATCGAGCGCCTCCCCTACCACGACAGCATCAGTCTCTGTACGGCGCCGAGTCACACCCGGACGACCGTCGAGTTCTCGATGGACTACGACGAGGATACCTACGTCGTCGACGGCGAGGAACTCGAGGGGCGTGCGTTCGAGCGGGTCGAGGCCGTCGTCGAGAAGGCTCGATCGATGTCCGACGCCGCCCACACGGTCTACCCCGTCCGCCTCGAGAGCGAGAATAGCTTCCCCTCGAACGTCGGACTCGGATCGTCGTCATCCGGATTCGCGGCCGCCGCGGTGGCGCTCGCGGAGGCGGCCGAACTCGATCTCTCGCTCCCCGAGATTTCGACGATCGCCCGCGTCGGCTCTGCCTCGGCCGCTCGAGCGGTCACGGGCGCGTTCTCCCAACTCGACGCCGGATTGAACGACGATGACTGTCACTCCCGGCGCATTCCGACGGACCTTCACGAGAACTTAAAGATCGTCGTCGGTCTCGTTCCCTACCACAAGGAGACCGAGGACGCCCACGCGGAGGCGACGGACAGCCACATGTTCGACGCTCGTCGGGCACACGTCCAGGACCAGATCGTCGAGATGCGCGACGCGCTCCGCAACGACGAGTTCGACCGCGCGTTCGAACTCGCCGAACAGGATTCGCTGTCGCTGGCCGCGACGACGATGACCGGCCCTTCGGGGTGGGTCTACTGGCAGCCGGCCACCCTCGCGATCTTCAACCGCGTTCGCGAACTCCGCGAGGAAGAGGACATTCCTGTCTACTTCTCGACCGACACCGGCGCGAGCGTCTACGTCAACACCACCGAGGAACACGCCGAGTTCGTCGAGGAGGAGATCGCCGACTGCGGCGTCTCGACGACCACCTGGGACGTCGGCGGACCCGCCCGTCTGCTCGAGGAGGACGACCACCTGTTCTAGACGCTGTTGACCCAGCGCAACCGCTCCGGACGCCGCTCGAGTACATCAATCGCTATACATCTCGAGTCCGTACCTGGTCGTATGCACGTCGTCGTTCTCGGCGCGGGGTACGCGGGGCTCACCCTCACCCGCTCGCTCGAGCGTGAGCTCCCCGAAGACGTCGCGCTTACGCTCGTCGATCGGTCGCCGGATCACCTCGTTCAACACGAACTTCACCGGGTCGTCCGTCGACCCGAACTCGCCGAGGAGATCACAGTGTCCCTCCCCGACGTTCTCGAGCGCGCGGCCGTCCGGGTCGGCCGGGTCGAGGCGATCGATCGGGACGACCGAACCGTGTCGCTCTCGGGAGGCATCCTCGAGTACGACGTCGCGGCGATCTGTCTCGGCGCGAAAACCGCGTTCTACGGCCTCGAAGGGGTCCGCGAGCACGCGACGCCGCTCACGCGACTCTCGGACGCGTTTCGGATCCGCAACCGAGCGCTCGAGGTCCTCGGCGAGGATCACCCGCGGATCGTCGTCGGGGGCGCGGGGCTCTCGGGGGTCCAGGTCGCCGGCGAACTCGCGGCGCTCGCTCGCGAACGCCGCGCCGAGGCGACGATCACGATCGTCGAGCAGTTTCCGTCCGTCGCGCCGTCGTTCCCGGCGAACTTCCAGCGGGCCGTCGAAAAGGCCCTCGGGGACGCCGGTGTCGAGATTCGGACCGACGCGACCGTCGCATCGGCGGACGAACGGGCCGTTCACCTCGAGAGCGGTGAGACGATTCCGTTCGACCAGTTCGTCTGGACCGGCGGTATTCGAGGGTCGGACGCGTTCGAGGGAGAGCGTCCGACGGTCGGAGACGACCTCCGGCTCGACGACCGGACGTTCGCGCTGGGTGACGCCGCAACCGTCGTCGACGCCGACGGCGAGACGGTCCCGGCGAGTGCGCAGGCGGCTGTCCGGCAGGCTCGAACGGCCGCGACCAACGTAACGCGGGTCGTCGAGGCGGCCCGTGGCGAGAGCGACGGCGTCGAGCCCCGAATGGAGTCGTTCAGCTTTCACTCGCCGGGCTGGCTCGTCAGCGTCGGTGACGATGCCGTCGCACAGGTCGGCCCCGCGGTACTCACGGGCCGTGGGGCGAAGGCGCTCAAATCGACCGTCGGCGTCGGCTACCTCTCCGCGGTCGGCGCGAGGAGGACGGCGCTCGGTCGCGCTCGAGACGAACTCGATCCGCGACACCGGTAACGGTCGCGATGAACTCGATCCGCGTCACCGGTAGCAGTCGTGGCGACGGTCCGTCGAAGTCGTCGAATTCGGTGGCCGTCAGTCGGACGACGACGACCGCGCGTTCGTCCCCCCAACCGGCGACGTCGACTGTAGCGCTCGTCGCGTCGACGGCGTCACGCGCTCGAGCGAGCCGCCGGCTTGTGCGACGTCGACGAGCAGGTCGGTCAGGTTCACCAGATCGCCGACGTACTCGCGTCGTCGCGTCGCCCAGCGGTCGGATGCAGTCTCGTCGGCCACCAACTCGAGCGAGCGATCGCGGATCGCCTCGTACTCGTCGAACTGTTCGGCGAGACCGACGCGCTCGAGTTCGCGGAACTCGCCGTACTCGTGGTCGTCGGTTCCCCGATATCGGAGCGCGGGCGTCCCCAGTAAGGCGGCCTCGTTGACCATCGTCCCGGTGTCGGCCACCAGTAACGACGCCTCGGCCATGGCGTCGTGGATCAACGCCGGGTGAAGGTCGTACTCGCGAGCGGGGAGATCACGGAGGGTCATCTCGCCGCCCTCGTCCGAGACGAAGACGGTCGCGCGCTCGCTCAAGCGCTCGAGCAGGTCGCGACGTTGCTCGCGCGTAAAGCCCTCGAGTCCGGCGTCGTGGAGCGCGTCGAGGCCGTTGAATCGAACCAACGCGTACGGCTCGTCGGGACCGATCCCGAGGTACTCCCGGACGGCGCCGTCCGGTTCGAAGACGTCGGGGTGGAGATACGCACACTCCTTGAAGCCGTCGAAGGTGTAGTGGTCGTCGCCGAGGTCGCGGCGAGTCACCGCCGGCGAGATGATGCAGTCGGCGAAGGGCCTGGAGACGGTGTGGTTGAAATCGCCCGGTTCGTCGTCGAGCACCAACACGGTCGGCGTCCGGGTCACCGTCCCGGCGAGGGCGGCGTAGGGACCCCGCCCGAAGACAACGTCTGGTCGGAATCGAAGGCTCTCGCCGACGATCCGGGCGGCTTGCTCGCCGAGTTCGCGCGCCAGCTGTGGCTTCGTCGGCGCCGTAGTCTCGTGTCTCCCGTAACGCCGGAACGGCATCCCGAAGAACTCGAGTAGGTCGGTCGTACAGGCGTACTCCCTGGTCAGGACGAGGACGTCGTGGCCGGCGTCCTCGAGGCGATCAGCCGCGTGGCGATAGAGGTGAACGTGCGCGGGCGTGTTAGCGAAGACGAGAATCCGCATCGAGGGTGGATTCCCGCCGCGCGTGCTTTGTAATCGTACACGTACAAACGAACGTGGGTCGGCGGCGCTGGCGGACCATTCGGTGCGACGAGACGTGTCGGAAAAAGGGGCGGATAACGAAGCGTCGTCGGGCGGTTTCACTCCTCGACCCGGATGCACGTGCTCGCGCTGACGACGAACGACGACGCGCCGTTCATGAACGAGCAGATGCGACTCCTAGAGCGCCGCGGCGTCTCGTTTTCGACGCTTTCGGTCTCCGGCGACGGCCGCGCGGGCCACTCGAGGGGGCCGACCGACTACCTCCGATTCTTCCCGTCGGTCCTCCGCGAGTCGACGAACGGCTACGATCTGATCCACGCCCACTACGGGCTGACGGCACCGATGGGCCTCGCACAGTGTCGCAAGCCGGTCGTGCTCTCGCTGTGGGGATCGGACCTCTACGGCCCGATCGAGCCGATCAGCCGCGCCTGCGTCCCGATCTGTGACGAGGTGGTCGTCATGTCCGAGGAGATGCGGGAGTACCTCGGACGGGAGTGTACGGTCGTCCCGGACGGCGTCGACCTCGAGAAGTTCCATCCCGGTCCCAGGCGGGACGCACGCGAGGCGGTCGGCTGGGCCGGCGACGAGTACCAGGTACTGTTTCCGTACACGCCAAAGCGGACGGTGAAGAACTACCCCCGCGCCCGTCGGATCGTCAACGCGGTCAACGGACTGGTCGACCGCCCGGTCAGGCTCCGGACGGTCTACGACGTCGATCACGAGACCATCCCGGACTACATGAACGCCGCCGACGCGCTGTTGATGACCTCCGATAGCGAGGGATCGCCGAACTCGGTGAAGGAGGCTCTCGCCTGTAACCTCCCGGTCGTTGCAACCGACGTCGGCGACGTTCGGACGCGCCTCGAGGGAGTCTCCCCCTCCTGCGTGAGCGACGACGACGAGGACCTGGTCGACGGGCTTCGGGAGATCCTCGAGCGCGGCGAGCGATCGAACGGTCGCGAGGCGGCCCGCGAGGTGAGCCTCGACAACACGGCGACGCGGATGCTCGAGGTGTACGAACGAGTCGTCTAAATCAGGAGGGTGCCTCGAAAAACCGTCAGTCGACGTGCTCGAGAGTGAGTTCTGGCAAACTATTCGCTACGAGCGGTTTCGACCGAATCCGAAACCCCCTCTTCGTCGACACGCTGGCGAAGGTCGTCGAGGCGGGCGTGTAGCTCGTCGTCGCTCACCGGCTCCTGTTCGGCGCGAGCGAGTAGCTGTTCGACGCGAAGTGCGGCGATAGCTGGCTCGTCGTTTAGTTCGATCAGGTGGCGACGGACGGACTCCTTGATGAACTCGCTCTTGTTCGTGTAGACGCCTGTCTCTTCGAGAAACTGCTCGAGTTCCCGGTCGAGCTCTGTAGGGAATTTGACGCTAACGTTGGCGTACTTCATTGTAATACTATAGTAGTACAGCCAAATAAAGATGCGGACATCCTCGATGGAACGATCGATCGTCTCTCGACATGGTCCCGGGGCAGTTCACCCGTTCGTCGACCGGTACCACGCCACCGTCTCCGGCAGGTGCGCCTCGAGCGGTTCGTACTCGTAGCCCAGTTCCTCGTGGGCTTTCTGCGAGCTGTAGAATAGTTCGCTGGTCGCGAGACGGGCCATCCGCCGGTCGAAGGGAAACACTCGCCTGTCGGCGACGGCGTCGACGACCTCGGCGACTGGGCCGGCGGCGTGGATCGCCGTCGACGGAACGGGAACGCGTGCGGGGGAGCCACCCGCGTGGTCGGCGATCCGTTCGGCCGCCCGGTCGTAGGTGAGGTTCTCGCCGCCGAGGATGTAGTGGTCGCCGCGCGTGCCGGCGGCGTAGGCCGAAAGTAGGCCGTCGACGACGTCCGAGACGCCGACGACGCTCAGTCCGCCCGGGAGGTAGGCGGGCATCGTCGGCTCGAGGCCCATCGCGAGCAACTGTGGGGTAAAGGAGTCGTCGCCGGGGCCGAAGATCGAAGTGGGGTGAACCGTCACCGCATCGCCGTCGTCCTCGGCGTACCGGTCGACCAGTCGTTCGGCCGCGGCTTTCGAGGACTGGTAGGCACCGATCGGTTCGGCGAAGTCCGTCTCGTCGGCGAAGCGTTTCGTGGTCCGGCGGGTGCCCGCGGTGCTGGTGAAGACAAGCCGGCCGACGTCCGAATCGCGACAGGCCGACAGCAGCGTCGCCGTCCCGTCGCGGTTGACCCGTTCGACGGTCTCCGGGCCGGCACTCCAGAGCCCGACGCCGGCGAGGTGGAAGACGGCGTCGACCCCGTCGACGAGCGCCCGGAGGGTCTCGTCTTCGAACACGTCTCCGACGTACCAGTCGACGCCCTCCAGCCCGTTTCGATCGGAGGTCGGGCGGCTGAGTCCCCGAACGTCCCACCCCTCCTCGAGCAGTCGCTCACACAGGTGGCCCCCGAGAAACCCCGTCGCGCCGGTGACCGCCGCGACGTCAGTCGGCATCCCCTTTCCCCTCGAGTTGCGGTGGGACGGCATCGCGCCCGGCCGCGGCGTACAGTCGGTAGGCTGCGGTCACTACCGGATGCATGTCTCCGTCCGGCGGTAACTCGCCGCCGGAGAGCCGATCGCCGATCGCCTCGACGTCAAGCGTTCGCGCCTCCGGCCCGACGCGTTCGACGTCGATTCTCGCCCCGTCCTCGAGCGCGAGTGAGAGTGCGGGCTCCTCGTCGATCGACCGGCCGAGAAGCGAAGCGGCGACGGCGTCGGTTGGCGCCGTCGGACCGGCGAAGATCGCGTTCGCCGCGTGTGGCGTCCCGCCGTAGGCCGTCGTCGCGTCGAGAATCGAGAGCGCGGGATCGACGATGTCGGCGGCCGCGACTGCCGTCGCGTCCGGATCGTCCGTCTCATCGCCGAGCGCTGCGAGCGTCCGCATGCCGCCGGCAACCGCCCCCGACTCGGTCGGCCTGAGCGTCGGGACGACGACCACGGTGCGCTCGAGGAGGTCGGTCGGCACCGCGAACGGAACCGACCGATCGTCGACGGATCGAACGACTCTGGTCCGGCTCGTCTCGTCGTCGATCCCCGAAAACGTCGCTTCGAAGCGTTCGAGAACCGCCGGGTAGCCGAGGTAGGCGGCGGTTCGGTCGGCGTCGATTCCGGTTCCGGCGCCGACGACGTCGATCTCGGCGTCGCCCCGACGCTCGATGTGGGAGACGAGCGCCCCGACGAGCGCCGGATCGGTCACCATCCCGGTCGACGGGTGAAAGGGGTAGTGGACGTCGGGAACGACGGCGATTCGATCGGCGTTCTCGATCACAGTGATCGACGGCTCGAGGATCGCCGAAAGTGACGACTCGAACGTCGCCATCCGCGCGTCGACGTCGGGGAGCCAGCCACCGGTTCGGTCGCCGGCGTCGACGGCGGCCACGCGAACGTGACCGTGGCTCCCGCCGTGGTCAGCACTCATAGCGTCACCTCCGTCGCCTCGAGATCGTTCGATCCGGTCGGTTTGGCACACTCGTAGGCGGCTTCGGCGAGCTCGAGCGTCCGCTTGCCGTCGCGGCCATCGACGGGCGGCCGTTCGTCGTTCCGGATGGCGTCGAAAAACGCAGCCAGGGCATCGTAGTGTGCCCGGAGGTAGAACGTCGGGCCGAAGACGTCCGGGTCGTCTCCGGTCACCCGACCGGCGACGTTTCCGATCGCGGATTTGGCGGCACTCGCATAGAAGTTCTCCGGGAGGTACTCCTCGTTGGCGATCGTCCCCGTCACGCCCTCGAGACGGAGCCGCGTGTTGACCTCGGGGAGCTGTTCCCACTGGTAGGAACCACAGTGAAGCGTGATCGTCGTCTCGGTCTCCGGCGCCCGGAGCAGTACCGTCGCGGCGTCTTCGACCGGCAACTCGAGCGTCTCGCCGATCGCCGCGCTCTCGACCTCGAGGTCGCCGAACAGCCACTCGAGGACGTCGAAACAGTGAATTCCGAGTTCGAGCAACGAGCCGCCCCCGGCCGCGTCGGCGTCGAGCGGCCACTCCGGCGGTGAGTCCGTCGCCGGCGGTCGACCGAGGGCGCCGTCGTTGAGCCGCGTGATCGACGCGTACGGCACGTGACCGACGCGACCGTCCTCGTAGGCCTCCTTGACTCCAACTACGTCGGGCTGGTAGCGAAGCGTGTGGTCGACGCCCACGGCGATCCCCGCGTCCGTCGCCGCCTCGAGCATCCGGTCGGCTTCCGCGCTCGAGCGGGCCAAGGGTTTCTCGACGAAGACGTCGATGCCGGCTGCGGCGGCCTGCTCGACGGCGTCCGCGTGGAGAAACGGGGGCAGCGCGACGACCGCGGCGTCGAGATCCTCCGACTCGAGGAGCGTGGCGTAATCGTCGTACGTCCGCGAGACGCCGGCGCGTTTCGCCCGGGCTCGGTTCTCCGATCGGGCGTCCGCGACCGCACGGACGTCCACGCCGGGCATGACCAGCGCCGATTTCAGATGGACAGTGCCGATGTTTCCAGCCCCGAGTACGCCCACAGCGAGTGAATCTGACTCCGTCAACCGCGAGAGAAGTGCCGTATTCATCTGTCGGAGACGGGGTGGCGTCGGGCTTTGTTATCATCGCCGTACAGCGCTGTCGTCGTCGGATTCGTGATCGTACAGCGACCTGCCGTCGGAATCGGCTGTGGTTCGGATCGACGACCGGACCGATCAACAGCGCTGACAGTCGGTCTCGGAGACGGTAAGACGAAAATACACTGGGCGAGCGGATCGAGCCGAAATCAATCGTTCGATCGACTCGCCGGTGCCGGCTGGGAGACCGAGATCACGCCGCCGTTGGCGTCGCTCGCAGTCGTGGCGTTGCCGTCGACGGTGCGCTGGGCGACACGGTTCATCGTCTCGACGCGGAGATCAGTTTCTGACCGCCGGCGATCGAGATACTCGAGGATCGCCCGCATCCGCCGGTCGTCTTGTTTGCCGACGAGGTTGTTCGGATGAAGCCACATGTGGAAGACCCCGTCTCGTCGGACAGCCTCGTCGATACCGCGGCGCACCTGGACGACCATCGGATCCCGCCAGATCGACTCTGCAACGGTGCGTGCTGGCCCCTCGAACCCGAACAGGAACAACGACGCCGGAACGTCGACCAGCCCGTACTCGTCGATCGTCGGCGCGACCAGCATGGACCGGTCGCGGATCGTCGAATCGAGCAATCCCCACACGCCGTCGCCGGTTGGCGACCGGCCACGATACGCACGTACGCCGTACTCCGCCAGCACGTCCCGGTGGCCGACGCCGTTTCGCGGATAGACGAACGAGTCGATCGAGAGCCCCCAGTCGGCGGCGATCTCGACGCTTCGCTCGAGTTCGGCCGCGGCGATCTCGGCGTCCGTCTCCGGCCGATCGAAGAGGACGTGCGAAAACGAGTGGCTGGCGAACTCGTGGTCGACGTCGGACTCGAGGAGGTCGGTGACGAGGTCGGGACAGAATCTGAGGTCCTCGCGGTCGCGCCACGTCGTTCGTTCCCGCTCGAACCACTCGTCCGGTGCGGGATGGTCAGCGTGTCTCCCGTCACACGACTCGAGCATGAGGTGGCCGACCACCGCCCAGGTCGCGGGAATCTCGTACGTCTCGAACAGTTCGAGCATCGTCGACCAGCCGCGACGGCCGGCTTCGACGCGACGGCCCGGCAGGGACTCGAGGTCGTGAAACCCCCAGCCGAGTTCGGCATCGAGCGAGATGACGACGCTACCCATCGGACCCACCACGGCGTACAGTCATATCCGTAGCGCAACCGACCGGACGGTTTTGTTATTGCTCGCTTTTTCCGACGCGATCTCGTTTCGTGGCCGTCCGTCGACCGGGACGAACCCCCGCCTCCGTGGTCCTTCCGTTCCGGCTTTCGCCTCGAGTCACCCGGAGTATCGTATCGTCGCAAGCGAGTACCAGAATTCGCGAACAGTCGGTGCATCCGACGGTAAGCGGACCGAACAGGGATGGTCAGGGTTCGCCAGCGGCGTGAACACTCTCTATAACAAAGCGGATATCCGGCCACCTCCCCCACAGCAGGCGTTCTCAGACAATCATGAGTGCATCTACTCCGAGATCCGAGCGAGCGTTCGTGCTCGGGCTCGACGGCGTCCCGTGGAACCTTCTCGAACAGTGGACAGACAGGGGCGAACTCCCCAACTTCGAGCGACTGCGTGAGGAAGGGGCATCCGGTCCGCTCGTAAGCACCAGTCCGCCGACGACGCCGCTCGCGTGGCCGTCGATCGCGACCGGCGTCTGGGCCGACAAACACGGTATCTACGGCTTCCAGAACCTCTCCGCTGAGTATAGCCACGAGATGTATACGAGTCGGGATCTGAAACAGCCGACGCTCTGGGACCTGCTCTCGCCGGCCCACGTCGGGAACGTTCCGATGACCTACCCCGTTCGCGAACTCGACGGAACGATGGTCTCCGGGATGATGACACCCTCGACCGAGCGCGAGTTCACGTATCCGCCCGACCTCGGCGAAGAGATCGAGTCGCGCGTTCCCGACTATCGGATCAGTCTCGACTATCCCGAGTACGCCGGTCGGCTCGACGCCTTCGAGGAGGCCGTCGACGAGATGCTCGCGAACCGTCGCGAGGTAATGGACATCCAGATGGAACGCGCCGACGACGACTGGCAGCTGTTTTTCTTCGTCTACACCGCACCCGACCGATTCCAGCATCTTACCTGGGATCTGGATCGCCTCCTCGAACACTACCGGCAACTCGACGACCTCCTCGGGGAGGTGATGGAGTACACCGAGCGCCACGACGCGGACCTCTACGTCGTCTCAGATCACGGCTTCGGGCCGATTTACGAACTCGTCTACGTCAATCACGTTCTCGAGCGGGAGGGGTACCTCTGCAGACGCGAAGACGAGGGGACCAGGGGAGCGCTCGCGAGCCTGGGAATCTCGCGTGAGCGTATCACGAACGTCTTAGAGCGGGTCGGAATCTCCGAGGAGATGCTCGTCTCGACGCTGCCACGGGGACTCGTCGACTCGGTCGCCGAGCAGATCCCAGGGGATCACGCCCTCTACGACGTCGACTACGATCGAACGCGCGCGTTCGTCCACGGTGCCGGGAACTGTTATATCAACGACACCAACCGGTTCGAGCACGGCGTCGTCTCGCCGGTCGACGTCCCGTCGGTCAAAGACGAGCTCATCGAGATCTTCGAATCGGTCACGGACGACGACGGGAATCGAGTTCTCACCGTCGAAGACGGCGACGAGCTGTTCCCGACGGACGACGACTCGCCCGACCTCGTCGTCAACGGCGTCGACGGCTACGAGTCACGAAACGCGATCACGGACGAGCCGTTCGGGGACACCGGAACGTACGCCGCGAGCCATCGGAAACAGGGAATCGTCCTCTGTCACGGCCCGACGATCGACGCCGGCGCGACCCTCCGCGGCGCTCGCGTCGTCGACGTCGCCCCGACGCTGCTCCACGGAATCGGCCAACCGGTCCCTGCGAACGCCGACGGCCGCGTCCTCTTCGATGCGTTCCGGACCGATGCGAAGCCGTCCCGTACGAAAGTCGAGCGAGTCGACGTCTCGAGACGCGACGAAGACGACGACGTCCACGACGATTTCGCCGACGTCGAGAGCCGCCTGAAAGGGCTCGGCTACATGGAGTGACGTTCTCGGTCGGCTACGCTGACAGCGCCTCCAACGAACAGCAGACTGCCTCTTTGCAAGCACCGAAGCTACCCGCCGGGCGTTCCTATCTCGTCCTATGGTCGACGACGACCTCGAACTCGAGCGTGACATCGGCGAGGCGACGATCGTATACGACGAACCGGACGACGGGACGGTCCGGAAGACGGTTCCGAACGAACACGTGGCGTACTTCCAGGACCACTGGATCATCAAGACCGACGAGGACGACGAGGGACACGATATCGTCCGTCGCATTCCGTCCAAACGGGTACACTACGTCGAGCGGTCGGTCGAGGAGTTCGAGGAGGAAGTCCAGACGATGATCGATCAGGTCCAGTCGTTCGCCTCGGAGTTACGGACCAAGATTCCGGTCGGCGGCGGGAGAGACGAGGACGAGGACGGCCCTCCGATCGAGGTCGGCGTGCGGGACGAAACCGACGAGAAGTAGCGACCCGTCTCCGGCAGCCAGTCAGTGTGTCCCTGCGATGTCACCGCGCCGAACGCACGCGCTCGAGTCCGGTCCGCGCCGATTTTACCGCCGGGTACGCCGCGTTGTAGAGTCGAGTCGGAACGTTCCTCGCGCCTGCGCGCAAGAGTCGATCCGACAGCGGCGGTTCGGCCTCCGAGACGAGCTCCTCGAGGTCGGCGTCGACCAGCCACTCGAAAAAGGCCCGCTCGGCGGCTGATTCGGGCGTCGTCTCGCGAACGCGGTCCCGAATGTCCGCCCACATGTATCGCTCGTCCTCGCCGAGTTCCCACTCGCCACCCTCGAGCGTGCGCCTGATCCGATCGTACTCCGTCTCGTCGAACGGGTAGCCGTGGGCCGTCGGCTCGAGTCCCGACAGTCGGAGGCCAACTGCGGTCCGATAACACTTCTCACAGCGCCCGCAGTTGCCGTCCATCCGGACGTTGCAGGTCTGGAGGTCGAGCGTCGGCGCGTCGCTCTCGACGTAGTCGGCGATCACGTCGAGGCGTTCCTGTCTGGTGAGGCCGTAGGCGTCGTGGTGACACCGGGTCCCGCTCCAGCGGACGTAGTCGTCGATGTCGGGTCGGGAGCCCCACTCGAGGTCGACGCCCTCCCAATGAGTCGCCCCGACGTACAGCTCCGAGATACCGCGTGCGTACGCCATCGGTGCACAGAGACCGAGCAACCCGAGTCCGTGGCCGACTGAGCTATACCACGCGCCGTCGACGAACCGTTTGTAGTGTGCGAGTACCATCGGATGATCGATCGCCGAGAGGACGTTCGACTCGAGGAACGCGGTCTCGAGGCCGCGCTCGTCGGCGAACGTCGAGACACGTTCCCGGAGGTCGTTCCACTTCTCGTCGTCGGCTCGGTCCGTCGTGATCGTCCAGCCGCGGATGCTGACGAGCGTCGGCGACTCCTCGCGGTGGCGGACGTACGAACAGGTCGAGTCGACGCCGCCGGTAAAGAGCAGTGCGCTGTCCGCGTCGGTCGATCGACCGTGGTCCCGTTCGGCGGAACTCTCGACTGCCGGTGGTTCAGCGTCGGTCGTCTCCCGTGCGTACAGCGTTCCACCCTCGAGAAAGTCGTGCATGGAGAGCAACGAGGCTTTGACGTCCTCTAAGGCGTGCGCGAACCGGCCGTCGACCTCGTCGACGTAGACGTCCGCACCGCTCGCCCAGGCGAGCGGGCAGACGTTCGCGAGGGCCGGAATCGCGAGGATACCCTCGGGAACGTCCTCGATCGACCGATCGTACTCTACCCTGAACGGCTCCCCCGAGAAGAAGCGCTCGAGGTCTTTCGAGGGCCTGACGTCGCACTCGAGGGTCGATCCCGTTGCGGTGATGCTGTCGATGACGATAGATGACATTGGTGTGGAGACGGCAGTGACCGTCGGTCCCGACGATCACGGCTCGCTACAAAAACGGGCAGAATCGTTGATCGTCACGGCGAGGTGAAAGCACCGGATACGCCGTCGTCGTCGATTCGAGACCGAGTCGTTACCGGTGTACGACGTTCGTACCGCGTTCCCGGTCGGCGGTCGAAGACGCCGCGTTCGCTCGAGCAGATTCTCACAGAGACTGGCGTCGGTCACGAATTCGACGTCGTCAGGCGTGGACCGGGGTCGTCGAATAAGGTCACTATAACAAACGCCGGGTCCAGTGACCCTCCGCTCGAGAGATGCGTACGGATACGAGCGTCGTTGGTTGCTGGGGTGGGTTTGTGTGAATCGGACGGCGTCGAACCTGACGTTCGCCCTCGGGTTCTTCGCACTCGCTGCGGGAGTCGTCCTCGCGCGGGCGAACCCGGCGACGTCGTACGAGTCGTCGATCTACACCGGTACGCCGACGACCGTGTGGCTCTGTTTCGCGGTCGCACTCGGCCTGTCCGTCGTTGCGGCGGTCGCCGCCCGCGGCCGGTCACAGACGCTCGGGATCGTCCTCGGGGCGACGACGGTTACGTCGATCGTGAGTCTTCCCGTGCTCAGAAACTATCGATTCTCGGGGATGGGCGACGCGTTGACTCACCTCGGCTGGACGGGGGATATCGTCGACGGGCTGTTGTCTCCCCACGAACTGATCTACCCGGGCGTTCACTCGCTCGGAGCCACTCTACACCTCCTCGGTGGCATTCCGGTCGAACGCGCGTTGCTGTTGACCATCGTCGTCCTGTTCGTTCCGTTCCTGATTTTCGTCCCGTTGACGGTCCGAGAGATGACTGGATCCCCCGCAGCCGTGGGTGTCGCGGCGATCGTCTCCTGGATGGTGTTGCCGATCAACAACGTCGCGACCCACATGGGCATCCACTCGAACTCGAACGCGCTGTTTCTGGTTCCGGTCGTCATCTTCGCGCTCGTCGCGTACCTCCGGCGACGCTCGACGACCGAGCGCCTTCCGTTCGGCATCTCGCCGTACAGCGTTCTCATCTACCTCTCGGGGATCGCTCTCCTTGTCGTCCACCCCCAGCAGATGATAAACGTGGTCGTCCTCGTGGGAGCAATCGCGGGCATTCAGTTTCTCGCCCGATGGCGATTTTCCGATCACCCGATGGTCGATCAACCGACGACGTACGCGCATACGATCGTCCTGGGGACGCTGTTTGCCGTCTGGACGGTCTCGAACGAGCGGTTCAGAAGCGCTGGCGTCGGACTCGCCGAAGGGGTCCTCACAGCTGACGTCGGTGCCAGCGCGGAAGTCGACCAGCGTGGGGCCTCGCTGACCGAGATCGGCGGCAGTATCCAGGAGCTGTTCGTCACGATGTTCCTCGATGCGGCGATCGTCGGTGTCGTCGCCGCGCTGTTCGTCCTCGTTACCTGGCTCGGGTGGACCTCACTCGACCGCGAGGCGGCGTCGTTCGTCACCTACCTCGCGATCGCCCTGATCCCCCTCGGTGGGATCTTCCTCGTTTACTTCGTCGGAACGCCGACGATGGCCTTCCGCCAAGTCGGGTTCATCTACGTCCTCCTGACGATCCTCGGTGCCATCGGGATCGCACACGTGATCGGCGGCCTCTCGAGAGTGATCACGAGACCCGGTGCGAACGCAGTCGCGTCGGTGGGTCTCGCTGCACTCCTCGTGTTGGGACTGATGACCGTCTACGCCTCGCCGCTCATCTACAACCCCAGCCAGCACGTCACTGACGAGCAGTTCAGCGGCTACGAGTCCGGGCTCGAGCACGGGGCCGACGGCTACTCGCACGCGGCGATCGGTTACGATCCGTTCCGGTACGACCACGCCCTCCACGGACTCGAGGGCGAGGAGACGCTGAGCGGCGCAACGGCCGCGACGGGCGAAGCCGATCCCGACGAACTCGCGGCTGGGAACTACACCGGTGCGTATCACGGTCTCGATTACTACCTGATCGTCACCGAGTACGACCTCACGCGGGAAATCGAAGTCTATCAGGAACTCCACTACAGCGAACAGTCACTCGAGGGACTCGGCTCCGATCCGGCCGTCGACAAGGTGATTTCGAACGACGAGTTCGAGATGTATGCCGTCGTTAGCGAGGACGACGACGAGTGAGCGGGGAAAACAGTCTGCATAACAAAGCCCGAGAACACCCATCGTGGTTGATACATGTCTGCCCTCGATGACGTGTGTGTGCTGGATCTGACGAGGGTCCTCGGTGGACCGTACTGTACGATGCTGCTGGCCGATATGGGTGCCGACGTGGTGAAAGTCGAACCGCCCGGTGGCGATTTCGTTCGCCAGACACCGCCGTTTCACGAAGACGACGACAGCTTCGGCGGCTACTTCCAGAGTATCAACCGCGGCAAGCGGAGTCTCGAACTCGACTTCACCGACGAACGCGACCGCGAGGAGTTTCGATCCCTCGTCGAGACGGCCGACGTCGTCGTCGAGAACTACCGCTCGGGGACGATGGAGAAGTTCGGCCTCGAGTACGAGCGACTCGCCGAGATCAACCCGCGTCTCGTCTACGCCGCGATGCGAGGGTTCGGCGATCCGCGAACGGTCTCGAGTCCACGACAGGACGAGCCGGCGTTCGACCTGGTCGCGCAGGCCCTTGGCGGGATCATGCATCACACCGGCCAGGAGGACGGCCCGCCGACGAAAGTCGGGTTCGGCGTCGGTGACATTTTCACGGGCGTGCTCCACGCGGTCAACATCCTCGGCGCGTTGCACTACCGGGATCGGACGGGCGTCGGCCAGTTCGTGGATACGGCGATGTACGACGCGATGATCAGCCTGGCCGAGCGGGCGGTGTATCAACACTCCTACACCGGCGAGAACCCGACCCGGTGTGGGAACGCACACCCGACGCTGTTCCCGTACAACGCCTTCGAGGCCGAGGACGGCTACGTCGTCATCGCCGCGCTCACCGACCGCCACTGGCGGAACCTTTGTGAGCGGATGGATCGTCCGCAGTGGGCTGTCGACTATCCCGAGGCGTCCGATCGCCTCGCACACAGAGATCGACTGGAGGAGGGGATCGCCGACTGGGTCGCCACCCTCTCGGTCGAATCGGTCCTTTCCGAACTCAACGGGGCCGTTCCGTGTGGCCCGGTCCAGGATATCACCGACGTCTACGACAGCGAACACGCCCACCAGCGTGAGATGCTCGTCGAGGCCGAACTTCCCCACTCCGAGGAGACGGTGACGATCGCGGGGACGCCCATCAAGATGGCCAAGACGCCGCCGTCGCCCGGAGAACGCGCGCCGCTTCTCGACGAACACCGGAGCGAGATCGTCGACAGAGAGGACGCGATCCACTCGAGCCGCCACGAAACCGACTCGAGTCCCGTCGGCGTCACCGACGGAAACCCCCAGAACGACTGATCGGAGCTATGGCAACGGAGCGTACACACTCTGACGCGGAATCGACCGACGGTGATCGTGCCACAGATCGTCTCGAACGATCGCGTACTGACAACATCGGGGGTGCGGCGAGCGAGAATGGTCGCGAGCCTGGGGACGATCCGTACGTCATTCGGCCGTACCAGCCGGCGGACCGGGAGGAGTTCCTCGAGCTCTACGATCGGGTTCTCGGCGACCGAAACGACGAGTGGTTCCGCTGGAAGTACGAGGACAACCCGTACGTCGACCACGTGCCGATGATCGTCGCGACCCACGAGGGACGCGTCGTCGGGACGAAACCCTGTTTCGCCCTCGAGCTACAGGTCGGATCGACGACGAAGCTGGGGCTCCAGCCCGCGGACGTGATGGTCGACCCCGACCACCGACGCAACGGGCTGTACTCTCGGACGACCGAGCGACTGAAAGACCACTACCGCGACCGCGAGCCGGCGCTGTTTTTCAACTTTCCCAACGAGGCGACGCTCTCCGGGAGTCTGAAACACGGCTGGCGGATCGTCCAGGAGGTCCCGACGTTCTACCGAGTACAACGCCCGGACGCGCTCGCCGACGGTGACGGCCGACTCGAGACGCTCGCCTCGCTCGCTCGGCCGGTCGCTGCCGGCTACTGTCGCGCCCGCGAACGGCTCGTTGCCACGCCGTCGGACGTGACGGTCGACCGGTTCGACGGGATTCCAGTCGACCAGTTCGTCGGTCTGGCCGGGAAACGGACGCCGGGGACGATCCACGCCGCCCGAGACGAGACGTTCTACGAGTGGCGGTTCGATACTCCCCACTGGTCCTACGAGGCGTATCTCGCGAGCCGAAACGACGTCCCGGTCGCGGGCGTGGTCGTCGGAACGAGAGTCGACGATCGGTCGCAAACGACCTGTCTGACGGACGTCGTCCCCCTCGCTGAGACGCCAGCTCGTCGGGACGGCCTGCTCGCGATCCTGTCTCGAGTCGTCCAAGACCACCGCGACGCCGCGATTCTCGCCGCGAGCGGCAGAGTGATCCAGCCGACGCTCCTCCGCCGGTTCGGGTTTCACACCGACCAGCGACCCCCCCTCTCGAGGCTGACCGAGCCGACGACGCAGGTGACGTATCCCATCGCGGACGACGGGGGACACGAGTGGACCGTCGGGGGCCGTGCGGTGACCGACCCCGCGAACTGGACGATTACGTTCGCCGAACAGGACTCCTGGTAGTTCTTCGCGACGCCACGCTCGTTCTCGCCGACCGGTATCGATCCGTATAAACCTGTTTCCGTCGGTTCGCGTGACTCGCGCAGGCCCGTCACGTCTGCGGGAAATACCGAATTTCTCGAGTAATTGCCTCGTACATCGACCCCTTCACCCACCCAAACTGTTCTTACTTTCGGGCTAAAACACCCACACAATGTGATCGATCACGTACTGTTCTAAAGTTATTCAGTAAGTTTAATCTATTTCGGCAAAGAAAAGTTTATGAGTGTAAACCCTTGTTACCCGAGTGTATGGCGCAGAACCCCCGTACGTCCGAGACGGATTCCGCTCCGACTACAGGCCGTAACACGCGATTAAGCCGCCGAAACTACGTTCGCTCGCTCGCCGCGGTCGCGACCGCGACGACGGCGTTTGGCGCAACGGGTACGGTAGCGGGCCAGGACGACTACGAGGTCATCGAAGCTGCAAACCAGACGATCACCATCGACTCCGGTGAGACCTGGGAGAACAAACTGATCGACATGACGACCGGCCAGGACGTCGTCATCACCGCACACGGAAGCGACTGGACGGTCCGAAACGTCGGGTTCCGCGGCGAGAACACGTCCGGAACCGGCTCCGCCACGTTCGGCATCTCCGATGCCGGCGGCTCGAGCACGATCGAGAACGTCTACCTCGGCGACGGCTCCGACAGCCGCAACGGCAGTTCGTCGGGCCACGGCCAGACCGCCTTCTGGGTCGACCCCGACCACGCCGGACACGTCGACTTCGAGAACGTCAACATCCAGGGCTTCGCGGACAACGCGATCTACGCCTCCGCGCCCGGTAACGCCGGCGGCGGGACGGTCCACATCGACAGCAGTTTCGCCGCCAACTGTTATGTCTCCCACTTCCGTCTCGCGACCGAGGGGAGCAAGGTGACCAACTCCTGTGTCTACGTCGACGACGAAGGGTACCAGGGCCGTGGTATCTGGGCCTGGGCGCCCGGCACCGTCGAAGTCGAGAACTGTCAACTCGAGATGAACGGACAGAACGTCGCGATCGACGCCGGTGCGAACGGGCAGGGAACGACGGTTGCGGTCCGTGACACCGACTACGACGAAACCGCAGGCGTTCAGGAACACGCCGGTTCGACCGTCCAACTCGAGGACGACGTCGGAACCGCCCCCGACGCGTACATTCCGAACGGCGTGCCGACCTCCGCGGAAGACGCCGCCGCCGGAAACTGATCGAATCGGTCATACGACCCCGCTGACGCGGTCCTCCACGCGCTTCGTTCTTTTTCACGGTCGATTTCGCTGACGCGCGAGTCGACTGTCCGCATTCGTTCCTCCACGTCTGCTCGAACGGTTGTAATACGGTATTACGCCGCGAGCAGCTGCCCCGATCCGGACCGCTGGACGCCGTATCAGGTGGGGCCACGATTCCGTTTGCGGTTTCGGCGATACATCGAGACGGCAATCGGACGACCCGGCAGTCGACGCTCGGAAGTCACGTGATCGACGGTCGACATCCGGTAATAATCGCTTACGAAGCGTTCTGCACCCGGTAATATCTTATTACGTCGCCGCCGTAGGCCGGTTCGACGTTCATTCTTCCGTGAACGTTTTTCGATAGATGTCTATTAAAACCCCTGTGAAGAAATTACATTGTGTAAATTTTAGGGTTATAAATTGGGAAAGTTTATGCGAGTAGTGGTATATTACTCGGATTGCATGGCACGCGAACATTCGGTACTGGACGACGAGCGTTCAGTCCGCGACGACGAAACCACGACGGCGAACGGTGGTAACGATGGATTACTCCACCGACGCACGTATATGCGGTTGGCCGGCGTCACGACGGCGGCCGCGGCGCTTTCGACTACCACGAGCGCCGACGAGGAGTACGAGGAGATCACGGCGCGCGGTCAGGTGATCAGAATCGGAGCCGGTGAAACGTACGAAAACAAGCTGTTCGACCTCACCAACGGGAACAGCGTCCTGTTACTCGTCGAGGGGGGAAACTCCGTGATCCGGAACGTTGGGTTCAGGGGCCTCCACCGCGGGGACGAGTTCATGATCTCGATCAACGCGCCCAGCGGCGACGTCCTGATCGAGAACGTCTACCTCGGTGACGGCTCGACGAAAGAGGGCGAGAGTTTCGTTCACGGCCCGGGTGCCGTCTTCTACCACCGAAACGCGTCGTGTGACGTCACCTTTCGACACTGCAACGTTCAGGGGTGGCCGAACAACGGCTTTTACTGCTCGAACACGGCTTCGGGCGGTTCGGCTCGCTTCGAAAACTGTTACGGCAAGAACAACGGTGTCAGTACGTACCGCGTCGCCGGCGGCAACGACGTCATCTCGAACTGCGTCGCTTACAACGACGGCACGGACTACGGACCCGGTTGGGGCGGCTACGTCGAAGACGCCGGTCGCCCGGTCTGGGTCTGGCCCGGCGGTCCCGTGACGATCGAGAACTCGGAGTTCGCCAGCGGTGGCTATCCCCACGCGATGGTCCTGCGAGGCTCGGGCCGAGCGCAGATGTCCGGTGGCGCCATCAGCGGCTCCGTCCAGGGGGGCGGACTCGAGCGATCGAGCGTCTCCGGGTCGCCGGAGCTGTCGCCGCCGGCAGGCGTCCCGACGTCCGCCGAGGAGGCGGCTTCGGGTGCCTCGAGTAGCCGACGCGACGGGAGCGGCGCGGACGAGGACACGACCGACGATTCGTCGCTTCCGAATCTGCTCGTCGTCGACGGCGACCCGTCCGACGCGAGCCGCTACGAGTTCGAGGTCGGCGGTGACGTCGAGAAGTCGAACGCGGACGGAGCCTCGATCGACGAGGAGGACGTCGTCGACGGATCTTCCGTCTACGGCAGCGTCGCCGACTGGAAGGACGCGTTCCGGTTCAGCGGCGATCTCGAGAGACTTACGGTCGACGGGCCGGCGACGGTTCGGGTGAACGACGAGGTCGTCGATCCCGACGCGTTCGGCGAGAACCTTCCGCACGTCCTCGAGGTCGACGGACGCGGCGCGCCGACGAGTTACGAGATCACCGTCGACGGACGAATCGAACTCGAGTCCGCCGATCCCGAAGAGACGGCCACGACGGTCTCGGGATCGACCGTCCAGAGTTCGGTCACCGACGCGACCCACCGGTTCCGGTTCTCGGGTGCAGTCACCGACGTGACGTTCACGGACGGGGAGGCCGCCCTGTTCGTCGACGGCGAGGAGATCGATCCGAGCGAGTACGGCGACCACGAACTCCTCCCGCACGCGATCGTCTTCGACGGAACGCACGCTGACGGGCCCACCACGTACTCCTTCGAGGTGAGCGGGACGGTCGTCAAATCAGCGTATCGCGACGCGTCGATCGACGACGAGGACGTCGTCGAGGGGCGCGCCGTCCGAGGCGGGGTCGGAGACTGGCTCGACGCCTACTGGTTCGACGGCGATATCGAGGAGTTCCATCTGCTCGGCGATGCGACCGTCGACGTCCAGTACAACGCTCGGAATCTCTGAAACGGACTAGTATCCCGATATCCAGGCGTGACCGCGGCCCACCTGCGGTCACACCAGAACTAACGCAGAGCGGTCCCTACGAGGGTGACGACCGATCCGGCAGCGAGAGCGAACGCTGGTCGCGGTCTGGACAGTCTCGAGTAAAGATGGCTCCCGCGCCGAGAACAGCAAGCTGGCACGCGAACTGTTCCGGTACTGGATGACGGTCACCGGGAGCCAGACGGTCGTACGTGCGGCGCGAATAAAAGTCCTTCTCGTATGGAGGAACCACGTTCGTATTTCTCCAAAACGATTAAACGATACGACGGATCGGGGTCGAAATCCGTGGCTCGCGCGTGGCGCGGACGACTCATACGATCTGCTGTAAATCGGTACCGGCGAAACCACGAGCCATCTGTGGTTTCACCGGTAAACCGTTACAGCAATCCGTATCACTCGATCCGGGAGAGTTTGCCGTTGACGGAGCGCTCACGTCGGCGGTTCCGAACGGTGTGGACGGCCGACAACAGCAAAAACGCGAGAACGACCGTGCCGGCGACCGCGATGGTCGGAACGGCCGACAGCGGCGGAACACCGAAGAACGCTGCCCCAACGAGTCCCACGCCGCCGACGCTAAGTAGGCCGTACCACCGATCCCATCGGTCCTGCTGGTGAGAGTCGGTGTCCAGGTACATCATCAGGAGATCCGCGTTGTCCGCGAGCGTAATGAGCCCACGATCCTGGTCGTACTCGACGATTCCCGCGTCGTCCATCTTGGGGAGATGAGTCTGATACAATGCGACGTACACCCGTTTTCGCTGGTCGGAGCTGAGCGCGTTGACGTCCGTATCGTTCTCCCAGGCCGCGATCTGTTCGGCGAGTTCGCCGAGCGTTACCGTCTCCTCCGCCTCGAGGAGGTACGCGAGGACTTCCCGTCGGCGTCGGTTTTTCAGGAGTTCGAAAATGACGTCCTTCGAGAGTCCCTCATCGTCTTCAGACTGAGAGACCGACGACGAAATCTCGTCGGGCAGAGACGTATCGATCGACGACATTATGTTTGGCCTCCGGACTGCAGCCGCCTGCTCGAACCGCGTCCGCGTCGGTTTCGGGAGACGAGACCACCACCGAACTGACGGGTTTGCAGGGGCCGTTTCGTATTCAAACGGCAGGTCGCAATCACGATTGACACACCAAGTTGTACACCAACAGTGACTCTCTTAAACACGGTCACGTTTTGCACCGGCTGCAAAGGTACTACGCGTCGACTTCGGTCTGGGGTCGCCACTAGGGGTCTGCATCGGCTCGCGGGGCGGGTCGACTGGCGAATACGACGGCGTCGGTATCGTCCGATTGCGCCGCCGTATCCGTTGCGTACGCCCCACAACTCGGCTGCAGACGAGGGATCGTCGGCGACTGTCGGGGATATCTCGAACACGGCAATACGAGAGAACGTCCGACTGGAGCGACATAAATTCGGGCGTCGGTTTGCCCCCGAAATGGAAGTTTACGGGATGAACTCCCAGTTTATTGGACGAGATTCGCCGAACAATGAAGTCGATTAATGTACCATGTTGGCATTTGACTCACTGGCCGAGGCGGTCGAGGTGGCTCGCATCGTCCGCCGCCGTCGATCGCTTCGTCCGAACACGACCGACGGGACACGGTCTCGGCACGAATGCTGACCGCCTCGAGCGGGCGGGTGGGACGTTCCGTGTCGCTTGTCTTCGCTCTTTTTCTTCGGAAGCCGACGACTGCAGTAAGTCGGTGTTTCCCGCGAAACCATGTGAACCCCTTACAGTCTCGGCACGGCTTCCCCCACCACTGATGACACAGTCCATTATCGACCATACTACGCGCGAGTCTCAGCGAGCGGATGCCGAACTGTGTCCCGATTGTGAGACCGATACGATCGTCCACGACCCCGACCGAGGCGAACGAGTGTGCCGGGAGTGCGGTCTCGTCCTAACCGAAGATCCGATCGATTACGGGCCCGAGTGGCGGGCGTTCAACGCGAAAGAACACGACCAGCTCTCGCGCGTCGGCGCACCCCTCACTCAGTCGATGCACGACCGCGGGCTGACGACGACGATCGACTGGCGAAACAAGGATGCGAAAGGACACTCGGTGTCGTCCGATAAACACGGGCAGATTCATCGCCTTCGCGTCTGGCAGGAACGGATTCGGACGAAAAACGCCGGCGAACGAAATCTCAAGTACGCGCTCTCGGAGATCGATCGAATGGTCAGCGCACTCGGCGTCCCCAACCCAGTCAAGGAGACCGCGAGCGTCATCTACCGACGGGCGCTCGATCAGGATCTCATCCGCGGCCGATCGATCGAAGGCGTCGCGACCAGCGCGCTCTACACCGCCTGCCGAAAGGAGGATATCCCGCGGAGCCTCGAGGAGGTGACGGCAGTTTCACGCGTCGACCAGCGGGAGATCGGCCGCACCTACCGATACATCGCGGACGAACTCGACATCAACCTCGAGCCGACGAACCCGAGACAGTTCGTCCCGCGATTCTGTTCGGAACTCGACGTCGACAAGGACGTCGAGACGAAGGCGATCGAGATCATCGACCGCACGACCGAACAGGGGCTTCACTCCGGAAAGTCGCCGACCGGGTTCGCCGCCGCCGCGATCTACGCCGCCGGATTGCTCTGCGAGGAGACGATTCCCCAGCGGGCCGTCGCCGACACCGCACAGACGACGGTCGTCACGGTCCGAAACAGGTACCGAGAACAACTCGAGGCGATCGACCAGACACCCGCTACATGATCGAACGCTCGTCGCCGCCGTAGACGTCTTCGTCGACCAGCGCGTGGAGGTTCGCGTACGGGACGAACCCGAGGAACTCGTCGTTCTCGTCGTACAGTTCGAGGCCCTTCTCGACGTGGTCGTACCGTTCACAGACGATCTGACCTTCGGGGAGGATCGCACGGAACATGCGCGAGAATACGTCCTCGATCGGCATATACTGTTGGACCGTCACGAACAACTGGGGCTCCGTACCGACCGCGACGAATTACCCGAGCTGTCCCCCGGTCACACTTACTCCTCTACGGTGAACTCCTCGAGCCGATCGCTGAGTTCCGTCGCCCGCTCGGACAGCGACTCTGCTGCGCCGGCGATGTCGGCGATCGTCGCGGTCTGTTCCTCGACGGCGGCTGCGACGCTGCTCGTCTCTTTCAACGTCCGCTCGCTCCGTTCGGTCGCCGTATCGACCATCGTGACGACTTGCTGACTCGAGCGCGCCTGCTCGTCGGTGGCATCGTCGATCGACTGAATCCCCTCGTTGGCGTCCTGGACGCGGTCGGCGATCTCCGTGAGCGCGTCGAGACTCTCCTCGATCGTCTCGACGCCCTCGACGACCTCCCGTCGCATCGTTCGGATCTCCTCGAGTGCTCGTCCGGCCGACGACTGAACGTCGCCGACCACGGCGTCGACGTCGTCGGTCGCGTCGCTCGTCTCCTCGGCGAGCGATCTGACCTCGGTCGCGACGACGGCGAACCGTTTCCCGTCCGCACCGGCTCGAGCCGCCTCGACCGAGGCGTTGATCGCGAGTAGGTTCGTCTCCTCGGCGATCCCGTCGATCACGTCGACGATGTCACCGACCTCCGAGAGGTCGTCCTCGAGCGTTTCGATCCGGTCGACGATCTCCCCGGCGCGTCGTTCGATGCGATCGAGTTCGTCGAGTGCGTCGGTCGCCGTTTCGCGACCGGCTTGTGCACGCTTGGTCGCCGCCGCCGAGACGTCCGCGACGCCGTCGGCCGTCGCGGCGATCTCCTCGATCGTCGCCGAGAGGTCACTCATCTCACCGAGGACGTCTTCGAAACGATCGTTCTGTTCGTCCGTCGCGATCGAAATCTCCTCTGCGGATTGGCTGACGTCTTCGCTGGCCGCCTCGATCTGCCGGACGCTCTGTGAGACCTCGCGTCCGACGTCTTCGACTTCCAGCGCGAGCGTCTGGATGCCGTGGAGCGTCCCCTCGATGTCGTCGAGGGTCTCGTTCAATCCGTCAGCGATCTCGTTCATCGCGTCGTGGTCGCTTTCGGCCGTCACGCGGCGGGTGAAATCGCCCTGGCGACATCGGTCCAGAACCGCTCGTATCCGTTCGGCGTCGGCCTCGAGCGTCGCGTTTCGCTGTTCGACGCGCTCACGCTGACGGTCGATCTGCTGGCGGCTCTCCTCGAGTTCTCCGATTCGGTCTTGCAAGCCTGTCTGCATCGCCTCGAGCGAGTCGCCGAACTCGCCGGGGACTCGCTCGTCGAGGACGTCAGCGTCGAACTCCTCGCAAGCGAGTGCATCCGCCTGGGCCGCGACCGTCCTCAGGTGGGCGTGCATCGAGTCGAACGAGCGCTGGAGGTCGCCGATCTCGTCCGACTGATCCGTCCGTTCCGGCCGATCGTCGAGCCGTCCCGACGCGATGGCGTCGGCAGCCGTCCGAAGGGACAGGATCGGTCCGACGATGTCACGGCGAGCGATCAGGAGCGTGTTGACGAACGCGACCACCGAGAGCGCAAAGACGAGGCCCGTCAACACGATCTGTGCGGTCGGAAAGACCGCGATCGCTTCTCGCGGCCCGAGAAACGCGAGCGGAAGCGCAAAGACGGCGAGCGTCGAGAGAAACTGCAGGAAGACCGCCGCCATGATCTTACGCTCGAGGCTCTCGGCGATCCCGATTCGTTCCATCACTCCCCACAGTGCCGTCTCGTATCGCTCCCGTATCGACGTTGTCCGGCCGTCGAATCCATCGAGTTCTGAAGAAGCGGTCGACATACGCTGAAATTCCCGAAGGACTACTTAACTGCGGTGGCTAGTACCAGATCGTCGAAATACATCACTAATTCAACTGGTCTGTCGGTCGAGGGAAACGCGGCTCACCGGCGCGACGTGAGTAGCATACGGACGACCCTCGGGACGCGGTCGAGAGACGAAACGGGCGAGACACGAGCGAAATGGGTTTACTCCCGCCGACGGTAGATCCCCCAGTGACCGACGAACGTTCCTCCGAGCGGGCGACCGACGGAGCCGCCGGCAACTCCGACGCTGTGTCGGACAACGGGGACGACCCTGACGGGCGAGAGACTGCGGGCGAGACGAACGAACCGAACGACGTCGACGGACCCGACGAATCGAGCGATGACGACGGACCGGGCGAAGCCGACGGCGAAATCACGCTCGCGACGTTCCACGAGGCCTGCCAGCGCGAGGGGCGACCGGTGCTCACCGCCGGTGCCGTCGCTCGAGCGCTCGAGTATCCCCACGACGCGGTCAGCGAGCGCCTCGACGACCTCGCCGACCGCGGTGATCTCGAGCGACTCTCGGTGTCGACCGATCCGGTCGTTTGGTACCCGAGCGAACTCGAGGATCTGACCGACCGAGAGCGGATCGTCGTCTTTCCGAAACGACGTGAGATCGTCGTCGACCGACCGGAGCAGTTCACCCGCGCGCAACTGGCACAGTTCGCCCACCTCGCCGACGCGAACGGCGCGGACGGCTACCGATACGTCGTCCGACCGGAGGACGTCTGGCAGGCCCCACACGACTCCTTCGAGGCCCTCGAGCGGACGATGCGCCAGGCGCTCGGATCGCGAAACGACGAGCTCGAGGAGTGGGTCCACAGCCAGTGGGATCGTGCCCACCAGTTCCGCTTGCGGACCCACGAGGACGGCTACACGGTCCTCGAGGCGAACAGTCCGGAGGTAATGGGTAACGTCGCCCGCCAGAAACTCGACGAGGAACACGTCCACGCGCCGATCTCGGAGACCGAAGACTGGGTCCGTGAGGGGGCAGAAGCCGCGATCAAGCGAATTCTCTACGAGGCTGGCTACCCCGTCCAGGACCACCGGGATCTCGACTCTGGCGAGTCGCTGTCGATCGACCTCGAGGTCAGCCTGCGGGAGTACCAGCGAACGTGGGTCGATCGCTTCGCTGAGAGTGGCGAGGGGATCTTCGTCGGTCCGCCAGGCAGCGGCAAGACTGTCGCGGCGATGGGTGCGATGGCCCACGTCGGCGGCGAGACCCTGATTCTCGTTCCGAGCCGGGATCTGGCCCGCCAGTGGGCCGAGGCCGTCGTCGAGTACACCTCCCTCGAGCCAGCACAGGTCGGACAGTACCACGGCGGGCAAAAGCAGGTCAGACCGGTAACGATCGCCACGTACCAGATCGCCGGGATGGACCGCCACCGGTCGCTGTTCGACGATCGGGAGTGGGGGCTCGTCGTCTTCGACGAGTGCCAACACGTTCCCTCGGACGTCTACCGGCGGAGTACGCACCTCCAGTCGCGGAACCGACTGGGACTGTCAGCGTCGCCAATCCGTGAAGACGACCGACAGACGGAGATTTTCACCCTCGTTGGGCCGCCGATCGGCACCGACTGGCAGGCGCTGTTCGACGCCGGCTTCGTCGCCGAGCCCGAACTCGAGATCAGGTACGTCCCCTGGGGTGACGAGGAGCAACGAAACGCCTACGTCTCGGCGGAGGGCCGCAAGAAGTACCGGATCGCCGCCGAGAACCGAGGGAAGGTCGACGAGGTCAGCTACCTGCTGTCGGCTCACCCGAACTCGAAGGCGCTCGTCTTCGTCGACTATCTCGAACAGGGCTGGGAGATCGCCGCCGCACTCGACGTTCCCTTCCTCAGCGGCGAGACCCACCACCACGAGCGCCAGCGCCTGTTAGAGGAGTTTCGCCGCGACGAACGCGACCTCCTCGTGATCTCGCGGGTCGGCGACGAGGGGATCGACCTCCCGACGGCGGATCTCGCGATCGTCGCCTCGGGTCTCGGCGGCTCGCGACGACAGGGGACCCAGCGGGCTGGCCGGACGATGCGACCCGCCGGCGGCGCGCTCGTCTACGTGCTCGCGACGCGGGGCACGCGCGAGGAGGAGTTCGCCCGCCGACAGCTCCAGCATCTCGGGAGGAAGGGGATGACGGTTCGCGAACGGACGGTCGATTCGTCCGACGAGAGCTGATACGAACAGTCGTACCGATCTCCCGGTGTTCGGAGCGGCCCACTGTCCGTCCTCGGTCAGCCGACTTCGGCGACCGGCGTCCGCTCGGCGTCGACGGTTTCGACCTCGTCGACGCGTCGGACGCCGACGCCGCCCTCGAGTTCGCGTCTCACCAGCGCGTCGTCCGCGCCCTCGTCGTCGAACGTCAGGTCGGCGCGAACGTGGAGTTCGACGACGGTGTCGTTGAGTCCGGGCTGGACGCCCCTGACTTCGACGTCCTCGAGGTGGGAGACGGCGTCTATTCGTTCGACGACTCTCGTCGCACCGTCGGCGAGGCTCCCGGTGGCGTTCACTGGAACGCGCACGGCGAGTCTCACCACGACGGCGTGCAGTTGTCGTGCCATACGCCCTCGTCGAGAGTCGAACTCGAGGCCGGGACCGAACCCGGCTGGCCAGCCCACGAGGGTCGTCGTGGCTGGCCGAACGGTCGACACCGTCTACTTCGTGAGAGTGGAAGAAGGTGAGATCCGTCCGGCCAGCGTTCGGGGCTTACGCGGCGCGGACGGACCCGATATCACCGATAATCGACATCGGATAGCCGACGACCGCGCCGAACCCGCCCCAGGCCGCCCCGGTTCCTTCAGCAGGGGCGGCGATAGCCTCCGCAGCGCTATTGACGCGTGCGAAAGCCGAGATATGGGTTGTGAGCGCGGTCATCGGTCGAAACGGTCGCGGTGTGCGACCCGTCGATCCAAACGTCTGCCGGGAATGACATAATTGTTTCTCAGGCGTGGTATATCATGGCATTACCGAGTTGTGAACTCCCGTACGATTGGTGGTCGGTCGCCCACCGGCGGCTCGATTCCGGTTTCCTCCCGGTACGGATCGACGTCGGAACGCGCTCCACCGCCGGCTCATACGGACTGCTGTGACTGATTGTCGGTCGATCGTCTGCCGTTCGTCGATCGACCGGGATCGGCTCGTCGCTGTCCGTATCGGGGTGGCCGCTTCACTGTTGGCTCGAGAGGACCGCCCCGTCGACACGAATATTCAAGGTGTCGTGTTGAAACGGTAATTCTATGACTAGCGTGTGTGGATCGAACCGGGTCGAGGTGAACGGGTCGTGAGCGACGAGCGGGTGATCGTCGGCGAGACCGCCGACGGCTCCGACGTCGCGCTTCCGGTGGTCCAACTGTTAACCGGTCGCGGCTTCGTGACGGGGAAGTCCGGAAGCGGCAAGTCCAATACCGCGTCGGTGATCGCCGAGGAGTTACTCGACGCGGGATTTCCGCTGCTCATCGTCGACACCGACGGGGAGTACTACGGCCTGAAAGAGGAGTACGAGATGTTGCACGCGGGCGCAGACGAGGAGTGTGACATCCAGATCGGTCCGGAACACGCCGAACAGATGGCGACGCTCGCCTTAGAGGAGAACGTCCCCGTTATCCTCGACGTCTCCGGCTACTTGGACGAGGAGGTCGCGGACGAACTCATCAAGGAGATCGCCCGCCAGCTGTTCGTCAAGGAGAAGAAACTGAAAAAGCCGTTCTTACTCGTCGTCGAGGAGGTCCACGAGTACATCCCCGAGGGCGGCGGCGTCGGCGAGACCGGCAAACTCCTCATCAAGATCGGCAAACGCGGCCGGAAACACGGCCTCGGCATCCTGGGGATTAGCCAGCGTCCCGCGGACGTCAAGAAGGACTTTATCACGCAGGCGAACTGGCTCGTCTGGCACCGACTCACCTGGGAGAACGACACCAAGGTCGTCGGCCGGATCATCGACACCGAGTACGCCGAACTCGTCTCCGATCTCGGCGACGGCCAGGCGTTCGTCCAGACCGACTGGACCGAAGCCGACGTCCGCAAGGTGCAGTTTCGGCGCAAGCGGACGTTCGACGCGGGCGCGACACCCGGCCTCGACGACTTCGAACGACCCGAACTCAAATCCGTCTCCGACGCGCTCGTCGGCGACCTCCAGGAGATCTCGGAACGAAAGGAGCGCAAACAGGATCGGGTTCACGAACTCGAGTCCGAACTCCAGAAAAAGGAAAAACGGATCGAAACCTTGGAGAACGAACTCGAGTCCGCCCGGGACGTCTCGAACGCAGCGAAACAGATGGCCGACGCGTTGAGCAACCCGAACACCGTCCAGTCGAAGTTACCGAACGGCGACGAGGAGCTTCGCCGCCTCCACGACGAGGTCGTGGAACTCGAGGACGAACGCGACGACCTGAAGGCCGACCTCGAGGCCCGCAAGGGGCGCATCGAGACGCTCCAGACCGAACTCGAGGACCGCGAGGAGCGCATCGAAGCCCTCGAGTCGGAACTCGACTCTCGTTCGGACCTGATCCGACGGCTCAGAGACGAGACCGAACGGCTTCGAAACCGCGTCGACGAACTCGAGCGCGACGGCGAGCGTCCGGACGAATCCGCGGACGCGAGCGTCTCCGCGGACGCCGAGGAGATCGAAAACGCAGTCGCGGACGTCGAGGCGGGCGACTCGTCGACCGACGACGCGATCGTCCACGGCGGCGGTGAAGAGTTCGAGTTCGGCTACGTCAGCGTCGACGACCCGGAAACCAGTTCACGGATCGTCGTCGCGAACGATCGACGGGAGTTCTCTGACTACCTCGAGACGGCCGGGATCGCCGAACCGGTCGAGCGGGGGAGCGAGCGATCGCGGTGTTCGACGGAGACTGCGGCGGTGGTTCTGGCGATACTGGCCAGTGAGGGACCGCTCGACGTCGACTCGCTTTCCGTTCGGGTTGGCCGCTCCCCGGTCGCAGTCCAGAGCTTACTCTCCGAGCTTCGGAGCGAGTCGATCCTCGATCGGAGTGACGACCGGCGGTACGGGCTGGCTGACGACGTTCGATCGAAGCTCGTGTTGGTGGCCGGTGACGAGTGAGGAACCGACATACAGGAAACCGTACGAGTCGTCGCCGGTGAAATCACCGAACCAGTCGATTTCCGGCATCGACGATCGCCGCGGGGTCGATCTGCTGGTGAACGGGAAGCGTAACGATCTCCCTGGAGAGACGCCTCGCGGTGTCGTAATCCGGGTCGTCGAGAACTGACGAGGACAGCCGCGGCCAGGTGTGGACGCCATCGACCGCACAGGCCTCGAGTTCCGCGAGAAAGCCCTCGGGATGGTCGGCACGAACCGGAACCACCTGGGGGCAGATTCCTGTAGGGAGGGAGTCGAAGACGACCTGGAGGTCGTCTCGCGCCTGGAGGATCTCCTGCCACGCCCGGTAGTTTCTCCGGCGTTCGGCCCGGACTCCGTCGGGGTCGACATCCTCGAGAACGTCCCAGGAGAGCTTCGCCATCGGCCGCTTTCCCCGCTCGTAGCGTTCACGCGGTCCGCCAACGGCCGGCGTGTCACCCCGTCCAGCGACGAGCGCGTCGATGGATCGGCGAACCGCTCCGTTAGCCCCGAACAGGTCGTCGACGATCGACGACGCGACGAACCGACAGTCGACGGTCCCGATGCCGTTTCGCACACCGGCCGACGACGAGGGGTCGTACCGGTCCGCTACCGTTTCGTCGGTCAGATAGAGGAGCGCACCGTCGGGGATCGGCAACACCTTCCAGAGGCTCGTAATCCCGAGGTGGCCCCGCGTTCCGAGCAACGTTCCGTCGTCGACGCTGAACGAGCCGTGTGCGTTGTCGTCGACGTGATAGCAGTCGTACTCGGCGACGAGTGCCTCGAGCTCGGCGAGCCCCGGTTGTGGAAAGCCGAAGTAGTTGACCGAGACCACGGCGGCCGTCTCGTCGTCCAACCGCTGCTCGAGGTCGGCGAGGTCGGGTGCCAGCGACGGCTCGATCCGGTAGTAACGGGTCTCGAGACCGAGTTCGGCGAACGGTTCGGCGACGCCGTCGGGGAGATACGCCGGAACGAGGACGTTCTCTCCCGGTTCGACGAGTCCGGCGAGACCATCCCTGAGTGCGGCCTTTCCCGACCCGTAGTAGGCGAATTCGCGAACGAACTGCTCGACGAACAGTTCGATACCGGCCGGCCGTTGGTTCGACAGCGAGGCGACGAACAGCGACGGCGTTCCGTCGATCATCGACGACGCCCCTCCCGACCGACGACCCGTGTTGTCAGAGAACATGCCTCGACTACCTGGCCCATACCGTCGGTAACTCGTCGAGAGTGGCCTTAGTGATGGGTGCAGTACGCTCGAGATAGCGCCTGAAACCGATCCTTACACTGGCGTTCGTTCGCACAGTCCGACCAGCCAGGAGACCTGTAGACGACCTCGATCGACCGCCGCCGTGAGAACGGGGAGTCGTGTTTCCTCGGGATCACCGACTATCGACACGCCGTGAAGAGCCGGCTTACAGGCCCAAAGCACTCGCATAACAAAGCCCGGACGCACGGAGAGCCCGACCATGACGGAACCGACCGACGAAACCGACCTTCGCCTGCTCGTCGTCGGGCTCGACGCCGGCTGTCGACCGGTGCTCGAGCCGCTGTTCGAGTCGGGCGAGATTCCAACCCTCGAGGGACTGTTCGAGACGGGAATCGACGGACCACTCGAGTCCCAGATTCCCCCGTGGACGGCGAGCGCCTGGCCCTCGATGTTCACCGGAAAGAACCCGGGGAAACACGGCGTCTACGACTTTCTCTCGTTCGACGGCTACCACTGGAACGTCGTCAACGCGACTCACGTGCGCGAACGGCCGATCTGGGAACTCCTGGGCGAACACGGGATCAGAAGCGTCGTCGTCAACGTGCCGGTCACTCACCCCGCCCGCGAGTTCGACGGTGCATTGATTCCAGGAATGACCGCCCCCGAAGACCCCGACTGTCACCCGGATGGCGTCCTCGAGGACGTCAAAATCGCCTGTGGCGACTATCACGTCTATCCACAGAGTACGCCCGCCGCCGATCGGTCGATCGAGGGGTACGAACTGACGATCGAACGGCGCGGAAAGGCGTTTCGGTACCTCTGTCGCCGGATGAAACCCGAGTTCGGATTCCTCCAGTTTCAACAGACCGACAGCGTCTTTCACGAGCGCCCGGGCGACAAGGCGGCGATCGAGGCGGTCTACCGCGCGGTCGACCGCCAACTCGAGGAGACGCTCGCCGAGACCGATCCTGACAACGTCCTCGTCGTCAGCGACCACGGCATCGGCCCGGTGTCGGGTCTCGAGTTCCGCATCAACGAGTTCCTCCGCGATCGGGGCTATCTCACGGCGCAAAACGGCGGCGAGGGAATGCCCGACTGGTCTCGTGCCTGGGAGAACGACCTCCTCGAGGGCGAGGACGCGGGTGAATACGAGGAGACTGTCCTCGAACGAGCGATGAACGTCGCCGCCCGCGCCGGAATTACGACCCAGCGAGTCGCGAACGCCCTCGATCGGGTCGGGCTCAAAGAGCCGATCGGGCGGCGGGTTCCGAACGAGATGATCCGGGCGGCCAGCGAACAGGTCGATTTCCCGAACTCCGCGGTCTACATGCGCTCGAAGAGCGAACTCGGTCTCCGGATCAACCTCGAGGGCCGCGAGCCCGAGGGGACCGTCTCCGAGTCGGAGTACGAGGAGGTTCGGGCGGAGGTCGTCGAGGCGCTGTCGGACGTCCGAACGCCTGACGGTGGACCGATGTTCGAGACGGTCGGGCCACGAGAGGCGTTCTTCGACGGCCCGCACGTAGCGGATGCACCCGACATTGTAACCGTTCCAGCGGCGTTCGACACCGCGCTCGCCGCCGATCTCGGCACAGCGCAATTCGGCGAGCCGATGGAGTCCTGGAACCACAAGCGGACGGGCATCGTCGCGGCGACGGGGCCGGCATTCGACGAGCACGGCTCGCTCGAGGGCGCGACGATCTTCGACGTTGCACCGACGATCTGCTCGCTGTTCGGGATACCGGTCGATGCCGACTTCGACGGGGAAACGCTCTCGATCGTCGAGGGGAGCGCCGAAGCCGAGTATCCGGCCTACGAGTCGACCCCGGTCATGGCGACGGACGATCGAGCGGTCGAGGATCGACTCTCGGATCTCGGATATCTATGAGCGTCGATATCACCGTTCTCAATCCGCGGACCGACGCCGACGAGTGGAACCGGTACGTCGAACGATCGGACGGGACGAACCCGTTTTTCCGGGCCGAAGCGCTTCGACTCCAGGCCGAGGACACGGGGACCAGAGCACACCTCCTGGCTGGATTCAAGGGACAGGAGGCTGTCGGGATCTTTCCGGTCTTCGAGTACACGAAGGGACCGATCACCGGCGTGTTCTCTCCAGCACCCCGGTCGTGGTCGTGTTATCTCGGCCCCGCAACGCTGAACGTCGACAAACTCAAACAGCGCAAGGCCGATCGGCGAATCTCACGGTTTCTCGAGGGGACTCTCGAGTGGATCGACGAGGAAATCGCACCCCAGTACAGCAAGTTCGTCGCCGCCGAGTTCGAGGACGTGCGTCCGTTCGTCTGGAACGAGTACGACGTCACGCCCGGCTACACCTACGTCGTCGACCTCGAGGGAGACGAATCGGCGTTACTCGACCGGTTCAGCAGCGACGCACGGAGCAACGTCCGAAACGCCGACGAGGACGCCTACATCGTCGAGGAGGGCAACGGCGTCGATGTCGAGCGTATCGTCGACCAGGTGGCAAACCGATACGAGAACCAGGGGCGTGCGTTTCACCTGAGCCCGGAGTTCGCCCGATCGGCATACGAAACGCTACCGGACGGCGCAATCCGTCCCTACGTCTGCCGGAGCGACGGCGAGTTCCTCGGAGGAATCCTCGTCGTCGAATCCGAAACGACCCGATACCGCTGGCAAGGCGGCGTCAAACCCGACGTCGACGTCGACCTCCCGATCAACGATCTGCTCGACTGGACGGTTATGCGCGACGGTCTCCGGGAGGGACTCGATCGCTACGACCTCGTCGGGGCTGGCGTCCCGAGTATCAACCGGTACAAAGCGAAGTTCAACCCTCGCCTCGAGACCACCTACGAGATCACCGCGGGGGCGTTCGGACTTGATCTGGTGATCGATCAGTATCGAAAGCTGCAGTGACTCCGGAGTCGGTCGAGATTCGACGACCGGTACGAATCATCCAGCCTGTCGTCCGTCAGTCGCGGTACGATCCATTTTACGGTTACAGGTAGATCGGTACAACAATCCGTCTCAGCCGTCGATCCGGTACTTCGACTGACGGGCGTCCTCGAGGTGAACGCGACTCGCGACCAGACCGCTCTCCTCGAGTTTGCCGAGGGCATACCTGACCGTCCGCGAGCAGAGTCGCGACTCGGAGACGATCTGCTCTTGGGTCATCTCGCCCTCGTACTCGAGGACCTTGTAGACGAGCTTCGCACTCGGTGAGAGCTCCGAGATCGCGGTGCTAGATCCGTCGTCGACGTCGTGATCGGTTGCACTCATGTGGATGGGTTCGTTCGAATGGGTCGATCCGACCCCACATAGTCGGTGTCGACAGTTTAGCGATATAGGGACGTGCTACCGATCGTGTCTTTCTCTCGAGACGACTAGAGCCGGTCGACGGGTGCGACTGTTCCGTGAACTCGACCGTCGACGGACAGGTGTGTCCCGGCCGGGAGTAGACGGCGAATAGTAAGGCGATGGGGTACGTCAGTGACGGGTATGTTTGGAACTAGCGGCATTCGTGGACGGGTCGGAACGACCGTAACGGCCGAACTCGCGCTCTCGGTCGGCCGCGCCGTCGCCTCGGAGGGGAGTGGAACCGTCGTCGTCGGGCGGGACGTCCGCGAGAGCGGCCGGATGCTCGTCGACGCACTCACGGCCGGTCTTCGTGAGTGCGGTGCGGACGTCCTCACGGTCGGTGTCGAGTCGACGCCGACGATCGCACGCGCGGTCGAATTGTTCGACGCTGACGCGGGCGTCGTCGTTACAGCGTCGCACAACCCCGCACCGGACAACGGGATCAAACTCTGGACACGGTCGGGAAAAGCGTTCGGTCCCGATCGTCGGAGGGCGATCGAACGACGGATCCGCGACGGCGATTACGAACCCGTTCCCTGGGACGAACTCGGCGTTTGCCGACGCCGTGAGCGAGCGAGGGAGGCCCACGCCGAACGCATCGCAGGCACAGTCGACCTGGAAGGAACGCCGGACGTAATCGTCGATCTCGGAACCGGTGCCGGCGGAATTACGCCCGCGGTTCTCGCCGAGCTGGGCTGTCGCGTCCGAACGCTAAACGGACAGCGAGACGGTTCCTTTCCGGGTCGGCCGAGTGAGCCAACCGAAGAGACCCTCGAGACCCTCGCCACGCTGGTCGGGCAGACGGAGGCTGATCTCGGTATCGCACACGACGGCGACGCGGACCGAATGCTCGCCGTCGACGAGACGGGGCGGTTCGTTCCGAAGGACGCGCTGCTGGCGATCTTCGCGCGAACCGTCGCGGGTGAGGGAGACCGCATCGCCGCGCCCGTCGACACGAGTCTCGCGGTCGACGACGCCGTTGCCGAGGTCGGGGCGTCGGTAACGCGAACGCGCGTCGGTGACGTGTTCGTCGCCGAACGTGCGACCGAAGCGGACGTCGTCTTCGGGGGAGAGCCAAGCGGGGCCTGGATCTGGCCGGACGAAACGCTCTGTCCGGATGGCCCGCTCGCCGCCGCTGCTCTCGTCGAACTGGCCGACGAGCGAGGATCGCTTTCCGCGATGGTCGAGGAAATCGATCGGTATCCGATCCGGCGAACGTCCGTCTCGGTCGAGGGGAAAGACGCCGTCGTGGACGACCTTCGGCGGCGCGTCGACGACCGATACGACGACGTCGACACGCTCGATGGGGTTCGCGTCGAAACCGACGACGGCTGGTTTTTGATCCGTGCCAGCGGAACCGAACCGCTGGTGCGCGTCACCGCGGAGTCACGCACCGAATCGAACGTCGACGCCGTTTTCGACGAAGCGACGACACTCGTCTCGGAGTCGATCGGCCGACACGAGTAAGCCGGCCAGAGCCGACTACGCCATCGACGCGTCCTCTCAGCCGATCGATAGGACCGAGGGTCACCGGAGCTCTTTCGGGATAAAATCGGACGTTTTCATCTCGCGGTACGTCGAGCAGTCAGGGCAGGCGTGGACGACGTCCCGATTGTCGCCGAAGACGCGGGCGAACTGGCGCGTTACCTGATTGCCACAGTTGACACACTGCGGAGCGCTGGTCTGGTGTCCGGACGTCATCGGCGTCCACTTGGCATCGGTTGGTTCCGTCGACATCACCAACCCGTAACCACAGAACGGTATTTACTATAGACCGCATAACTCGTTTCGAATCGGTTAGTTTCGGCTTTCACACCCGACAGATGGGTGCTCGTGACGGTTCGAATATCCTGGCATTCACGGCTTCTTAGCCACGAAATCAAATATTTCCGGTCGGTAATGGGATGTTTTCCGCCGAAATCCAGGCCCGGTTCCAAGCCCCATCGTCGATACGACTCGGCGGACCGTTTCGACGGACGGTCGGAATGGCGGTTTTCCAAACGACGATTCTATCCTGATCTACGAGGTGGGGTAAACGACGGATGAACGTATCGCAGTTTTGCCAACGACCCTGTTCCCGCGTCGAATGGCCACGCAGACGAGTTGACTCGAAGATCTCTCCGTCCCACTCTCAGGAGAGGGCGGAGTAGCGAGGGGATAGTTATCCGACGAATCGGTGTAGCGAGGTCCATGAAAGCTGTCGTCCTCGCGGCAGGTGAAGGTACGCGGATCAGACCGCTCTCGACCGCGGTCCCGAAACCGATGCTGCCCGTGGCGGATCGGCCGCTCGCCGCACACACGGTCGACGCGGCTGTCGACGCCGGCGCAGACGAAATCGTCCTTGTCGTCGGCTACGAGAGCGAGACCGTCGAAGAGCACTTCGGCTCGAGGTACCGGAACGTCCCCGTCAGCTACGCACACCAGACCGAACAGGCGGGAACCGCACACGCGGTCAACACCGCCCGTGAGCACCTCGACGGCCCGTTCGCCGTCCTCAACGGCGACAACCTGTACGACCCGGACGCGATCGAGCAGCTGTTCGACGCGTGTCCAGCCGTCTGTGCCGTCGAAGTCGACGATCCGCGCCAGTATGGCGTGCTCAGCACGACTGACGGAACGGTCACCGACATCGTCGAGAAGCCTGCCGACCCGCCGACGAACCTCGCGAACGCAGGCGCGTATGCGTTTCCGGCGGAAGCACGACGGTGGCTCGACGTCCCCGCGAGCGAACGTGGGGAACACGAGATCACCGACGTACTCGCCAGGGTCATCGGCGAGTACTCCGTCACGCCGATCACCACCGACCGGTGGATGGACGTCGGCCGTCCGTGGGAACTGCTCGAAGCCAACGAGTGGAAAGCCGGGACGCTCGAGCGGCGGGTCGACGGCGAGGTGAGCGACGCCGCGTTCCTCGAGGGAGACGTAATCGTCGAGGAAGGCGCGACGGTACGATCGGGTGTCGTCGTCGAGGGGCCGGTTCTCGTCCGGTCGGGTGCGACGATCGGCCCGAACGCGTACGTTCGCGGCGCGACGGTGATCGGGACCGACGCGAAAGTGGGTCACAGCGTCGAGGTGAAAAACAGCGTTCTGTCCTCTGGAGCGACGGTCGGGCACCTCTCGTACGTCGGTGACAGCGTGCTCGGCCGGAACGTGAACTTCGGTGCAGGGACGACCGTCGCTAACCTCCGTCACGACGGCGATCCCGTTCGGTTTACGGTGAAAGGAAAGCGGGTCTCTACCGGACGTCGGAAGTTCGGTGTCGTCGCTGGTGACAGGGTCAAAACCGGTATCAACACCAGCCTGACACCGGGGCTCAAACTCGATACTGGGACGACGACGGCTCCAGGTGAGACCGTCGAACGCGATCGATAATAGTAACAACTGATACGGATTGCTGTAACGATGTACCGGCGCAACCGCGACCCAGGCGGCGGTTGCGCCGGAAATGACGTACAGTAAACCGTATGAAACGATTCGCACACTGATCGCTGATCTGTCTGGCGATCAGGTGTGCAAGACCTGCAGTGGCTACTATAGTTACGGATCGTCGTACTATTCTACCGGTGATCGTTCGGACCGGAGTCACCGATACCCGGTAACGAAGACAGTCCGTGAGTGAGAACGCGACGACGACCGCGTTCGCGTTCGGGCAATCCGAACGACCCCGCACAGTCTCGCGGTTTTCTCCGACGGAGGAGACGGTTCCCGTAGTGATCAGGTGCTGGGTTTATATAATATCGAACTCCTAGAGAAACTGGAGGGTGTCGATCGGTATCACACCACTACTCGATCACCGCATTCCCTCCAGATTCGATTCCGACGCGTTCGAGTTCGAGTCGCCGTAGACGAGGCCGATCGGACGTCGGGCTACGGGGGTGGCCTTCGGTCCCTCTGGTCTCGAAGACTCGTACTCGATTCTCGTTGCCACAACGAACCTGTTACTCGACAGTGACGCTTTTCGCCAGATTTCTCGGCTTGTCGATCGGTCGCTCGAGCAGGCGCGCCGCGTGATAGGAGACGAGCTGGAGCTGTACGTTCGCGAACAACCCTGCGAGCATACTGTCGGTGTCGGGGATCTCGAGGTGTGCGTCCGCGACGTCGACCGCTCGATGGCCGTCGGGACAGACGGCGATCACCGGCGCTCCTCGGGTCTGGGCTTCCTCGGCGTTTTTCAACGTCTTCTCGTCTTCGGTTCCGGTGAACACCGCGAAGACGGGCGTCTCCGGCGTCACGAGTGCGAGCGGCCCGTGTTTCAACTCGCCCGACGCGAACCCTTCGGCGTGGTCGTACGTGATCTCCTTGAACTTCAGCGCTCCCTCGAGCGCGACGGGGAATCCGAGCCCGCGACCGATGAAGAAGTACGACTGACAGCCCTCGTAGCGCCTGGCGATCGATCGGGCGTTGGTCGACGAGAGCAGGTCGTCGATCGCCGCCGGCATTCGGGAAAGCTCCGTCAACAGGGACTCGAGGTCTGCGCCTGGCCCGCCACGGACGTCGTCGGCGATTCGTTGGGCGAGCAAGACGAGCATCACTGCCTGAGAGGAGAACGTCTTGGTCGCGGCGACACCGATCTCGGGTCCGGCCCTGATAAAGAGCGTCTCGTCGGCTACCCGCGCGGCGGTCGAGCCGACGACGTTGGTCACGGTGAGCGTTGCTGCACCTTCGGCACTGGCCTGGCGGAGTGCGTTGAGCGTATCCGCCGTCTCACCGCTCTGTGAAACCGCGATCACCAGCGTGTTCTCGTCGACGGGTGGAGCCCCAACGCTGTACTCGTTTGCGAGCAACGCCCTCGCACGAACGCCGGCCCGGTTCAGCGCGAGCGAGCCGTAGAGGGCGGCGTGATAGGACGTCCCGCAGGCGATCAGCTGGACGGACTCGACTCCCTCGAACGTCGCCGGACCGAACTCCTCGAGAGCGATCCGTCCCCGTGCGGGATCAACCCGGCCTTCGATCGCCTGCGAGAGCGACACCGGTTGCTCGTGAATCTCTTTGAGCATGAAATGGTCGTACTCGCCCTTTCCCGCCTGTTCCGGGTCCCATTCGACGGTTTCTGGCTCGCGCGTGATCGGCTCTCCCGCCAGATCGGTACACTCGATTCCGTCCTCGTCGACGATCGCAACGTCGCCGTCCTCGAGATAGACGACCGTGTCCGTGTACTCGAGGAACGCGGGAACGTCGCTCGCGAGGAAGAACTGATCGTCCTCGATGCCGACGACCAGGGGAGATCCCTGACGAGCAGCGTAGAGGACGTGCTCGCCCGAGAACATGGCGGTGATGGCGTAGCTCCCCTCGAGTTCGTCGATCGCGCGACGGAACGCGGCTTCGCTGTCGAGTCCACGATCGATGTGGTACTGGATGAGATGTGGGATAACCTCCGTATCGGTGTCGCTCGTGAACTCGTGTCCCTTCCCGCGAAGCCACTCCCGAAGCTCGGCGTAGTTCTCGACGATTCCGTTGTGCACGACGGCGACGTCTTCCGTCTCGTCCGTGTGTGGATGTGCGTTCTCGTCGGTCGGCGGACCGTGTGTACTCCAGCGCGTGTGGCCGATGCCGACCTCGCCCGTGAGTGAGACTTCTTCGATCGAGTCTTTGAGTTCCTGGACCTTTCCGGAGCGCTTTTCGACGGCGATTCCGGAGCCGTTCTGGACGGCGACGCCCGCCGAGTCGTAGCCACGGTACTCGAGATTCTCCAGCCCGGTCAACAGCGTTTCGAGTGCGTCGCCGTTTCCGACGTGACCGATGATCCCACACATCAGCGACTCACCCCGTCGAACGCTGCCGACACTCGCCTCGCGTACAACGAAAATCCCGTATCGTACATGATCGGAGCACAGGCAGTCCGAACCCATTACTATAGACGGGCTACTAGACAGGGGCGAGACACCGTAATACGTCCCTGAACAGTCGACTACACGACGACTCGCTGGACCGGCCGCGACGTCGCCTCCGCGTCACGCACCCAACGTTCGGTCGACTTTCTCGTCTAACTGAGAGCAAAGCCACTCGAATGTCCGTCTAAACCGGAGTATGTCCATCGAACAGCAATCGGCGTCCGCAGTACGACGTCACGAACGCCGAGTACCCCTCGATGAATCGCGAGTAGGCACCGAACGACCATCGAATCCGACCGTTCGTCGAACGGAGCCGATGTTTCGTACATTCACTCAGTAGCTCGTCCGCTAGTAGCAGGAAATAACACAATCAACCCTCGAACTCGGGAGAAGTCAGACATTTTATTAACTCCCCGAACATCATTCCGCGATAATCACGGCCTTTCGATCTGAAATTCGACGAATGCGGCAACAATAGCCTGAACCGAACGATCGCCACGGCAACAGAGAACGTCGGTCCGAGACGGAATGAACACTACACCAGTCGCGAACGTCCTCGAGATGCCGCTCGAAGAGCCGGTGCTGGTGTTTACCATCGCCATGGCGATCTTTCTCGCCGGTCCGCTGATCGTCAAACGGCTGGGACAGCCGGGAATCGTCGGCATCGTGGTGTTCGGTGCGCTCGTCGGCCCCGACGCGCTCGAGATCGTCGACCACTCCGGCGCGATCGTGTTGCTCGGTGAGGTCGGGCTCATCTATCTGTTGTTTACCGTCGGGCTCGAACTCGATCTCCGTGGGTTCAAAGAGGCTCCGGAGAACGCGGCGCTGTTCGGGCTGACGAGTTTCTTCTTCCCGTTTACCGTCGGCACCGCGGTGATGTACTTCGTGTTCGAATTCGACCCTTGGGCCGCCCTGTTGCTGTCGGCTGTCTTCGCTTCACATACGTTGCTCGCCTACCCGATCGTCAACCGACTCGGCGTGACCAAAAACCGGGCCGTCACCGCTGTCTTCGGCGGTATTCTCTTTACGGACACGCTCGCGTTGGTCGTCCTCGCGATCGTCACCGGCGCGACGGAGGGTGAACTCACCGTCTGGCTGATCGCCCAGGTACTGCTCGCGTTGGTCGTCCTCTTCGGAACCGTCTGGCTCGTCTTGCCGCGTGGATCGCGGTGGTTCTTCCAGAATTTCAGCGAGGAGAGCTACTTCGAGTTCCTGTTCGTGATGGTCGCCATCTTCGCCGCCGCCAGTCTCGCCGAAGTGCTCCAGCTCGATCCGATCCTCGGCGCGTTCGTCGCCGGCATCGCCGTCAACCAGCTGATTCCGGAGGGAGGTACCCTGATGAACCGCATCGAGTTCGTCGGCAACGCCTTCTTTATCCCGTTTTTTCTGTTGCACGTCGGGATGCTCGTCAACCCGGTCGTCATCTTCGACGGACCGACGACGCTCCTGATCGCCGCCACCATCATCGGAATCATGCTCCTCACCAAGGGCAGTGCCGCCTGGATCGTTTCACGGATCCAGGGATACACCGCCAACGAACGCGCGGTCATCTTCGGGCTCTCGACCGGGCAGGCCGCTGCGGCGCTTGCGATCACTCTCGTCGGCTACGATGCCGGTCTGTTCGGTGACAGCGTCCTCAACGCTGTCGTCCTGATGTTGCTCGTGACCGCCCTCGTCAGCCCCTGGATTACCGAGCGCGCGGCGACCCGCCTCGCCCTCGAGCGCGAGGTCGGCGACGGCGAGGCCGACACCGACGATCCGAGCATTCTGTTGCCCCTGTCTCGTAACGCCGAACTCCAGCAACGGCTGCTCGAGCTCGCGTTCGTGATCAAGGGCGATCGCGGAACCGAGCCGGTCAACGTTATCACGGTCGTCCAACCGGATGGCGAGGCGGAGACGGAGCGCCGCGTCACCGACGTGCAAGCTGATCTCGACGACCTGGCCGCGGCCGGAAGCGCTGCAGAGGTTCCCATCGAGACCGAAACTCGGATCAACCACAACGTCGCCTCCGGCATCGTCCAGGGCTCGATCGAGGTCCAGGCCGACCAGATCATCATGGGCTGGGACGCGAAACAGAGCTTCCGCCACCGCATCTTCGGGAGCATCATCGACCAGGTCCTCGAGCGAACCAAACTCCCCGTGCTCATCTCGCGACTCGGTCACCCGGTCAACACGACTCGCCGCATCTTCGTCGTCGTCCCGATCGGTGCCGACCACCACGAGGGGTTCTACGAGGCGGTCCACCTGGTCAAGCGTATCACGTCTGGACTCGGCGCCGAACTGAACGTCGTCGTCGTCGAGGGATCGTCCCACCAGTTCGAACAGCTGTTCGAGCTCGTCGAGGAGGACGTTCCAGCCGAGTTCGATTCGATCGACGACTGGGGCCGCCTTCTGCCGTTACTCGAGTCTCAGACGGACGAGGACGATCTTATCGTCGCCATCTCGCCGCGTCGTGGCGACGTCGGCTGGCACTCCGAACTCGAGGACCTGCCAGCCAGACTCGCCGAACTGCCCCCGGAGTCGTTCATCACGATTCACCCCCGACAGGACGAACCCGACTACGACAGACAGTACCTCCGGCTGAAGTAACGTGGTCGCCACCCGGTCGACGGGCCTCGAGCGAACCATCGACTGTGACCGACCACGGTCGGAACCGGTTGCCCCTGAGGGCCGACGAACACTGGCGGTCGGATCGCGTCGACACGTGTGAGCAGTTCGCAGTACGGCAACGAACCGCCACGCCTTTACCCACCTACCGACCAGTAGTCCTATGGGTTTTGGTAGCTACGACGAGTCCGAACAGCGAGAGCAGACGAGCGAGGACGAGGAGGACGTCGAGGCGGTCAACGTCCACGAGAACGACCACGACGGCCAGCTGTCGTTCGAGTCCGATCTCTCGACGAACGAACTCGTCTCCCAGCTCGACGGGATGAAAGACGACGACAACGACGACTAACCGATCTCCGCGACCGGTTCCAATTTTCACGGCCGACGTCCCTGTTCCGGGAGCCGATACCGATCCACGACTCGTCTCTTCGTTCTCGAGTGACGTCGCCAATCGAGTCGTCGTCGAACCAGTCCACTCACTGCTCGAGTCCCGATACACTTACCCCTGGGCTGTGACCCACAGCGCCGTCGACCCCATCAAAATCCCGGGAAGCATCGCGATCAGCCCGACGACGATCATCCGCGAGCCGTCAACCGCGGCCAGACCGCCGTTCGAGAAGAAGTAGGTGAGTCCGCCGGGAATCAAGAGCAGTGACACGGCGATCGTCCCGAGAGTCACCATCCAACTTCCGTTCATTCCGGCCTCACCGTTCGGTCGCCGTGATAGTGGTCGCTGATATCGATCCCGAATAGCGCGTTGGTCCGTCGGCCCTCGAGAGACGCCACGGTCGCACCCACTAGCGTGACGATTCTCGCAATTCCCTCCGCGGTCCGACCGGTTCCGGCAACGATCCGCTTCATACGGGTGGAGACGCTCCGACGGGAGGAAGCACTCCTGCCGCATATTTCTCCCACCTTTATATTTCGACGGCTGAGATCCGTTCCGCGCTGTGACGCGTTCGCCAACGCTTTTCACCGGATCGCGAAATCAACGCTGTATGAAACGCGTCCAAGTGACGATCGATCCGGGCGATTCGGATCTGCCACTCACGTACGACGCCGTCACGGGGGCGGACGAGGAGTTCGCTCGAGTGGCGGTCGTCAACTGGAACGTCACGGAGTCACCCGCAACCTTTCTGTTGCGGGTCCGCGGCGACACGTCGCGTTTCGAATCGGTTCTCGAGCGCGACGATGCGATCAGCGAGTACGAACTGCTCTCGCTGTCGGCGGAGAAGTGTTACTGTTTCGTGCGGGGGACGGGGTCGGCGAGCGCTCGGGCACTCTGGGAGAACTTCAAACGGGGGAGTCTGATGACGATCCCGCCGGCGGAGTGGAACCCCGATGGTACCTACACGTTCACCGTCGTGGGTTCAGACGGCGACGTCCAGACCGCGGTCACGAACGCCCAGTCCACCGTGGCAGACATTCCTGACGACATCACGGTCGAGATCGACTCCGTCGGCGGAACGCGGGTCGCACCCGACACCGTCGTCGACCGACTCTCCGAGCGCCAGCGGGAAGCGGTCGAATCCGCGATCGAACTCGGCTACTACGACACTCCCCGCGAAGCGACGAGCGAAGACGTCGCACGCGAGCTCGGCTGTGCAACGTCGACCGCGGCAGAACACCTCAGGAAAGCCGAAGCGGCGGTACTGACCGCACTCTTCGAGGAGTAGGCACCGCCTCGAGGAACGGACGACTCGCTCTGGTCGTCGGTATTGTTCGTCGAAAAATGCGCTGGCTGGGATTTGAACCACGGTCGGAGCAAAGCTCCTCCCTGATTCAAATCCAGGTTCGATTTTCACTGGACAGACGACTCGCTTCGCTCGTCGTTGTTGTCCAGTGAAAATGCGCTGGCTGGGATTTGAACCCAGGTTGTGACCATGGCAAGGTCACGTGATACCACTACACTACCAGCGCCCTGTTGCACTCTATTCTACTCCCGGAGGGATGTATAAGGGTTGCGAATCGAGTCGGGTTCGGTACGCGCCACCACGACGAACGCGACGCCGTCGATCGATTTTTGAAGACTGTCCGGATCACCGGCTCTCGAGTAGCGAGACCGGGTCGGTCCCGTCCGAGCGATCGCCGGCACCGAACGATACCGGTCCGTAACAATCGCCGATGAATTGCATCGCGTGTGAATGTCGCCCAAACTGCCTCAATACCACCCTGTGAGGCCGTCACAGCCGGGATGGATTCCGCTACCCTTTTAAGACCCTATCGGCAACAAAGCGCTACAGTCTAGTGACGCGGCGCCGAAGCGTTTCGGCATGACCGTCAGCGTACTCGTTCCGTCGTCACTGACCCGGGAAGCCGAGGACAAACGCGAGGCAACTCGCAAGCTCGGATACGTCGCCCGCGCGGCGACGATCTTTCGGGTCGATCGCCTGCTCGTCTATCCCGATCGGGACGGCGAAACCGGGCGATTCGACGGCGGGTTCGTAAACACCGTCTTGCGGTACGCCGCAACGCCGCCGTACCTCAGAAACGAGGTCTGGGGCATGCGGGACGAACTGGAGTATGCGGGCGTCCTACCGCCGCTCCGCGCCACGACACAGACCGGCTCCGAATCGAACGGTTCGGGGTCGACAAGACAAGGGATCGTGACCGAGGTCGGACCTGATCAACGCGTGCGGGTCAATTGCGGCATGCAACACCCGATCTCCCTCAACGTACCGCCGAAAATGGCGGTTTCCGAGGGCGAGCGCGTGACCATCAGGATCTCTTCGCGACGACCGGTCCGGGCGAAACTCGTCGACGAGCCCCTCCCGGGGCTCTCAGTCGAGCGGACGGACCTTTCGGCAGCACTCGGCCGTGAGGACGCCGGCGTTTGCATCGCGTCGTCCCGCTACGGTGAAGAACTCACCGTCGGGCGACTCGAGACGCTGGCCGGACGCGTCGAATCCGACGGAACGACCGTCGCGTTCGGTGCGCCCGAGAGAGGGCTGCCGGACATCCTCGGAATCGAGGTGTCATCCACCGACGACGGTGGTGGCAGAGTCGAACCCAGCGATCTAGGGTTCGACCTCTGGCTGAACACGGTTCCGAACCAGGGGAGCAAGGTCGTGCGAACGGAGGAGGCTCTGTTCGCCACCCTCGCGCCCCTCTCACTGAGAGCGTGATAGAATGCCACAACCAAACGCACCACGCAAAGGCTCACTCGGGTTCGGCCCACGAAAGCGTGCGACCAGCGAGGTCCCACGCTTCAACTCGTGGCCGGACGACGAAGGACAGCCGACGCTCCAGGGTTTCGCGGGCTACAAGGCCGGCATGACCCACGCCGTCATGGTCGACGACAAAGCGAACTCGGCGACCGAGGGGATGGAGACCACCGTCCCCGTGACGATCGTGGAGACGCCGCCAATGCGCGCCGTCGCTCTGCGAGCGTACGAAGATACACCGTACGGAAAGCAGCCGGTAACCGAGGTCTGGACCGACGAGTTCGTTCCCGAACTCGACCGCGTCCTCGACCTGCCCGGTGATGACTACGACGTCGACGCCGCCGAAGACGAGCTTCGGGGCCTCCTAGCGGAGGGTCGCGTCGACGACGTTCGCGTCATCACCCACACGGTTCCTGGCGACGTTCCATCGGTGCCCAAGAAGAAACCCGACGTGATGGAAACTCGAGTCGGCGGCGGTTCCGCCGAGGAACGCGTCGACTTTGGGCTCGAGACGATCGCCGAGGGCGGCGAGCACGTTATGAACGACGTGTTCCGCGCCGGCGAGTACGTCGACGCAAGCGGCGTCACGAAAGGAAAAGGGACCCAGGGCCCCGTCAAGCGCTGGGGCGTCCAGAAACGCAAGGGCAAACACGCCCGGCAGGGCTGGCGTCGCCGCATCGGTAACCTCGGCCCGTGGAACCCGAGCCGCGTTCGCTCGACGGTTCCACAGCAGGGTCAGACGGGCTACCATCAGCGGACTGAACTGAACAAGCGCCTCGTCGATATCGGCGACGGTGCTGACGCGACGGTCGACGGCGGCTTCGTCAACTACGGCGAAGTCGACGGCCCGCACGCGTTGATCAAGGGCTCGCTCCCCGGGCCACAGAAGCGTCTCGTACGCTTCCGCCCGGCGATCCGACCCGGAGACCAGCCGCGCCTCGATCCCGAGGTCCGGTTCGTCTCTACCGCATCCAACCAGGGCTAAACAATGGAAGTAACAGTACGCAACCTGGACGGCTCGGACGCGGACTCGGTCGAGCTCCCGGCGGTCTTCGACACGCAGTACCGCCCGGATCTGATCGCTCGTGCCGTTCGCGTCGCCCAGGCAAACCGAAAACAGGATTACGGCGCCGACGAGTTCGCCGGCAAACGAACGCCGGCCGAATCGCTCGGTAGCGGTCGCGGGATGGCACACGTCCCGCGACAGGACGGTCGTGCCCGCCGCGTTCCCCAGGCGGTCAAGGGACGCAAGGCACACCCGCCGAAAGCCGAGAAAGAGCAGGGAGAATCGATCAACACGAAGACGAAGAAACTCGCCATCCGAAGCGCGGTCGCCGCGACGACCGACGCCGAACTGGTCGCCGAACGTGGCCACCGCTTCGACGCCGACACGGACGTTCCGGTCGTCGTCGACGACGAGTTCGAGGACCTCCAGAAGACGAAGGAGGTCGTCGAGTTCCTCGAGGCCGCCGGCATCGCCGACGACATCGAACGCGCCGAGGAGGGCCGCAGCGTCCGCTCTGGTCAGGGGAAAGCCCGTGGCCGGAAGTACAAGACGCCAAAGTCGATCCTTTTCGTCACCTCGAGCGAGACCGGCCCATCCCGGGCCGCACGAAATCTCGCCGGGGCCGACGTCGCGACGGCCGCCGAGGTCAACGCAGAGGATCTCGCACCCGGCGCACAGCCGGGTCGACTAACCGTCTGGACCGAAAGCGCACTCGAGGAGGTGGCGGACCGATGACCGGTATCATCGAACACCCGCTCGTGACGGAGAAGGCGATGAACGACATGGACTTCGAGAACAAGCTCCAGTTCGTCGTCAACCCGGATGCGACCAAACACGACATTCGTGATGCGGTCGAAGAGCGCTTCGACGTCTCGGTCGACAACATCAACACCCAGCTAACGATGAAGGGCAAGAAGAAAGCGACAGTTCGACTCTCCGAGGACGACGACGCCCAGGAAGTCGCCTCGCGTATCGGGGTGTTCTGAGATGGGACGACGAATTCTCGGACAGCGACGTGGTCGCGGTACCTCCACGTTCCGTGCCCCGTCGCACCGATACAAGGCGAAGCTCGATCACAAGAAAGAAGAGGACGGCGACGTCGTTCGCGGAACGGTTGTGGATATCGAACACGATCCGGCCCGCTCAGCGCCGATTGCCGCCATCGAGTTCGACGACGGTGATCAGCGACTCGTGCTCGCTCCGGAAGGAATCGGCGTCGGCGAGGAGATCCAAGTCGGCGTCTCCGCGGAGATCAAACCCGGCAACACGATGCCGCTCGCGGAGATTCCCGAAGGTGTGCCGGTCTGTAACGTCGAAGCCAACCCCGGCGACGGCGGGAAGTTCGCCCGGGCGTCTGGAACGAACGCGGACCTGATCACCCACGACCGCAACGCCGCGGTCGTCCAGCTGCCAAGCGGCGAGGTCAAGCGCCTCGATCCGCAGTGTCGTGCCACCATCGGCGTCGTCGCCGGTGGCGGACGCACGGAGAAACCGATGGTCAAAGCCGGAAACAAGTACCACAAGATGAAAGCCCGCGGGACCAAGTGGCCCCGCGTCCGCGGTGTCGCGATGAACGCCGTCGACCACCCGTTCGGTGGCGGCGGCCGCCAACACCCGGGGAAACCGAAATCCGTCTCGCGGGACGCCCCGCCGGGACGCAAAGTCGGTGACATTTCCTCGCGCCGAACCGGCCGAGGTGGAAACAAATGAGCCAGGAGTACCGAACCGGCCGTGAGGGTGAGGAGTTCACCTACCGCGGTCACACCGTCGAGGAGCTGCAGGAGATGGAGCTCGAAGACGTCGCGGAACTGCTGCCCGCACGCAAGCGGCGAAGTATCAAACGCGGCCTCTCCGTCGAGAAACAAAAGCTTCTCGAGAAGGCCCGCGAGAAAGGCGAAGAGGAGACGGCAAACGCGCCGATCCGGACCCACCTTCGTGATATGCCGATCCTGCCGGAGTTCGTCGGTCTCACGTTCGAGGTGTACAACGGACAGTCGTTCGAGCGCGTCCGCGTCGAGCCCGAGATGATCGGACACTATCTCGGCGAGTTCCAGCTGACTCGCAACTCCGTCGAACACGGACAGGCTGGTATCGGCGCGACTCGATCGTCGAAGTTCGTCCCACTGAAGTGATCCACGCATGGGAATCAACTACTCAGTCGACGCCGACCCGGACGCCACCGCGAAAGCGATGCTTCGGGAGCGTCACATGAGCCACAAGCACAGCAAAGAAATCGCGCGCGAACTGAAGGGACGAACCGTCGACGACGCACAGGCGTACCTTCAGGACGTGATCGACGGCGAACAGTCGGTTCCGTTCAAGTCCCACAACAGCGGCGTCGGACACCGTTCCGACATCGACGGCTGGGACGCAGGCCGGTATCCCGAGAAGGCCTCCAAGGCGTTTCTCGACTTACTCGAGAACGTCGAGGCCAACGCCGACCATCAGGGATTCGACGGTTCGTCGATGGAGATCGTCCACGTCGCCGCCCACAAGGTCGGCGAGGCGGTCGGTCGTAAACCCCGTGCGATGGGCCGAGCATCGGCCTGGAACACGCCCGAAGTCGACGTCGAAATCGTCGTCGAGGACGCCGACGAAAGCGAATCCGAGGAGGACGACAACTAATGGCTGACGAACACCAGTTCATCGAAAACGGCCTGCAGCGGTCCCAGATAGACGAGTTCTTCCAGGAAGAGCTCGGCCGCGCGGGCTACGGTGGCATGGACGTCGCCAAAACGCCGATGGGAACCCAGATCGTCCTCAAGGCAGAGAAGCCAGGGATGGTCATCGGCAAAGGCGGCGAGAACATCCGAAAGGTCACGACGGCGCTCGAAGAGCGCTTCAACCTCGAGGATCCCCAGATCGACGTCCAGGAGGTCGACGAGCCGGATCTCAACGCCCGGATCGTCGCGGACCGACTGGCGAACGCACTCGAGCGCGGCTGGTACTTCCGCAAAGCCGGTCACACGACGATCGACCGGATCATGGAAGCCGGTGCGCTCGGCGCCGAGATCGTCCTCTCCGGGAAGGTCACGGGCGCTCGCTCGCGCGTCGAGAAGTTCAACCGAGGATACATCAAGCACAACGGCGAACCCGCCGAGGAGATCGTCGACCACGGTCAGGGCGTCGCCGTCATGAAGCTCGGAACGATCGGCGTCACGGTCAAGATCATCCCGCCGAACGCCGAACTCCCCGACGACTTCGGCGTCCACGAGGACCTCGATCCCGAAGAGCTCGTTCCCGATGCCGTCGAGGCCAACGAGGCCGAGGGTGTCGAGGAACTGCTCGAGGGCGAACCCGAGGAAGCGGAAGCCGTCGAGGCCGGCGTCGAAGCGCCGGCCGACGAGGCCGTCGAGACGGCGGCTGACGAGGACGGCGACCTCGACGAGGAAGTCGTCGAAGAGGTCATCGAGGAGGAACTCGAGGACGACGACGCTGAGGCCGACGCTGACGCCGACGCGGACGACGAGGCCGACGCCGAGGAGGACCTCGAGGACCTCGAAGAGGACGTCGAGGCCGAAGCCGAAGAGCTGATGGCCGAGATGGAAGACGAGGAAGCCACAGACGAAAGCGACGACGAGGGAGGTGACGCCTGATGGCGATCATCCACGTCGAGGAAATTCGCGACATGACGCCCGCCGAACGCGAGGAGGAACTCGAGGAACTCGAGACCGAACTCCTGAACGCCAAATCCGTCCTCGCAGCCGGTGGTGCCCCGGAGAACCCGGGTCGAATCGGCGAACTCGGACGGACGATCGCGCGGATCAAGACGATCCAGCAGGAAGAAGACGATTTCGACGACGAATAACACAGCAATGGCACTGACACCCGAGACGCTCCCCCGACACGAACTCAACGGGCTTCCGGTCCGCGTCGTCGACAGCGACGACGACGGACGGGTCGGCCTCGAGGGCCGCGTCGTCATCGAGACGACGAACACACTCTCGATAGAGGTTCGAACCGACGGGGAGTCCCGGGTCGTCACGGTGCCAAAATCGGGCTCGACGTTCGAGTTCGCGATCACAGATGAAGCCGCCGACTCCACGAAGGAGTCGGGGACTACGTCCAAACTGGCCGACACTCAACCTGGTGGAACCGAGCGATCGGCACCATCAGACAGCGCTGGCGAGGGTGTAGCCTACGTTACGGTCGATGGATCGCGACTGCTCTCACGACCCGCCCGACGCACGGAAACGAATGGTGACTCACCATGGCAATAGGACTAGACGTTGAAACCCCTCCGGAACCTGAGAATCCGGAGGAATACGACTACGAGAAGTGCCCGTTCTACGGCGACCTTTCCGTTCGAGGACAGATCCTCGAGGGGCAGGTCGTCTCGACGGACATGGACAAGACCGTAGTCGTCGAACGAGAGTACGATGTAGCGGTTCCGAAGTACGACCGCTCCATGAAACGACGCTCGCGCATTCCGGCTCACGTGCCGGGCGTGCTCGAGCCGCTCTCGGTCGGTGACACGGTCAAGATCGCAGAGACCCGACCACTGTCGAAGACGAAATCGCACGTGGTCGTCGAAATAACCGAAGAAGCGACTGCGGTGGACGTCGCCGAGCTGACGGGGCAGGCAGAGCCTGAGCCGGAACTCTCGGACGAAGACCTCGCCGCGGCTGCAGACGAAGGTGATGAGTGATGGAGGCGATGAAAGCTGACGTCACCCAGGGACTCAAGAAGGGGTCGCTGGTCACGTGTGCCGACAACACGGGCGCACGTGAACTCAAAGTCATCAGCGTCGCGGGCTACCACGGCACCAAGAACCGCCAGCCGAAGGCGGGACTCGGTGACAAAGTGACCGTCTCGGTCACGAAGGGGACCCCCGAGATGCGCCGACAGGTTCTCGAGGCAGTCATCGTCCGCCAGCGGAAGTCGGTCCGCCGACCGGACGGCACTCGACTCAAGTTCGAGGACAACGCGGCGGTCATCATCGACGAGAACGAAGAGCCCCGCGGCACGGAGATCAAGGGGCCGATCGCCCGCGAAGTCGCAGAGCGCTTCGGAGCAATCGCCAGCACGGCGACGATGATCGTATAGACAATGAGCAAACAACCACACAAACAGCGAAATCAGACGGAGCGTGCCCCGCTGCACCAGCGAGGGAAGCAGCTTCACGCGACGCTCTCCGAGGACCTCCGCGAGGAGTACGACACGCGTCGAACCCGCGTCAACGCGGGCGATACGGTCGAGGTCATGCGTGGCGACCACGCCGGCGAGGAAGGCGAGGTTCTACGCGTCGTCCTCGAGGACGGCGTCATCCACGTCGAGGACGTGACGATCGAGACGGCCGACGGCGAGGAAGTTCCCCGTCCGCTCGACTCTTCGAACGTTCGAATTACGGACCTCGATCTCTCGGACGAGCGTCGCGAGGCGCGTCTCGAAGGTGATAGCGAATGACGAAACACCAGAAACGACTCTCAGTTCCGAACTCCTGGCCGGTCGAGCGAAAGACCGATGTCTTCACGGTCAAAGCCGGTGGCGGACCGCACGGCGAAGACGGCGTTCCACTCGTCGTTCTTCTGCGGGACGTCCTCGGCTACGTGGACTCCACGAAGGAAGCGCGCTACGCCCTTTCGGAGGATTCGATCCTCGTCAACGGCGTCGCGATCAACGACGAACAGCGTCCGATCGGAATCTTCGACATCATCGCCTTCCCCGGACGAGAGGAGTACTACCGTGTCTTCCCCGACGAGGGCGGTCGGCTCGCGCTGACCGAAATCGACGAGGAGGCCGCCGGGAGTCGCCTCGGCAAGATCGACGGCAAACGCCAGGTCTCCGGCGGCGACACCCAGCTTACGCTTCACGATGGGACGAACGTCATCGTCGACGACCCATCCTACAGCGCAAACGACTCCATCGTCGTCGACAACGAGGACAAATCGATCGTCGCACACTTCCCCTACGAGGAAGGTGCGCTCGTCACCGCCATCCAGGGCAACCACGGCGGCAAGATCGGCGAGATCGAAGCGATCGATGTCACGCCCGGAAGTGGCTCGAACACCGTCACCGTCTCCACTGACGACGGCGGGTTCGAGACCGTCGAAGAGTACGTCGTCGTGATCGACGAGAACTTTACTGACGACGGAGGTGACGACGAATGAGCGAAGCCGAATCCGGCGAGTTCCACGAGATGCGCAAACCCCGCGTCGAGAAGGTCGTCGTCCACATGGGCGTCGGTCAGGGTGGCCGTGAACTCGGCAAAGCCGAGGACATCATCGAGGAGGTCACGGACCAACAGAGCGTCCGTACCCAGGCCAAACACACCGAACCCGACTTCGGCATCCGCCAGGGCGACCCGATCGGCACGAAGGTCACCATCCGTGGCGAAGACGCCCACGAGTTCCTCGAGACGGCTCTGCCGATCGCGGAGCTCTCGTCGTCGCAGTTCGACGACACGGGCAACTTCAGCTTCGGCATCGCCGAACACACGGATTTCCCGAGTCAGGAGTACGACCCGAACGTCGGGATCTACGGTCTGGACGTCACCGTGAACCTGGTCCGTCCGGGCTACCGTATCGCCAAACGTGACAAGGCGACGCGGTCGATCCCCTCGAGTCACCGACTCACCCCCGAGGACGCGGTCGCGTTCCTCGAGGCGAACTTCGACGTCACCGTAGAGGACCCCGAGGATGAGTGAAAGCGAACACGAACACGACAGCACGGGCGAGCACGCCGCAAAGCGCACGGGCCAGGAAGCGGCCTGCCAGCGTTGTGGCCGCAAGCAAGGCCTGGTTGGCAAGTACGACATCAACCTCTGCCGGCAGTGCTTCCGCGAGATCGCCCGCGACATGGGATTCAAGAAGTACCGATAACATGACTGGAAATGATCCACTCAGCAACGCGCTCTCGGGGCTCGACAACGCCGAGAGCGTCGGTAAACTGAGCCACGAGGTAACGCCCGCCTCGAACGAGATCGGCAGCGTACTCGAGGTCTTCTACGACCGCGGGTACATCGACGGCTTCGAGTACGTCGACGACGGTAAAGCCGGTCAGTTCGAGATCGAACTGCGAGGAGCGATCAACGCCTGCGGACCCGTCAAACCCCGATACAGCGCCGGTGCCGACGACTTCGAGAAGTGGGAGAAACGATTCCTCCCGGCTCGAGACTTCGGTGCACTCGTCGTCACGACGAGCAGTGGCATCATGAGCCACTACGAAGCGCGCGAACAGGGGATCGGCGGCCAGGTGATCGCATACGTCTACTAACCATGCGAGTCGAACTGGAAATCCCCGACAACGTAACCGTCGAGATCGACCATCTCGACGTGACCGTCGACGGCCCAGAAGGCACCGTTACCCGGCGTCTCTGGTACCCCGACGTGAGCGTCGACGTGGAAGACGACAGCGTGGTAATCGAAAGCGAGTCCGAGGACGCGAAAACGAACGCGACCGTCGGCACCTTCGAGAGCCACGTCGAGAACGCCTTCCGCGGCGTGACCGATGGATGGGAGTACAAGATGGAAGTCTTCTACTCTCACTTTCCAATGCAGGTCCGCGCGGAGGGCGAGGAAGTCGTCATCGAGAACTTCCTCGGCGAGAAGGCACCGCGACGAACGAACATCCACGGTGACACCGACGTCTCCGTCGACGGCGAAGTCGTCGTCCTCTCCGGCCCGAACAAAGAGGACGTCGGCCAGACGGCGGCAGACATCGAACAGCTGACCCGAGTCAGCGGCAAGGACACCCGCGTCTTCCAGGACGGGGTCTACATCACCGAGAAACCCGCCAAAAGAGGTGTCTGATAGATGGCAGACGACGAACCAGAAACTGAGGAGACGCCGGCCGACGACGGACCGGAGGAACTCGAGGACATCAGTGGCGTCGGCGCAAGCAAGGCCGATGCCTTGCGCGAGGCCGGCTTCGAGTCCATCGAGGACGTCAAGGAAGCCGACCAGGACGATCTGGCCGAAGCCGAGGGTATCGGCAACGCGCTCGCCGCGCGTATCAAGGCTGACGTCGGCGATCTCGAGGTCTCCGAGGAGACCGAAGCGGAGATCGAAGACGACGGCGTTGACGAAGAAGAGGAACTGGCCGAGGACGTCGAGACGGAACTGCAGCCTCGTGGACTGGTCGAGAAGACGCCGGAGCTCTCCGATGAGGAGACACGGCTTCTCGAGCGCCGTAAGAGCGAGGGGAAGCCGCAGTTCAACCGCCAGGATTACCACATGAAAAAACGGACGCCGGAATCCTGGCGCCGCCCCCGCGGACAGCTCTCGAAACAGCGCCGTGGCGTCAAGGGCAAAGGGCCGACTGTCGAAGCCGGCTACCGAACGCCCGACGCCGTTCGGGGAAAACACCCCAGCGGCTTCGAGGAGGTCTACGTCGAGAACACGGACGACCTCGAGGGCGTCGACGGCGACACGGAAGCGGTCCGTATCGCGTCCTCGGTTGGCGCGCGCAAGCGCGAGCGGATCGAGGAGACGGCGGAAGACGAGGGCATTCGTGTCCTGAACCCAACGTACGAAGAAGTCGAGGTGGAATCCGATGACTGATCTCTCCGCACAGAAGCGACTCGCGGCCGACGTCTTGGACGTCGGAAAGAATCGCATCTGGCTCGACCCGAGCGCCCAGGCCGATATCGCCGAAGCGATCACGCGCGACGAGATCCGCGAACTCGTCGACGAGGGCCTCATCCAGGCCGAAGACGCAACGGGCAACTCCCGCGGCCGAGCCCGCGAGCGCAACGCAAAGCGCGCCTACGGCCACCAGAAGGGGCCAGGCAAGCGCCGCGGCAAGAAGGGTGCCCGCCAGAATCCCAAAGACGAGTGGCAGAACAAGATTCGTGCACAGCGACGGAAGCTGCGCGAACTCCGTGACAAGGGCGAGGTTACGCCCACGCAGTACCGCGAGCTCTACAAGAAGGCTGGCGGTGGGGAGTTCCGTAGCGTCCAATACCTGTTGAATTATATCAACGAAAACTACGGTGACCAATAATGGCGACAGGACCACGATACAAGGTGCCGATGCGGCGTCGGCGCGAGGTCCGGACGGACTACCATCAGAGGTTGCGCCTGCTAAAATCGGGCAAGCCCCGCCTCGTTGCTCGCAAGAGCAACAAGCACACTACGGCGCAGCTGATCGTTCCCGGACCCAACGGCGACGAAACGCTCGCGAGCGCACACTCGAGCGATCTCGAGGAGTACGGCTGGGACGCCCCCACGAGCAACATTTCGGCGGCGTACCTGACCGGCCTGCTAGCCGGCCAGCGAGCCGTCGACGCTGGTCTCGAGGAAGCGGTTCTCGATATCGGCCTCAACACCGCGACGCCCGGCAACAAGGTGTTCGCGGTTCAGGAAGGCGCAATCGACGCCGGCCTCGAGATACCGCACAACGATAGCGTGCTCGCGGACTGGTCGCGTACCCGCGGCGAGCATATCGCCGAGTACGCAGAACAGCTAGACGAGCCGCTGTACAGCGGCGAGTTCGACGCGACCGAACTCCCAGAACACTTCGACGACGTACGAGAGGCGATTCTCGAATGAGTGGAAACAACTACAATGACGACGGATGGGAACCCGTCACCCGTCTCGGCCGGAAGGTCCAGGAGGGCGAAATCGACACGATGGAAGCCGCCCTCAACTCGGGGCTCCCGCTGAAGGAACCCGAGATCGTCGACCAGCTCCTCCCTGGACTGGACGACGAAGTGCTGGACATCAACATGGTCCAGCGAATGACCGACTCGGGCCGCCGCGTGAAGTTCCGATGTGTCGTCGTCGTGGGCAACCGCGACGGCTACGTCGGCTACGCGGAAGGCCGAGACGATCAGGTCGGCTCCGCCATCCAGAAGGCGATCGGTATCGCGAAGCTGAACATGCTCAAGGTCCCTCGAGGATCCGGCTCGTGGGAGGACCGTTCGGAGCGGCCACACTCGCTGAGCCGACGGACGACCGGAAAGGCCGGCTCCGTCGAGGTTGAGGTCATCCCGGCCCCCGAAGGGCTCGGACTGGCCGCGAGTGACACCGTCCGCCACGTCCTCGAACTGGCCGGTCTCGAGAACGCTTGGACCAAGAGCCACGGCAATACGCGCACGACCGTCAACCTCGCGAAGGCGACGTTCAACGCGCTCGAGAACGCTTCGCAGTCCCGACAACCGGCACCGCGCACAAGCGACCGTGACGAAGCCGAGGTGGCCGACCAATGAAGGCAATCGTCCAGATTCGCGGTGAAGTGAACCGCCAGCAGGACGTCCAGGACACCCTGGAGATGCTCAACATCCACAGCGTCAACCACTGTGCGCTCGTCCCCGAGACCGACACCTATCAGGGGATGATCACCAAGGTCAACGACTACGTCGCACACGGTGAGCCGACGGAGGACGTTCTCGCGACGCTGCTCGAAAAGCGCGCCGAACCCCTCGAGGGCAACCAGTCCGACGTCGACGGGGAGTGGCTCGCGGAGAACACCGAGTACGACGACTTCGACGCACTCGCGAACGCCCTCCTCACAGAGGAGACGACGCTTCGAGACGTTGGGCTGTCGCCGACGCTTCGGCTCCACCCACCACGTGGTGGTCACGACGGTATCAAAAAGCCGACCGTCGAGGGAGGCCAACTCGGAAAGCATACAACAGAGCAGATTAACGACCTGCTAGAATCGATGCGATAACCATGACGAGTAAAAAACGACGTCAGCGCGGATCGCGGACACATAGCGGTGGTACCCACAAGAATCGACGGGGTGCTGGCCACCGTGGCGGACGCGGCCGCGCCGGACGAAGCAAACACGAGTTCCACAACTACGAACCGAAAGGCAAACACGGCTTCAAACGTCCACACGACATCCGCGAGGAGGTCGTAGAGATCGATGTCCAGAAGTTAGACGAGGACGCCATCCTCTACGTTGCCGACGATCTCGCCGACGAGGCCAACGGTGGCTACGAACTGGATGCTCGCGACATCGTCGAAGACGGACACGAAGCCGACGTCGTCAAAGTCCTCGGATCCGGCCAGGTCCGCAACCAGCTGACGGTGACGGCCGACGCCTTCTCCGAGGCCGCTCGAGAGAAACTCGAGGCTGCCGGCGGTGAGGCAGTGCTCTCGGAGCGAGCACAGGACGCTGAAGACGACGACTCCGAACAGAACGAGGACTAACGTATGGGATGGAAGGAAGCCGCCGAACCGGTCTTGACGCGGATGCCCGCAGTCCAGCGACCGGAGGGACACGTTCCCTTCAAGCGCAAGCTGACCTGGACGGCGGGGATCCTCGTGTTGTACTTCTTCCTGACGAACATCGGACTGTTCGGAATGGAATCCGGTGCAGGGGACGACCTCTTCGGCGAGTTCCGTGCGGTTCTTGCGGGTGAACAGGGCTCGCTGATGCAGGTCGGTATCGGACCGATCGTCACGGCGAGCATCGTCATGCAGTTGCTCGGCGGGGCGAACCTTCTCGGGCTGGATACGGACGATCCCCGAGATCAGGTGCTCTACCAGGGCCTACAGAAGCTGCTCGTCATCGTCATGACGGCGCTGACCGCACTCCCGATGGTGTTCGCCGGCGGCTTCCTGCCACCCCAGCAGTCGCTGACGCTCGGCGGGTTCACTTTCGATCAGACCCAGATTCAGGCGCTGATGTTCACCCAGATCTTCATCGGGGGTGTCCTCATCCTCTATATGGACGAGGTCGTCAGTAAGTGGGGGGTCGGCAGCGGGATCGGGCTGTTCATCATCGCTGGCGTGAGCCAGAAGCTCGTTACTGGGTTTATCCAACCAGCTGAGGGAGGGTTCTTCTACGACTGGTATCGGATCTTTACCGGCCAGGTAGAAGTTGGCTCGCTCGTTGCTGGTGACGGCCTCTACACGCTGTTACTACAGGACGGGCACATTATCGCCCTCTTTACGACGCTGTTGATCTTCGGGATCGTCGTCTATGCGGAGTCTGTCCGCGTCGAGATCCCACTGAGTCACGCCAGAGTGAAGGGTGCTCGCGGTCGCTTCCCCGTGAAGCTCATCTACGCGAGCGTCCTGCCGATGATCCTCGTTCGCGCGTTGCAGGCGAACGTTCAGTTCATCGGTCAGATTCTCAACCGCCAGACTGGCGACGCGTCGACCATCGCGTTGCTCGGCCGAGAGTTACCGTGGCTCGGCGTCTACGATAGTCAAGGCCAGCCCGTGAGCGGATTCTTCTACTACACCGCACCGATCTACTCGCCAAACGACTGGATGTGGTGGACGGGTGAAGTCGCCCAGCAGGCGTGGATGGTGATGATCCGTATCTCCGTGGACCTGACGTTTATGGTCATCGGCGGCGCGATCTTCGCGATCTTCTGGGTCGAAACGACGAACATGGGGCCGGAAGCGACGGCCCGTCAGATCCAAAACTCCGGGATGCAGATCCCTGGCTTCCGACAGAACGTCGGCGTCATCGAGAAAGTCATGGAACGGTACATTCCGCAGGTGACCGTCATCGGCGGCGCGCTCGTCGGTATCCTGGCGGTCTGGGCGAACATGCTCGGAACGATCGGTGCCGTTACCGGAACGGGTCTGCTGCTGGCTGTCTCGATCACGTACAAACTGTACGAAGAGATCGCCGAGGAGCAGATGATGGAGATGCATCCGATGATGCGCCAGATGTTCGGCAAGGAGTAACGGACCTCCGGGCCGCTTTGGCCCGATTTCGTTCGGACTGCGTCTCTTTCTTTCTGCTGGCCAGTCGGTCACTGTTACAGTTTACTATCAGTCAGTTCCGCCACACCGGCTGCCCGGGTCGCGGTTGCGCCGGAAATGATTTACAGTAAATCGTATCACAATAGGCGTACGAGCCATGGCCACTACAGCGCAATCCGCTTCGAGAGCGACCACGATTCGAACCGTCCATCTCTTCTCGTAAGCCGATTGGATCGCTTGCAACAAGCGCATTCGAAAACCCGCCACTGTGGCTCGAGTGTGTCAGACGGCCTGCGATGACTGATTGCCGGTCGATCGCTCGGCGGTTTGGGATCGACCGAGACAGACACATCGCGGTCCGTACCGGTTCCTACAGGAGACGGAATCGAACTGTCGCCAAGATGAACGGAGAACAGAGTGCTCGGGCGTTACTGGATGGAGTATCCTGCTGCGATCGTCAGCAGAAATACCATGAACACGGCGAGGCCCATCATGTAGGAGATAGACCGTGGCTCTTCGAGGAGGTGTTGGTAGTAGCCCGCGATCAACAGTATCTTGGCCACCGCGAGCACGATCGTCCCTGCGAGGGCCATTTCGTACGTCAGAAACTCGAAAAAGGCGAACTTGCCCGTACCCAACACCAGCAATGCGACGTAGATCAGCGAGTACGTTCGAACGTTAGCCATTGCTGGGTATTCGGGGCGAGGGGCACTTATACCTTCCTCAACGCCCTCGAGTCCGTCCGGACAAGTTGTCATCGAACAACGGTAAACTCGTCGTCGGTATGTCGGTACTGACCGCCACAGGAGTCCGCATCGGCGGCGATAGTGGGATATCAAACGAGTGCGCCACCAGAATGTCTTTGTTCGATGACTTCCCAGTTATCGTATCGTGGTACGCTTTCGGCCAACGTCACGGACGATCGCTTGCGTCGTCTGCGCGTTGCTGGTGTCTTCTCTCGTGATCTCGGGGTTCGTGGTGCCCATAGTAGCGAACCAGAACGCGGACCTCGTTAGCAGTGACGATGACCTCGAAATCGACGACAGTCTTCGTGATCTCGAAGACTCGGAAACGGTCGAACTCGTCGTTCGATTCGAGGAAGCAACCGTCCCCGAGGATGCAAGCGACGACGAGGTCGAGTATCGCCTCGAGGAACACGCAGCAAAAACACAAGCACCGTTGCTCGATTACGCGACCGAAACAGCGTGGATCTCCGTCGAAGAGGAGTTCTGGGTGACCAATGCCGTCTTACTCGAGGTCGAGACGGATCGCGTCGACCTCGAGGCGTTCGAGCGATTCGATGCAATCGAAGCGATCCACGAGAACTTCGAACTATCGGTGCCACCGGAACCGGACGAACGCGACGACGTTGCCGATGAGGATGACGATCCGTCGGCAACCTGGGGTGTCGAAGCGGTGAACGCACCCACGGTCTGGGAAGAGCACGACGCTCGTGGAGATGGCGTCCGCGTCGCCGTCCTCGACACCGGTGTCGACGCGGACCATCCGGACATCGAGTTACACACGGACGACCCAACCGATCCGACGTATCCCGGCGGCTGGGCGGAGTTCAACGAGAGCGGTGATCGCGTCGTGGGATCGACGCCGTACGATTCGGGAGCGCACGGAACACACGTCAGTGCCACCGTCGCCGGTGGAAATCAGAGCGGAACGGCGATCGGTGTCGCTCCCGAGGCCGAGTTGCTCCACGGACTCGTCCTGGACGAGGAAGGCGGGACGTTTGCACAGATCATCGCCGGAATGGAGTGGGCACTCGAGGAAGAGGCCGACGTGATCAGTATGAGCTTCGGGGCGACCGGCCGACACCACCAGCTGACCGACCCGGTTCGGAACGCAGAAGAGAGCGGCGTTGCCGTGGTTGCGGCGATCGGAAACGAGGGAGAGGACACCTCTGGATCGCCCGCGAACGTCTACAATTCGATCAGCGTCGGCGCGGTGGGTCCGGACGGGACCGTCGCGTCTTTCTCGGGGGGAGAACGTCTCGAGCGGACTGAGTGGGAGACGGGGCCGGAAACGTACGTTGCGCCCGACGTCGTCGCACCTGGCGTTGCGATCGACAGCGCGGTTCCTGGCGGGGGATACGAACCGTTCCCCGGAACGTCGATGGCCACGCCACACGTCGCCGGAACGATCGCGTTGTTACTGGAGATCGAACCGGATACGACGCCATCTGACGTCTCGAGAATCCTCACGGAGACAGCGTGGAAGCCAGCTGACGCACCGGATGAGAAAGACACTCGGTACGGATACGGGATCGTCGACGCAGACGCCGCGGCGACCCAGTTAGTTGACGAACGCGTCGAACCCGAGGAAGTCGCCAGCACACAGGCGAGTGACGACCACTCGACCGACGATGTTGAAGCCGAATCGTGGCTCGAATCGATGTCAACGTCTCCCATCGGCGAGGTTATCGTGCTCACCGTCGCTGCCGTCCTGTTGGGGCTTTTCGTCGTAGTTGCCCGAAATATCGACACGTGATCTCCGAACTTAACCTTCTAGAGAAAAACTCTGTGTCCTATCTAAGATGAGAAGAGATATAGTATAGAAATCGAGGGCGAGTTCCGCCCCAACGAATCGTCACTTGCGGTGATCGAACCGACTACGACGGAGTCCTACGACCGACACGTCGGCGAGTGGACCGTCACCCCGCGTAGCACCGAAAGCGAAATCGGCGTCTACGGGAGCGCCACGGCGACGAATAAACACGAAGGGAAACAGCTTCGAAAAGGATTCTCGGAGTTCGACGTTCCGCCAGAGGATGTCGAAGTAACGATATCGGCCAGTAGGACCGACGGAGAGGACATTCGCTTTATCGGTTCCGCGTATCTGACGAGGGACCCACGGGAGATACGCCGAAGCCAAGCGCTGACCTATCGCCAGGACCCCGACTACGCGGAAACTGGTCTCACCTTTTTCGACCGAGACGTCTGAGATGGATCACTGTGCCGACGCCTCGGCGGATCCCCCACGGGTCGCGGCTGCGCCGGCACTGACGGACAGGAACTCGTATGAGACAGTTTCCGCCGATTACGGGCTCTCGTCGCTATTGACCATCAGTTCTCGTCCGGACACAGCGCCCGGACGATCACTGTGTAGATCCGTGTCGTTGGTGCAGTATCCGACTCGACGTGCTCGTTCACGCCAATAGTAACCACTGAACGCCAACACTCACCCGCTCACGAAACAGCGGCCAGCACTGGCCGTGCTGAGTGCTCGAGTGCAGAGGGGAAATCGTTTCGACGATTACTATCGGAGTCGAAAGTCGAGAGAACTGATGTAACGAATCGCCGCTACATCAGGTAGAACAGCGGGAAGAGGATGACCCAGACGATGTCGACGAAGTGCCAGTAGAGTCCGAAGAACTCGACCGGCCGGTGGTCCTCGAGGTAGGCATCCACGCTGACGATCCGGTAGATCATGAACAGCGCGATGAGCACGCCGAATATCACGTGAAGCGCGTGCAAGCCGGTGGTCACGAAGTAGATGGAGTACTCGATTCCGGTCCACCAGAACTCGCCTTGCTGGAACTTGACGCCGTACTCGTAGGCTTTCACGCCCATGAACGTCAGCGCGAGCAACAGCGTCGCACCCATCGCCCCGAGTAGACCCTTCTTACTCTGGCGTTCGGCGAAGACGAGCGCCAGGATGACGGTGAAACTCGAGGTGAGCAGGACGTAGGTGTTGAGCAGACCTGGCCACGAGGCGAATGGAACGGTCGTCCAGTCGCTCCAGCCCGTATGAAGGCGCATGAAGATGAACGCACCGATCACGGCACCGAAGACGACGACGTCGGATGCGAGGAACACCCAGACACCGAATTTCGTGTTACCGACGCCGCCGAACGGCCATCGTTCGGCGACCGCCATCTCGGGGACGTCGAACTGTTCGACGCCGAACTTGAACAGCGTGTATCCCATCGCCACGATGCCGACTACCGTCAGGATCGGATAGACGATGTTCGGCTCTCCAGCCATACCGACGAAACCTTCGGGCGGTGTCTCGGTTCCCTGTGCGAATTCGGCGATATACGGCGTGATTCCCGTTAACCCGAAGAAGAACAGGAACGTCGAGATACCGATCCCGAGCGGCCAGATACTCGCGTGATCGGGGTGGTCTTCTTCGTGAGTCGAGGCAACCTCGGCAGCCGCCGCCTCACCCTGGGCGACGCCGCCGTCGGTCGCCGCCTTCGAGTCCTCGACGAACTCGAGATTGCCGGTCCTGTAGCTCGGCCGACCAGTCCAGTTCTCGAGTGGCGGCGGCGATGGAACGGCCCACTCAGCAGTACGCGAGTACTCCCACGGGTTGTCGGGTGCTCGCGGTCCGTAGAGATAGCTGTGGGCGAACGTTGCGAACATGATCAGGAACGATGCGCCGAAGACGAACGCGCCCACGGTCGAAAGCTGGTGGTAGAACTCGGCACCCTCGGCGAAGTGGAAGACACGTCGTGGCGTCTCCCAGGCGAGGAACTGCGGGAAGTACAACAGGTTGAAGCCGACGAAGTAGACGGCGAAGTTGATCTTTCCGAGCGTCTCGGAGTACATCTTCCCGGAGATCTTCGGCCACCAGTAGTAGAGGCCGGCGACTAACGCGGTCACACCGGAGACCATCACGTAGTGGAAGTGAGCAACGACCCAGTAGGTTCCCCGGAACTCGTAGTCCAGCACGACTGCGCCGAGGAACACCCCGGTGATCCCACCGAGGATGAACAGTACGAGTGCGCCCAGGCTGAACAGGAACGGCGTCGTAAACCGGACGCGCCCTTTGACCATCGTGTAGATCAACGCGAAGACCATCAGGTCGAACGGCAACGAGATCCCGATGGTCGTCGCCATCATCAGCGTCTTGATCTCTAAGTTGATGGTCGTCAGGTACATGTGGTGCATCCAGACGAGGAACGACTGGACTGCCACCAGAACCATCGCGATGATGACCCACTTTCGGCCGACTAACCGTCGACCAGTGAACGTCTGGAACGTCTCGAACATGATTCCCAACGCAGGGAAGAAGACGATATAGACCTCCGGATGGCCGAAGAACCAGAACAGGTGCGCCCACAGCAGGCTCGAACCCTGTTCGGCCGCGAAGTACTGTGTGAGGAAGACCCGGTCAGTCGCGAGCAACAGCAACGCGGCGAGCAGCGCCGCGAACGCGAACAACATCATCCAGACCGTGAGCAGCCACGACCAGGTGAAAATCGGCATGTTCCAGAGGCCGAGGCCCTCGGCGCGCGACCGGTGGATCGTCACCAGGAAGTTTACGGTACCGATGGTGATCGAGATGACGAACAACATCAAGCCGAGGATCGTCGCGTTGCCACCCGTCGTCGCCTCCATTGCGGGTGTGTACGTCGGTACGTTCAACGGCGCGTACATCGTCCACCCGCCGGCGTACGCCCCGCCCTGGAAGAACGAGAAGGCGATGAGAACGCCGGAGAAGAGGTAGAACCAGTAGCTGAGTGCGTTCATCCGGGGGAACGCGAGGTCCTTTGCACCAATCTGGAGCGGAACGAAATAGTTCGCGAACCCGGATGCGATCGGCGAGAGGAACCAGAACACCATCAACAGGCCGTGAGCCGTGACTGCCTGATTGAACTCGTTACCGCTCAGGAGTCCGATTCCGCCGGCCTCCCACAGATGTGCGCGAAACGCGAGCGCCATTACTCCTCCAAAGAGGAGGAAAAACAGGGCCGTCACGATGTAGAGAATCCCGACGTCCTTGTGGTTCGTCGTAACCAGCCACCGTTTGACTGACGTCATCGGGGGAAGGTCACTCATTCGTCGTCACCTCCGTCGTTATTGTTGTCATCGTCTTCGTCGTCTGCATCAGGGTCCTCAAGTTCGTAGGTTTCGTCGGTTGGACCGGTGAAGTCGATCGTGTCTTCGATCGCTTCGAACTCGTCGTCGGTCGGCGTGATCGTCACGTCGTACGCACCGCCCTGCTCGAAGTCCCCGAGTTCGACCGTTCCGTCCTCGAAGTCGTCGGGTCCGAGCGTCGCCGAGAGATCCTCGTCGAACTCGTCGTTCTCCTGGTGCTCGATGGAGAGTTCGAAGCCGTCGGTGACTGGTTCTTCGTTCTCGTCCTCGAGAGTGATCGTCAGCGTGAGCTGATCGTCCATCCACTGATCGAACTCGTCTTGTGGAAGGACGATTACGTCGGAGTCCATATCCGAGTGACCGGGTCCACAGAGTTCGAAACACTCGGCGGTGTACTCGCCAGGTTCCTCTGCCATGAACCAGGTTTCGTCGACTTCACCCGGGATCGCGTCGGCTTTCACCTTGAGTTCTGAGATCCCGAACGTATGCCAGACGTCGGTGCCAGTCACCTCGAGCCAGACCGGGGTGTCCGCCGGAACGACCATTCCCTCACCGAGGGAGTTCGTCTCGACACCGTTTTCGTAGGTGAATCCCCAGTCGAACGCCCATCCCTCGACATCGACTTCGATTGCGTCTTCGGGGGCTTCCTGTGGGCCATCCTCGACGTACAGCAACCAGCCGTACGTCCAGATGATCAACGAAATAACGATGATGGCGCTCAGCCCGAAGGATACGAACAGTTTCTTTCCGCCCTTTCCACCCGTCGGTAGTTCCCCGAGTGTTGGTACATCGTCGCCGTCGCTCGTCTCGCCCTCGTCGCGGTACTTGTACGCGTTGTACAAAGTGTACGCGATGACGACGGCACCAACGAGCGTGCCGAGTCCGAGGAAGACGAGGAAAATCATCTCGAACACGTCGACGCGTGTCTGCACCTGCATCGGGATCGTGAGTGCGCTGTAGATTGTATCCACCTCTATTGAAGACCGCTTATATGTCGGACGATGGTCGCTGGGGGCACTTATCTATTTGGAAACGAGCCGATAGTGGCTTTGTCTCGAAACCGGCCGAAACCACACGGGTACCGCCGGTTGTCCCCGTTTGCCCGCTTCGGTCCCTCACCGATTCGTAGGATTCATCGACCTTGTTTCTATCGCTGATCGATCGGCTTCCTATATCCGTGTTGACAGCTATTCGATCGCGTGCCGACCCGAGTCGAACACCTTCGGTTCGAACGCGGGTACGGCAGGACGGATGACGTTCGACTGTCGCCAGGACGGACGACGTTCGCTTCGCGCGCGCCGGTCACGGCGTAACGCTCTATACCGTTCGGCCCAACGTTCAGGTATGACGGAAGAAGTCCTCTTCAAGTTCGAACGGCGAATGGACCGTGCGGAGATCGCCGACTACCTCAGAACCGTCGCCGACAGCCTCGAGTCGGACGAGGACCTCACCCTCGAATCCGGTGGTGAGTCGGTGACACTGGCGCCGCCGTCTCGACCGACGTTCGAAATCAAAGCCGAGCGTGAAACCTCGAGTTCCGGCGGGCCAGACGAACTCGGCGTCGAGTTCGAACTCGAGTGGGACGAAGGCGAGGACGGAACGGACGGCGACCTGCACATCGGATAACCACACAGAGGGCGATTAGATTTCGACAGCCCAGACGCGAAATCCCTCGGGGAGGTCGTACACGCGACGGAAGACGCTGTCGACGAACTGAGCGATTCGGTTCGGATCCGCCTTCGCACTCACGCGGGCGTTCACTCCTTCGGCCTCCTCGGGACGCGTCAGTTCGTCGATCTTGAACGCCGGAAACTCCTCGAGCAGCCCCTTCAGGGTCTCGAGTTCGTCCTCTGTACAGTCGAGATTGATCGTCCCGTCACCGAACTGGATCCACGGAGGGGTAGCGAGTTCGGCGTCGTCGCTGGCGGTCGACGCCGTCCCCGGTTCGTTTTCGTCGGACGGACTCGCCATCATATCGCTCTCGAGACGGTCGTTGTCGGCTTCGAGCGTCAGGAAGTGGCTCCCTCGAGTCCGGTGAGCCGTAATGGAATCGACGTAGAGTTTCTGTCGCTCGGTCGGATCGGTGGCCTCGAATCGAGTCATACGATACACCTCGGCCTCGTTTCTTTAAGCCTTTATGCGCTGGCGGTGAACGGGGCGACATGGCACAACCACGAGTCCTGATTCTCGGCGCGCCGGGAGCAGGGAAGGGAACCCAGAGTTCGAAGATCGCCTCCGAGTTCGACGTCGAACACGTGACGACTGGGGACGCACTCCGTGCGAACAAGGAGATGGACATCTCCGAGATGGACACCGAGTACGACACGCCACGCGAGTACATGGACCAGGGTGAACTCGTCCCCGACGAGGTCGTCAACGCGATCGTCGACGAGGCACTTACCCAGGCCGACGGCTTCGTTCTCGATGGCTACCCCCGCAACCCCGAGCAGGCCGAAGAACTCGAGGAGATGACCGACCTCGACGTCGTCCTCTCTCTCGACGTCGGCGAGGAGGAACTCGTCCACCGGCTGACCGGTCGCCGACTCGACCCCGAGACCGGCGAGATCTACCACCTCGAGTACAACCCGCCCGAGGACCCCGAGGTGGAGGACCGACTCGAGCAACGCGAAGACGACACCGAGGAGACCGTCAAAGAGCGACTCCGCGTCTACCGCGAGAACACCGAACCCGTCATCGACCACTACGACGAGCAGGGCGTCCTCGAGCGCGTCGACGGCGAGCAGGCTCCCGACGAGGTGTGGGAAGACGTGAAGGCGACGATCGAAGACGCGGCGTAAGCTGATTTTCTCCGCGTTCAGTGCACGCAGTATTCGATCTGAAGAAGGTTCGACTGTGAAAATGGCGACACGAGTCGACGCTACCCGATGATGATTTCGTCCGTTCCGACGTCGATGTCGCTTTCGGTTATGTTACCCTGCTCTCGGTGGGATTCGTCACCGGGCTCGAAATCAGAGCCACTACCGCTTCCCGGATCGAAGGAGGGGGGATCAAGAGTTTCACCTTCCGGTGGCGTAATTTCGACGTGTGCGATCGCGTCGTTGAAGTTCGGATCGTCGCTTCCCTCACCGAACGCTTCCTCCCAATAGTCGTCGGCACTTTGTCCCGAATCGGGCGCGTCGGTGATCTCAAAGACGAAGATGTACTCGTGTTCATCGAGTTGGAGGTACCCTTCGCCGTCTTCACCCTTTTCAACGTCGACATCGACGCCATCTCGTTCGAGAACTTCGTCGGCGCTCAACTGTGTGTAGTGTCCACCCCGTAGTTCAGGTAGGTGGTTGTTTTCCTGACTCAGGACGCGAACACCGGCAGTATCACTATCGGTATCCGCCTCGATGGTGTGAAGTATGTTATCTTCGGTGTGGGCCGGAAGGTCGTCCTCGTCACACTGATAAATATCCCAGTCTCTATCGACGTATTCGACGGTGTCTTTGTATCCCCACGATGGACACGTTTCACGTTCGTACGATGTGGCCTCGAGTTGGAGGCTCGATCGCTCTTCGACCGTGAAACTGGACCCCCAGATCTCCCATCGGTTCTGATAGGTGTTCAGGTTCTTGTCGTCCCATCCAGTATCCCAATAGTTTGCGGGTTCTCCGGTTGAATCACCGTTTTCGTCGACTGGTTGTGTTTTGACGTCAACAGAAATTGCGGGATTCTCTTTCCGCCAACTCCCATACCACTCATATTCTGCAGATACTTCAGTACCAACAACTGAAACGTCAACGTCGGTTCCCGGTTCGATGACGACCTCCGTGTCTCCGACATCAATTCCATCAGGGACGGTAAAGTACCCGGTGGCGCTGTCTCCGTTCGACGCCGAGACGGTAAACTCGTGGCCGCCTTCGTACAGATCGTCAGGATCGAGAGTAAAGGTCGCTGTTCCGGTTTCTCCGACGTCTCGGTCGTGAATCTCTCCGGTATAGCCCTCGAGACCGTAGGGGTCACTCTCAGAGGTTTCGTCGGGCTCGAGACTCAACTCGAGTTCACCCATCTCCGTCCCCCACTCTGAGAGGTCGGAGCCGCCGGTGTTCGTCACGTCTACCTCGAGCGTGACCTTCTCCTCGGTTGCTTCCACCGGATCGTCCTCGTCACTGGCATCCATCCCGTCTACGTGCGGGACGTCGATATCGAGGTACGGTTCCGGTTCCGGGCTAAAGTAAAACGAACCCGGCTGTTCGAGTCGGTCCTGATCAGTATAGATCTGGTAGTCGTACTCTTCTCCCTGTTCGAGGTAATCGTGGGGGTCCTCGAGGATGAAGGTGACATTCTCCTCATCACCACTAGAGAGGTTAACCGGTTCGGATGTTGGGACCGTCGGACCGCCGATGATATCAAGTTTGACGTCCTGTTCTTCCTCTACTTCACCGACGTTCTCGAGGGTCGCTTTGAACTCGAGGTCGTCGGTACCGACGTGTTTGTTCTCGCCGTCCTCGCCGCTGACGACGCCGTGGTCCTCTTTGATCCAGAAGTCCGCACTCGAGTCGGTGACGTTCTCCATGATGACCTCGACGGTTTCGTCGCTTCCGGTACCGACCACGGGGCTCGTCTCGCCGCTGTTCACCGTGAAGTTTTCGCGATTGTCGAACTCGGAGGTGAGAAACTCCGACCAGCCGTCGTGATACTCGCTTTCGATCACGAGTGCCATATCGTTGTAGCCGTCTCTGGTCGCGTTTTCGCTGGCTTCCTCGAGCCGTTCGGAGAGATCGCTGTCGGGGTTTGGCTGTGCAGTCCCTTCGCTTTGCTGGACCTCGTCTTCGGTCAACGTCAACAGTCGAAGCTGAAGGGACTCGTCCTCGTACCCGATGTCCGGTTCGGAATTTACGCGGTACTCGCCGTTTCGATCCACCCAGCTTCCACCACCCTGGAGGATGACCGTCATGTCGTCTGATTCGTCCACGAGTGCACCGAGTGGATCGATCTCGACCGTTTCGTTCCCGGCTTCGACCGCATCGTGTTTAGTAGCACCAGCGGAGGCGTTGTACCACGCGATGTGAACTTCGCCATCGGGCCGGTAGTTGTCTATCGGAATAGACGTCGTCTGGTCCGTCGATGCGGTCGTCTCGATACTGTGTTCGGTCGTATCGATCGCGGAGTGCGTAATCTCCGCTTCGCTGTCGTCCTCGAGCGACTCGAGTAATCCGATCCCCAACACGAGAACGAGCACTGAACCCATCAGCACGATCCCGAGTAACAGCGTAAACCCCACTACGTGAGACACCCCCCGGTCTCCACGCAGTGTCTGACGGAGTCGGTCAGCTCCCGGAGTCATTATTTTGTACTGATTTAGTTTTCGAGATAATAAATGTTGTCCAAATCACTGTGCTGAGGCAATGTCCGAAAAGAATCCCCAGCAAGCGGTCGAATGTCGCCGAGGGAGGCCACCACTCGTTCGTTCGTCGCTCTTCCGACGAAGATAAACACTTGTATACCGAACGGCCGCTAGAACAATCAGATGACGCGTACAGCCGAGAAGATCAACTCCCTCGTTCGTGAGGATTCCTCGCTCGCCGACGGCCTCGAGACGATCCGCGAGCAAGCCGACGAAAACGGCGGCGAGGTTACCTGGCAGGACGTCAACGACGACCTGACCAGCGGACAATGGGGACGACTGATCGAGAAGGGAGTGTTGGTTGACGGGGACGAGGGGTTCGAGATCGCCGACAGAGAGGCGTACGACGAAGCGCTGGACGGCGACGGCGACGGCGAGACGGGAGTGCCGGACGTCGACATCAGCGACGAGGAGTCGAAGTGGTCCCAGTGGGACAAGATCGCCGCAGTCGGCTCGGTCCTATTGATGATCGGCTACTGGCTCGATTCGGTTCGGAACACGGTCGGCGGAGCGATCGACTTTCTGCTTGCACCGCTCGACGCCGCGCTCCCGTTTTACGCCGTGATTCTCTCCGTGGCGCTGTTGACCGGCCTCTACTCGACGCTGTTGCAGGCCAACCTGATGAATCCGGAGATCATCGGGAAGTACCAAAAGCGGATGAAGGCGATGCAGGAAAAACAGAAAGACGTCCGCGAGCGCAAGAAAGAAGCCGAAGAACGCGACGCGAGCGACGCCGAGATCGAACGCCTCGAAAACGAGATGGACCGCGTCCGCGAGGAACAGATGGAGGCGATGGCCGACAACATCGGAATGTTCAAAGAGCAGTTCCGACCGATGGTCTGGATCATGTTGTTTACCATTCCGTTGTTTCTCTGGATGTACTGGAAGATCCTCGACGGTCACGTCAGCGAGGCCGAATTGACGATGATCATGCCGATCGCGGGCGAAGTGCGGCTGAACCAGGGTCTCGTCGGCCCGATGTGGGCGTGGATCGTCTGGTATTTCCTCTGTTCGATGGGCTTTACGCAGCTGTTGCGCAAGGCGCTGAACATCGATATGACCCCAGCAGGAACCTGATCGAGCCCCGACGGATTCAAAACCCCTTTTAGTCACGCCGTCGCAGGTCGAATATGTTACTCACCGTCTCCGGTCCGCCGGGTAGCGGGAAGAGCACCACCGCCGGGTTGCTCGCCGAGGCGTTCGACCTCGATCACGTCAGCGGCGGCGACATCTTCCGAGAACTCGCGGACGAACGGGGCTACACCCCCCTCGAGTTCAACAAGCTGGCCGAGGAGAACGATCAGATCGATCGTGATCTGGATCGACGGCTCCGCGAAATCGCCCTCCAGGAGGACGATCTCGTCCTCGAGTCCCGACTCGCAGGGTGGCTCGCCGGCGACGAGGCGAACTTCAGATTCTGGCTCGATGCGCCGGCTCGAGTCCGCGGCGAACGGATCGCCGAACGAGAACAGAAAGATCCCGACCGGGCAACCGAAGAGACGAAAGCGCGTGAAGCCAGCGAGGCCCAACGGTATCAAGAGTACTACGGCATCGACATTCGGGACCTAACGATATACGATCTCTCGGTGAATACCGCTCGGTGGGAGCCGGATGCGGTCCTCGACATGCTCGTGACCGCCGTCGACGAGTACGAAGCCGTCGGCGACGAAGGAAAAGCGAACGTCTCACTCGAGTACGAGTTCGAATGACGCTCCGTGGCCCGCCCGGCGATCGGTCGCCGGCCGAACTCCTGACGTTCGGCGTCGTCAACCTGGACAAACCGCCGGGTCCATCCTCGCATCAGGTCAGTGGGTGGATACGTGACGCCGTCGACGAGAAACTCTCGACGCTCGAGGCGAGCGAACCGATCGATCGTGCCGCGCACGCGGGGACGCTCGATCCGAAGGTAACTGGCTGTCTTCCGGTTATGCTCGGCGACGCAACCCGTCTCGCGCAGGTGTTTCTCGAGGGGAAAAAGGAGTACGTTGCTGTCCTCGAGTGTCACGGTCGGGTGCCGTCGGACGCAGAATCGATCGTCGCCGAGTTCGAGGGACCGATCTACCAGAAGCCGCCGCGAAAGAGCGCCGTCTCTCGTCGGTTGCGCGTTCGAACCATTCACGACCTCGACGTTCTGGAACGAGAAGAGCGACGGATCCTGTTACGGATCCGGTGTGAGAGCGGCACTTACGTTCGAAAACTCTGTCACGACCTTGGACTTGCGATGGGGACGGGCGGTCACATGGGCGCGCTCCGCCGAACGATGACGGAGCCGTTCGACGATACGGACCTTCATACCGCGACCGAGTTCCTCGATGCACTCGCGTTCTGGCTCGAGGACGACGATCCGGAACCGCTGTACGACGTCGTCGACCCAGCCGAGCGAATTCTCGAAAATCTGGCGCGGGTAACGATCGCCGAGAGCGCCGCACACGAAGTTGCAAACGGCGCACCGGTCTACGCACCCGGCGTACTCGACGTCGGCAGCGACGCCAGCCACGGTGACCTCGTCGCCTGTTTCACACCCGCAGGTGCGGCGGTCTGTCTCGGTGAACTCGTCGGCAGCCGTGAGGCCGATTCGGGTGTCGTCGTGGATCTCGAGCGTGTTCTCGTCTAACTCCGGCCAACGACTCGAGTTCCGATCCGTGTGGGCAAAGCGAAACGACACGCTTAAACAGCAGACGGCCGTCGATCCACGTGCGGGACCGTGGGGTAGTGGTATCCTCTGCGGATGGGGTCCGTAGGACCCGAGTTCAATTCTCGGCGGTCCCACTGGAATTTTAATAACACGAGAAAATAAGAACCTCAGACACCTCTTTGTTCAACGTTCTCATACCGAGGTGTGCAATAAATGATACACTGGAAATCCAGCGTATCGGCTCGAAACCGGTATCAGAAATGTGGTAGTCACGTCACTGGTGAGTTCCGCCGCGCGTACGGGTCACTTCGAGTTGGATATTAGAGATGACCCTGTTTCCAGAGGAATCGGTTACGGCCTACGAGTTTGCGACATGACCAATAATTGAGCCCGACCCACTAGAATCCTAGTAAATATGACACCTTCTGGGAGCTACTACCCTGAGCGGTCCGCTTGATTTGTTCACTCATCTGCTTGTTCACGGAGATACCTCCGTTTGTGTTCGTCTATAACTGCCTGTCGCCGCTGTTTGGCCTGCTCAGTCATCATATCAGGAGACCACTCGAACCCATTGTCGGTTTCCAACTCGACCGTTTTAATCTCCGAGAAGTCTTCCAGGCAATCCTCGACTTCCTCCATGAAGTATGGAATCATGTGACAGGACGGTGTAGTAAGCCGCATCTGGATGAGTGCTTTGTCTTCTCTAATTTCGATAGATTCGACAAGCCCCATCTCGACGATGTCGAGGTTCGAACCAGTCGCAGCACTACACGGATCGACGATCTCACGCAGGGAGTCACGGACCCGTTCAGTCGTGCTCATGTTGTGGCCACCTCGAAGTTCGTTGTTGACCACGGATCCGCGACCTCACCGTCAGACTCATCAGCTTCGGTTTGTGCCCTGAGTTCGTCGAGGTCAAATCCGTGTGCCTTAGCAAAATTCTCGCCGAGGATTTTTTGTTTGTCTTCCTGAGTTATTGTGAACGTTCCGGCAAAACCATCCATCTCCGGGAAATCGAACTCCCAGAACCGCTCGAGAAGCAGTTGCGGATGGAAGTGAGGAGCACCCGTGCCCCAAATGAGTTTGTCTACCGCCTGTTTTCCACCTGCGTACAGAAGTTCCTGCATTGTGTCTACGAACGTTTTCGGCGTGGTTACGGCTTCGGACAGTGTCAACTCCAGATTGATGTAGACGTTGGGGTGGCGCATGATCTGCCAGCCAGTCTCCTCCGCGAAGGTCAGACCACCGTGAACTATCTCGAAGTTCAGATCTGGGAAACTGATCGCGGCTTCCTCAATATCATCGACCTTATACGGTTTCATCGGAACCGTACCGAAGGGGAACGCTTTGTGTACGGCTACGACATCCAGTCCAAGATCGGCAGCGTGTTCCCATAGTGGAAATGCAGTTTCTGGATCGTCCATTCTGAAACCGCGATGAGTGCCGTCTGCTTCCCAGTATGATGGGTATATCTTCACACCGTGTGCACCTAACTCTTCGACCTGTCTCGTCAACTCTTCTTTCGGATTATCCATTCCAATCGGATCGATTCCGGCCAGGGCTGCCCCCTGGTTCGGGTTCCTCTCTACGAATTGCTTTGCTTTCTCGTATGAGGTTAACCCATCCTCGAAGACCATGATCGTTTGCGGGTGGAAAACACTGAAGTCGGTAGCACTCTCCTGAAATAGCGTGGACTCAGTGTCTGCGAGTTGCCAGTCGTCGAGGAACGTCTCTTCTGTTCGAACGTATTTGTCTGGCATCGACGATTCCAACCCGTATCCGTTTCTGGCGACCGGCTCGGCTTGTTCGGCAACCCGATAATTCGAGGGCGACAGGTTGTATGAATGTGATACGGCGTCGACCACGAGGGTATCGTCCAATGATACCATACACCATACATGGTGAATATCCTTCAAAATCCTTTCTCAAATGGACATTGAATAAACAGATACATAAAGAACCATTTCTGCCTACATTGGCACTCTCACACAAGAAATAACTGTGATGAGTTAACTTACACCAATCATGGACGCTGCACGCCTGCATGAATACACAGACGAGATGTCGATGGCGTTTTCGTTTGAGGAGTTACCAAGGCCGGAACCGGAACGATCAGACGATATTGTCGTTCGCATCGAAGCAGCAGGGTGGTGTCACACCGACAACCATATCGTCCATGGAGATTTTGAAGGGGTTGCGGATATCAATTTGCCGCACACCCCAGGCCACGAGAACGCTGGCACCGTAGAGTCGGTCGGTGACGAAGTGACAGCAGTGGACCCCGGTGATGAGGTAGTCCTTCATCCAGCACTCACGTGTGGAACCTGTCGCTCCTGTCGACTCGGTGAAGAAATGTACTGCGATGAACACGTGTTTTGCGGTATGGACACGGACGGTGGATTCGCAGAGTATATGCGAACAAGCGAACGGAGTGCAGTCCAGCTAACCAACGTAGATCCCGTCGAGGCGGCACCTCACGCAGACGCTGGACTTACGGCCTATCGAGCAGTCAAGCGCGCACGTGCCAATCTCGTACCAGGTGATACGGTGCTTGCAATCGGAGTTGGTGGCCTCGGACACATCGGCATTCAATTGCTCGATGAACTGACAGCAGCTACAATCATCGCCGCAGACATCAAAGATGAGGCGCTCGCATTAGCAGATTCTGCCGACCATACTGTAAATCTCAGAGACGAGGAGATATCTGAGCTAGTCGATACAGTGACTGATGAACACGGTATCGATGCGATACTCGATTTTGTTGGTTCCGACGAGACGCTTGATCTCGGCTTGTCGTTGCTGAAACAGGGCGGGGATCACTACGTCGTCGGCTATGGCGGTCACGTGACTGCACCGGCTCAGGCGATGGTGGGTCTCGAGATCAATTACTGTGGAACGCTGTGCGGATCATTCACTGAACTCCAAGAATTGATGTCGTTGGTAGAGGATGGACAAATTGACGTTCGGACCGTCGAGTATCCGCTCGCGGAAATAAACGACGTCGCCGCAAAACTGGAAGACGGTGAAATCCAAGGGCGAGCAGTCCTCAAGCCCTGAAACAAAAGCAGATTCTCGGTACTTCTTGTCAGGAGACGTCACCGTACGTCAACGTTTCGTTCTCGCAAACGACGAACCTCGCCAACTCCCGCTTCGAGTGATTCTCGAGCAGATGGTTCTCGAGCGTCAGCGTCGGCTCGACGACTCGACGACAGAGGGGGCACTCGACGGGAGTTTTCGACGCCATACCGTCGAATCGGGCCGTGGACCCAAAAGTATGGAGCAAGCACTGTACGGACCGAAACGGTTCCGACTCGAGCTGTAAACTGATACAAAGATTCAAGCGGTCGGACCGTCCAGATAGGAGTGTACGTTCAATGACCGCAAGGGACGGCATCACTCCCACAGATCGACGTGTCGTTCGGGAACACTGGTCTCGTTCGGCGACCTCACGACGACGTGTGCGTTCGACGGAGGCGGGGACACGGGTCGAACGGTGAGTCGATGATCGGCGTACTCGAGAACCGACTGCCGCCAGAGGTTACGAGGACGACGCTGTATCACGTCGTGCGTCTCGTGTTGCGGCTGTACGTGGGAAGTTTGCTCGTCGCCGGGGTGTACAGTCTGCTCTGGGTCGCTGACGTCGCGGGACTGATCCCGGAAGCGCTGTTGTCGACGATCTGGATCGGAATCGCGGTCATGGGATCGCTCTTTCTCGTCCTCCTGATTCCACTGTTCTACACGTCACGCTCGAGCCACCGGTAATCTGCTCAGGATTCGGCTCGAGTCGTCCGTACCTTCCTCGAAATTCGAGGCGTTTAACCCGTCGTCATCCGGATCTAGTACTATGACGGTGGTTCTGGCAGGTGTCGGCGCCGATAGCACCAATCTCGGGGCTCTCGGGCCGCTGTACGACGACGGCCGGTTCGAGTACGTCCCGATTCCGGAGAAGACGGCCGAGACGACCGAATCCACGACCCTCGGGGATTGGTCCTTATCGGCAGACGGTCGCGTCGCGGCCGACCTGACGACGCGAATCGAGCCACAGCCCGTCCGCGGAGGGGTCGACGCCGTCAGCGGTTCCGAACTCGAGTCCTGGCCGCTTCACCACGACCCGAACTTCGAGGCGCTCACCTACGGCGAGCACAGGACCAGCGGCTACGTCTCTCGGCTCCAGTCGCTCGAGGACGGGGACGTCGTGGGGTTCTACGTCGGCCTGCGCCGTCCCGATGGCGACAGGGCACACCGGTACCTGATCGGATACGCAACGGTCGACCGGGTCGACGTCGTCACGCCCGACACCCCACGAGCCGAGCGAGAGGCAATCCTCGAGCGACACGCGGAGAACGCTCACGCGAAGCGCGCTCGAGACGGGACGCTCTACCTCGAGGAGAAGACGGTCGTCTTCGTCGACGGGCGCGAACCGGGTGGCCTCTTCGATCGTCATCCGATCCGCCTCAGCGAGTACGAGGTGAAACCGGGTAACGTTCGTGCACAGTACTATCTCCGCGAGTCGATCGAGGCGGGCTGGAACGTACGGGCGGGCGGGTCGAACATGATGTACAAGCCGGCGTACCGCTGTGGGCTCTCGGCCGAAGAGTTTCGCTCTCTCGTCGGTCCGCTTCGTGGCCGGTCGGCGACAGACGCCGACGTGGAATCGGGTCTCGAGTCCGTGCCGGAACGGTCGGTTTCTTGTAACGATACGTCGAAGGACCGACAGTGACCGAGGATAGGACCCGACACGACCGTATTAGCCGCCACGCCACGCCCGGGGTCGGAAACTCGCTCGCCACCTGGACCGCGGCGAAACACCCCATACGGATCGCGATCAACTACGTCGTCGTCTGGCTCGTCCGCATCTCGCCGAGCCTCCGGCTCAAGCGCTGGCTCCTTCGCCGAATCGGTACGACGGTTGGTGAGGGCGTCTCCTGGGGACTCGAGGCAACGCCGGACGTCTTCTGGCCGGAACTCCTCACGGTCGAAGATCACGCTATCGTCGGTTACGACGCGACGTTGCTCTGTCACGAGTTCCTGCAAGACGAGTACCGAACCGGCCGAGTCGTCGTCGGCGAACGGGCGATGATCGGCGCCGGTGCCATCGTCTTGCCCGGCGTCGAAATCGGGGCAGACGCACGGGTTGCGGCCAATTCGCTAGTGACGAAGGACGTCCCTCCGGGCGGGACCGTCGCCGGCGTCCCCGCCAGGCCAATGGGGTCAGACGACGATGACGAGTGAATTGCGACGAGAGAGCTGACGATTTGGCGGCGACGTCGAACACCCGGCTCGACTCTACGGGTTGCGATGACTGATTGCCGGTCGATCGCTTACCGATCTGCGATCGACCGGGACAGACGCATCGCAGTCCGTATCAGCCTGCTGGTTCTTCCGCGACCGGTTCAGCGTCGGACTCGTCGATATAGGTGCTCTTCCACGTTCCTCGAGAGAACCAGGCGACGCCGACGATCGCGCCGAGGACGTTGCCGACGGCCATCCCGGTCCAGATGCCGGTCTCGCCCCAGCCGAGCCCGAAAACGAGGACGAAGACGGTTCCGACGCGGCCGACCCACAGCGTGATCACGGAGATCGTCATCGCGATCTTGGTGTTGCCGGCGCCGCGGAAAGCGCCGAGCATCACCTGCGAGACGCCGATGAACGCGAACTCGACCGAGCGAATTCGGACGTACTCGACGCCGTAGGCGATCGTCGCCGGCGCGTCGGGGACGTCCCCCAGGAACACGCCGACGATCGGCTCGGTGAACGTCACGGCGACGACCGCGACGAGGAACATGACGCCAGCGCCGGTCGACGCGGCGAGCCACGCCGAACGGGACGCTCGATCGGCCCGACCAGCGCCGAGATTTTGTCCGACCATCGTGTCGATCGCCCGACCTAGCCCCATCGCCGGCAGGAACACGAGCGAGATGAGCCGATTGCCGAGCCCGTAGGCGGCGACGACCGGCGGCGAGAACGTGACGACCATCGCAGTCAGGGCGATCATCGCCAGCGCGCTCGTGCTCTGTTCGATCATACTCGGCGTTCCGAGGCGAACGATGTCCTCGATGAACGCGAGGTCGGGTTTGAGGTGGGCGAGAGTGGTGGTTGGTCCGACAGTCGTCCCGAACAGTAACCACAACCCGATGCCGGTTCCGACGCCACGCGCAACGATCGTCGCGACCGCCGCTCCCTCGATCCCCCAGCCCGTAAAGCCGGTCGCCGAGAACAGCGATCCCTCGAGCGTTCGGAGCCCGAGCCAGCCGAACAGCGGATTCTCCTGGAAGCCGAAGATCAAGAACGGATCGAGGACGACGTTGACGATCACGGAGACGACCATCACCAGCATCGGCGTCCGCGTATCGCCGTAGCCACGCATCAGCGCGGAGAAGACAAAGAAACCGAACATGAGTGGAATTCCGAGGAAGAACACTTCCATGTAGTCCGCTGCGAGTGGGATGACTGCCGCGGACGTTTCGGGATCGCTCGGCAGAATCTCGAGGGCCGGCCGGGTGTAGAAGTAGCCACCGATCGCGATCACGACGGACAGTAGCCCGACGAACGAAACCGTCTGCCCGGCGACCAGTCCGGCCGACCGGTTCCCTTCGGCGCCCATGTACTGGGCGACGAGGATCGCTCCGGCGGTCGTGAACCCGCCGGCGATCGCGATCAACAGGAAGACGAGCGGGAACGCGAGACTGATCGCGCCGACAGCGTCCGCGGAGAGTCGGCCGAGATAGAGCGTGTCGACGACGTTGTAGGTGACCTGCAACAGCTGAATAACGACGATCGGCCAGGCGAGGTGAAACAACGGGCGGATGAGACTCCCCTCGGTGATCGACTCGGTCGGATCGTCGAACGCAGACTCCGACCCCCCGTCCAACCCCTCATCCGCCGTGTCGCGTTCGAACTCGCCACTCGAGTCGGAGTGATCGTCGGGGTCGGAGGTTGGATCGTCTGAACTCATGCGTAAACGCCGTCGGCGAGTCCGTACCCGAAGGCCCGCGTCAGTTCGCGGCCATCCCGAGTGCGGACACCACAGGATGTGCCTCGACTGGTTGGAGAGGGGCCGGAGGCGGGAACCGCAGTCACTGACCGAATAGTCAGTTACGGCCGGGAAAATCCTTTCGAAACGATATTTCGATTACCGGAGACAGGCGGCGACGACCTCGAGCATCCCCTCGCCGCGAACCTCGTCTGCGAACAGCGGGACGCGCTTGACGTCGGTCCCCCGGAACAGTTCCTGTGCCTCCGAGAGTGCTGATTGCTGGACGTCCCACCGACGCTGGCAGAACGCACAGTCCTCGAGGTTCGGCTGGAGGAACTCCCCCTCGACGTCGTCGGTGACGTCCGAGAGTGGCTCCATGACGCGGTTGACGACGATCGTCCCGACCGGAATGTCGAACTCGTCGAGACGCGTGCGAAGTCGCTTGGACTCGAGGACGCTCATCTCCTCGGGGATCATCACGATCCGGAAGTCCGTCCGCTTCGGATCACGGAGTGCGGCTCGAAGACGCTCGATCCGCTCGCGAAGCACCTCCAGATCCTCGAGGCCTTCCTCGTCAGGTATTTCCTCGCCGCCGAACATCCCCTTGACGTTCTCGAACATCCCGCCGATCCGCTGGCGAAACTGGAGGAGACGGCCCGTCATGGTGTCCATGAGTTCGGGCAACTGAAGCAGTCGAAGCGTGTGGCCCGTCGGTGCCGTGTCGACGACGACCCGCTCGAATCGGGGGTCGTCGAGGTACTCGAGAAGCAGTTGCATCGCCGCCGCCTCGTCGGCACCGGGCATCGCGCCGCCAAGGAGAGCGTCCATCGGATTCCCTTCGCCGAGCATCTCGCCCAGGCCGCCGAGATCGCCGGGCATCTCGGGACCGCCGGCCCCTCCGGCCTCACTGCCTCCGCCTCCGGCTCCGCCGAACGCCGCCTTCCCGCCCTCGATCGCCGCGTCCGGATCGATCTCGACCCCGTAGAGGGGCACGTCCTCCCGAATGCGACCGGGTTCCGTGGGAACGGGGGTCTCGAAGGTATCGGAGAGCGAGTGTGCCGGGTCCGTCGAGACGACGAGCGTCGAGGTACCGCCGCGGGCGCTGTCCAGCGCGGTCGCCGCGGCCATCGTCGTCTTCCCGACACCGCCTTTCCCGCCGTAGAGGACGTACTCCGGCCCCTCGAGTGGCTCGTCTGAGGGTTCGACCTCGATCGTTTCGCGGTCGTCGACGGAGCCAGCGTCGTCCGTCGGGGTGACCTCGATGGTGTGTGCACCGCCGTCGCCATCGTCTGCGTTCTCCTCGACCGGCTCGACGTCGATTCCGCTCATGGTCGTGATACCTCGTCCCAACACCTGTATTCGTCGGTCCGGATCGGTCAGGTGCGCAATGACGTGCAGTGGCTACGACACCTCGAGCGCCGCCCACGGTACCCGGCCGGATCTACCGCTACTCGAGACCGTTCGAATTACCGACACTTGGGATGGTGATTTAACACCATTATATATTTAGTCGGCATATTATCGTTTAAGCCACATCATTAAATACGAGATCGCCGTTCGTTCGGTCAAGAGATCCGATCCGAGATCGGGTCACCGACAACACGCCTCACTACCATGTCACTACAAACCACGCAACGGACGGCGACGGAATCGACACTCGAGGAGACCACACCGACCCGCCAGGGCAACACCGAATCGTTCCCGTACGAAACGCCCGCCACCGGTGTCGCGCTTCCGACGCCAACCACCCGCGGTGTCCTCCGGTCCGAAGACGAGAACCAACCGACGGGGACGACAGGAACGACCGACTGTCCCGTCTGTGGCGAATCGACAGTCAACGGTGCAGGCCTGTTCGCCTGTACCGACTGTTGCTGGACCGGATCGCTCCGGTAACTCGAGGAGCACGCAGCTTTCGGAGTCGATGACACGATTCTTCCCGCTCACGCTCCGAATCATACACACACAACCTACACGAATCGAGTCGCCAACCGCTCGGCGGCTTCCTCGACTCGAGGCGTGACGAGTGCGAACCGGAGCCACTCGGTCCGCGAGTCGCCGAACGCCTCGCCGGGCATACCGGCGACACCGGCTTCGTCGATCAGTTCGAAGACGTTCTCGAGCGTTCCCGGATACCCCTCGAAGCGCGCCATCACGTAGAACGCGCCCTTCGGTGTCGTGTACTCGGCACCCGCTTCCTCGAGTGCGTCGGTGAACGCGTCCACCCGCTCGCGGAGGAGTTCGCGGTTTCGCTCGTAGTAGTCGGGTTCGGTCTCCCGGAGCGCGTTCAAGACGGCGTACTGTGAGGGACGACTGCCGGCGACGTTGACCAGCATGTGCCGGCTCCTCGCGTTCTCGACAAGCTCGGGCGGGAAGATCGCGTAGCCGACGCGAAAGCCCGTGATCGCCAGCGACTTCGAGAAGGCGTTCGTAACGATCCGGTGGTTGGAGTCGACCGAGAGGGCGCTCGCGAACTCCCCCGAGAGGTCGAAGTTGTCGTACACCTCGTCGCTAATCAACAGGGCGTCGTACTCCTCGGCGATCGCCACGAGTTCGCGGACGGTTTCGGCGGAATAGACCGCCCCCGTCGGGTTGTTCGGCGAGTTCACGACGATCGCCGCCGTCTCCTCGCTCGCCGCCGCACGGACGTCCGCCGGATCGAGCTGGCCCTCGTCGTCGGTCGCGACGAACCGTTGAGTGCCGCCGAGCATCGTCGTCTTCCCCGGATAGTAGGGGTAGACCGGGTCCGTCAGAATTACGTCCTCCCCACGATCGCGCTCGAGCGCCCGTGCCATCGCGAGGTAGTTCGCCTCGCCCGCGCCGTTGGTCACCACGACCTGTTCGACGTCGACGCCGCGACGGGCGGCGATCTCCTTCCGAAGCTCGAGCAGTCCGTCGCTCGGCGGATACTGAAACGCGGCGGGTTCGAGGTCGGCGTACTCGGAGAGTCCGTCGCGCAGCGCCTGGGGTGGCTCCCAGTCGGGGTTGCCACTCACCATGTCGATCACGTCACGATCCACACTCGAGGCGTACTTCATGACCCGGAAGAACAGCGGCGTCTCGTACTCCATGCGTGATACTGTCGCCGGCGATACGTCGTTCTTTCCGTTGACAGCGTACGGCGCTCTCGCCGGTCGTCGGTCGTCCGACTGCAGTGATCGACCGCCGACCGCACGTTTCGACGCCACGGAGCGATCAATCGATCGAAATCGAGGCCAGTGTGCCGTCGACGAGCGCGTAGAGATCGCCGGCGGCGGCGAACAGCCCATCGATCGTCCCCTCGAACCGGTGTCGCCAGCGGCGTCGTCCCCGCGTTTCGTCCCACAACTCGAGCCCGTTCGTCCCGACGAATCCCGCGGCGAAGGAGTCCTCGAAAGTGATGATCTCCGGCGGCGTGTAGACGAGTTCCCCGGTTATCGGGCTACTGACCCGCGGGACAACTCGCATGTTGCCCTCCCATCCGAGGCTCCCGTTTCGCGATCGAGCGCGACGACCGACCTGTGCTCCGACCGGTCGGGTTCGACCGACAGGACGACCACGTCGTCGACGACCGCGATCGGCGTGTGTCGGTCCCCGTCGCGAAACGACCACTCGACGGTCCCCTCGCTCAGGTCGAAGGCGCGGTAGCCGTCACCTGGAACGAGTCCAAACGACGGGGAGTAGGTGTAGATCATGTTCCCCTCCCACCGCCAGCGTTCGTCGCCCGTTTCGGGATCGAACCCGACCGTCTCGCGCCCGTTCGACGCATAACAGACGACCGCGTCGTCGGCCCGGAACAGCCGCTGGTAGCTCCCCTCCGTGTGCCACAGTTCGTCCCCACTCGAGCGATCGACCGCGAGCACGCCACCGTCGCCGTAGGCGTACCACCCCGAGTCGTCTTCCTCGATTCCCCGGATCGGTCCGTGGACGTGGCGTCGGACGGGACCGCCGTTCGATCGTGAGAGTACGAGCAGTTCGCGCTCGGTCGCGACGACCGTCAGATTCGGAGTCGCCTCGATTGCCACCACGTCGGCGGAGACGTCGCGTTTCCAGGCGACCGTCGGGCCGTCTTCCAGATAGAACCCGACGTCGAGGTCCTCCTCGAGGGAATCGACGTCGAGACAGCCCGCGGTTAGCCCGATGCCGGCGACGCCGATCGATCCGAGAAGACCTCGACGGTTCATCCAGTAGAAGTCATTCGATTTCCTATATAATCCAATCGGAACGTCAAACGAGACTATCGTCGGTGCTGGCGTCGGGTCCCGACCATTGACAACGACCGACGCCGTTCGTTCGGACGATGACCGATCAGATCGATCGCGAGCGCCCCGTGGCGGTCGCCGACGCGCTTCGAGAGACGGACGAGACCCTGGCGGTCGCCGAGTCCTGTACCGGCGGGCTGATCGGGGCCGCGATCACCGCCGTTCCCGGCGCGAGCGACTTCTTCGATTCGGGGGTGACGGCCTATGCCTACGGCGCAAAGCGGAGATTCCTCGGGGTCAGCCGCGAGTCACTCGACGAACACGGCGCCGTCTCCGCGCCGGTCGCTCGCGAGATGGCCCGCGGCGTCCGTGACGTCGCAGACGTCACCTGGGGGCTCTCCACGACTGGAATCGCGGGGCCGACCGGCGGAACGGCGGAGAATCCCGTCGGCACCGTCTACGTCGGCGTCGCCTACGCTGGTCCCTGGGGGAGCGAGTCCTCGTTTGCGACCGCCACGCGGTACGAGTTCGACGGCGACCGTGCGGAGATCCGCGCACGAACGGTCGACCAGGCGCTCGAGGACCTGCTCGCGGCGATCGACGAGCGCGACCGCGAATAAACGGTTCGGGTTCGAAGAGCTTTCCACTCGGGGAACACTCTCGAGAGAAAGGTATTCGTCCGTCGGTTCACGAGTAGGGGGTGGATGAACAAGAAGGGACACGTGCTCAACGCCGTGTTGTTGAGCATCGGGCTGGGGTATATCCTCGAGCCGGCGACGGAGCTGTCGGCGGTACCGGAAACACTCTGGACGATGGTAGCGATCACGGTTCCGGTCACGCTCGGTGCCATGGTTCCGGACATCGACACGGCCTTCGGCACGCACCGAAAGACGCTCCACAATCTCCCGTTGTTGATCGGGTTCGTCGCGTTCCCGTTTTACTTCGGGAACCTCGAGTACGTCTGGATCGGCGTCCTGACCCACTACGTCCTCGACATGGCCGGGAGCAGACGCGGCATCGCGCTGTTCTACCCGCTGCTCTCGACGGAGTACGATCTTCCGACCGGCGTCCCCGTCAGCAGCCGGTACGCGACGATCGTCACGGTGCTCGTGACGGGTGTCGAACTGGCGGTCGCAGCGGCGATCGTCTTCGACGTGCCCCAGTGGGGACTCGAGGTCGGTCGCCAGACGCTCGGGATCTGAAAACGAAACGGACCGACGCTACCGCTTGTTCGGAACCCACTGCTCGCAGGCGTCCATGTCGTCCATCGCCCGTTCGTGGCGGGCGCAGTACGGAACCATGCCCGAGGAGGACCGAACGTACTCGAAGTGTCGGCAGTTCCCACAGTAGCGGTCGGTCGGATCGGGGTCGGGTTCGGCCGGGGCGTCGACGATCTCGGCGTCGTCGCCACCGTCCATGGGCGAGGAGACGTTGTCAGTTGTCGACCCGCCGTCGCTGGTCGGTGTCGGCGTAGCGATGCCGTTTCCGGCAGAACGACCCGACGTCCCGCCCGTCGAAGACGGACTCGAGCGAGCAGACTGGGAACCGTCGTCGTCGGCGGAGAGAACAGTTCCGTCGTCGGCTCTCGACGCCGTCTCGGTCGTCCCTTTCGATCCAGTCGAATCGGCGTTCGTCTGCGTCTCGACATCGCCGTCGGGCGTTCCGCCCAGTAGACCGATACCGCCGAATCCGCCAGACGACTGCTCTTCTTCAGGGACTTCGACGATCGTCTGGTTTCGGCGGGTGACGTTCATCTCGAGCATGCCGCCAGGGTCGTTTCGCGTCTTGAAGTTGACGACGGCGGTGAACAGACACCAGACGGCGGTGAACAGGCCGAGAAGGTAGACGGCCGAGACCTGCAGGGTAAGGTCGTCGCCGACGCCACGCCAGTGGTAGGGGTAGGCGTACCAGAACAGTGCGACGCCCAACAGACAGAGACTCGCGCTGATCGCGGCAGCCGCCCGGACGCGACGGCCCGCGGGTAACACTGTGAAGACGCCGACGAGCGCGACGGGAACGCCGAGGCCGGCGAGCAGACCGCCGATGCGAACCGACGCGTACGTCTCGCCCATCTCCCAGCCCAGCGAGCCGACGAACCCGCCGAAGAGATCGGTCGCCGCCAGGAGGACGGCGACGACGGCCAGGAGCGCGCCGACCAGGACGAGCGCCGTTCCCGCGTACAACCGCCGGGGAGTGGTTACTCCCCGTGCGTTCCCCTCGTAGACGTCCGTCAGGCTTGTCATGCGGGGTCATTCGACCTCCCTCCACAAAACGGTACGTCAGACACAGGTCAGTTCACAGAGGGGAACGGGCGTTCGTCGGACGCGTCTCTCACCGGTTGCGAGCGCTACTCGAGATCCCACCACGCCGCGTAGTGGTCGACGACCTCGTCGACCGCGGCGACCGCAGAGTCGGTATCTCCCTCGAGCCAGACGAACGGGTCGTCGATCGTCGAGTCGATGCCGAGTACGCCCTCGATCGTGCCGAGTGTCGCGTACGCGAGGTGGCTGGGGTGGTAGCCGCCTTCCTGGATCAGTGCGAGCCGACCGCTCGCGGAGGTTTCGGCGATCCGACGCGCTCGCTGACCGAACGATTCGAACCCGGCTTTCGTCACGACGTTCCGTCCGAGCGGATCGACCGTTCCGGGGTCCCCACCGGCGCTGACCAGCAGGAGGTCGGGGTCGTACTGGCCCACGATGGGGTCGACGAGGCGGTCGAACGTCACCGCGTAGCCGTCGTCGCCGGTCCCCGGCGGAAGCGGAACGTTGACGTTGTAGCCGACGCCGTCGCCCGTCCCGTGTTCGTCCACGTTGCCCGTCTGGGGGTGAGCCTCGGGGTTCCACGAGACGTGCTCGCTGTGGAGGCTGATCGTCAGGATGTCCGCGCGATCGAAGAAGATCTCCTGCGTGCCGTTGCCGTGGTGGACGTCCCAGTCGAGAATCGCGACGCGGTCGATGTCCCCGTGTGTGAGCGCCTCCTCGGCTGCCACCGCGACGTTGTTGAAAAAGCAGAAGCCGTCGACCTGTGCCGGCTGGGCGTGGTGTCCGCTCGGTCTGACGGCCGCGTACGGGACGTCCTCGAGTCCGTGCGCGATGGCGTAGTCGGCGGCTTCGGCGGCGGCACCCGCGGCGTACCGGGCGGCCCTGTACGTCGCCTTGTTAGCGCCGGTCCCGCCGGTGATTCGGCCGCCGCCCCCAGCGCAGAACGTGCGTAACTCCTCGACGTGAGACGGATCGTGGACGCGGTGAAGCTGCTCGTCCGTCGCTTCCGGCGCGTCGCGCCACCGAACCCGGTCCTCGAGTTCGTGACGGAGGACGTGGCGGATGTTTCGCAAGCGGACCGCCCGATCGGGGTGGGGCTGTTCGACCGCGAGTCGTCCCGTCCACGGTGCTTCCCCCTCTCCTGCTGGCGGTTCGTGCTCGAGAAACCGCTCGTCCCAGAGTGCGGTTACCTCCATCGTCTCTGAACAGAGACGACCGACGAGTTAGGTGTACCGATTGCGGAAGTGTACTTCCGCAATAGCCGTCGCGCCCGTCACTCGAGCGATCGAATAGACGGTGGGTTGAACGACTGTGGCGGCGGTATCGAGGGAAGACGGTCGATCGATACGATCGCTGCCTGCGATAGCTATATGAGGATCCACGTCAATAGAGCAGATAACCGGAAGTATATTTCCGGGTTTCGTGATGACCGAGAGGAACTCGAGCCCCGACCCAGCGATCGACGAACTGCTCGCTCGCGAGTACGAACGGTATCGAGAGCGGACGCCGAACTCGAAGACGATGGCCGACGAGCTCCGAGAGATCGTCCCGGCCGGCGTCTGCAGCACGTTCCGGGCGTACGATCCGTACCCGTTCCACGCCGAGCGTGCGGAGGGTACGACGATTCACGACGTCGACGGCAACGAGTACCTCGACTTCGCGCTGAACAACGGAACCCAGCTCGTCGGTCACACCCATCCACGACTGACGGACGTCGCCACCGATCAGATCGAACGAGGGACACTCTACACCCGGCCGAGCGAGCTGCTCGAGTTCGCAGCGACTCCGCTGATCGATCGGTGGGAAGCGATCGAACAGGTCCGCTTTACGAACAGCGGAACGGAGGCCGTGATGCACGCCACTCGTCTCGCACGCGCGTACACCGGACGCGAGAAGATCGTTCGAATGGAGGGAGCCTACCACGGCGCACACGACCCGGCGCTCGTAAGCAAGATGCCGCCACTCGAGCAGGCCGGTCCGGCAGGCGATCCGCGGCCGGTCCGCGAGTCTCAGGGGATCCCGTCGTCGGTTCCCGACGACGTCCTTCTCGCTCAGTACAACGACGCAGAGAGCGTCGAAGGGTTGTTACGCGAACGCGGATCGGAGATCGCCGCAATCCTGGTCGAACCTGCCTGTCTCAACCTCGGGCTCGTCGAACCGGAGGACGGATTTTTACAGCGCCTGCGCGAACTCGCCGACGAGTACAACGTGGTGTTGATCTTCGACGAGGTGAAAACCGGCGTCAAACTCGCGCCCGGTGGCGGTGCGGAGTACTACGGCGTCCAGCCGGACCTCGTCGCGCTCGCGAAAGCCATCGGCGGCGGCTACCCGGTCGGCGCGTTCGGCGGCCGACGCGAGATCATGGAGCTGATCGCCGACGATCTGAACGACGGCGTCGCGACCGGCGCGGCACACTACGGGACGTACAACGGAAACCCACTGTCGCTTCGCGCCGTCGGTGTCACGCTCCGGGAAATCCTGACAGACGAGGCCTACGACCACGTCGCCGACCTCAATGCTCGGCTGGCCACCGGCTATCGCGAGGTCATCGAAGACTCCGGCCTCGAGGCCCAGGTGAAAGCCGTGGGCTCTCAGGGGATGGTCCACTTCACCGAGGAGCCGATTCGTACCTTCCGCGACTGGACGCACGTCGACGAGGAGTTCCACGAAGCCTACTGGATCGGGATGGTAAACAGAGACGTTCTTCCACACCCCCACGACGCCTCCCAGCAGTGGACGGTAAGCGTTCGACACACTGCCGAGGACGTCGACGCCCACGTCGACGCGTTCGCGGATCTCGCCACGCATTTATCCGACGCCCAACACTAGTCGGGCGATGACGAACGATCCCGACCGGCGGACGTACGACGTGCTTCGGCTGCTGGCAGAGCACGAGCCGATCGGTAGCGTCCGCCTCACGGACCACCTCCGAGAGCGGGGCTACTCGATCACCGAGCGAGCGGTTCGGCTCACGCTCGCCGACCTGGACGACGCTGGCCTGACCGAGAAGGTCGGCGGCAAGGGCCGACGACTCACCGCGAACGGACGCGCCGAACTCGAGCGCGGCGGCGTCCGTGGCCGGGTCGAACAGGTGCGGGAGAAACTGGCCGACATGACGAGTCGGGTTACCTACGATCCGTCGACCGATACCGGTGACGTTATCGCCGGCACCGTCACCGTCCCGCGGGCGAAACGCGACGAACTCGAGGCGGTGCTCGAACGGATCGACGACTCCCCGCTGGGGCCGGTTGCCGCCGGTATCGAACCCGTCGACCGGAACGGAACCGACTGTCTCGAGGTGGCCGTCCCCTCGAGCGTGACGATCGACGGCGTCTTTCTCTCACACGGGATCGAAAGCTACCCCGATACGATCGGTGTCGTCGAGTACGACCCGGACTCCGACGACGTTCCGTACGAGGGTCCAGATCAGGCGGAAAACGGTGGGGCGATCCGACGGTACACGGACGTGATCGGCGACGAACGAGCGACGCTCGACGTCGTCTCCCTGTTGATCGAAGCTCACCGGACCGACGTGACGAGTGCACTCGACGGAGAGGTCGGGTTGCTGGTCGCCGACAACAGGGAGTTTCCGCTCGCACATTACGAAACTGCCCGCGAACTCGCGGTCGGAACCCGCAACGCACTCGGTGGTTCACTGGACGTTCGTCGACCGCGTGAGTCGGGCCCGTTTCCCTGGGGAGATCCGGGCTGGGCGTTCGGCTCACTCACCTACGCCGGAGGATCCGAATGCGTCATTTCGGCTTGTGTAGAGGCTGACTTGGCACTCGAGTGGGAGACACTTCGGGGGCTCCGACCGCGTTCCACTCTCACCCATGAGTGATTAGGTATGGTTATCTTCAAGGAATTACACCTAGTTGTGGGGTAAGTTGCCCTCGAACCGCGATCCACAATTAATATATAAACAATTTCTGAAGTACCGTGAGAAGGTTTATGTATTGGAAACGTAGATAGTGTGATACGGTGGCAAGAGTATGCCAGGACAAACACACGGACGACGGACGTTTCTCGAGCGAGCGGCCGCCGGCGGAAGCGCGGTCACGCTCGCCGGGCTCGCAGGGTGTACAGGGGTCCTCGAAGACGACACGCTGACGGTCGCCGTCTACGGCGGCGTGTTTCAGGACGTGATGGACGAAGAGCTGTTCGCTCCGTTCGAAGAGGAGGTCGACTTCGAGGTCGAATCCGAAGCGCAGCCGACCTCCGAGGAGGCGCTCACCCAGTACGAAAACGCCGTGGGAGCGGGGGAAGCGCCCGTCGACGTCGCCATCATGGCTCAGACCGGCGTCATGCAGGGTCTGAACTCCGATCTGTGGCACATCTGGGACCACGACGACTTCGACAACGTCGAGTACATCAGCGACGACCTCGTCGGCGAGGCCGACGGTGGAATCTCGAGCGTCGGTGCGCTGTCGTGGTATATCAACCTCGTCCAGAACACGGACGTCATCGAAGAGCCAGTCGACACGTGGGAGGCGTTGTGGGACGAGGAGTACGAGGATACGCTCGGACTGCTGGGCTACGCCTCGAACTCGTTTTTACTCGAGGTCACAGCAGAGTTACACTTTGGCGGCCAGGAGATCCTCGACGACCGCGACGGCGTGATGGAGGTCTTCGAGGAACTCGAGGGCGTAACCGACCAGGCGAACTTCTGGTACGAGAACGAAGCGGAGTTCCAACAGCGACTTCGGGACGGCGAAGTGCCGGCGGGGATGCTCTACAGTGACATTACGCTCGTCATGCAAGACGACGGCGCGCCGGTCCAGTCGAACTTCGTCGAAGAGGGGTCGATCCTCGACTCCGGACTCTGGGTTACACTCGAGACCTCGGAGGTCAAAGAGGAGGCACGGCAGTTCATCGATTATGCGAGCCAGCCCGAGGTACAGGACCTCCTCGCCGAAAATCTGTATACGAGTCCGACGGTCGAAGAACAGTACTCCGAGATCGACGGCGAGTTGTACGAACAGATCGCCGGCCCCGGACCGGACGCCGCAATCTCACCCAAGTACGAACTCTACGTCGAGGACGAAGACTGGGTGAGCGAACGCTGGGAGGAGTTCATCATCGGCTAAGCCAGAATGAGCGGAATCTCACTCGAGGGCGTGACGAAGCGGTATCCGGGCGGCGTCCTCGCCGTCAAGGGCGTCGACATCGACATCGAAAGCGGCGAGTTCGTCACGCTCGTCGGCCCGTCGGGCTGTGGAAAGACGACGACGTTACGGATGATCGCCGGCTTCGAGACGCCGACCGACGGGACGGTTGGAATCGACGGCGAGAACGTTACCGACGCGCCGCCCTACGAGCGCGACACCGGGATGGTCTTTCAGGACTTCGCGTTGTTCCCCCACATGACCATCGACCAGAACGTCGCCTACGGGATGGAGGCGGCGGGCGAGTACACCGACGAGGAGATAGACGCACGCGTCGCCGAGATGCTCGAGTTAGTCGAACTCCCCGACGTCGGCGATCGGACGCCCGACCAGCTTTCTGGCGGCCAACAACAGCGGATTGCGCTGGCTCGCGCGCTCGCTCCGAAGCCGAAGGCGCTGTTGCTCGACGAGCCACTCGCGAGCCTCGACAAGAAGCTTCGCGAGCAGATGCAAGTCGAGTTACGCCGAATCCAACAGGAGATCGGCATCACGACGGTGTTCGTCACGCACAACCAGGAGGAGGCGTTGACGATGTCCGACCGCCTCGCGGTGATGAACGACGGCCGCTTCGAACAGATCGGACCACCGGAGGAGGTCTACGACGATCCCGACTCCCGGTTCGTCGCCGACTTCCTCGGCACCGCCAACATCTTCGACGGCACCGTCGCGTCCGTCGAAGACGGCTACGCGACCGTCGACTGTCCCGACGTGACACTCCAGTCGACGAATCCGGCCGGCGTCGAGGCCGGAACTGAGGTCTCGGTCGTCGTTCGACCCGAGCGGTTCCGACTTCGGGACGCGAGCACCGACGGCGGCGTCGGTCTCGACGCCGACGGGACCAACGTGTTCGAGGGAGAAGTCACGTTCAAACGACACCTCGGCAGCAGCGTCGAGTTCCGCCTCGAGACCGACGGCGGTCGCGAGATCGTCGTCGTCCGCCGGAGCGGGCTCGACGAACTCGAGCCCGGCGACCGGACGACGGTCGCTATCGACGCCGAGGACTGCCGGCTCGTGGAGGCGTAGATGGCGACGGAGACGCCCACGGACGACGGTGCCGGCGAGTCGGGCCGTGCGGGCCTGAAGGCGAACGCGAAGTGGTACGTCCTCTCGTACCCGCTGTTCTGGCTCGTCGCCGTCTTCCTCATCCCGCTGTCCATGCTGGTCGTGTTCAGCTTCTGGGTAAACATCCCCGGCGGGCAATACGAGATGGGCTTTACGCTCGAGAACTACGTCAGGTTCCTCACGAGCAGCCTCTATCTCGGCCAGACGTGGCTGACGATCGAACTCTCGCTCGTCACTGCAATCCTCTCGCTGGTGCTTGGCTACCCGATCGCCTACTACCTCGCGCGGATGAACCGTCCGTGGCTGCGGAGTCTGCTGTTGCTCACGATCATCTCCTCGCTGTGGGTGACGTACGTCATCCGGGCGTACGCCTGGCAGGTTATCCTCGCCTCGGGCGGCTTTCTGAGTTCCTTCGGCGTCGCCGTCGGAATCCTCTCTGAACCCCGGTCGTTCTACCCGGGCTACTGGGGGCTGGTGGTCGGCATGGTGTACGTCTTCTTGCCGTTCATGATCCTCACGCTGTACAGTAGCATCCGCAACATCGACGACGAACTGCTCGAGGCCTCGAGGAATCTCGGCGCAGGGCCGGCGAGGACGTTCAGGAAGGTGACGTACCCGCTGTCGAAAAACGGCATCGCGAGCGGCACCGCACTCGTCTTCATCCTCGCGCTGGGTTCGTACGTCCTGCCGCGACTGCTGGGGAGTTCCGCCGAACGGACCCTGCCGGTGTTGATCGAACAGCAGATCATGAGCGAGAGCAACTACCCGTTCGGCGCTGCGATGAGTATCGGGCTGATCGTGGTCGTGCTCGCGTTCCTCTGGGTGATGGTTCGCTTTACCAACGTGACGACCGCAAGCCTGAGCGGAAGCGACGAAATCGCAACCGACGGCGGATCCGAGGCTACACCGGCGGTCGGCTCCTCGAGTTCCCCCATAGGGATGCGCATCCGGTCTGCAGTCGTCGACGCGGCCTCGGTTGTCGGTCTCACGTACGTCGTTGCCCGAATCGCGGGGGGCGTCGACTCGCTCGTGACGACGGTAGACTCCTCGACCCGGGAATCGATCATCTGGGTGACGTTCAGAGCGTACGTCGCGGCGGCGATGGCCTTTATCGCCGTTCCGCTCGCGATCATCGTTGCGGTCTCGGTTACGCCCGAGGAGTTCCTGACGTTCCCACCGGGTGGCGTCTCGGGACGGTGGTACGTCGAGTTCTTCACCGACACAAGCTGGATGGGCGCACTCGCGAACAGCCTCGGGATCGCTCTCGGTGCGGCGATCCTCAGCACGACGATCGGTGGCGGTCTCGCGTTTGCGCTCGATCGATTCGACTACCGCTTTGGCACGATCTACGGCACGCTCGGCGTCCTCCCGATCCTCGTTCCACCCGTGATCATCGGCGTCGCCTTCCTCGTGTTCTTCCTCGAGGTCGGCCTCGCCGGCTCGCGGACGGCCATCGTCGTCGCACACGGGATCTTCTACGCGCCGTTCCCGTTCATCCTGATCTCTCAGGGGCTTCGAGAGATCGACCGAACGTACGAGGAGGCCGCGATGAACCTCGGAGCGTCGCCGGTGCGGACGATTCGGACGATCACTTACCCGCTCTTGCGCGCGAACGTGATCTCCGGGGCGTTGTTCGCCTTCATCCTCTCGCTCAACGAGTACATCATCGCGTGGCTGCTCTCGTTGTTCCTCGTCGAGACGATCCCGATCGAGATCTTCAACCAGCTCCGATACTCCTATCCGCCGACTATCGCGGCCGCGAGCGTGGTCTTCATCGGCCTCACCGTCGTCGTGATGACGGCGATCGATCGGCTCTCCGGAGGGATCTGGGAGTAATGTCCGTTCGAATGGAGATGAGTGGCTGATGGCGGACGAAACCCGAATCGTCGTCGCTCAGACGGTCCCCGAGTTCGGGGCCGTTGCCGACAACCGCGAACGAACGCTCGAGATCGTCCGCTCCCATCCGACGGCCGATCTCGTCGTGCTTCCGGAACTCGCGACGTCGGGCTACGTGTTCGAGTCGACCGACGAACTGGCGTCGATGGCCGAACCCCGGGACGGGGAGACCGCTCGAGCGTGGTCCGCGGTCGCCGCGGAGACTGAAACGTGGATCGTCGGCGGCGTTCCCGAGCGAGCGGACGACCGGTACTACAACAGCGCCTTCGTCGTCTCGCCGGACGGCCTAGAAGGCGTCTTCCGGAAGGTCCATCTCTGGAACGAGGAGAACCGCTGGTTCGAGGCGGGTGACCGGCTGCCGGTGTTCGACGCGCCGTTTGGCCGGCTCGGGGTCCAGATCTGCAACGACCTGTGGTTTCCCGAGGCAACGATCACGCAGGCCCGACGCGGTGTTGACCTGATCGCCGTGCCGACGAACTGGGTCCCCGATCCCGGTGTGGCGAGGGAGAACCGACCTGCCGACTGGACGATGGGCGTTCACCAGGCGGTCGCACACGCCAACGCCAATCGAGTGTTCGTCGCCTGTGCGGACCGCGCCGGCCTCGAGCGCGACGTTCCGTTCGAAGGCCAGAGCGTCGTCCTCGATCCGAACGGGCGACCGCTTGCCGGACCCGCGCCGGCCGACGGCGAGTACGTCCTCGAGGCCGACTGCGATCTCTCGCGGGCGCGGGACAAATCGCTGACCGACCGCGACGACGTGCTCGCGGACCGTCGACCCGACGTCTACGACTTGTAAGTACTAGCCGTTCGGCTCTGGGACGCGAGTGATCGACTGTACTGGCTCGAGTTTGTGCCGGGAGACCATCCCGTACAGCGTCTCCCAGGAGGTCGTAAGATCGTACTCGTACAGCGACGACAACAACAGCTCCCCCGTCCCGGCGTACGTGATCGAGCCGAACGCCCATCCCGAGTTGCTATCCTGAAACTGGGTTCGCTCGCGTGGCCGTTGAAAGTCGACGACGCCGCCGAGTTCCCCACGCGTCGATTCGGCGAGGTCGCGAGCCTCCTCGAATCGGTTGATCGGAAACTCCCGATCGTCGCCGAGCAGGAATCCGGTTTCCGACGACTCGAGGACGCTTTCGACGTCGCTTCGGTTCGCCTCGATGAGGAGCGTGATGACGTCGATCGACGACCCCTTCCCGTTCAGGACGTCGACGTGGCGAACGATTCGACCGTCTCGGTCGCTCGAGTCGTCCGTCCCGTCCGCCGGGGGCTCGTACTCGAGGACGGCGGCGTTCGTAAGCGTCGCGTTGATTCCGTGGGTGAGTAACACACCGTCGAGTGAGATACTCGAGGGGACGAGCAGACGGTAGTCGCCGGGCTCGTTCTCGGCGCTTTCCTCGAACGACGCGGGGATCGGGCCGAACGATCGCGCGTCGAGCCGTGCGAGCAATGACAGCGCGTCTGCCACGTCGTCCTCCGCGAGGAACGCGCCCGACGCGATGAGTACTCCGGCGTCTTCGGTCGGATCGTAGGTCACGCGACTCGTGAGCTGTGCGATTCGCGCTCGGATCTGCTCGAGTCGGCCGCTGACGTGGCCTTGCTCGAGTTCTCGTCGCCCCTTCTCGGTGAGTCGACGGCCGCGTCCCGGAACCTTCGTGGTCAGCCCCAGATCGTCGAGCTCCGACAGTGTGAGCCTGATCGTCCGGCCTTTGATCTCGTAGCCGTGAACCTGCATCAGTTCGACGAGCTGAATGCTGCCGATCGGGCCGTGGCGGTCGACGAGCCTGAGAATGTCGTACGTTCGTCGATCGAGATCCGGGGGCATTCAGGCGAACAAATGGCGACGGGATACACTAATGTTTGTGTTCGGTACCGGAACACGACCGTCACTGGTGGCGATAGAGGAGCTATCCGTTCTCGCCGGACAAACGGCTCGCATCGGACACTCGCCGTGGCACCGTCTCCGCGACGGATCCGTGATCGTGGGTAAGCTTTTATTTCCTGTGGACCGTCGCATAGGGTGGCAACAAATTGCCATACTGTGTGACAATGGCACCCAATACGACGTTCACGAATAATCGGGAAGTCGAGTCACGGTACGACGAGTACGTGATGTCAGTGTGGAAAGACCTCGACGTGCCCGTCGAGCGGGCCGAGGGCTGTACGCTCGAGGATTTCGACGGAAACGAGTATCTCGATCTCTTTTCGGGAATTTCGGTGGCGAACGTTGGCCATAACAATCCAGCAGTCGTCGAAGCGACACGGGACCAACTCGAGGAGTTCGTCCACGGCTGTTCGTACGTCCACCCGAACGCGCCGGTCGCAGAACTCGCCGAACGGATCGCCGAGATCACGCCGGGCGACCTCGAGAAGAGTTTCTTCTGTAATTCGGGGACCGAAGCGGTCGAGGGCGCGATCAAACTCGCCCGGAAACACACGGGCAACACGGAGGTCGTCGCCCTCGAGATGGCGTTTCACGGCCGGACGCTCGGCAGTCTCGCGCTGACGGGCAACGAGGCGTACAAAAAGGAGATGGCACCGACGATCAACGACGTCGCCCACGCGCCGGCACCGTACGCTTACCGGTGTTCGTCCTGCGACGGCGAGTGTACGACGGCGTGTGCCGACCGCATAGAGCACGTCATCGGCACCCATACCTCGGGAGATCTGGCCGCGATCGTCGTCGAGCCGGTGATGGGCGAGGGGGGGATCGTCGTTCCGCCGGAAGGATGGCTCGAGCGCGTCCAGGAGGTCGCCCACGACCACGGCGGACTCCTGATCGCCGACGAAGTTCAGTCGGGATACGGCCGAACCGGCGAGCTGTTCGCCGTCGAGCACTTCGACGTCGAACCGGACATCGTCACCCAGGCGAAGGGAATCGCGAACGGGCTCCCGCTCGGTGCGTTCACCGCCCCGAGAGAGATCGCGGACAGCTTCGAATCCGGTGATCACCTCTCGACGTTCGGTGGCAACCCTGTCGCCTGCGCCGCCGCGCTGGCGACGATCGACGAACTCGAGGGCGGAATCGTCGACGACGCACGCGAACAGGGCGAGTGGCTCTCCGATCGACTCGGGGCGCTCGAGTCGTCGTTCGACGTCGTCGGCGAGACCCGCGGTCTCGGCCTGATGCAGGGGATCGAACTCGTCGATCCCGACGAGAAGGGACCACTCGGCGTCGCGGCGGCCCCGGACGACCACCTCGCGAAGGCCGTCTCGAAACGCCTGCGCGAAGAGGGAATCGTCATCGGCGTCGGCGGCTACTACGGCAACATCTTGCGGTTCCAGCCGCCGTTGACGATCACACGGAACCAGCTCGAGCGAGCGGTGGAGTCACTGGAAGCCGCGCTCGAGGCGGAGGTCGAGACGAATGCGTGAGCGCGGTCGAGCCGGGGCGTTTCGTGAGTCGGTGACCGGCGCTGACGTCGAACTCGCGTACGCCGGCTTCGATCGGTTCCTCAAAGGCGAGGAACGCGCATTCGACGACGTCGACGACGTCGACGCGGCGGTCGTCGGCGTCCCCTACGACGGCGCGGTTTCCAATCGGCCGGGCGCCCGGTACGGTCCGGCGGCGATCCGGGAGGCCAGCGGCTGGTGGGCCTACATCTCCGACTACAAGGGCGGACTCACGAACATGCAGACCGGGAAGAACGTCGACTTCGGGAACCTCGAGGTCGCCGACTGCGGCGACGTTCCCGTCTTCCCGATGGACCACGAGACCACCGCCGAGAGCATCACTGCCCACGTCGCCGCGCTCGCCGCACAGACGTTCCCGGTCCTGCTCGGTGGCGACCACTACTGTACGTTCCCCTCGGTCCGCGGCTTCGCCGAAGGCAGGGGATACGACAGCGTCGGCTTCGTCCAGATCGACGCCCACACCGACACCGTCTCGGAGAGCCCCGTCTTCGGCACCGAGTTCCACGGATCGAGTACGGCCCAGATCGCCGACACTCCGTACGTCGACTACGAGAACGTCAGCCAGGTCGGGATCCGTGGCTACGAATCCCCCGATTTCTTCGAGTTCGCCGACGAAACCGGTCTCAATCTCTACACGATGCGCGAGGTCGAAGACCGTGGAATCGGCGACGTCGTCTCCGACGCCGTCGAGGCCGCGGCCGACGGCACCGACGCGGTCTACGTCAGCTTCGACATCGACGCGGTCGACCCCAGCGTCGCACCGGGAACTGGAACGCCGATCCCCGGCGGACTCTCCGCACAGCAAGCTCTCGAGACGATGGAGGTCCTCGGCGCACACGACGCCGTTTCCGGTGCCGATCTGATGGAGGTCTCGCCGCGGTACGACTCGACCGAAGGAACCCAACGGCTCGCGGCGTATCTCCTCGTAACGTTGCTCGAGCGCGCGTTCGCGGAGTGAGCACAGATCATGGACACACCACACAACGGCGGACTTCCCGACGGCGTCGTCGGCACCGGCCGGACCACCGGCGTCGCCGAATCGGTCATCCGCGAGATGACCCGCGAGGCGATCGACCGGGGCGCGATCAACCTCTCACAGGGCATCCCCGACGAGGACGAGACGCCGCCCGAGATCAAACGCGCCGCGAAGGAGGCGATCGACACCGACAGTCAGTACACCATCACCTGGGGGCTGCCCGAACTCCGGGAGGCGGTCTCCGAGCGCTACGCCGAGTGGAAGGGGATCGAATACGATCCCGAGACGGAGGTGACCATCACCAGCGGGACCAGCGAGGCGATCATGTCGACGATGCTCGCACTCGCGGGCCCCGGTGACGAGGTGATCTACTTCGAACCCGTCTACGAGAGCTACATCCCCGCGAGTCAGTTCGCCGGCGCGAACCCGATCCCGCTGGACATGACCGACGGCGTAGAGCCCGATTACGAGGCACTCGCCGAAGCCGCGGAGCGGGCGCGAATCCTCGTACTCAACACGCCGATGAACCCGACCGGGAAGGTCTTTACCCGCGAGGAACTCGAGCGGATCGAGGAGATCGTCTTCGAGCACGACCTGATCGTCCTCACCGACGAAATCTACGAGCACATCGTCTACACGGACGACTACGTCAGCCCGGTCGAGGTCGGCGACCTCGCAGAGCGAACCGTCGTCTGTACGGGCATGTCGAAGACGTTCAGCGTCACCGGCTGGCGGATCGGGTTCTGTCTGGCTCCCGAGTACCTCTCCCGGGAACTCCGGAAGGTCCACGATTACACGAGCATCTGCGCGCCGACGCCGTTCCAGCGCGCTGGCGTCGAGGCGCTGTCGCTCCCCGACTCGTACTACGCGGAGCTTTCGAAGTCGTACGAACGGCGTCGCGATCAGCTCTGTTCGGGTCTCCGTGAGGCCGGTCTCGAGCCCGTCGAACCCGACGGCGCCTACTACGTGATGACTCGCTACCCGACCGACGAGACCGACCTCGAGTTCTGTTATCGGCTCATTCGAGAGGCCGGCGTCGCGCCGGTTCCCGGCAGCAGCTTCTACACCGATCCCGACGCCGAGGCCGACTGGGTCCGGTTTACGTTCTCGCGAAACGAGTCGACCATCGACGAGGCGATCGATCGGTTGCTCGAGAACCGGTGGTGGTAGCGGGAGACGGCCTTCGGGCGCCCGGACCGACTCGGCGGAAGCGAAACCTTGAATCGCCGCGCTCGCGAACCGGCGATCATGAGCGACGACGAGGACGAGGAACCCGCCGTCTCACTCGGAGAACATACGCCGGTCGAGGGCGCGCCCCTCGCACGGGTCACCTCGCGGCTCACCTGGCCAAAGGAGAAAAGCGAGATCGATCGCCTCGAGGGGGACAGCGTGATCCGAACGCCCGACGGACCGAGAGAGCTGGCGTCGATCCTCGAGGAGGTCGAGGAGACGTACTTCGAACGCCACCAGGAGTTCGAAACCCACGTCCGCGAGGTCGTCGGCACCGGACCGATTCCGACCGCGGACGAGTAATCAGCCGTGGCGACCGAGAGCGAGGGGGGCGTTCTCGAGGGCGTTCGTGACCAGTTCGATCGACTTTCCTGGGTACAGAAGTCGCTTCTGACCGGCGCGGTTCTGACGATCGTCTGGATGCACTGGGTCCCCGGCGAACTCGATCGTCGAGTCGTGTTCGAATCGATCTTGATGATCGGCGGGCCGCTCGCGCTCGGACTCACTCACGGTCGACACATCGGCTGGAACGTCAACCGCATCGCGGTCCGAAACGCCGTCTTGCTCTCGATGTTCGTTCTCCCCTTTTATCTCGTGGGTTCGACGCTTCCGACGATCCGTGCGTTTTACCCGATCTGGGAGGCCTCCGCCGCACCGGGCGAGTTCGTCCCACACGCGATCCAGCTGTTCGTGCTCGCGTTGGCGACCGAGACCTACTACCGGGGACTGCTCTGTGTTGGCGTCAAGGAACTCGGATTCAAGGCGGTGTTCATCAGTCCTATCGTCTACATGATCCACCACTCCTCGAAGCCCCCGATCGAGTTCCTGCTGTCGGGGCCGACTGACGTCCTCTTCGGCGCGGTCGACTACAAATCGAACTCCATCCTCCCGTCGGTGATCGCCCACGGTGCGGGACTCGTCTTGCTCGACTGGCTCGTCCTGCACGACCCGCTGTTCGATCCCACGGCCGCGTTACGGTACCTCGAGTGGCTCCCGATCCCGCTGTGATCACCGTCGCGTTCGGACCGATCGATCCGAACCGCCGACCGGCAGTATATACGGGTTACTGTCAATCGGTTCCGTCGAGCCCGCGACCGGTCTGTGGTTTCAGCGGTAACACGGTACAGCAATCCTATAAGGCGTCGGACGACGAACCCTCGTGTATGAGTCTCCCGATCGACCCCGAGACGATCGATCCCGACGCCTTCGGCGAGAAACAGGCCGTCCTCGAGATGGACCACGAGGAGGCGATCGAGCACGTCCGCGAGGTCTGTGAGGACGTTGGCTTCGGTATCCCGGTCGAGTTCTCACCCTCCGAACTCCTAAACGAGAAAGTCGACGCCGACCACGACCCCTACTACGTGCTCGGGGCTTGCAACCCCGAAATCGCGGACCGAGCGCTCGACGAGACGATGCGAATCGGCGGCCTCTTTCCCTGCAACATGATCGTTTACCAGGAGGAGCCGGGTCGACAGCGCGTCTACCACGTCTCGATCATGCGCATCGCCCGCCTGCTCGGAACTGCACCCGACAACGAAGCCTGGGAAGAGATTATCGACACCACCGGCGACCTCACGGAGGAGGCCTTCGATCGGTTCGACTCGGTCGAACGCGAGACGCGCGAGTAAGGTTCTGTCTATTCTCGAATCCTCGAGACCACCCAAACCGATTCCCATCTATCGCCTCGAGTTTCCACCATCGGCGGGTTCGCGGAATTGTCAACGTTTACGTATCCGCTCTGGGATAACGGAGCATGGACGTCCGAACCGCCTTCTTCGCCCTCCTGCTCGTCGTCCTCGGTGCGATCGCGACGCTGATGATCGCACCGCTGTTACAGTACGTACTGGCCGCGGCACTGCTAGCGTTCGTACTCTTCCCCGCGTACGAACGTCTCGAGCCACGTCTGGGCTCGAAGATCGCTGCGCTTGCACTGACGATCCTCGCGGTCGTCGGAGCGGTCGTTCCACTGTTGTTCGTCTCGCTGATCGTTCTCCAGACGGTCGCCTCCTTTCTCGGCGACATCGACGGGGCGAGCCTCGTCACACGGGGTCGCGAAATCGCTCGAGACGAGTTCGGCCTCGAAGTCGAACAGATTCAGGCACTCGAAATGGCCGTCCTCACGGAGATCGACTCGTCGCTGTCGAACGCCGCCGAACTCGCGTTGCTCGAGTTACTCAGTCTCGTCAACACGAGCATCGAGATGGGGCTCGGACTGATCGTCTTCGTCTTTCTCCTGTACTATCTGCTGGCCGACGGCGAGACGTTCGTCGTCTGGCTCCGAGAGGTCGTCCCGCTCGAGGAGGAGGTCCGCGAGGAGCTGTTCGCGGAGATCAACGTCGTCACCTGGGCGGTGATCAAGAGTCACGTCCTCGTCGCGATCGTCGAAGGGGTTCTCGGCGGACTCGGACTGTACCTGCTCGGCGTTCCGAACGTCGCGTTCTGGACGATCATCATGACCGTCGTCGCGTTTCTCCCAGCCGTCGGCGTCTGGCTCGTCTGGGCACCCGCGGTGGGCTATCTCGCGATAACCAGTGGCCCGGTTCCAGCCCTCGCGTTGTTCCTCTATGGCGTCACCGTCCTCTCGCTCGTCGACAACTATCTGCGAGCGATCTTCGTCGACCGAGACTCGGGGCTCCATCCGGCCGTCGTCATCGTCGGCGTCATCGGCGGGATCTATCTGCTTGGAATCATGGGGCTGTTTCTCGGCCCCGTCCTGCTCGCGGTGTTCAAAGCGGGCCTGAACGTCTTTAGCCGGTACGACTTCACAGCGGCTGGTGCCGAATCCGACCGAGCGGTCAAGACGGGAGAACCACTCGCCGAGGACAGCTCGCCGAGCGCAACCGATTGATACGGTTTACTGTTAGTCGGTACCGGTCGACGGCCGGCCCGACCGCAACTCGCGGACGATTGTGACGGAGGCCACAGATAGCGTTTCGGTTCCACGAGAACTGACGAACGTCGATCCGTCCGATCTACTGGTCGTTCGACTCAGCAACGCCCTCGTCCCCGTGCTCGTCGACCCCTTCCTCCGCTTCAGCCTCGAGTTCCTCGAGATACTGTTCGGCGTCGTAGCGCACGTAGCCGGTGTACAGCAAGACGATCGAGAACAGGATCAGCGGAACGCCAAAGAGCATGAACAGCGCTGCCAGAAGCGTGATGAGATCGGGTGGGAGCGCCATAAGGTGACTCGGCGCCGATCGATTAAAGGCGTTTTCCTCGAGTGCGCCGACGGATACCGCCACAGCCATCGCCCGAATTCGGACGATGTGATGACCCGATCACGGCTCCTTCGAGCGAGCAAACGCGTCCAGACTCGACTGCAAGCCGGCGGCCAGCTCCGACTTCCGGCGCAAGCGCGCGTGCGAAACCGGGAGTCGGGTCGCGACCTCCGAGACGGCGTCGTGGAAGGTTTCGGCTTCGCCGTACTCCCCCTCGAAGGCGTTTCGGACGCTCTCGCGGACCTGCCAGACGCCGACCGGGGCCCAGTAGTCGTCGCTCACCTCACGTAAGACGAGACACTTCGCCTGGCGACCGATCGACTCGAGGTACTCGAAGACGCCGAGGCGGGCGGCGTAGTACGCGCCGGCAGTCTCCTCGACGTAGCTCGTCCGGCCCTCGTAGCCCTCGCTGGCGCTGGCCATCCAGACGTCGTCGTGGGGATCCGGATTCCAGATGCTACCCGGCGCTTTCATCTCGACGAGTTCGAACTCCCAGCGTCCGGGGGCGAGGATCACCCAGTACCGATTCCCCATATACTCGTTTGCCCACACCTGTACCTCGTCGACGCTCGGCGCGTTTCGGATGCGCCCCCGGAGGAACTGCCCGACGGTGTCGTCGACCGCCGTGATCGACCACCGCGTCGGAACGAGTCGCCGCTGTTTCGCCTCGCCCAGCGCGCCCGCAGAGAGGATCGAGTTGATCTCGTAGACGTCGAATCCCCGCCGGTAGAGGTAGGTCATCGCCCCCTGGGCCTGCCAGTCGTCGTCTTCTAAGGTCTTCTTGACCGGCTTCGGAACGTACGGATTCTCCCGCAGTTCGGCGTTGCGAGCATTGGCGCGGGGGCCACGCGGGGTCGCCACGTCCGTTCCTGCCTCGAGTCCGAGGTCGGGTTTGTCGTCCAGACCGATCTCGAGGTCGACCGGCCGGTCCGCGATGGCGACCTCCCGCTGGACGCCGACGAAGCCGTCCCAGGTGTCGTGAACGGAGGGCGTGAGTCGACTCGCGATCCCCGGTGAGTCGACGTTCGCACGCTTGCTCGAGTTCAACAGTCCGGTTCTGCGCTGGAGGACGTCGTCGATGGCGTACCCCTGACGATACCAGTTTCCATCCGTGACGTACTCCTCGGCGGCCTCCTCGTCGCCGACCGGCGAGAGCAATCCGACGGGAATGTCGGGATAGTTCGATCGCCCGACGAAGATCGACGGCGACGTCGAGCCGACGAGGGCATCGCCCGAGAGCGCGTCGTCGAACCGGCGCTCGAAGTCCGCCAAATGGTCCGTAATCGCGTAGGATTTCTCCTTTGCGAGACGACGGCGCTCGGCCTCCTCGTCGGGCTCGAGTTCCTCGATGTAGTCGTCGAGGCGCATTCGGTCGGTGTAGGGTGGCGGACCGCTTGAATGTTGAGTTCCGGCTTCGAACGCCACTCGGCTCACCGATAGTACAAACACGGTCGGTACTCCTAGCTCCTCATCAGTCTGCGATGACTGATACGGATCGTTGTCGTATCACTCGATCCACGACAGAAGTGTCAGAGGCACGGCCCGATCGGCGATCGGCGCTTCACCGACGTGGTGGGCCGCACCCACACATTTCGAACGGGAGATAAAATACCTATAAGGGTGTTTTCTGGCTCAGAAAATACCCTGAACCCAGAGTCAACGGCCGTCTCGAGATATATCGGCTCGCCGGCGGTGCCGGCGTCGAGAGCTCGCAAAAGACAACGGTTAAAAACGACGGGCGGAAAGGGAGGAGTATGAGTACGACCGACGACCAAGGGACGCGATCCTGCGTCTCCTGTGGGATCAATATCGCCGGAACGAACGCCGCCGCGTTCAAGTGTCCCGACTGTGGGGCCCAGATCTACCGCTGTGCCAAGTGCCGCAAGCAGAGTAACCTCTACGAGTGCCCCGACTGCGGATTCATGGGTCCGTGAGACGATTACTATGGGAAAAGTAGCTGCCAAAATCAAGGTCATGCCGAACAGCCCCGAGATCGACCTCGACGCGCTCCAGGAACGTCTCGAGAGTTCGCTTCCCGAGGGAGCGAAGATCAACGGCGTCGAACGGGAGGAGGTCGCGTTCGGCCTCGTCGCGCTCTACCCCACCGTGATCGTCCCCGACGGCTCCGGCGGAACCGAAACCGTCGAAGAGAACTTCACGGGCGTCGAAGGCGTCGAGAGCGTCGGCGTCGAGAACGTCGGCCGTATCTGATCGGACAGCCGTTTTTCACCGCTCGAGGGACACCGCTTCCAGTCTGTACTACGTGGTTGTGAACGGGTGAGTTTGCGCTCCTTACGTGTCATCGCGGCCGAACCGGGAGTGAGCTGATCAATCTCTCCGAGCGGACCGTTCGGGCACACCGAACCTGGACTCCCCGATCCGATCACAATTCTTACTGTCGCGAACGGGAAACGACTCGAGCGTGAACGCGCTGTCGGACCCGCGAAAGCGTCGGTGGCTCGCATGGGGAGCGCTCGCGGTCGTCTTCTTGCTCGTCAATCTTCACCGACTCTCGACGGCCGTCCTCTCCGAGCGGCTGACGGCGGATTTCGCCACGACAGCGGCCCAGTTGGGAACGCTTCACGCGTCGTTTTTCCTGATCTACGCGGCGATTCAGATCCCGACCGGTGTGCTCGCGGATCGGGTCGGGCCGCGCCACGTTGGGTCGATCGGCGGCGTCGTGTTGAGCGTCGGCGCGATCGGCTTCGCCGTCAGCGACGGCTACGTGCTCGCACTTGCCTCTCGGGCGCTGATCGGTCTCGGAAGCGGCGTCATCTTCATCTCCATCCTCCGGTTCTGTGCGAACTGGTATCGGGCGGGCGAGTTCGCGACGATGACGGGGTTGACCGCCGGTGTCGCGGGCCTCGGTGCCATCCTCGCAACCACGCCGCTCGCGATCACCGTCGACTCGTTCGGTTGGCGACCGACCGTCCTCGGACTGGCGGTCGTCGGCTTCCTCGGCTCCGCCGGGGTGTACGTCCTGGCGCGGAACTCCCCGGCCGACGCCGGCCTCGAGCCGATCGAAGGCGTTCCGGAACAGCCGTCGATCACCCTCGCGGAGACCGGTCAGTACCTGCGTCGGCTGGCCCGTGATCCCGACCAGTGGCTGTTGTCGATGATCTTCTTCGCCGGCAACGGGACGATCCTGACGCTGATCGGGCTGTGGGGCGTTCCCTATCTCGTCGTCGTCTACGACCTCGAGGTGACGACTGCCTCGTACTTCACGCTGCTCGGTTCGATCGGGATGCTCGTGGGCGCGCCGGCGGTCGGCTGGATCTCGGATCGGCTCGGACGGCGGACGCTCCCGCTCGTAACTGGGCTCGGTCTGTTCGCCCTCGTCCTCTCGATCGTCCCCGCAACCGGTCGACCGCCGCTCCCTGCCGTCGGCGTCGCGTACTTCGTCTCTGGATTCCTGATCGGAGCCGTCATGCTCTCGCTGTCGATCGTCAAAGAACGGTATCCGGCGGGTGCAAGCGGCGTCGCGACAGCCACGGTCAACGGCGCGGGCTTCGTCGGCGCGACCGTCCTTCCGACCCTGATCGGCATCATACTCGACGCCTACCGGACGGGCGACACCGTCGGGGGAACCGTCGCCTACACCGAGTTCGGCTACCGACTCGCGTTCGGCCTGCTCGCGGGGTCCGTCGCCGTCGCGTTCTGCTGTTCGCTCGTGTTGCATCGCCGAATCGACGCCGGAGCATAACCGTCCTCCCCGTCGACGTACCGTGTCTCGAGCATCGGCGTCGATCGTCGACGGGACATAACAGGAGATGCGGAGGTGAGTCGGGCGTTCGCGATCGACTCGAGTCGTCTCTGGAGTGTCTTCGTGGGCGATTCACCCTCGCGGCGGATCTCATCCGTGCGAACGTTTCACGAATAGGGCGAGCGACGTTATCCGTCCGGGTTCCGATTGGCACCGAGGTTCGCCTCTGAGACGATCTTCGCGCCCGGTTCCGACAAATCGACGGTGACGTCTCCGGGAACAGCTTTGCTGATCTCGTCGACGTTGCCTGCGAGGACGGTCAGAATGTCGTTCGGATGCGCGTACAGGAGCATGTTGCCGTCCTGTCCCTCGGCGACGAGTTGCGTATCGTTGAGGACGATCTGGTCGTTCTGGATCGTCGCCGCGACGACCGGTAGCGCCTCGGGTTTGCCGGGCTCGTCGTCTCGAACCCGCCGAATGTGGACCGCATCGAGGTCGATGACGTCCTTGTACTCCTTGATCCGCTCGGCACAGTTGACCATGTCCTGTAACAGCGCGGTTTTGTGGTGACCGCTGCCGTGGTCGCCCTCGAGACAGTGCTGGCAGACGCGGAGTTCGATTCGCATTAGTGAACGTTGTCACTCGAGGCCGATGAGAATTCCGCTTCGGGTGCCAACCGGACGACCTGGGCGAACGGTCGCGACCGGATGCGACCGATCCGAACGGATCGGAGCAGAACCGAGTCGGATTGTCATCCAGTTGGGACGTGGCTTCCGTCCCGGCGGTGTGTCGACCACGACAGGTGTTATCGAGTCCCACGTACCGCTCGGGATCGGTAAATCCGCGTTCGGCGGTTTCGAGAGGTGTACGACCCGTCTATTCGCTCGCGTGCTCGGAGATCTCCCGGATCCGATCCGAGCCACGATCGATGTAGCCGCCGTGGTAGCACACCGTGTGCTCGACGTCGAGCGTTGCGAGTTCGGCGACCGACTCGAGCGCGCGGTCCATCTCGGGCGTGTACTCGGGTTTTGGGCCCGAGAGCGGTTCGTCACCGTCGGCGACGAGCGCGTCCCCAGCGACCAGGAGCGCCCCCTTCGAGAAGTAACACGAGACGTGTCCGGGCGTGTGACCGGGGGTCTCGAGGATCTCCATCGGCCCGGCGAGCGTCGGAATTCGAACGCCGCCGACGAGTTCGAGGTCGACGGATGCCGGTGGGTACCGGTCACCGTCCGCGCTTCCTTTCAACGGATCGCGCTCGCCGGTCACGAACGGGGCTTCCGCCCGGTGAGTCGCGACGGCCGCGTCGGTCCGCTCGAGGAGATCCGCGAGCGCGCCCGCGTGATCGGGGTCGTGGTGCGTGAGGACGACCAACCAGACGTCCGCGAGTTCGTATCCGAGGCTCTCGAGGTGGACTGTAAGAGAGCCGACTGCACCTCGTGGCCCGACGTCGATCAGCACCAGTCCGCGTTCGGTCTCGACTGCCGTGGGCGACACCGTCAACTCACGCCCGCCGTGTTCGACGGAGAGCGGAAGGACGTGGACACCCGGATCCTCTCGGTCTGGCATACGTCACCGTTCACACCGAGTGCGTATAGTAGCCACTGACTATCCAGACCACATCGCCGATACTGTCGACCGAGACGCAGATTCAAATACGATTACCGTCCCAGATCGTTCAGAAAAGCCATGCACGGAACAAACTCGTTCTCGGCACTCGAGGAAGACACCGATCCCGTTGCCGACGTCCGAGAACAGACGTTTCCCGCGGACGTCGAAACGTCGTCTCGACCGACGACCTCGAGCGTATCGAACGAAATCCCACGGAGATGAACGTCGAATCCGTCGTTCGTGCGATCGACGAATCAGGGGTCGAAGCCTCGCTTCTCGAGCGCTGGCGCTCGGAGTACCGGGAGGCCGAACGGTTCGACGGCGAGTTCTCGAGTATCGACGTCGAGTCGTACCTCGACGGGTTCGAGACGATACTCCGATCTCACGTTGCCCGCCGCGGAAGCTGATCGGTCTTCCCGACTGACCAGTTACGAGAGCACGGCGTCGATCGCCGACTCGAGGTCGGCGGTCAGGTCGTCTGCGTGTTCGATACCGACGGAGACGCGGATCAGCCCGTCGGAGAGGCCGGCCTCGAGGCGTTCTTCCCGCGGAATGGCGGCGTGGGTCATCGGCGCCGGCTGTTCGATCAGGCTCTCGACGCCCCCCAGGCTCTCGGCAAGCGTGAAGACCTCGGTGCTCGAGACGACCTTGCTCGCCTCCTCTAAGCTTGCATCCAGTTCGAAACTCAGCATGCCACCGAAGTCGTCCATCTGCTCGCGGGCGATCTCGTGGCCCGGGTGCGACTCGAGGCCGGGGTAGTACACCCGGTCGACGTCGGGATGCTCGGCGAGCCACTCGGCGAGCGCGCGGGCGTTCTCGCAGTGGCGGTCCATCCGCACCGGGAGCGTCTTCGTCCCACGGAGGACGAGAAAGCACTCGAAGGGGCCCGGCGTCGCGCCGACAGCGTTCTGATAGAAGCCAAACCGGTCGTCGAGGTCGGCGTCGTTCGTCAGGAGCGCCCCGCCGACGACGTCGGAGTGACCGCCGAGGTACTTCGTCAACGAGTGCGAGACGATGTCGGCACCGAGTTCGAGCGGCCGCTGGAGATACGGCGTCGCGAAGGTGTTGTCGATCGCACACAGCGCGTCGTTCGCGTGGGCGATTTCGGCTGCACCCTCGATGTCCACGATCGACATGAGCGGGTTCGTCGGCGTCTCGAGCCACAGCAACTTGGTCTCCTCGCGAAACGCCGCTTCGATCGCCTCGAGATCCGTCATATCCACGAACGAAAACTCGAGGTCGTACTCCTCGTAGACCTGGGTGAAGATGCGGTGGGTGCCGCCGTAGACGTCGTTGCCGGTGACGACGTGATCGCCCGCGGAAAGCAGGTTGAGTACCGTGTTTATCGAGGCCATCCCGCTCGAGAACGCGCGGCCGTAGTCTGCGTTCTCGAGGCTCGCGAGGTTCTCCTCGAGGTCCGTCCGCGTCGGATTTCCGGTCCGGGAGTACTCGTAGCCGCGGTGGTCGCCCGGCGCGTCCTGTTCGTACGTCGAGTTGGCGTGGATGGGCGTCATCAACGCACCGGTCTCGGGGTCTGGCTCTTGGCCGGCATGGATCGATCGGGTTTCGATCCGGTAGTCGCCGTGCTGGTCGTGGTCCTCCTCTCGGTCGCGGCCGCCGTCCAACTCGTCCATACACGCACCGAGAGCGCCGATACACGTTACGTTTGCCCTGGGTTCGAGTATCGACTCGACGGTGCATCGTAGCCGAAGACGATTCGAACAGCGCTCGTGGCGAAAAACCACAGTTTGAAGCCGACGTACGTCACACAATCGACTGGATTTTCTCGGATAGCCGTGGTTTGGCAGTTCGAGTCGGGCGATAGCCGTTCGTCGCACATAAATGACGACGGATGAAAGAGCGACCGTCCCGAGCAGAGACTGGCGAACGCGGAACGTGCGTTTTATAACCATCACCAAGTAAGAGGGTCGTACGACTATGCCCAACTCTAGTGGACCTCGGCAGGGAACCCGGAAGAAACTCTCGAATGATCCTCGAGATCGGGGTTCGTCCCCGCCACAGCGTGCGATTCAGGAGTACGAAGAAGGTGAGAACGTCCACCTCAAGATCGACCCGAGCGTACACAAGGGTCGGTTCCACCCCCGTTTCGACGGCCGAACCGGCGAAGTGGTCGGCAAACAGGGGAACGCGTTCAAAGTCAGCATCAACGACGGCGGCAAGGAGAAAACGCTGATCGTCACTGCGGCCCACCTGCGCGCCCAGGACCGCTCCGAAGACCGCGTCTGAGAACGGATGACGATCTTCAAGGAGATCGTCGACGAGGAGTTCCTCACGGTTTCGGAGACGAAGGAGCTACTCGCCGACATCGAAGCCGAACGCGCACTGGACGAGGACCGGGAGCTGCCGTACGAACTCGCGCGCGCGATCGAGCACGCGAACCGCTTTGCCGTCCTCGAGCCGGCAGAGGCCCAACAGCTCGTCGACGACCTGCAGGACCTAGAGAAGGTCGACGAACCGACGGCGTACAAGATCGCGAACCTCCTGCCGCGCAATCGGGACGAACTGCGGTCCGTCTACGCCCAACAGCGGTACTCGCTGTCCGGCGACGAACTCGAGGAAATTCTCAACGTCGTCGCCCGCTACGCCTGAACGGACCGCGAGTCTCGCGTGGAGATGAGAGCGAGCCGACTATTTAAGTATGGCCTCGCCGTATCAACTGACAATGAGCGAAGCCGACAGCGACGGGACGGACGTTCGGCGCGCAGTCGTGTTGGATTACCTCGCACACGGTCTGTCGGACGACGGACGACCCCAGTACGAGAAATCACCGGCAGGGTACGCACTCGACGTCGAGAGCTTCGAACTCTACCAGGTTGCATTCGACGAGGACGAGCGGTTGACGATCGGAAACGAAGTGATCGTCGAACCGGCCGACGAACGCGGCGTCGTCACCGAGAGCCACCGTGTGGAGTACGACGACCTCTCTTCGGGGGCCCAATCGGAGCTCGAGTACGTCGTCCAGGACGTCGTCGACGAGAACGAGGAGCGGTTCGTCGACTTCTACAACGAGGCACAGCCGATCACCCTGCGGCTCCACCAGCTGAATCTGTTACCGGGGATCGGGAAGAAACTCCGAAACGGTATCCTCGACGAACGAAAACGCAAACCGTTCGAGAGCTTCGACGAGCTTTCCGAGCGCGTCTCGGGGCTCCACGACCCCGACGAGATCCTCGTCGAACGCATTCTCGAAGAGCTTCGCGACGACGACCTCAAATACCAGACGTTCGTCGGCCAGAGCAACGACTGATACGGATTGCTGTCCCGATGGACCGGCACATCCGACCACGGGTCGTGGGTGCGCCGACACTGACGGATAGGAAACCGTACGATACTGCCGGACAGGACGCAGACAGTGTAAGCTGAGTAACACTCGGTCGATACGAGAGGCGGGAATTTCCTCTCACATTACATTTAAGCCCGTTGGAACTGAACGGAGAGTGATGATCGAAACCATTCTGCTCGCGGTCGGATCCGGCGACGGCGACCGGTTCGAAGAACTGACACAACAGGCGATCGACATCGCCAAGCCGACCGGTGCAACAGTCGTTCTCGCACACGTTATCTCAGCCGACGAGTACGAAGACGAAGTCCAGAGCTACCACGACGCCATCGATCGGATGGGGCTCGATCTCGAGCAAGGAGGTGTCCCGCCGGAGTCGCTGGCACAGGAGACCGAACCGGTCGGCGAGATCGCCGAGGAACTCGAGGCGGCGGGCGTCGACGTCGAGATCCGTGGTATCGTTGGCGATCAGGCCGACGAGATCGTCTCCCTCGCGGACGAAGTCGACGCGGACAACGTCATCGTCGGCGGTCGGCGACGGTCGCCGACCGGGAAGGCGGTGTTCGGTAGCACCGCCCAGCAGGTGATGCTCAACGCGCCCTGTCCGGTGACGTACGTTCGGCAGGGAACTGCCTGATACGGTCTGTGATACTGATCGCCGGTCGATCGCTCGCCGGTCTGTGATCGGCCGCGACAGTCCGTACGAACGGGCTTCGGTACTGATTTTCGTCACCCACTCGCGATCGGACGGAGACGGTGCGTTTACCCGCGTTGGCGCTCAACCGCGGGTAATGAGAGACCCCGATCGACTGCTCGCGAGGGCGGGCGTCCGTGGCGATCCGGATCGAGACCAGCACTTTCTCGTCGACGATCGCGTCCTGGATCGGCTCCCGACCTATCTACCCGACGATGCGGAGATCGGCCACCTTCTCGAGGTCGGCGGCGGCACCGGTGGGCTGACCGACCGACTGCTCGCGAAAGCGGGAGACGACGGCCAGGTGACGGTCGTCGAACGCGACCGCGATCTCGCGGCGTTTCTACGCGAGGAGTTCGCCGAGGAGGTCGACGAAGGTCGGCTGACGGTGATCGAGGGCGACGCGCTCTCGGTCGAGTTGCCCGAGTTCACCGCGTCCGTCTCGAATCTGCCCTACGGCGTCTCGAGTGAGATTACCTTTCGGCTCCTTCCAGAGAAGCGACCACTGGTATTGATGTACCAACAGGAGTTCGCCGAGCGAATGGTCGCCGAACCGGGCACCTCGGCCTACGGCCGGCTGTCGGTGTCGACCCAGCACTACGCGGACGTCGAAATCGTCGAGTCGATCCCGAAGGAAGCGTTTTCGCCGCCGCCGGCCGTCCAGAGCGCCGTCGTTCGGGCAGTGCCTCGTGAGCCGGCCTACGAGGTCGCCGACGAGGAGTTCTTCCTCCGGTTCGTCAAGGCGCTGTTTACCCAGCGCCGGAAGACGATCCGCAACGCGATCCGGAATACGGCCCACATCTCCGGACTCGAGGAACCGGAGGCGGTCGTCGAGGCGGCAGACGAGGACGTGCTTCGAAAGCGCGCCGACGCGATGTCGCCGACGGCGTTCGCGGAGCTTGCGGGTCTCGCACTCGAGGTTGGTGAGCCCGAAACCGACGGCTAGCAGTCTGCTTCCGGCAGTGATCGAGTGGCATCACCGACCGACGGATACTCAAAGCTGGGCGGACGACAGGCCGAGAGGCAACGTTCACTATGTCAGAGGTACTGGCGATGCTCGAGTGGTTGGCAGAAACCGTCGAGCCGACGGAGCTGAAACTCGCCGCTACCGTCGCAGCAGTTGGTACCCTGTTGATCGTTTTGCTCTCGTACAGTCGGCTGCAGGCGGCGATCGGCGATCGAACTAAACCGCTGTACGGCGACGTTATCTCGACCGCGGTGCTTACGACGACGTTCATGCTCACCCTGATCGTCGTCGTCGGCGTCTGGGATCAGGCGGATACGATCCGTGAGGGATACGCAGAACTCGACCTCGGTGGCGAGATTCTGGCTCGAGCGATCGTCTCGTTCATCCTGATCGTCGGGACGCTCATCTTCAGACGGTTCGTCAAGCGGGTGATCGACGAACTGCTCGGATCGGCCTCGGCAGTAACTGCCCACCAGCGCGAGATCAGTCACCGGATCGCGCAGGTGATCATCTGGTCGGTCTCGCTCGTCGTCGTTCTCGGCGTCTGGATCGATGATCTGGGTGGCCTGCTCGTCGGGGCAGGGTTTCTGGGGATCGTCGTCGGGATGGCCGCCAGACAGACTCTGGGGACCGTCCTCGCGGGTTTCGTTCTGATGTTCGATCGACCGTTCGAGATCGGCGACTGGATCGAAGTCGAGGACAGGGAGGGAATCGTCACCGACATCTCGATCGTCAACACCCGCATCCGGTCGTTCGACGGCGAGTACGTCATGGTCCCTAACGACGTCATCTCCTCGAGTATGGTGACGAACCGATCGAAACGCGGCCGACTGCGGATCGAGATCGACGTCGGCGTCGACTACGAGGACGACGTCGAACGAGCGACCGAGGTCGCCAAGTCGGTCATCGCCGACCTCGAGTACTCTCTCTCGGCGCCGGGGGCCCAGGTCGTCACGAAGGAGTTCGGCGACTCGGCGGTCGTTCTGGGCGTTCGCTTCTGGATCGATCGGCCGAGTTCGAAGCGCCGGTGGCGCGCCCGAACCGCCGCGATCAACGGTATCAAACGCGAGTTCGCAAGCGAGGGGATCGGCATCCCGTTCCCTCAACGCGAACTCTCGAGTCGGCCCGGAACCGACGTTCGGATCGACGAACACACCGAACCGACGGACGTCAACGAAACCGATGGACCGAGACCGAACGACGGAGAGATAGCCGACGATCGGACGACCGATGGAACCGAGTACCGGATGACCGAACGGAGGAACGATGACTGACCTCGCCTCGAGACGCGGCCTCGAGACGGACGTCTACCAGCCGGCGGAGGATTCGGAACTGCTCGCGAAGGCGGCCTGTTCGCGCCTCGTGGGGGAACGAAACAGGGACGACGACCACGACGACACCGGCGAGCGGCCGCTCGTCCTCGAGGTCGGGACCGGCTCGGGCTACGTCGCCGCGCGCGTCGCCGACGAGACGGAGGCTCGGGTGATCGCGGCTGACATCAACCCACACGCCGTTCGCCAGGCCGCTCGTGACGGGGTCGAACCCGTTCGGGCGGATCTCGTTTCACCGTTCGCCGACGGAGCGTTCGACGCCGTGGCGTTCAATCCGCCGTATCTCCCGACGGAGCCGGACAACGAGTGGGACGACTGGATGGAACGTGCGCTCTCGGGGGGCGAGGACGGCCGTGCAGTGATCGATCCCTTCCTCGCCGACATCGGACGCGTGCTCGCGCCAGAGGGGGCGGTCTACCTGCTCGTGAGCAGTCTCACCGGCGTCGATGCGGTCGTCGAACGCGCAGGCGAAGAGGGCTTTAGCGCGGCCGCCGTCGCCGACGAGTCGTTCCCGTTCGAGACGCTTACCGTACTCGAGCTGTTCCGCTGAGAGCGATCCTGGCGATCCCGATACGATCCAGATGTCCCCGGCGACGACCTACAGGGTGTAGTCGTGTTCGCCGTCTTCGGTCTCGAGGAACGCCTCGAGGAGGTCGATCGTCGCGGCGACGTCGTCGACGTGAGCGGCCTCCGTAACGGTGTGGAGATATCGGGTCGGAACGGAGATCGCGCCGACCGGCTTCGCACCCGCCGTGTGCTGGAACCCCGCCGTGTCGGTGCCGCCGGCGGGCAGGATCTCGAGTTGGTAGTCGATCTCCTCTTCCTCGGCGACGGCTTTCATCCGCCGGTGGACCTTCGGGTTCGTGATGACACTCGAGTCTTTGAGCTTGATCGCGGAACCCTCGCCGAGTTCCGTGACGTGTTTCCCTGCGTCGAAGCCGGGGACGTCGTTGGCAACGGTGACGTCGAGTGCGATCGCGAGGTCGGGATCGACGTCGACGCCGAGCGCCCGCGCGCCGCGGAGACCGACCTCCTCTTGGACGGTCGCACAGAAGTGGATCGTCGCGTCGGGCGCCTCGAGTCGGTCGGCGGCTTCGAGCATCGCGAACAGACAGACCCGATCGTCGAGTGCCTTGCCAGTGACCATCTCGCCGACGCGCTCGGTCCGCTGGTCCATCGTCACGAGGTCGCCCGGCGACACTCGCTCCTCGAGTTCCGCGGTCGGGAGGCCGACGTCGACGAAAACGTCTTCCACGTCGGGCGTCTTCTCCCGCTCGTCTTCGTCTAACGTGTGTGGGGGCGGCGAGCCGATAATTCCGGGGAGGTCGCCGTCTTCGGTGTGTACCGTCACCCGCTGGGCTTTCAGCACGCGGGCGTCCCACCCGCCGAGCGCGTCGAGTTCGAGAAAGCCGAAGCCGTCGTCTTTTCCGCGGACGTGTCGAACCATGAAGCCGATCTCGTCCATGTGGGCGGCGACGGCGACGGCGTGCTCGGAGCTCCCCTCGAGCGTTCCGACGACGTTGCCCATCGCGTCGGTTCGAACGCGGTCGACGCTCTCCTCTAGCTGGTCGACGACGAGGTCACGGATACGATCCTCGTAGCCGGGGACGCCACTCGTTTCTGTCAGTTCCGCGAGAACGTCGATATCGAATTCCGCTGGATCCATACTGGACGTGACGGCCGTTCGATGATAAACGCGTGGGTCGTACTGTCGGAGAAGTCAGTGAGGTGTCGGTTCCGAACTCGCGGACGTCCCCAACGATGACGCCCCAGGGGAGCGATCGGTCTTCGAACAGTGCTGTCCGCATCATCCTATCGTGATCCGTGGATGACGTACTGGTGAACCGAAACCTGGAGATATTAACCACGGAGTATTAACCGATCGGGACGTTACCTCTGTGTATGAGTAACGTACGCGTTGTAGGAACGGGGATTACCCCGTTCGGAAACGTTCCCGAACGGACCGGGCGGGACCTCTTCGCCGAAGCGAGCATCGCGGCATTCGAAGACAGCGGCGTCCCCAGAGACGACGTCGAGGCCGTCTTCTACGGGAATTTTATGGGTGAACTCGCAGAACACCAGGGCCACCAGGGACCCCTGATGGCCGAAGCCGCGGGTGTCCGTGCGCCGGCAACCAGATACGAGTCGGCGTGTGCCTCGAGCGGCGTCGCGGTCAGGGACGCCGTCTATCGGATTCGGAGCGGAGAAGCGGACGTCGTCCTCGTCGGGGGTGCCGAGCGGATGACGAACCTCGGGACAGCGGGCGCGACGGAGGCGCTTGCGATCGCCGCCGACGACCTCTGGGAGGTCCGGGCTGGGATGACGTTCCCGGGTGCATACGCGCTGATGGCCAAGGCGTACTTCTCGAAGTTCGGCGGCGATCGGGAGGATCTTGCACACGTCGCGGTCAAAAACCACGAGAACGCCCTGCCGAACGAGAAGGCCCAGTACCGAAGCGCGATCACCGTCGAAGACGCCCTCGAGGCGCCGTGGGTGTCGACGCCGCTCGGTCTGTACGACTCCTGTCCGATCTCGGACGGTGCCGCTGCACTCGTGTTGACGAGCGAGGCGTACGCGGAGGAAAACGACCTCGACGCTCCGGTCGCGATCACCGGAACGGGGCAAGGGGGCGACCGGCTGGCACTTCACGACCGCGAACACCTGGCTCGTTCGCCGGCAGCCCGCAAAGCGGGCGAGGAAGCGTACGCCGACGCCGGCGTCGGCGCAGGCGATATCGACGTCGCGGAGGTCCACGACTGCTTTACGATCGCCGAGGTGCTCGCGATCGAAGCTCTCGACATCGAGGGAGTGGGCGAAGGCATCTCGGCCGCTCGAGACGGCCGGACGACCGCGGACGGCGAGACGCCGATCAACCTCTCGGGTGGCCTGAAAGCGAAAGGTCACCCGGTGGGCGCGACCGGCGCCTCACAGATCGCGGAGGTGGCGTCGTTGCTCGCGGGAGAACACCCGAACAGCGAGCACGTCGAGGACGCGACGACCGGCCTCGCCCACAATGCGGGTGGCACGGTCGCCAGTGCGACCGTTCACGTACTGGAGGTGGTCGCATGAGCGAGCGTAGCGAGGCGAAAGCGATGACGCCAGCGCGGACGCTGGAGGTGGTTGCATGAGCGACGAGCGTGGCGTACAGGACGCCGGCTACGACGAGTGGCTCGACGCCGTCGAGGACGGCAACGCGTTCTACCTCGAGTGTCCGAACGGGCACGGGTCGTTGCCACCGCGACGGGTCTGCGTCGACTGCGGTTCGACGGATCTCGAACGTGTCGATCTCCCCGAAACCGGAGAGATCGAGACGTTCACCGTCACACACGTTCCGACACCTGCGTTCGAGGAGGACGCACCGTACGCGACGGCGATCGCGAACTTCGGCTCGGTCAGAATCACCGGACAGATCGTCGGTCTCGACCCCGACGCCGTCGAGAACGGACTCGAGGTCGAACCCAAAGTTACGATCTCCGAGACGACCGACGAGCGCGTTCTCGGCCTCGAGCCGGTGTAACGAGAGACGGCAGTTACTCTCCGACGTCGGTCTCGGCGCTCGTCAGCCCCGCGCTCAGATACTCGACGAACGTCTCGGGGTGTTCGGCGTGTGGAAGTTGCGTCGCGTAATCGATGACGACCAGCTCTAGGTCGGCGGCCTCCGCGAGGTCCCGACCCTCACGCAGCGGAACGAGTTCGGCGTCCCGACCCCAGACGAGCGTCGTCGGGACCTCGAGTTCGGCCAGTGTGGTAGCGAGGTCGACGTCGGGGTCGAGCGTTCCGGCGGCGAAGGAGGCAGACGCGTACCGGGAACCCGGTTGATGAGCGCCCTTCCAGGCGTAGGCGACTTTGGCGTCGTCGATTGCTGCGGAATCGTAGTAGCCGTCCCGGTCGTAGAAGTACCGTATCGAAGGTTTGCTCGCGAGCAGGTTGTAGACCGTCGTGCCGACGATCGGCGTCCGAACGAGGGTGCGAAGCCACGGCCGTTCCGGCGCGGTCTCGTCGGTCGGGCAGATCAACACGAGTGCGGTCACGTCGGTTTCGCCCGCGGCATCGGCTGCGAACGAGCCGGTCAGCGACGAGGCGACGACGACGGGGTCGTCGGTGACGTCCGCCGCAAAATCCCGGACGAACTCCGCATACAGCGTCGGCGAGTAGACGAGTGGCGGACGCTCCGACCGGGCGAATCCCGGGAGATCGACCGCGACGACGTGGTAGTGTTCGGCGAGCCGTTCGAAGACCGGTTCGAACTCGTTGCTGCTCGCACCGGCGTGGATTCCGTGGAGCAAGAGCACGTCCTGATCGTCGGGGTCGCCGGCGACGGTGTAGCGCACCTCGATCCCGCGCCATCGGAACGTCCGTTCGACGCCGGAAAGCGGGTTCTCGAGGTCGCCTGCGCGTTTCGCGAGAAGGCGGTTTCCGACCACGGCAGCGCCGACGGCACCAGCGGCTGCGCCGAGAAGCGTTCGAACTTTCATACGACGGCTGTTCGTTGGCGACGCTCTTAGATGTACGGTCGACCGATCGAAAACGGCGTTGACGACCTCCTCTCGCGCCCGGCATAGCCGACGCTCACGGCTCGCCTGAACCCTCGACGTCGAGTTCCTCGAGACAGCGTTCGACGGGATCGAGCAGTTCGTCCGCGATGGTGTACGGGTCGGTCTCGCCGCGACGGACGGCGTCGGCGAGTTCGTCGGTCCCGCCGGCGCGCTCGAGTTCGTCCTCGAGTATCGCGTGTACGTCCTCTCTGAGGAGGGTTCGAATCTCTTCCGCGTAGCGGTTTCGGGCCTTCGTAGCGCGTTCACCCGACTCCACGAGGTAGGTCCGATGGGCAGAGAGTTCGTCGACGAGCGCGTCGATCCCGTCGCCCGTCGTGGCGATAGTTTCGACGATCGGGGGCGTCCACTCCTCGACTGTTCCGTCGTCCACGGCAGTGCTCGAGTCGGTGTCGGTTCCGTGGCCGACGCCGGTACCGGGACCGTGGTGGCCCGATGGATCGGAGCCGTGACCCTGGCCGCCGTCGTCGAGGCTGATCATCTCGCGCAGTTCCTGGACGGTCCGGTCGGCACCGTCACGGTCGGCTTTGTTGACGACGAACACGTCTGCGATCTCGAGGATGCCGGCTTTGAGCGTCTGAATCTCGTCGCCCGATCCGGGTGGAACGAGGACGGCAACCGTATCCGCAGTACGGACGACGTCGATCTCGTTTTGGCCCGCGCCGACGGTTTCGATGATGATCTTGTCTTTGCCGAACGCGTCCATCGCTTTGACGGCGTCGGCGGTCGCGGTCGAGAGTCCGCCGAGGGTCCCGCGGGCGCTCATCGAGCGGACGAAGACGTCCATGTCGCCGACCGTCGAGGCCATCCGAATCCGGTCGCCGAGGACGGCTCCGCCGGTAAACGGCGAGGAGGGATCGATAGCGACGATACCGACCGTCTCACCCCGCTCACGGTAGGTCTCGGCGAGTTTGTCGACGAGCGTCGACTTCCCTGCGCCGGGACTTCCGGTGATCCCGATCACGTCGGCACCCCCGGTGTGTGCGTAGAGTTCGGAGACCAGCTCCCGATAGCCGGTCGATCGGTCCTCGATCTTCGAGATGACGCGAGCCAGCGCCCGATATTTTCCTGCGAGGAGATCCTCGAGCAACGCGTCGTCGTCCGAATTCATCGTTCGGGTGCGTTCGTGCGGACGAACTCGACGGTTTCCTCGATCGACGTTCCCGGGCCGAAGATGGCCGCGACGCCCTCGTCGTAGAGGTCGTCTCGATCCTCCTCGGGGATGACACCGCCAACCAGGACCAGCGTGTCGGATTTGGCGTCGTACTCTTCGAGGCCGTTCATGACTTTCGGGACGAGCGTGTCGTGTGCACCCGAGAGAATGGAGATACCGAGGACGTCGACGTCCTCTTGAACTGCGGCCTGAACGATTTCGTCGGGCGCCTTGTGCAGCCCGGAGTAGATGACTTCGAACCCAGCGTCGCGGAAGGCGCGGGCGACCACGTGAGCCCCCCGATCGTGGCCGTCGAGTCCCACCTTCGCGACGAGACACCTGATCGCTCCCTGATCGTTGCTCATACACACAGTTTTACGGCCGTCTCTTTGACTCTAACGGAACTCCAGGTCCGTGAAAACATGTTTTCACCGTCGAAACCGATGAACCGGCGGGTAATGTTAGATATGTTGACAGTCATCGACTCCGTCGGTATACCGAACCAAAGGCTAAAGAGCGAAACTACCGAACAATTAGTCAATGACTATCGTTCGTCTATTGCGGAGGGATCTCTCGTGGGCGTCGAAATAAAAGAAAACAGGGTACCCGATACCGAGTTCGAAGAGATGAAAGCGTTCGTCTTCGAGTACCTTGCGGCGAGCGTCGGGAAAGAAGAAGAAGGCGGCCGCATGCGGTGGTACCCGTGGCACTCCGCGGAGTATCGGCACAACCACATCCTCAACGTGGTCGATCTCGCCGAAGAGATCGCCCGGAAGGAAGGTGCCGACGCCGACGTCACTCGCGTCGCCGCGCTCTTTCACGACGTCGCCAAACTCGAGGCCGACCAGGAGCTCCACGCCGAGGCTGGTGCTCGCGTCGCCCGCGAGTACCTCGAGTCGCGTTCGGAGTACCCCGAGTCGTTCATCGACCAGGTGTGTCAGGCGATCGAACACCACTCCTACCAGGGCAACCTGAACGATCTCGCACTCGAGACGCAGTGTCTCATCGAGGCCGATCTGCTCGACAAGATCGGCGCCAACGGTACCGCGTTGATGTTGTTGCGGATGGGCTACGAGGCACGGACCCATATGGACGCAGACGAGATGATCGAACGCGTCCTCGAACGTGGCTACGACGCGGCCTCACGCGTTCGAAGCGACACCGCCGAGAGCATCGCCCACCAGCGGCTCAAACGCGTCAAGTGGTTCCGCGAGTGGCTCGAGGACGAGATCGCCGCTATGGGGTAACGCTTCGGCCGCTCAGTCGGGGCTCACGGTAGCCTCACTTTTTCCGGGTTCGAGCGCATCCGGCGGTGTTTTTTCGGCTGAGCGGTTCGCTCCGGGCTGGCCAGTCGGTACCGTGACCTGACGGAGTATCAGAAAGTACTTGCAAGCAGGCACTAGTTCGATTACCAACATGTATGCCGGGGACAATCTGAGTGACGCCTTCGACGTCACCAAACGGTATCTCAGTTCGCTCAGTGCGACCGGATGGCTCAAGATCGCACTCGTCGTTCTTCTCATCAGCGGTATCGAGCTCGGCTCGCAGCTGTTCGACGTCGATCCGACGATGGCGATCTACTCCGCCGAGGGGCCGATGGGGATTCCGATCGAGTACCTGCTCGGAGCCATCGGGCTCGCCGCCTTCGTCCTGTTCAGATATCTCTCCGCACTCTTCGAGTTCGTCTTTCTCGAGTCGCTGCGCTCGGAGGCGATTCACGTTCGCCGGTACGCTCGCGCGAACCTTCGACACGGACTGTGGCTGGTGTTGTTCCGTGCGGCGTTGTGGACCGCGTTGCTTCTGGCGATCGCGACCCCGGTTCTCCTGGCGCTTGTGTTCGGCGACGTCGGTGATATCGGAGATCTCGCGTTTCCCCTCATCCTCTCGATTCTCTTCGTCGGGGTTTTCGGATACGTCGTATTGTGGGTCGTCTACACGCTGACGACGGCGTTCGTCGTTCCCGTAATGGCTCTCGAGGATCGCGGGCCGATCGGGGCCTGGCGAACCGTCGCAGCGACGATTCGGTCGAACGTCGGCGGGACCGCTGCCTTTCTCGCGGTCGCGTGGGTGATCGGATTCTGTCTGTGGGTGGTGTTCGCCATCGGCGGCTTTTTCGTCTCGATGATCGGCCTGCTCGTGTTCGGCCTTCCGTCGATGATGTTACTGGACGGCGACCAGGGCCTCGCGATTCTCGTCGGCGTAGCGGGGATCGTCGCCTACCTCGTCTACCTCTACATCAGGTCGTTCGTCGAAGCGCCGGTTCGAAGCTACGTCCGATACTACGCGCTGTTGATCCTCGGCGACACCGACGGGAGCCTCGATCTGATCCCGGACCAACGCCGCGCGGTTCGGTCGGACCGCGGGACTTCGACAGGCGGTCGCACTCACGACGGCCGCCGCCGCACCGACGGTACGAGTAGCGACGACCCCACGTGGGGCAGCGATCGAACGGACGGAACCGACAGCGGTTCGCAGTGGTCGACGGATTCGTCTGGCCGAACGGACGACCCTGGCGAGACGCGATCCGACAGGTCGGGCACCGATGGCGATGGATCGGAGACCTGGAGCGGTCCGTCAACCTGGGAGGAGTCGACCGGATGGGACGAGGTGACCGATTCGAATCGATCGACCGGCGAAGCGGACGACTCGAGTGACGACTCGGACAGATAACGGCGGATGTCCCCGTATCACACGAGTCGAACCGCACCCATCGCGAGGAACACGAGTCCGAATCCGACCAGTACGACCCCGCTGAGTGCGGCGACCGCCGGCGCAAACGCGTCGACGCGACGCCCCGCCGAGACCAGCGCGGCGGGGTAGGCGACGATCCAGACGGCGATCCCCGCAAAGAGCCCGACCAGGAGCGTCGGGGATCCGGTCTGGACGACCAGTGTCCCCTCGAGGAGGTCGCCGACGGCGGGTGCGTACGCGAGGACATCGAGGTGTCCTGGCTCGAGGAGGCCGACGCCGACGGTGAGCCAGAAGCCGATCTGATACGGGTTCGACAGCGAGAGGACGAACGTCTTTCTGAAGCCGGTCGAGTCGGCGGAGCCGGCGTCGGTAAACGACGTAGCGGATCTGGCCTCGGCGAAAGCGCCAACGGCGAAGTACAGCATGAGGACGCCGCCGACCACGTAGAGGAGCGGCCGAACCGCAGGGTACGAATCGACGACGGCGACGACGCCGGCGAGTGCGAGCACGAAAAAGAGGACGTCGGCGAGCATCGCGCCGAGACCGGCACGAAACCCGGAAGACCATCCGCGAAGTACGCTCTCCTCGGCGATGATCGCGTTCATCGGTCCCGGTGGTGAGGCGAGAGCGAGACCGAAGACGATACCCGCAAGCGCAGTGACGACGACCACAGTGAATCGGTCGAGGTTCGGGGCCGAAACGTGAAAAAGTCGCCGTCTCGGCGACGGCGGTGGCTTTCCTCAGATCTCGATCGATACGTCGATCCGATACGCCGTTACTGAATTACGACGGCGTATCTCGCACTGCGCGGTCGTGTGGTGTGCTTTTAGTTTTGGATTACGTACGGGTACACGGAGCCGTGGATCCCTGTCACACGCTCCATGGCTCCGTCCCCATTATCACCCGTCATCGAGTCCGCTACGACTGTCCATCGAATCGCTACGTTCGAAACGGACCGCCGCGGCCTGGTTCCGACGACTAGTGTGTCGGAACTCACGATCGAACCGGTCGCGAACGACCCGTTCGCCTCTCGTACCAGTGAAGTCTTTGTAGCTCGTCACGTAGGATGTCGTATGAGCGGGGACCGACATGGCAACTGGTCTGGCCCAACGGATCGGCCGCGGGTCGACCGAGCCGCCCACCACGCGAATCGGCACGCCAGACGGGACGTTTCCGTCGATGGCGTCGTGTCACGGGCGTCTTCTCCGAACGCCAATTGGGCCCCAAAACCAGGGGGAAATCCACGATGAAGCGACGAGAACTCGTCGCTGGAACCGCGAGTATCGGTGTGCTCGCAGCTGGAGGCGGTGTCGTCCGGTGGGGTGTGCCGACGTTCGGTGGTGAGGATCGATCGTCGGACGACGATGAACCGGACGAAGACGATCAGGGGCCGCCGGAGATCAGCACGATCGACGCCCGTGGAAGCGACGCCGGCACCGTTACCGTCCCGAACGACGGCGTCACCGTCGCGATGTTCTTCGTCACTGGCTGTGGAAACTGTCAGGCACAGATGTCCCACCTCGCCGAGGCACGCGAGACGCTCCTCGAGCGAGACGGCGACCGAGTGACCGTCCTCTCGATCACCTACCAGACTCCCGAAACCATGCCGGAAGCCGACCTTCGGGAGTGGTGGGCCGACCTGGGCGGAAACTGGTACGTGGGGTACGACTCCTCTCCGAGTCTCGCTGCCAGCTATGGCGTCGTCGGCTATCCGGCGACGATCGTCGTCGACGAAGCCGGCGAAAAGCGGTGGCACGAAGTCGGCGTTCAGCCGTCTTCGGATATCGTCCAGGCGACCGACTCCGTCCTCGAGGGGGAGCCCACCGGATCCGATCGGTTGGCGAACGACAACGACGACGGCGGATAGCGGCGGTCTAACCCCGAACTGATTGGTGAAACCGATGGCCGTCGTTCGGGTTCACCCATCGGCCGACGGGTGGAACTGTACTACTGGTGCTCGATACCACGACAGCGCGGACGAGGAAAAGGCCCATTAGCCGCCCGATACTTCTGTCGAACATGGGACTCGGAAGCACCGCAAAGAAGATCCAGGGACTCTCGGATCGAGCCGAGGCGATGTACAAGCAGGTACAGCAACTCCAAAAGCGGATCATCGGACTGGAAGAGGAGATGGACGACACCCACGAGACGGTCAAACGGCTCGATCATCAGCTCACCGAACAGCGGGCGCTGTTGGTCGCAATCGCCGAAGAACAGGGTCTCGACGGCGAACAGATCCTCGCCGACGCCGCGATCGACGAGGCCGAACTCGAGGCCGAACCCGACGACGAAGGCGACGCCGCTATCACGGAAGCCGAAGGTGAAAGCACGGAGGGATCGGACGCGGAAACAGCCACTTCTGCGGAGTAACACCAGGAACGACGCGAGAGTCGTCTATCCGGCTGCCGTCGGCTCTCGTCGACAGCGGATTCTGCCGGATACTGTCGCGTAATCGCCCGCGTCGCCGACTCGCCTTCTCGCTGTCGGCTAACTACCGGACTCACACCCCGCCGTCACCTGCTCGGACGGATCGATTCTGTGCTCCCGGCCGTCGAAGACAACAGCAAGAGCTAACAATAGTGGCAACATTTGCCAGGACGATGACGACTCACGAGCGACCGTTGGATTCGGTACTCGAGACGATCGGACGGACGCCGCTCGTCCGCGTTCACGACGGTCCCGACGAAGTCCGCATATACGCGAAACTCGAGTCGTTCAATCCGGGCGCGAGCGTCAAAGACCGAATCGGCCGGTACATGCTCGAGCGAATGCTCGAGCGCGAGGAAATCTCTCCGGGCGGTACCGTTATCGAACCGACCGCGGGCAACACGGGGATCGGCCTCGCGATCGCCGCCCAGCAACTCGGGCTCGAGGCCATCTTCGTCGTCCCCGAGCGGTTCAGCGTCGAAAAACAACAGCTGATGGACGCACTGGGGGCCGAGATCATCAACACGCCGACCGACGCCGGCATGGGGGGAGCGATCGATCGCGCCCACGAGTTGGCCGCGGAGCTCGACGACGCCGTCGTTCCCCAGCAGTTCTCGAACCCGTTGAACACCGAAGCCCACTACGAGACGACCGCCCCCGAAATCTACGACGCACTCGACGGTGAGGTCGGCGCGGTCGTCGCCGGCTGTGGCACCGCAGGGACGCTCATGGGACTCGCTCGCTACGCCCTCGAGGTCCACGACGACACTCACGTCGGTGCCGTCGAACCCCACGGATCGCTCTACGGCGAACTCCTCGGTGACGACCGCGAGGAAGGCGAGTACAAGATCGAAGGGATCGGCACCCACGACACCGACACCAACGAACTGTTCGATCCCGGCCTCGTCGACGCCGTTTATTCGGTTTCGGACCGGGAGGCACACGACGAACTCCGACGGCTCGCCCGCGAGGAGGGACACCTCGTCGCCTCGAGTGCTGCCGCCGCGAGCGTCGCCGCGAAACGCGTCGCCCGCTCGATCGCCGACGGCAAACTCGAGACGCCTCACGAGACGGTGGTCACCGTCTTTCCCGACTCGAGCGAGCGCTATCTCTCGAAGGAGATCTACCGATCGTTCGAGGCGTGGAGCTCGTAGGTCAGACCGTCTGCCGTCAGTCAGTTCCGGCGTGATCGCAGAACGGGTCGCGGTCGCACCGACACACGTCGGTACAGCACTCCGGACGAGCAGGCGCTCCCTGGGAGCGCGCCATCCCGGTGTGGATCACTCGCTGGTTCCCGTGGAATCGACCGACGGTTCGACCGGCGACGCCGCGTCGTCGGCCTCCGATGTCGCACAGAGCGCTCGCGCATCACGAACGTCGAGTACGTCGTCACGTTCGACCTCCCAGACCCGCAAAACGAGGTGCGCCTTGCAGTAGTACTCGACGACCTCCATGCCGGTGTTCCGGTTCTCGAGGACGAGTTGATACGTCCCGTCGTTCGAACAGCTCTCGAACCGGTTACACATGCGTATCGATACCACGTACACCTCTGTCGGGTAAGTCTCTGTCGGTAAACGAGTTCACAGGCAACTACTGTACGACGCTGACGGACCGATAGGGCGATCCGGCTACTCACAGAAGACGACGAGCCAGCTTACTCGATCAGTTCGCGTGCGTTGTACCGCCACGTTCGAACGTGGAGGACGTCGAGATCGAGAAGACGAGCGACTTCCGCGGCGCTGATCGTCGCCAACCGCTCTGCCGAGATGATCCCGGCCTCGGCGAGTTCCTCCGCGTCGTCGGGGCCGACGCCTGCGACCGTCCGAACCGGCGTCGGACGCGGCCACGGTCGTTCCGTCTCTTCTTCGTCTGCCGATTCGATTGCGCGAGACTTCGTGTGGTCGAACGCCTGCCACCCGTCGCCCTCGCTCGCCGCGACCCAGGCGCGTTCGGCCTCGCCGAGTCCGCGCACTTCGTCCGACCGGCGATCCAGGTCGCCGTCCGTCTGGAACGACCACGGGAGTGAAAAGCGCCTTCGAAGCGTATCCGCGGTCGACTCGTCGACGCCGTCGTCCAACAGTGTCCGATACGAACACTCCTTGGCCGCGACCGCGGCGGGATCGATACCAGCCGCCTCGAGGGCCTCCCGTTCGTCAGATTTGATCTCGGATCCGCCGGGCGTTCGTTCGGCCTCGTCGGGATTACCAACGACCTGTTCGTCGTTCACGCGCGTCACCAATTACCGTTATCTCTCACCCTCCGGTCTTGAAACTTATCCTCGAGACCCCGTTCCGGTCAACTGCCTCGGGGTCAAGCCCCAAGGCTTGTCAGTGGACTCCCGCTCTAACTGCGAAGCGCAGTAGGTCGGAACCGACCGTTCGCGTTCACTGTCCCTGACTTCAGAGCCAGTTGACTCGTGGCTCGTCCAGCACCAGACTTGAGCCAGTGCTGGATAAGACGCCACCCAACGTTTCGAGCGGCGTTGTAATCGCTGTGCAACTGCTTCCCGCACTTCAGGCACTCGAACTCGTCACCATCTCGGTTATCTTCATGCGTGAACCCACATTCGCCGTGGCTACACCGTTGAGACGTGTATGCAGGATTCACATCATCCACGTCGATACCGTGTTCTTCGGCCTTGTATTCGACGTGGCGTTGCAGTTCCTTGAACGCCCACTGCTGGAACTTTGAGGCGTTCGAGATGCGCTTCCTGATATGTTTCAGGTTCTCGAACGCAATCGCTGTACACTCATTCTCGATGGCTTCTTGGACGAGTGCTTTCGAGATGCGGTGCAAGTAGTCCACGCTCCACCCAGCGAACC
>NZ_VTAW01000094.1 GCF_008245225.1 Natrialba swarupiae
TTGACCGACTGGATGCTCTCGTTTGCGGTCTCGACTCGCTCGGTGATCGCGTCGATCGCCTCGATACCGTCCTCGACGGTCTCCGCGCTGGCGGTAACCCGCTCGCGCATGCGGTCGATCTCGTCGACGGTCTCGTCGACCGACGACTGGACACTCGAGACGAGGGCGTCGACCTCCTGGGTTGCCTCGCCGGTCTCCTCGGCGAGGGACTTGACTTCGTTAGCGACGACGGCGAAGCCGTCACCCTCCTCGCCGGCGGCGGCGGCCTCGATGGAGGCGTTGAGCGCGAGCAAGTTGGTCTGATCGGCGATCTCGTCGATCATTCCGACGATCTCGCTGATCTCGTTCATCTCCGAATCGAGCCGTTCGACCTGCTCGGTGATCGCCTCGGCGCGGCTCTCGAGTCGATCCATCTCGTCTTGGATCTCGTCGGTCGCGTCGCCGGCCACGGCAGCCTGATCCGCGGCGTCACTGGAGACGGTCGCGACGTCGTCGGCGGTCGAAGCGATCTCCTCGACGGTCGCCGAGAGGTCGTTCATCTCGCCGTAGAC
>NZ_VTAW01000030.1 GCF_008245225.1 Natrialba swarupiae
CCTCTCTACAAATTCCACTTGGCCAAACGGTTCTCCTCTCTCAATCGAGTGATTATCCGTCAGACCCAGCCGTAGACTACGGAACGTGTGGTTATACTTCGGAAGTACTGCTAGTGGCGTTCCAAACCTGAACTGATGGGTGGAACCGATGGCGGTCGTCTCGTTTCACCCATCAGTCGACGTTTGGAACGGTACTAGTTCTGCCCGTCGAGGGTGATGTAGTCGATGCCGATGATGCGATCGTCGTCGTTGAGTTCGTCCTTGGCCGCCTCGGGAACCTGGCTGTCGACGTTGTAGACGGTCAGCGCCTCGCCGCCGTGGGCTTCGCGGGCGTTGAACATGCCGGCGATGTTGACGCCGTGTTTGCCCATCACGGAACCGATGAGTCCGATGACGCCGGGTTCGTCCGTGTTGCGCGTGACGACCATCTTTCCGTGCGGGATGGCGTCGACGCGGTAGCCGTCGACGCGGACGATTCGCGGATCGACGCCCTCGAAGAGCGTCCCGTCCACGGTGACGGAATCGTCGTCGTTGCTCACCGTCACCGAGATGAGACTCTGGAAGTCCTCGGCCTGGCGGGTCTTCGATTCGGTGACGTCGACGCCGCGGTCCTCCGCGATCTGGGGCGCGTTGACGGCGTTGACCTGCCACTCGAGGGGCTCGAAGACGCCTTTCAGCGCCGAGGCGGTGACGAACTCGACGTCCTCGTCGGCGATGTCGCCCTCGTAGGTGACCTCGATATCCTCGGTGCGACCCGAGAGCAACTGCGCGGCGACCTTGCCGGCGGTCTCGGCGATCTCGATGTAGGGCTCGAGGCGTGGGAACGCGCTCTCGTCGATCGAGGGTGCGTTGAGCGCGTTCGCGACGGGTTCGCCGGCGATCGCGGCGACGACCTGCTCGGCGGTCGAGGTCGCGACGTTCTCCTGGGCGGCCTCCGTCGAAGCGCCGAGGTGAGGGGTGACGATGATATCGTCGTGCTCGAGAAGCGGCGAATCCGTCGAAAGTGGTTCCTCGGCGAAGACGTCGAGGGCCGCACCGGCGATCGTACCGTCGGCGGCCTTCGCCGCGAGGGCGTCCTCGTCGATGATGCCGCCCCGGCCGACGTTGACGACGTAGCCGTCCTCGAGCAGGTCGAGTTCCTCCTCGCCGATCATGCCCTCGGTCTCGGGGGTCAGCGGCGTGTGGATGGTGAGGAAGTCGGCGGCCGAGAGACAGTCCTCTAGCTCGACGAGTTCGGCGCCGAGACGGTCGGCGCGTTCCTCGGAGATGTACGGGTCGAAGGCGACGATATCCATCCCGAGCGAGTCGAGTTTCTTCGCGACCTCCTGGCCGACGCGGCCGAGGCCGACGACGCCCAGGGTCTTGCCGTCGAGTTCCGCACCGAGGTAGTCGCTTTTGGCCCACTCGCCGTCAGTCAGTCGAACGTGTGCCTGCGGGATCGACCGCGCGGTCGCGAACGTCATCGCGACGGTGTGTTCGGCCGCGGCGCGGACGTTGCCCTCGGGGGCGTTGGCGACGATAACGCCGTTGTCCGTCGCCGCGTCGATGTCGATGTTGTCGACGCCGATCCCGGCGCGCCCGACGATGACGAGGTCCTCGGCCGCCTCGAGCACCTCCTCGGTAACCTCGGTTCCGGAGCGAACGATCAGTCCGCTCGCGTCCGATACCGCCTCGAGGAGATTCTCGCCCTCGAGTTCGTAGCCCGTTTCGACGTCGTGGCCGGCGTCTCTGAGTACGTCCAGACCCGCGTCCGCGATCGGGTCCGTGACCAGTACCTTCATGCGCGAGAGACTCGTGCGGAGCGGGTAAACCCTTCCGTTGTGCCCGGAACAGGAAAAATTTGCCTACAATGGTGCGAACACCGCGGACGCCGTCGCATACGCAGTTTCAGAATGGAGTTCCCTTTCTCGCTCGCGGGAGCGTCGAACACCCACGAGCCGTCGCCGGTTGTTCTGGGCACGGTATCACGGCCCGCATTAGATCGTGATCAACGCCGCGCCGACGACGACCAGCGCCGCGCCCGCGACGACGCCTCGAGTCACCCGCTCTACGTCGCGCAACAGGACGGCGGCGAAGACGAGCGTAAACAGCGGGGCTGTCGCCACGAGCGGATCGACGATCGCGATCCGACCCTCCTCCAGGCCGAGTGCGGCCATGAGCGCGAGCATCGCGGCCGTCGTGAGCACGCCGCTGCCGACGAAGTACCGGTAGGACGCGGCCGGTTTCTCGAGGACGTCCCGACCGCCGACGGCGAGGACGTACGCACCGAGCGCGACCAGCCCGGCGGTCTCGTTGATCGTCACCGCCTCGAGTGCCGAGATCGGGGTCTCGAGCATCCCGTAGCGGCGGGCCACGTTCGCGACGGCGAAGGTGGCCGCCGCCGCGATCGGCCACAGCAGATCTCGCGGCTGCCACCCACTGAGGTCGCCGCCCCGTGAGACGGTCAGAATCGAGAGGCCCGCGACGAGGACGACGATGCCTACACCGGTTATCGGTCCGAGCGGTTCATCGAGCACGGCGAGGGCGATCAGCGTCGCGAACAGCGGCCGAGTGCTCAGGATCGCGCTGTTGAGGCTCGCGCCCACCTTGTCGACCCCGACGAAGATCGTGATCCGGCCGACGGCGGTGCCGACGACGCCTGCGAGCGCGAAGACGATCAGGACCTCGAGGGTGAGCCCCGCAAACGCCGACCGGCCGTAGAGCGCGACGACGGCGATCCAGTAGAGCGTCGAGTCGACGAGGACGACGACCATCGACGCCTGAACGGAGCCGCCGCCGGCGGCCATGCCACGTTTGTCGAATATCGGCGTGAACCCCCACAGGATCGCCGGAATCAGTGCGAGCGCGAGCACCTCGAGGGTCGCGCCGGTCATCGTCGCTCACTCGCGTTCGTTCCCGCTCCCATCGTCGATACTGGCGGCCGAACGGGGGTCAACGTTGGGGTATAGTACTGCACGTCATTGTACACCTGATCGGCAGACAGTTCCGCGATCAGTGTGTACATCGGTGCAGTTGGTACGATAGCGGTACTTGGGACCGTCGGCTGCCGACCGGCTCACGGCCGTCGACCAGACAGTATTTGGTACTCGGTTAACTATGCGTTAGCGACGGTTATGACGATATTTCTCTCCCGTGGGCCGGCACGAGACGACTCGAGCGTCGCGACGGCGATCGCGGACGCCGCTGACCCGGAGGCGTTCGTCGCCGGGCTGGGGTCGTTCGTCGCCACCGTCGAGTCCTGGGTGTGGCTGATGGTCGCGGCGTCGACGGAGACGCCGATCGCCGACGGTGATCTCGACCCCGTCGGCTCTAACTGGGTTCTCGTCGTCGTGATCCTGCTCTGTTCGATCTTGCTGGCGCGATTCGTTCAGTGGGCGAGCTACCGATATCTGGCGAACGTAGACGCGGAGACGACGCTCGGCCGCGCGGCGTTTTCCGAGGTCCACACGCCGTTTGCGATCACGATCGGGCTGCTCGGCGTCTATCTCAGCCTGCTCGTCCTGGATCTCCTCGATTCGACGCCGACCGTCGTGGCACTCATTTCGACCGCGCTGATCGTTCTATGGGCTCGTGCGTCGATCAGGATCGGCCGGCGCTGGATCGACGTTCTCCAGGAAGGGGAGTACAGCTACGAGTTCGCGCCGATGTTCGGCAACCTCTGGACGGTGACGGTCGTCGTCGGCGCCGTGTTGCTTCTGGTTTCGGTCTGGAATCTGACGGTCACGCCGTTTCTCGCTTCGGCGGGAATCCTCGGAATCGTTCTCGGATTCGCTGCACAGGACGCGATCGGCAACCTGATCGGCGGTCTCGCGCTCTACGTCGACAACACGTACAAGATCGGCGACGTCATCCGGATCGAAGACGAGATGCGCGGGACGGTCACCGACGTCGGCATCCGGTCTACGACGGTGCTGACCGAGGACAACCTGCTCGTGACGGTCCCGAACGCGATGTTGAACTCGACACAGGTGGTCAACGAGAGTGCGCCACAGCGTCACATGCGGCTTCGAATTCCGATTACGGCTGCCTACGGAACCGACTACGAGACGGTCGAACGACTCGTCCTCGAGGTCTGCGAGGAGTGTTCGTTGATTCGAGAGACGCCGACACCGAGGCTCCTGTTCGTCGAGTTCGGCGACTCCGCGCTGGTGTTCGAACTCCGGGCGTACATCAACCACCCGCTGGTCGAACGGCGTGCGATCGATCAGGTAAACAGAGGAGTGTACGACGCCTTCGACGAGGCGGGAATCACGATCCCGTTCCCACAGCGGGAGCTGAGTTTCCTCGAGGATGGCGACACCGAGTACGGGTTCGAAGAGTCCGATCTGACGGTCGAGCGTTCGGCCGAGCGAGACGATCGAGACGTTCCCGACGAACGCTGACAGCCGTTCGATCGACGTCGCCGGGCGTCTCTCGAAAACTGTCGTGGATCACGCTCGAGATGACCGTAAGATATCATCAGAACTGTCTCTCACGGATCGGCGTCTTCTTCCTCGAGACCCCGCGGGAGAGAGACCGTGACACACCCCCCAGGTGAACGGGATTCGTACGTGAGTGACCCGCCGTAGTCGTCGACGATCAGCCCGGCCAACCAGAGACCGAGGCCGCTGCCGTGGTCGATCTGTGTCACCGGCTCCTCGTTGAAGATCCCGGTTCGCTCGGTTTCCGGGATACCGGGCCCGTCGTCGACGATATCGACTTCGACGCTCTCGTCCGTACTGCCGACGACGATCTCGACGACGGACTCTCTCCCGTTCGTGTGCACGATCGCGTTCTCGACGAGTTCGTAGAGAACCGTCCGGAGACGACAGTCAGCGATCGGTATCGGCGATTCCTCTTTCGGATCCACCACCGTAATCGTACTCGCGGGGTACTCCTTCCGGAGTTCGGTCGTGACGTCCGCAAGGAGACGTCGGAGATCGACCGGTCGCTGTGAGTGGTCGTCACCCAGGGTCGTCTCGGCGAGTTTCTTCGCAGTTTCGCTAGTTTCGATGAGCTTCTGTGTTGTCGAGACGATATCGGCCGCGTACGCCCCACGCCGGTCGTCCTCGAGTGACTTCTCGAGGGTTTCGGCGAACCCACCGATGACGTTGAGATCGTTCCGGAGGTTGTGACGGAGGACCCGGTGGAGGATCTTGAGGTGTTGTTCGCGCATCTTGAGGTCGGTGATGTCGCGCCCCTCGGGAATCAGTAGTTGGATATCGTTCTGGTGGTCCGTCACCGGACGAACGGAGAAGTCGATGACCGCCGTTCGTTCGGCACCGCGGATACGGACCTCCTCACGGAAGAACTCGCCACTCCGAGCGCACTCGACGGCTCGACGAGCGGTCTCGCGAGCGTCTTCGCTCGACTGAAACCAGAACGTCTCCCAGATCGGCTCTCCGACGACCTCTTCTCGGTCGACATCCGCAAACGAGAGCGCCGTTTCGTTCACCTCGATCAGCGTGCCGTCGAGTTCGAGTAGCCCAGTGAACTGGTGGGTGTTGTTGAACACCGCCTCGAAACGGTGTTCCCGGTACTTCTGTTCGGTGAGGTCGCGAAACAGTCCGGTGAACAGACGTTCCCCGTCGAAGCGGTGTTCGCGGAGGCTAATCAACACCGGCACCTCGTGACCGTCCTTGTGTAACGCCGGCAGTTCGATTCCGTCCCAGTCGATGTGTTTCTCGTCGGTCCGAAGGTACTTCTCCAGTCCCGCCTGGTGTGCGTCCCTGAGGCGTGGCGGAATGAGCGTCATCTTCGAGTGGCCGATGAGTTCGTCCGGACTGTAGCCGAGAATTTCCTCGATCGCCGGGTTCGCGAACACGATCGTGCTCTCTGCGTCGATCGTCAGAAGCCCCTCGGAGGTGTTCGCGACCAACTGTCTGAAAAACTCGTTTTCGTCGAACGGGAGACCTGGCGACTCGAGGGATCGATCGTCGTCGGCATCGGTCGACTCGCTCCCTCGACTCATTGTGGATAGTACGCGAACATACCCTCGGCTCACGACATATATAGGTGCCGACTACACCTCTGCTGTCCAGGGTGTCTCGAGACGGCCGTTATCGTCTCCAGATGGTGAATGCCGGAATATTTCCAGCATGGTGATTAACATTTGATACGAAACTGTCAGCCGGCGACCGGTCGACACTGATGGGTTCACTCGAGTTCGGCGACCGCTCTGACCGGGGCGCCGTCGGCGTCGGCGAGCGAAAGCGGGAACGCGTACAGGAGAAACCGCTCGGGGAGCCCCTCGAGGTTGGTCAGGTTCTCGACGATGGGGAGGCCGGCACCCAGTAGCTGTCGATGGACGGGAAACCCCTCGGGTTCGTCGTCGCCGGCGTTCGTAGTCGGGGTCGGATCGGGATTGAGCGTATCGGTGCCGACGCCGCAGTCGGCCTCGTGGAGAATCCGGCCGGCGTCCGGCGTCAAGTGGGGGTGATCCAGGTAGTTGTCGGTCGACCAGTGTTCGTCGTACCCCGTCCGTATCACGAGGATGTCGGCCGGGTCGGTGCCCGTTCCGAGGTCGTCGGGGAGTGCGTCCGGTCCGATCCGTTCGCGGGGCGAACACGGCGCGACGTCGACGAACCGCGCCTCGAGGACGAACTCGCCGACGTCCCGGTCCTCGAGGTCGTCGCCGTCGGGTTCAGTGTGACTCGGCGCGTCGACGTGCGTCCCGGTGTGGCTCCCGCAGTGAACGTCGAGGACGGCTGCGCCGTCGTCGGAGACCGTCGCCGCCTGTGAGATCGTCACCTCGGGATCGCCCGGATACGTTTGCATTCCCGTCTCGATCCGATGGGAGAGATCGCGGTACACGATCGATCGTTCGAAGGGGACTCCCAAGTAGCCTGCCGAAACCTGAACTGGTTTATTGGATCGACCACAAACGGGGAGCGATGACAGTCGTCGCCTTCGACTTCGACGGGACGCTATCGGACTCCGAAATGACCGTGTTGCTCGGCGAGCGCATCGACGTCGCCGACGAGATGGCAGAGATCACCGAACGCGCGATGAACGACGAGATCGGCTACGCCGAGAGCCTCCGCGAACGGGCGGCTCTGCTCGAGGGACTCTCCGAGGCCGACGCCCGTGGGGCGTTCGAGGAGGTCGAACTTCGACCGGGCGCGGCGGACCTGATCGGGGAACTGAACGACGCGGGCGTCACGACGGCCATCCTGACCGGCGGGTTCGAACGCGGCGTCGCGACCGCACTCGAGCGTGAGGGGGTCACCGTCGATCACATCGTCTCGAACCGCCTGCCGATGGCGGAGGGCGAACTGACCGGCGACGTCGAGGGTCCGCTGATCGAGGGGACGAAAGACGACGCCCTCGAGGATCTGGCCGACGACGTCGGCACCGCCCTCGAGGCGACCGTCGCCGTCGGCGACGGCGCGAACGATCTCCCGATGTTGCAGGTCGCCGGACTCGCGATCGGGTTCGACCCGAAGCCGGCAGTCGAACCACACTGTGACGTCGTCGTTACCTCGATGGCCGGTACCCGGGACATCTTGCTCGAGGAAACGATCCTCGGGTCCGCCTGACCTGCGGACGAATCCGACCACATCGCGCCGAGGACGAAGTCGCCGCTCGGTATCCCCAGCCGGGCGTCTCGCGCGGATCGGCGTCGCGTTGGACCGGTGGGCGTCGAATCCGCTCGAGCGTCGTCCGGCGAAACCGTCGTCCCGAGACGACTGTCGTTTGAAATCATCGATTCCCACACCGCGGGAGTTATTTACTCGAGACCGAGTACCTGGTCACGATGATGTGGCAAGACCTCGTGTTCATGATCGGCAGCAGCCTCTCGATCGTCTTTCTCGCGCCAACGCTGCGCGACGCGACCGCACGCGTTCCCCTCGGGACGAGCCTTCCGTCGATGGGGATCGGATTCGTCTACGCGATGACGTTCGCCACGCTCGGGATGACCTTCTCCGCTGCTGGCTCGTTCGCAGCGGGCACGATGTGGGCGCTGATCGCTCTCGTTCGCTCGCCCGCGACCCCCACAGTAATCCGGAACACCGATCTCGAGTTGCTCGCATGTGACCTCCAAAACTGGCTGCACGGCGTCGGCTCGACGGGCGTCCGAACGGAGCAGTACGTCTTCGAGGCGGCCGTCGACGGAAACCACTAACGCAGGGATCGGACCGTGGCTCGCCGCCAGCGAATTCACGACCGACGTCTGGTGTGTTCGTCCGACGTCTCGTCGGGAGTGACTCGACGCCGAACGCGTGCGCCGTTGACCGATACCACAGAAAGGGTGTCTACGGCGGAGTCACGCGTTCGGTCACGTCGTTTCGCGACCGCTCACGTGGCGTCGGCCCGACCCTACTCGAACGCCACGGTCGAGAGATCGGCCTCGAGCTCGTCGACGTGCTCGTTGAACGACCTGACGAACGCCTCGACGTCGTCGACGAGCCGCCGAAGCTCCGTCGCCGGCGGCGGGCCGTACTGCGAGAGGAGATAGACGCCGTCCGAGCCGCCGACGCGTAGGTAGGAGACGGCGTCGCCGTCCCACTTGAGCTCCCAGCGCGTGCCGTCGACCGTCGTCGCGTACGTGCCGTACTCGCCGTCGTAGCGGTGGAGTTCGCCCGCCATGGCGGTAGCGACCTCGCGGATTCGGTCGACGATCCGATCCCGCTCGGCCGTCAGCTCGGCCGTCGAGGTGACGGCTGGAAAGTCGGTCGAGATGTCGTCGAACAGTCCTTCGAAGGATGCGACGTACTCGTCGTAGGCGGCCACGAACGCGTCGTAGTCGGCCATCGCCGTCTCGAGGTCGTCGGGGTCGGGTGGCTGTTTGCTCGAGACGACGTAGATCTCCGACCCCGATTTCGGATCGAACCGGAGATACTGGACATCGCCTGCCTCGTACTTGAGCGTCCAGCTACCGGCGTCCGTCTCGAACGTCTCGCTCCCGTAATCGCCGCCCTGGAAGAGCGCGAGTTCTCGAGCGATTTCGCCGGCGTGAGTCCGGACGCGTGTCGCGAGTTCGTCCCGGCGTGTTGCGACGTCGCCAAGCCCGTTACCGTCGTCTCCGAGGTCGTCCGTCATCGTCGTCTCCGAGGGGACAGGGGCGGGTAACGGTTGCGTTGTCGTGGTGAGAAGCGTTCGGGAGCGCGATACCGATCAACCGCCGTCCGGTTCGTCTTCGTCGTCCATCTCCTGTCCGTTTCCGGTCCCCTCCTCCGCGTCCGGACCGTTTTCGTCGGGCCCTTCCTCGCCGGCAGGGTCGTCCGGGTCAGCCTCGTCTTCTTCCTCACCGGGGCCACCGCAGCCGGCGAGTGCCATCGTCGATACCGCGGCGGCCGCCGTTGCGAGCAGTCTGCGACGCGTCCCGCGGGTGTTCGGATCCATACCCCTCCTTCCGCGGCCAGCGGGGTAAGAGACCAGCCGACATCTGCGTGGTCGGCCGGAGCGATTCGCGCCGGCGACCTGACGTGTTCGAAACCCGTACTGACTTATGCTCGGCTTCCCAGGACGGGGTATGGAATTCGCAGTATCGCGCGACGGACGAGTGTTGGTGACCCTCCACGAGGGAAGCGATACGACCGCCCGCGACGAAGCGAGGGCGACGTTCGTCGACGCCCTCGAGGCGCTCGAGGCCGACGGGCCGATCGTCGAGTGGGAGATCACGCACGTCGAAATCCACGAACTCCCAACTGCACCGTTCGAACCCTACACCGTCGAACTCGCGTTCGTGGCCACGGTCGTCGTCGAGGCCGACAGTGCCGACCGCGCGGCGAACGTCGGGGCGACTACGATCGACGAGGCACTCGCGGCCGTCGCCGTCGGAACGATCTCGTATACGTCCGCGCCGACGGCGTCTGCGGGATGATACGGTCTGTTGTGAGTCGCGATCGACCGCCCGGACTTATGTCCTCACGGGACAACCACCACGTATGGAGATCGATCTTCGTTTTTTCGCGACGTTTCGCGATGCGGTCGGCGAGAAAGAGCGAACGCAGACGTTCGACGACGACGCGACGGTCGGTGACGTCCTGGCCACCCTCGAAGCCGAGTACGATGGCCTCGAGGGACAGTTGCTCGAGGACGGGACGATCCGCGATCAGCTGAGCGTGTTGAAAAACGGCCGCGACGTCGTGCACATGGACGACGCCGGAACGGCACTCGAGGACGGCGACACGGTGTCCGTATTCCCGCCGGTTGCGGGCGGCTGACGGGGATTCCCGGACTCGGACGCTTTCGTTCTATTTGAAACCCGTGGCAAGTAACTCCTCTCCAGTCGATCGAAGCGCTACTGGTCAGAGTTCCTCGACCGAAGCGATCGGCGAGATCGAATTCGCCGTCGTCGGAGTGGTCGATCCATCCAGTGAACGATGCGGATACTGTACCGATCGAACGGTGCGACCGAAGGGGTCGCGGGCCCGTCGAAACTGGCTGACGGCCGACCCGTTAACCGAATCACCCCGCTGCCGTCGATCGTTTACGAGAGGCATTTAGGCGTCCTCTGCCTGCCACCGGGTATGGGTAGTACAGACGAATCCGGCTCGAGTCGCGTCGCGCCCTCTCGAGGCGACGGTTCGACAGAGGGCAGACCGGAGTCTACCCCAGCGAGCGTGACGTTCACTCGCGAGGGGATCCGAACCGGATTCGTCACGACGGTTCCAGTCGCTCTCGGCGTCGGGGGCTACGGGATCGCCTTCGGCGTGCTGGCGAACCAGGCGGGACTGAGCGTGGCCGAGGCGGCGCTGATGAGCGCCACCGTCCTGGCTGGAGCCTCACAGATCGTCGCCGTCGAACTCTGGGCAGATCCGATCCCCGTCGCGGCGGTGCTGTTTACGGTCTTCGCGATCAACATGCGGTACTCGCTGATGGGGGCCGCGCTGGAGCCGTGGTTTCGACAGCTCTCGCCGAAACAGATCTACGGCAGCCTCTACTTCATGGCCGACGAGAACTGGGCGCTGACGATGCGCGATCTCACTGCCGGGAGCGGGCGCGGCGCGTTCTTGCTCGGAAGCGGCATCGCGATGTGGGTCTTCTGGGTCGGCTCGACGGTCGTCGGGGCGGTCGCCGGTGGCGTCGTCGGCGATCCCACCCGCTACGGCTTCGACTTCATCCTCGCAGCCGTCTTCGTCGCGCTCGCCGCCGAACTCTGGGAGGGGCGCTCGTCGCTTCTCCCCTGGCTCGTCGCACTCGGGGTCGCGGTCGCCGCCGCCGAACTCGTCCCCGGCCGGTGGTACATCCTGCTCGGCGGCCTCGCCGCCGCCGAACTCGTCCCCGGCCGGTGGTACATCCTGCTCGGCGGCCTCGCCGCCGCCGTCGTCGAGGTGATCCGCTATGACGGGTGAGGTGTTTCCCGCCGACGGAATGCTCTCCCTCGAGCCGGTCGTGGTCGGCGTCGTCCTGGCGATGGCCGTCGTGACCTACCTCACGAAAGTCGGCGGCATGTGGCTCGTCCGCCACGTCGAACTGAGCGAGCGCCTCGAGGCCGGACTCTCGGTGTTACCCGGCGCGATCGTGATCGCCATTCTGGCACCGGAACTCGCGGCCGGCGGGCCGGCCGAGTGGGGTAGTGCCGGGCTCGTGTTACTCGTGATGTGGCGAACCGACAGCATACTGCTGGCGCTGTGTGCGGGGGTTGCCGGCGTCGTCTTCCTCCGTGCGCTTTTATAATGCGATGCGTGTCTCGTCCGTCCGAGGCGATACTATATCCGTTCGACGATCGAACGTGAGGTATGCCAGAGCAAACGCGTGTCGAACGCTCCTTTCGTGGGATCTCCGAGCGACTCGCGATCCGGTACCTGACGAACCTCGAGGGCGAGCGAATCGACGAGGACACCGTCGTCGGTGAGGGGTGGACGGCGACGCTCTCCGCCGAGCAGGTCGACGTCGGGCCGACGCTGTCGCTGACCGAGGTGACGGTCGTCTTCGAAGGTGAGGACGATCATCTCGAGTCACTCGTCGAGGAGTTCGCCCGAAAGGCGATGCGTGCGGGTGGATAGATGGCCGACAATCCGATCGACGGGCAGGTGCTCTTGCTTACCGCCGCGAAGGCGAGCGTCCCACCGTCGCGGCTACCGGCGCTCGTCGAACGTGCACAGGCGTTACTCGAGGGTGATCTGGAGCGCTACCGTCGGTCCCACGAGCGCGTCTATGCCGCCGCCGACCGCGAGGCGTTTCTGGTCGACGAGGGCCACTGGGAGCGACTCGGCGAGCGCATGGGCGTCGACGACCGCGAGCGCTCGGCGATTCAGCGGGCCCACGAGGAGCAGTTTCGGCGAATCGGGCGACACACCGACCGCAAAGCGGAGTTCGAATCATCACTCGAGATCCGTGAACCAGTACTCGTCGGCGTCGGCGAGAGAGAACCAGCCGAAGAATCGGCTCAGCACGGTCAATAGCAACTATAAAGAGCGTGTTCTCCCTCTATCCGGACATCGAGACGATGGCTATCGACCACGAGACCGAAATGACCGACGCGGAGGTGGACGCGTTCCTCGCTCGCCACGAGACGGGGGTACTCTCGCTCGCTCGAGCCGACGAGCCGTACGCGATCCCCATCTCCTACGGCTACGACGCCGACGACCGTCTCTTCTACATGCGGATGGTGTCGACACCCGACAGCGAGAAACGCGCCTTCCTCGAGTCCGATCCCGGCGCGCGGTTGGTCGTCTACGACGAACAGGAGTCGACGTACCGAAGCGTCATCGTAACCGGTATTCTCGAGGACATTCCTCCATCGGAACTGACGCCCGACCAGATCGCCCAGTACGGCGACACGAAGCGACCACTGTTCGAAATCTGGGCGGACGGGAAGCGAGAACTCGACATCGAACTGTATCGGTTGACCCCGGAGTCGGTCAACGGTCGTCGAACCGAGGTTCACCGAGGCGAGACTACCTGACGACTAGTTCGTCGATTGGTTTGGCGCGAACGCGGCCCCCGTGACGTCAGCTCCACAGACAGGACAGCCGTGTGCGAGAGTCGCCTCGCGCATCTCCTCGTTGACCTCGATCGTTTGTCCGCAGTCGGGGCAGGTGAATTCATATCTGCTCATGAGGGTTGGTCGGGTGGCGTCTGGTAGGTACTACCTTCGCGTCAGTATATATAGGATTGCGGTTCAGTTCCACGGCCCAGTAGTTCCCGAAGCGTTCTTACCGTGTGTTTCCCTCGAGGATCGCATCGAGGAGTTTCGTCTGGGCCGCGGCGATATGCTCGGCGAACGTCGTTCCCGTAATCTCGAGTTCCTCGGCGACCTCTCCGGCGTTGGCTTGTTTCGGATGATCGAAGTACCCCATCCGGTGGGCGGTCTCGAGAACCTCGCGCTGGCGGTCGGTCAACGCGCTCCGATCGACGAAGACGAGGTTCCGATCGCCGCCGTCCTGTTGAGACCGGAGGAGTCGTTGGACATCGAGGTTCGAACACTGGCTCTGGAGTTCGCCGATAATCGACTGGAGTGACGCCATATCCGGCGCGTGAAACGTCAGGTACAGCGACGAGCCGCGGCTACGGACGTCGACCACGGGGGAGTCGAACCGTTCGACTGTCTCGCAGGGACATCCCCTGGTGAGGTCGCGATCGAAGCGGTAGACGGAGCCAGTGCCGTACTCGAAGATCGCCGAAAGGTCGACGTCGTCGACCAGTTCGACAGCGTCGTCGAGATCGTCCGCACCCTCGAGGACGAACTCCTCGGTGACTCGCTCGGGATTGGCTGGATTCGCACTTTTCGACACCGAGTGGGCCCGTCCGCCGACCGACCTGGAGGCGTGGGTGACGACACACTCCGGCGGATCGTCAATTCTCACTTCTGCACGAATCCCCGAGGACATCTACCGTTCGATGGTTGCTCCGTTCAAGTAAACCCTCCGTCCAACGGATGGGTCGGATTCGCTAGATCGCCCCATCGACTCCGGATCGACTGAAGCATCTACCCCGATATAAAATACCCTGTATTTAGTGGGGCTCGTTTGGTGGGTCCCCACCCGCTACGAGGAAGTACGATGCCCACTTCCGACGCTAATGCAGTTCGAGGATGGCCGACCGGATCCGAGGATACCGACGTCCAGGCAGTGCTCGCCGCACTCGAGGACAACGCCTGCCGGGCCATCCTCGAGGCGACGAGTAACGAGCCGTTGACCGCGACGGAACTCTCCGAGCGCTGTGAGATTCCGATGTCGACGACCTACCGCAAAGTGGAGATGTTAACCGACGCCGATCTCGTCGAGGAACGGGTTCGGATCAACACCTCCGGCAAGCACGCCACGGAGTATCGCCCCTGTTTCGACGACGTGATCGTCTCAGTCGCCGAGAGCGGCTCGGTCGAGATCGAACTGACGAAGCCGGCGGCCGAATCCGAGTCCCCACACGCCGTCGCTGGCGATTGATCGATTTCGCCGACGGTTCCACTCTATCCCGGTCTCACCGGCCGTCACAGCGGTCGATCGGCCAGTACGCGAAGTTGGCCGTCGACGGTCTCGACGGTCGCCTCGACTCCGAACACGTCCGCCAGCAGCTCTTCGGTCAGCACCTCCGCAGGCGGTCCGCGGGCGTAGACCGTCCCCTCCTGGAGTGCGATCACGTGCTTGGCGTGTCGTGCGGCCTGTCCGATGTCGTGTACCACGAGTACGATCGTCGTCTTCGACTCCTCGTTGAGCCGTTCGACGACGTCCATCACCATCAGCTGATGGCGAAGATCGAGAAACGTCGTCGGCTCGTCGAGCAAGAGCACGTCCGTCTCCTGGGCCAGCGCCATCGCGATCCAGGCGAGCTGTCGCTGGCCGCCGCTGAGTGCCCCCACCTCGCGATCCCTGAGATCCTCGACGCCCGCTAACTCGATCGCCCGTTCGACGGCCGCCCGGTCGTCGTCGCCGACCGGCTCGAAGAAGCCGCGGTGTGGGTACCGACCGTGATAGATCAGTTCCTCGACGGTGACGCTGTCGGGTGAGACGCTCTCCTGTGAGAGCAATCCGAGCGTCCGGGCGAACGCCTTGTCTCCGAACTCCGTTACGTCTCGTCCGTCGAGAACGACCGTCCCGGCGTCGGGCTCGAGTTGGCGTGCGAGCGCGCGAAGGAGCGTACTCTTGGCGCTGCCGTTCGGGCCGACGATGGCAGTGATCTCTCCGGCCGGAATCTCGAGGGATTCCCCGTCGACGATCGGCTCGTCGCCGTAGCCGAGGACGAGGTTCTCCCCGCGGAGTGCGGGTCGACCCTCGAGCGACGGCTCGTTGCCGTCGGGCGCGTTGGATTCACGCTCCTGGCGGTCGGGATGTGTGAGTTCAGTCATTGCTCGCGTCGTCGGGCGTCCCGACGTGTTCGGCGAGGAGGTCGCGTCCGTCGGCGATCCGCCGCCGACGTTCCTCCTCGGAGATCTGTCGGTCGAGCCGACGTTCCTTGACGTCGGCGCGCACCCGCTCGACCCGTTCGGCATCGAACGAGGCGCCCTCGGGGATCGTTTCGTCGACCCACTCGTCGACGTGGGCTTCCCACTCCTCGCCGCCGTAGCGGCCGTCGGGGACGATCCAGTCGCGGTAGTCGGCGATCTCGTCCCAGTAGCCGCGGTCGCGGTGGACGTCGCGGACGACCGCGAGGCCGACGCGGGCGCCGTTTCCGGCGGCGACGATCGCCTGGTGGGCGACGTCGGTGAGCCTGCCGGCGGCATAGAGGCCGTCGATCGCGGTTCGGCCGCCGTGGTCCGTTTCGATGAACCGCTCGTGTTCGTCGAAGATCGTGCCGGCATCGAGTTCGGGCAGGTATTCCGAATCGTACACGGAGGCGGCGACGACGCGCGTCGCGTCGACGACCTGCCCCTCGGCGGTCTCGACGCGAAACCCATCCTCGAGCGACGTGACGTCCTCGACGAGTTCAGACTCGACGCGACAGCCCTCGTAGCGGGCGTGTTCCCGGCCGAGTTCGAGGAACGTGGCCGGATCGATCCCGCCCGGAAAGCCGAGGTAGTTCTCGAGGAGGCCACACTGATCGATTGCGGACCGACCGCGAGCGAGGACGACCGTCTCGAGGCCCGCGCGGGCGGTGAAGATGCCGGCGGAGAGGCCGGCCGCGCCGCCGCCGACGACCGCGACGTCGTAACGGGTCGGTCCGCCGTCCGTGCGGTAGTTCGAATCCGCTTCGCTCGAGTCACATTCCGGTAGGGTTGTATTGCGTTCCATCTCCAGTCGGTTCGTGTCGTATTCCATTTCGTTCGTCTCGCGGTTCGTCTCCGGTTGGGTCGTCTCGCGGTTCGTCTCGTTCGTGTCGTATTCGTGACCGTTCATGCTCAGATATCACCGAGATTCCGTTTTTTGCGCATCAGATAGAGGAAGTACGGGCCGCCGACGAGCCCCGTGATGATGCCGACCGGAAGCTGTGTGGGGCTCAGGGCGAGTCGAGCGCCGACGTCGGCGACGACCATCAACGCGGGGCCGACGAACAGACAGCCGACGATCACCCGCTTGTAGTCGCTGCCGACGACGCTTCGGACCACGTGCGGGACGATCAGCCCGACGAAGCTGACGATGCCGGCGACCGCGACGCTCGCCGCGGCCGCGAGGACAGCCACGCTCGCGAGCGCGAAGCGGACGCGCTCGACGCTCATCCCGAGCGCGCTCGCCGTCTGTTCTCCCAGCAGGAGGACGTTCAACTGTCTCGAGGCGACCAGCGAGAGGCCAACCGCGAGGACCGTCCACGGGAGGACGAGCCGTACCTGCCCCCAGTCTGCGCCGACGAGCGATCCTGTGGTCCACTGGATCGCGCTCTGGACGACGCCGACATCGGGCGCGAACAGAAACAGCGCGGTCTGGATCGAACTGAAGACCGTGCCGACGATGACGCCAGCCAGCACCAGTCGAACCGGCGAAGTTCCGCCTTTCCAAGCGATGGCGTAGACGAGTAGGAATGCAATCATCCCACCGACCGCGGCAAACAGCGGCAAGTAGACGGCCAGACTCGCGAAAGCCACGAGCGTCAGCAAGATTGCCAGGCCGGCCCCGGAGGACACTCCCAGGATGAACGGACTCGCGAGTTCGTTGCGCGTGACTGCCTGGAAGATCGCTCCCGAGATTGCGAGGTTCATCCCGACGAAGATCGCGACGAGTACGCGCGGGAGCCTGACGTCCCAGACGACGATCTGCTCGGTCGCCTCGAGACTCTCCGTGAAGTCGGTGACGGCGGTCCACGGCGTAATCTCGCCGGCGAGCACCCGCTTGGCCTGTCCCGTTGCTGGCTCGACCAGCGCGAACCAGGCCTCGCCGACTGTCATGCTGTAAGAGCCAAGCGAGACCTGGATCAACCCCGCGACGATCGTCACGAGCAGACTCGAGACGACGAGTTTCACGAGCGGGAGATCGATCCAGCTGGTTCGCTCGTCGGGGGTCTCTGGGGTTGGCTCTGTACTCGGGTGTACGCTGTCGCTCATCTACGCGTCGCCAGTGATGATTGCGGCGAGCTCCTCGCGGTCGAAAAGGTCGTCCTCGGTGAACTCCTCGGGATACACCTGTTTCGCCGCTATCTCGGTCTGGAAGAGGAGCGTGATCGGCCCCTCGTAGTTGATCCCGCCGGGGTAGACACGTCCCTCGCGGACGGCCGTGATCGAGTCCGCAAGCGGGTGAGACTGCATGTACGAGACGAGAACGTTCTCGAAGCGTTCCTCGTCGAGCGTGATGTCGTCGTCGTGTTGGCCTTCGGCGACGATGATCTCGGGATCGAGGTCGGCAAGCGTCTCGTAATCCAGGCGGGTTCCCCACTCCGGAATTCCCGACCCCTCGAGGTTGTCCCGGACGTTCAGGTCACGCCAGCGTTTGACGAAGTTCGCCTCGTCGTCGATATACCGCGGGAAGAACTCCTCCGGTTCGTCGCCCAGCGCTCTGACGATCAATACTTCCGGTCCCTCCTCGGGGATCCGAGATTGGATGTCCGCGAGGAACTCGTCGTAGAACGCCCGAAACTGCTCGAAACGCTCCTGGCGCCTGAACACCGCGGCCATTCGCTCGAACCCCTCGAAGAGGTCGTAGTACTCGTAGTCCTGTTGCCACTCGTCGTTGCGATGGCGCATGTAGCTCGCGAAAAACGGGGCGACGTTCTCTTCGAGCTCCTCGACATCGTCCTCGTCGAGCCCGAAGGTGTGTTCCATCCGTTTCGGGTCGATGACGTGTAAGTCGACGTCGAGTTCGTAGAACAGCTCCCTGTCCGCGCTCCGATCCGGTGCAAGCTCCGGCAGGTCCTCCTTCTCGAGGGAGACGCCCGGCAACTCGTCGTAGTAGCCGGTGTAGTACCGGTGGGGCTCGCCCAGCCCCTCGAGGCCGTCGGTGACATCCAGGGCGACGCCGATGTCGGCGTAGGTGCCGTCGTTCGTGACCCACGTCTCGGGCACGGCGTCGAACTCCTGACACCCCATCGGGTCCATGCAGACTTCGTAGGGCGTGTCGACGGCGGACTCGGTCTCGGCAACCGGTTCGTCGCTGTGTTCGTCGCCTCCGTGGCTTCCGTCCGCGTCGTCCGTTTCGTCCGATTCTTCGGTTCCACCCACACATCCTGCGACGGCACCGATTCCCGCCGTAGTGATAGCTGACAGGGACTGTCGTCTCGAGAGTCGTTCTCCGTTCACAATATGAAAATCGGCCCAACTATTAATAAATATTGCTAAAGAAGTAGAAGGAGATAATATGACAAGGGCGTACTCGAGTCCGGGTTAGAACACCGGACGACGAATCAGCTTCAGTCGACTCTCGACAGCGCCGTGAGCGGGTTCGAACACCGGACGGGTAGACGGGGTACTATCCATCAGCGTCGGTACAGACCCAACCTCGGGACGGGTGCGTCGGGACGGCGGGACAACAATTCGTATGAATCACGTCCTCGAGTCGGTCGGCCCGCCATCGACGGCCGTCGGAGCTCGAGCGACTAATCGCACCCCGCTTTCCTCGTCGGTCACCCGAAACGGTTCCTCGTAGTGGACGATACGGAGGTCGAGACACGATCGCAGGAGATCGTTCGGGTAGAATCCGAACCGGTCCGTCTCGTCGCCGGGCACCCTGAGGTCGTGTTCGTACAGTAACGTCCCGCCGGGGGAAAGCGCCCGCGTCAGCTTCGCGAGCGTCTCGAGGCTGTAGTAGTGAGACACCGAGATCACGTCGTACCGGTCGACGCCGAACGAGCGCGTCTCGGCGTCCGCGCGAACGAACGTGACGTCGACACCTCGCTCGGCGGCCCGTTCACGAGCGACCTCGAGGCCCGCCTCGGCGATGTCGATCGCCTCGACTGCGAACCCGTCTTCGGCCAGCGCGATGGCGTTTCGCCCGCCGCCCGTCGCCACGTCGAGGGCGGTTTCCCCCTCGAGTCGGTCCCGATACTGCTCGACCAGCGGCGTTGGTTCGGTCGGTGGGTCGGCGTCGCGATACCGCTCGTTCCAGCGTTCGCGTGGATCGTTGGATGACATTCGGTGTTATTAATTCAGATACGCATAATAATAAACTTTACCAGAGATGGATGCGGAGATCCTCGTCGAACACGCGATTCGCTCGGGTCGCCACGAGTACCGAAGTCGCCTCGGACAGTGCGACCGATCGGTTCGCTCGAGACGGTTCACCCGCGGTCGACCACACGGCGAGTCTCGGAGCGGTCGCTCCATCGGGAGACGACAGTGATAGCCACGGCCGGCGTAACCGAGTAGATTAAGTCCTATCAATTCGAACATATCGTATGGCTGTTGAATGGCTGAACACAGACACTCTCATCCGATTGGAGGGGCCACGAGAAGACATCGATGAGTGCATACGACAGGTGGAGTTTCGAGGATCTGCAGGGCCGATCCTCGACCGTGCCGAAGAGTTAGGTGTCGAGTGGGAAATGCAACCAAACGGTCTGAGCAGTAACGCCGGCGACGAAAACCCGTTTTAATAATACTCGCCGAGGGTTTAGTAACACATTTCCGTCCGGAGGTCGTCGTCGGAGTCGATGTGCACCACTCAAGTACGGAACGAACGCGGTCTCGAGTCGGGCGGTGATCGGCGGTGAGCCCGCCGGACGAGCCGACTGGCGGGGACGACGAGGCGACGACCGACGAGGAATCCGGCGCGGACGCCGAACGGACTGGTCACACCCACGTCTGCCGCGTGACTGGTCGGGAGGACGGACTGGTCGGAAAGTACGACATCTGGCTGAGTCGGCAGTCGTTCAGGGAGATGGCCCGCGATATGGGATTTCGAAAGTACAAATAGATCGTCCGCCGGAGGCCGGTACAACCCTTTTCATACGGTTTACTGTCAGTCGGTACCGCCGAACCCGCGACCAGTCTGCGGGTTCGCCGGTAGATCGTGACAGCAATTCGTATCACTCGACCAGCCGCTCGGCATTCGCGGCGACGGCCTTTCGCGCAAGTGCGTAGCCGATCGAGACGACGAGCATTCCGACGACGACCGTTCGGACGAACCCGTCGAAGACGAAAAGCGCCGGGAGCGCGAGCACCGACGCCAGTGCGAGATCGCCCGGCGAGCCGTCGTAGCCGATCCACCGGCGGGGCTCGAGCCACCGATCGTGGTAGTGGCTGTAGACGGCTCGAGGGGACTCACCCTCCCAGGGGCGTAACTCGTGGCCGCCGCCGAGGGCGTCCGAGACGGAGTGGGCGGCCGCTGCGAGGAGGAAGACGGCGACCGCGACCGTCACCCCGGACGGAGCAGCGAGCGCCAGCGCCACCGCGGGAACGACGAGTGCCGCATAGTAGACCGGAAAGTGGAGCGTCTTCCGGTGGGACGCGGCCACGTCGAGGTCCGGAAAGAGCCCCCCGAGAATCGCGGCGACTCCCGCCTCGAGTGCGAATGCGGGTTCGACGACTGCGACGGCCGCGGCGACGAGAAGGCCCACGAAGACGTGGGTCGTGGCCATCATAGGCGGCGGTACGCAGGACGGCAGCATATGTCCGTCGCCTTGGACGTTCCGACGGGCGTCTTCGACGAAGCGAGTGGCGGAAAATCGAGGGCAGGGGCGTCCAGGGCGATCGATTCACCGGCCGATCCAACCTCGGGGAGCCGTTCCACCGAGCGCTCAAGGGGCTGTTCCACCGATGTCCATCACGAACGCGAGGAGTATCGGGAGAATCAAAAGGAGGCCGACAGCGAGGATCGGAAACACAATGACGGGGACGACCAACGCGGCGATCGTGGCTTTCCCCGTCGATATGTCGTGAAACGCAGAGAGGGCCTTGATCTGCAGGTAGAGGCCGTAAAACGCGAGGACGATGTTGACGAGCGGGAACCACCAGAACCCGTATCGGACGAGCGATGGAAACGCGTACGCCTCGAGCGTATACGTGAGTCCGCTCGCGCCGAACAGCGAGGCGACCGCGTGTGCGAGGACTGCCTCGAGGACGACGCCGATCCACATCACCAGCCCCAGAACGACGACGATCGCACCGACCAGGGCCGCATCCGTCGGCGACGTGATGTTGAGCAAAACCCCGATAAGCAAAACGGGTGCCATCGCGACCGCGAACGTGACGAGCAGGAACTGCAGCGGGTAGCCGATCCCGTGGTTCTCGTCGTACGCCGAGAAGAACGTGCTCGGCTTCTTGATCATATAGCCGTTGACGCCTTTCCACTGTTTTGCCAACCCCATATGATCAGATATGGTCATTGTTATATTAATATATCGAAGGGCGGAACGGCTGGCCGATTGTCGTACGGAGGGAGTTGGCGGCTGTCGTAAAGCGTCGTCCCACGAACGCCACTGAATCCGTATCGACGAACAAAAACGAGGGTACTAGTGAACTCGGCCGGTCTCGAGGTACGGACCGGTCGAACGCGGACGACCCACGTTCGATCCGACGCGACTCGAGTGCGTGTGGATCAGTCGTCGCTCGCTGCGGCCGCTCCGCCGCCGTCGCCGCTGACGCCCGTTCCCGGTCCGATCTCGATCTCGAGTTCCTCGAGTTTCTCGTCGGGGACGACGCCGTCGACCCAGCCGCGGTGGTCGTAGTACTCTTCTTTCATCTCCTCGAGTTCGCAGTACTCGCCCTCGCTCGCACCCTGTCCACGGATGCCGTCCTCGAGGAAGCGTGCGGGTAGGGAGTCGTCGGAGCCGTCGAAGCCGGCGAGGTTGTTGTAGTAGCGTTCGAGGTTGTAGACGCGTTCGCCGGCCTCGAGGAGTTCCTCTTCGGTGACGTCGAGTCCGGTCATCCCGTTGTACTGGAGGACGTACTCCTCGATGCCCTCGGCGAAGGCGTTGAACTTGCAGATGTCGAAGCTGTCGGAGATGGCGTGGAGATCCTGGAACGCCGCAGTCAGTTCGCCTTTCCCCTCCCACTCGTAGGGATCGACCTTCTCGGGGATGCCGAGAATTTCGGCGGCAGGCGTGTACCCGCGCAGGTGGCAGGCCCCGCGATTTGACGTGGCGTAGCCGATTCCCATCCCCTTCATGCAACGCGGGTCGTACGCCGCAATCGTCTGACCCTTGACGGCCAGGGAGTTGTCGTGTGCGTCGCGCGCTTCGGACACGCGGCGTGGCCCCTCGGCTAGCAAGTCCGCGAGGTCGTTCTCGCGGTGGGCGATCCGCTCGATCATGTCGATCATGGTTTCGGTATCGCCCCAGTCGAGCCCACCGATGTCGTCGAGTTTGCCCTCCTCGGTCATCTCCATCGCCATCGCCATCATGTTCCCCGTCTCGATCGTGTCGACGCCCATGTCGTTACAGCGGTCGATCATGATGGCGACGTCGTCGCGCTCGGTGTTACCGGAGTTCGGTCCGAGCGCGTACGCCGACTCGTACTCGTAGGACTCCATCCGGACGTTCATCTCCTCGCCTTTGTGCATCGCCTGGACCTCGACTTCTTTCTTGCAGGCGACCGGACAGGAGTGACAGGTCGGCTCGTCGACGAGGATGTTCTCGCGAACGTTCTCGCCGCTTACCTTCTCGGCGTCGAACTCCTCGTCTGCGAATCCGTCCTCGCGGGCATCCCGCGTCGAGGTGTACTTTCCGTTGCGGGTCGGGAGGCCGGACATCTCCTCGCCGATGTTCATCAGGACGTTCGTGCCGAACTGGGAGAGGCCGCCCTCGTTGGGCGCGGTGACGTCTGATTCCTGGATCGCCTGCATCGCCTGCTGGTGGCCCTCGCGGAACGTCTCCGAATCCGCCGGCTGGGGCATCTTCGTGTTCGACTTGACGACGACGGCCTTGAGGTTTTTCGACCCCATCACACAGCCCGTGCCGCCGCGGCCGGAGGCCCGGTCGTCCTCGTTGATGATACACGCGTATCGGACCTCGTTCTCGCCGCCCGGTCCGATCGCCATCAGCGAGAGGTTCTTGCCGTAGGAGCCGTCGACTTCCTCCTCGAGTCGTTCGCGGGTCTCGTGGACACCCTCGCCCCAGAGATGGGAGGCGTCCCGGAGTTCGACCTCGCCGTCCTCGATGTAGGCGTAGACGGGCTCGTCGGCCTCACCCTCGAACAGCAGGCCGTCGAAGCCGGCCCACTTCAACCGGGCACCGGACCAGCCGCCGTGGTGGCTGTCGGTGACCGTTCCCGTCAGTGGAGACTTCGTACAGACGGCGATCCGCCCGCTCATCGTCACCTGTGTCCCCGAAAGGGGGCCGTTCATGAACGCGAGCAGGTTCTCCGGCTCGAGCGGATCGACGTCCGGGCCCTGCTCGAAGACGTACTTTACTCCCAGGCCGCGCGCACCAATATATTTCTTCGCGTCCTCGTCGTCGATCGGCTCGTAGCTGATCGACTCCGTCGAGAGGTCGATGCGGGCGACCCTGTCTTGGAATCCGCCGAGTTCTGTCATGGTAAACCGCTAGTCTTTAGATTAGGCGGCCAGCCTGTTAACCGTTCCCAACCACTCGTAACCACTCGTGGTTACGGGTCTGCCGAGCGGATTTTCCGAGAAGCCCGTTTGACGTTCTCTCGAAGGCGATAGTCCCGAAATCCCGCCGTCGCAAAAATTGCGTCCTCGATTTCGATCGTGGACTCGGTTAGAGCAACAGAGCAACGATTGCCAGGATGATGAAGATCAACACGAAGATGCGAGCAATCTCCATCGAAATCCCGGCGACACCTCGAGCACCGACGGCCGCGGCGATGATCGCGAGCACGAAGAAGACGATCGCCCAGTACAGAAATCCACCCTCTCCGATCTGGAGTGGCGTTGCGAACTCGAGCATACCTCCGGCTATCACGACGGTGTACATAAACGCCGGCGACCGTCTGGGCCAGTTTGCGGTTCTAACCTCGGACTACAGGTCAGACTCGAGGAGAGTCATGCGGATCGTTGTCGCGTTGTTCCGGAGATCGTTGAACCTCCTCGAGCGATCATCAGTGCGAAACGACAACAGTCAGTACTGTCCCGACTGCTCGTCGAACACCGCCTGGCAGAGCTTCTGCTCGGCCGTTCGAAGGTGCTCGTGAAACGTTGGCCGCGAGACGTCCATCGATTGGGCGAGTTCCTCGCCGGTGACGGGGCGAGGCCACTCGAAGTATCCACCGAGGTAGGCTCGGCGTAAGACCGCGAACTGGCGGTCGGTGAGGTTGTCCTCGAGTCGTTCGACGAACTCCTGGCGGGTATCGCCGATCTCGCGCTGGCGAACCGAGAGAACGCTCGTTCCATCGTAGCGATCCTCGAGCGCCTCGACGACCGACCGGACGTTCCCCGATTGGGGAACCTCGAGTTCGAACCCGGCGCGACCGTCCCGACATTCGATCGACCGGACGCGGGCACCACGGTCCGACAGTCGAGTGACGGGGTCGTCCTCGCCGACGAATTCGACGAGACACTCGTCGTCCCGGTCGACGACGATTCGACAGTCGACGTCGTCGAGGCTCTCGGCGGCACGTCGGATGTCGTCGGCGTCGGCACCGGTGACGGTAAACAGGGAAGCCGTCCCGTCCCCCCGGTGGGTGGACCGACGATACTCGAGGCGACAGTCGGCTTCGGTGGAGACCGCGATCGGTGCGATCGCGTCGTCGACGAGTTCGAGTTCGACCGCGACGATGGCGTCGGTCTCGAGGATCCGGCTGGTCTCGCGGGCGTTGATCCCGCTCGCCAGCGTGCGGGCGAGCGCGGAGAGAATTACCGTCTCGCGGTCGTCGACGGGTCGGTCCTCGGCCATCCGAACGGTTATGACGCCGTACTCGATCTCGTTGTACGACAGCGAGAACGTCGCGTGGGTGTGCCCGTCGACCGTCTCGACGGAGACGCTCTCGGTCGCCATCGCTTCCGGTGCCGAGCGGTCGGCGGTCACTCGATCGTGAGTGGACGTCTCGCCCGCACTCGCACGGACGTCGACGCCGCCCATCGTCGGGTTCCGTTCGCCGATCCAGGCACCGTCGTAGGCGGCTTCCGCGACGATTCGCTCACAGACCTCCGCCTCGAGTTCGGACCGGGTGGTCGAACCGGTCACGGCTGCGGTGACGTCCTGGACGAGTCCCTCGATCCGGTCGAGGACGTACTCCAGTTCCTCGGTTCGGCGCTCGAGTTCGAGTTCGGCCTGCTTGCGCGCCGTCACGTCGTTCTGGAAGCCGACGAAGTGCGTGAGTTCTCCACGATCGTTCCGAAGGGGAGCGACCGTCACCTCGTTCCAGAACTCGGTGCCGTCTGCGCGATAATTTTTCAACTCGACGGTGACGGGGCGTCGTTCCTCGATTCCGGCGCGCAACTCGTCGATTGCATCTTCGTCGGTCTCTTCCCCTTGCAGGAACCGGCAGTTCTGGCCGACGATGTCGTCGAAGTTGTAGCCGGTGACACGCTCGAAGGTCTCGTTGACGTAAATCAGTGGGTTGTCTGCTCGGTCTGGATCCGAGATGACGGCTCCGACCGGGGCCTCAGCGATCGCACGCTCCTTGAGGGCCCGATCGTCGTCCTCCTGTTCGCGCTCCCCGTCTGATTCGAACGTGATCGTTACCCCGTCAGTACCCCGGTGTATCCGCGCCCCGGTCCACCTCCCCTCGAGATCGACGTGTCTCGCCGTTCCGGCTGCCGTCTCCTCGACCGCCTCCGCGAGTCGATCCCAGCCCTCGAGCGCCGTCGCCCCGGGGTTGTCGTCGGAAATTTCGAACGCCTCACGCGCTGCCCGATTGGCGTACGTGACCGTCCCGTCGACGATGGCGACGACCGGATCGACGATCCGCTCGAGTACGGCTCTCGTCGGTCCACCGTCACCCCTGCTACCGTTCGCTGACTCGACGTCGTCCATGCCTACAGATACGCGGCGATCCGCAAAGAACCATGGTGATCCGGCCGACAGTTCGGCTCTCGAACCGGTACCCACGACGCTTATAATCGTTCATGGTATATCGTTATATATGTCACTGAGTCACACACCGTTCGAACGCCTCCGACAGAAGCTCGAAGATTCCGAACTCGAGTGTCGTCAGTGTGGATTCCGGGACACCGACGGCGGATGGCGCGTTACGACGACGGGGAGTCGGGTTCGGTACCAGTTCGTCTGTCCGTCGTGCTCGGCCGTCGAGACCCGAGAGATGCGACTGTAACCGGCACCGTTCTCTCGGTCCGCGTCTCCGTTCCCACCAGCGGAGTCGATCCCGGCGTGTCTCGAGGTCGCCTATGGTGGTGGTCACGCCCGGATCGACCGCGGGAGGACGGCGACAGACGAAGCCGCTTTACGCGTCGGCCCGCTTTTCCCGCCAATGAGTAAACCCACGCCCGACGTCTACGAGCAGGGCAAGGGCATGGACGCCCACAACCAGGTGATGCGCGAGATTCGATCGCGCAAGGAGGCGAGCTACGATCCACACGAACCGACTCGCGTCTGGCTCGACGAGGACAACACGCCCGACGGCGTCAAACAGAGCCTGACGATCATATTGAACACGGGCGGCTGTCGGTGGGCCCGCGCCGGCGGCTGTACGATGTGTGGCTACGTCGCGGAAAGCGTCGACGGCGGTTCCGTCTCCCACGACGCCCTGATGGACCAGATCGACGTCTGTCTCGCACACGAGGCCGAGAATGGGGACGAACCCGCCGAGTTGATCAAGATCTACACCTCCGGCTCCTTCTTCGACGAACGCGAGGTTGGCGCCGAAACCCGCAAAGCGATCGCCGAGACGTTCGCCGACCGCGAGCGTATCGTCCTCGAGTCACTGCCCGATTTCGTCGACCGCGAGAAGATCGGCGAGTTCACCCAGTACGGGATCGACACCGACGTCGCCATCGGCCTCGAGACGGCCACGGATCGGGTGCGTCACGACTGCGTGAACAAGTACTTCGACTTCGCCGACTTCGAGGACGCCTGCGCCGAGGCGGCGGCCGCCGACGACGCGGCGGCAGAGGGGGCTGACGCTGGCGTCAAGGCTTATCTCCTGATGAAACCGCCCTTCCTCACGGAGTCGGAAGCCATCGAGGACATGATCGACTCGATCGAACGCTGTGCGGACGTCTCCGGCTGTCACACCGTCTCGATGAACCCCTGTAACGTCCAGCGCTACACGATGGTCGACGAACTCTACTTTTCGAGCGGCTACCGGCCGCCGTGGCTTTGGTCGGTCGCCCACGTCCTCGAAAAAACGGCCGACGTCGACGCCATCGTCGTCTCCGATCCCGTCGGCCACGGCTCCGACCGCGGGCCACACAACTGCGGCGAGTGCGACGACCTCGTCCAGAAGGCAATCAAGGACTTCGATCTCCGGCAGGATCCGTCGGTGTTCGAGCAGGTCTCCTGTGAGTGTGAACTGACCTGGGAGACCGTCCGCGAACGCGAGCGTGGGTTCAACCAGCCGCTGACCCGGTAACGAACCGCTGATCCACTCCCGTCGTGCCGTCGCCCCGATACCGAATCTCTCGGGGTGTCTCTCTTTGTACTCGGTTCACGTCGGAACGAACCGTGACCGAGGATCACCCTCGAGCAGACCGCGAGTCAGCCAAAACGGGCTCCGAGTCGAATTCCCCCGATGCTGGGTCCCCTCCAAACTCGATCCGGGACGAGTCCAACTCGAGTGACCTCACTCCGGGCGTAGACGGTGCTGACGGCCCCGTTCCCGTCGCGGGGACGGACCACGAGCCCTCGCCGCTTTTGCGGACGGTTCTCGAGGGGCGCTCGGATGGCCGTGCACTCGACGTCGCGACCGGTCTGGGCCGGAACGCGATCGCCCTCGCCGACGCCGGTTGGCGCGTCGACGCAATCGACGTCTCGAGGTCGCAACTCGAGCGTGCACGCGAGCACGCCGTCTCGCGGCCCGCCGCCGTCGAGTGGATTCTGGCCGACGTCGACAGCTACGCCTTTCCCGAGGCAGTATACGACGTCGTGACGATCAGCTTCTACGACGCCCGCGAGCGTCTTTCTTCGATACTGTCGGCGCTCGCTCCGGGCGGGTTCCTCTTTTACGAACACTACCTCGAGTCGACCGACAGAACTGGACCGGGCGATCGCCACCGGTTCGCGTCGAACGAGCTCCTGTCGGTGTCTACCGATCTGAGGGTGCTGTACTACGCCGAGTACCGCGTCGACGGCGAACCCCGAGTCACGCTCGTGGCTCGCAAGCCGGACGATCAGTAGGCGCAAGCGGGAGGTGGGCGCGAACGCACGGTTTCGCCGTCACGTTTTCTTCGCGAACGGTATCGGAATCGGACTCGTGTACGCCTAAACTCAATCGGAGAAGAGACTCGAGTGAACCGGAGCGAACTCGTCTTCGTCGTCGGATTCGTCGTCGGTGTCGGTGATCGATCGGCCCTCGAGACCGGTCTCGAGGAGGTCCGAAAGCGGCGGGCCGACCTTCTCGGGTTCGACGAGGAAGGCGTCGTGGCCGTGGTCGGATTCGACGACGTGGTGGGCGACGTCGACGCCAGCGGTGCGACAGGCGTCGGCGAGCGCCTCGGACTGCTCGACGGTGAAGTGCCAGTCGCCGGTAAAGGAGACGGCGAGCAGTTCGCCCTCGAAGGCCGCGAGGGCGTCGGCATCGGATTCGTAACCAGCAGCGAGGTCGAAATCGTCCATCGCGCGGGTCAGGTAGAGGTAGCTGTTCGCGTCGAAGCGGTCGGTGAACTTGTCGGCCTGGTAGTCGAGGTACGACTCGACCTCGCGGTACGGGAAAAAGGCGGCGGCGGGATCGGGCGGGCTCTCGCGGACCGTCTCACGACCTGCCGAGCGGCGGCCGAACTTCCGTGCCATCGACGCCTTCGAGAGGTACATGATGTGGCCGATCTGTCTCGCGCGTGCGAGTCCCTCCTCGGGCTTCGGTCCGTCGTAGTAGTGGCCCTCGTTCCAGTTCGGATCCGCGGTGATGGCACGGCGCGCGACCGTATCCAGCGCGAGACACTGCGCATCGAGGCGTGCGGCCGCCGCGACCGCCGCGGCGCGGTCGACGTCGTCGGGATAGCGGCGCAACCAGTCTAAGACGTTCATCCCGCCGACGCTCCCGCCGACGACTGCGTGGAGCCGACCGACGCCGAGCGCATCGAGCAGTTCGCGCTGTGCCTGGGTCCAGTCTCCGACCGTCACAGGCGGGAAATCGGTCCCGTACGGGTCGCCTGTTTCCGGGTTCGTACTCGCCGGGCCAGTCGTACCGTAACACGAACCCGGAACGTTCGCACAGACGACGTAGTACTCGGTAGTGTCGATGGCCTTCCCGGGCCCGACGACGTCACCCCACCAGGCCCGTGCCTGACCGGCGGTCTCGTCGCCCGCGTCGGGTCGGCGCGCCACGTGGGCGCTGCCGGTCAGGGCGTGACAGACCAGAACGGCGTTCGTCCCGTCGAACTCGCCGTAGGTCTCGTAGGCCACCTCGAGCGAGGGGATCGACTCCCCGGACTCGAACCGAAACTCGCCGAGGTCGATCGTGTCTTTCGTCGTCATGTGTCGACCTGGCCCTCCGTGGTCTCCCGTGTTGCGGTTTCGATCGCGTACTCGAGGTCCGCGAGGATGTCTGCGGGGTCTTCGATGCCGACGGACATCCGGACCAGATCGCGCGTCACGCCCGCCTCCTCCTGTTCTTCGGGGGAGAGTTGGCCGTGGGTCGTACTCGCCGGGTGGATGACGAGCGTCTTCGCGTCGCCGATGTTCGCGAGGAACTGGGCGAGGTCGACGTTCTCACAGAAGCGCTTGCCGGCTTCGTACCCTCCGTCGAGGCCGAACGCGACCATGCCGCCGTAATCGGCGAGATACTGCGAGGCGTTGTCGTGGGTCGTATGGGAGTCGAGACCTGGGTAGGTGACCCAGGCGACGTCGTCGTGGTCGGCGAGGTAGTCGGCGACGATGGCGGCGTTCTCGCAGTGTTTCTCGACCCGCAACGGAAGCGACTCGAGCCCCTGCAGGGTCTGCCAGGCGTCGAAGGGTGACTGCTGGTTGCCCAGACTCCGGAGCGAGCGGTAGCGGACGGTCGCGGCGAAGGGCGCGTCGGGAAAGTCACGCGAGAAGTCGACGTCGTGATAGGCGTGGTTCTGTCCGGCGACTTCGTCGTAGCCGTGCTCGCCCCAGGGGAACGTCCCGCCGTCGACGAGGACGCCGCCAACGGTGGTCCCGGAGCCGTGGAGCCACTTCGTCGTCGACTCCCAGACGACGTCGGCGCCGTGTTCCAGCGGTCGACAGAGTGCGGGCGTCGCGAACGTGTTGTCGACGACGAGCGGAACGCCGTTCTCGTGGGCGATCTCGGAGAGGCGTTCGAAATCCGGCGTGACGAGCGAGGGGTTACCGATCGTCTCGACGTGGACGAACGCGGTATCCTCGTCGATCGCGTCCTCGTAGGCGTCGTACTCGAGCGTCGGGACGAACGTCGTCTCGATGTTCCGCCGGGAGGCCGTCTTCGAGAAGTAGGTGCTCGTCCCGCCGTAGGTGTCCGTCGAACAGACCACGGTGTCGCCGGCCTCGGCGAGGACGAGCGTCGCGGAGTCGAGGGCGGCCATCCCGCTACCCGTCGCGACCGCGCCCGCACCGCCCTCGAGGGCGGCGAGGCGATCCTCAAGCGTCGTCACGGTCGGGTTCGCGATCCGCGAGTAGATGTAGCCGTCGTCCTCTAACGCGTAGCGGGACGCGGCGGTGTCTGCGTCTTCGAACACGTAGGAGGTGGTCTGGTGGATCGCCGGTGCCATCGCCCCCGTCTCCGGATCGGGCCGCTGTCCTGCGTGTACGCTTCGTGTCCCGAGTCCGTGCCCGGGACAGTCCGGATCGCCGTCGCTCCCGTCGTCGCTCATGTTTAGTATGCATACTGCCCCACGTTCATATGCGTCTCAGTAACGGCAAAATCCGCTGGCCGTGTCACCAGTTCACACTCTAATGGCGACCTCGACGGTGCACGGCACCGATCACCGACCGTGTCGACATCCTCGCGTCTCCCCCTGTCACCGCCGACGCAGCCTCGAGTGCCCGTCGACACACCACGAAGCGAGACGGACGCTTTCATAGTCGGTCGGTTCCTATCCGCGACCGTGCGATCGAGCGATCGCGACCGAATCGTCCTCGCCGCCGTCGTCTTCGCGGTGATGTTCTCACAGCTGTTGCTTTATCCCGGCATCGCGACGCTCGTCGAAACCCTGGGTGCGGACGCGACGAGTTCGCCTTTCGCCGCGACGCCACTCGACGCCAGCATGTGGTTTCTGGTGGCCGAGTTCGCCGCCTACGTCGCGTTCGTCGGCGTCTGGGGCGTGGTCAGCGACGTCACCGGCCGTCGAACCCCGCTGATCGTCGTGGGCGCGATCGCCGGTGCGGCGGGGTACGCGGCTCTCGCCGTCGTTCCGGCCCTAGGGTCGATCCCGTTCGAGGGCGTACTCATCGTGCGGGTCTTTCAGGGCGCGACCACGATCGGTGCGCTCTCGCTGACGATGACCATGCTGATGGACCTCGAGGGAGGACACGGACGGAACATGGGCGCTGCGGGAATCGCGATCGGTCTCGGTGCAGCCCTCGGCGCGCCGATCGGCGGCCAGCTAACCGAACTCGATCCGGTTGCCCCGCTGGTCGTCGCGGCGACTCTGCTGGTCGGCGTCGGCGCCGCGGTTTCGCTCGTCGAGGACCGAGCGCCCACCACACGACGGACCGCCCGCGCGCTCCTCGAGGGCGTTCGACGGCGGCCGACGCTCTCGGTTCCCTACGCGTTCGGGTTCGTCGATCGGATGACCGCCGGCTTCTTCGCGCTCGTCGGCACGCTCTACTTCCAGGAGACGTTCGGCCTCACCGCGGGCGCGACGGGACTCCTGCTCGCGTGTTTTTTCGCGCCGTTCGCGCTGTTGCAGTATCCGATGGGCGCGCTCTCGGATCGGATCGGCCGCGCGGTTCCGATCGTCGTCGGTTCGCTCTGTTACGGCCTCGGAATCCTCGCTGTCGGCGCGGCTCCGTCCGTCGCCGTCGCAGCCGTCGCGATGGTCTCCATCGGCGTCCTCGGCGCGCTGGTCTCGCCGACGACGATGGCGCTCGTCACCGACCTCGCCGCCGAGGACGAACGCGGCCTGGCGATGGCTGGCTTCAACCTCGCCGGCAGCCTCGGCTTTCTCGGCGGCTTCCTCGTCGGCGCGACCGTCGCCGGATCGTTCGGCTACGATCTCGCCTTCCTGGTCGTCGGGGGCCTCGAAATCGCGATCGCGATCGTCGCGGCACCCGTCTTCCTCCGTCTTTCGATCGGCACGAGTGGATCGATCACCGACAGCGACAGGGTCGGTCACTCCGAGTAATGTAACCGTACTGGGGTACGTGTTTATCCCGACAGATACGTCGAAAATTCTTGGTATGTAATCGCATGACTACGGACGGAGAGAGGGTGTCAATTTTTATGTGCTCATCTCCAACGACTGTCTGATGACACGAGAGAACCCAATTTCACGGCGGACCACGTTGAAGCTCACCGGTGCGGCAGCAGCGACCGCCCTCGTCGCAGGGTGTAGCGACGACGGCAACGGCAACGGTAACGGCAACGGCGACGACGGAGTCGACGGCATCGCGATCGATCCCGGCACCGACATCCGATTCGACGGTCAGACCGCCGGCTGGGAGGGTCTCGAGCCCTCGTCGATCGAGAGCGAACAGAACCCGACGCTCGTCTTAGAGGAAGGCGGCGAGTACACCATCGGTTGGACCGAAGGCGACGGCGCGTTCCACAACATCGAGATTCGCGACGACGGCGACGACGTCGTCGACGACCTCCAGACCGACGAAACCGACGACGACGAGCCCGACGACCAGATCCTCGAGTTCGAAGCCAGCGCCGAGATGGCCCAGTACGTGTGTGAGCCACACGAGACGACCATGGTCGGCGACCTTCAGGTCGAATAACGGCTGCGATCGCGAACCCACTTCTGGGGTTTTCGACGTTTTCGTGCGACGACGCCGAGTTTACGGTCGGTCGGATCGGTCTCCGACCTTCGAACCCGTCACCGCGTCACTGGGATCCCGCTGGTATCGGTCCGTTCAGGCCGAGCAGTTGTTCGGCCCCAGTTCGAGTTCGACCCGATCCTCGGGGGGTAACTCGAGCGTCCCACGGTTGTGGTCGATGATCGTCTCGTAGTTCGACGGCTTCTCTCCGGCGTCGGCCATCCGGTCGACGAACGCCTCTTCCTCGAGAGCCAGGAGATCGATCCCCATTCGCGCCGCGCCGACGGTCGTCGTGATGGGCTTGCCAGGGGCGCCGTGTCCGAACTCGCCGTCGGAGGTGACCGTGACGTGGCCCGGGAGGACGATGATCCCCTCAGGCTGTGTCAGCACGGTTCGGTGGAGGGTCTCGTAGAGCATCCGTGCACCGCGTTCCCCGTCGTCTTCGCTGAACTCGAGTTCCGTCCGGCCGGTCGAATCGGCGTGTAAGGTGTCAGCGGTCAACAGCGCCCGGTCGTCCACCAGCAGGTTGATCATCTCGCTCGTGTGTCCCGGAGCGGGCAACGCCTTGAGTTCGCGAGTGCCGACCGAAAGCACCTCGTTGCGCTCGAGCGGCATATACTCGACGTCGACGCCGCGTTCGGTCGCACGTTCGCCTAAGTAGTAGGGCACCTCGAGCCGGTCGGCAAGCTCGCGACCGCCGGAAACGTGGTCGGCGTGGACGTGGGTGTCGATCACGCCCACGACCGAGATCCCCGCCTCCTCGGCGGCGATCACGTACTCGTCGACGTCGGCGGTCGGATCGACGACGACGGCATCGCCCGTTTTCTCGCAGCCGATGACGTACCCGAGACACCCTTTCGCTCGACGCTGGACCTGGACGACGGTCAGGTCCGTCCCGACGTCGAGTTCGACCCGGTCGTAGACGCCGCTCCACTCTTTCATCCCGCCGTCGAGAGCCTGAACGTCGTAGCTCCTCGTCGCCGACTCGAGTTGCGTCGCGAGGTTGCCCGAGGAGATGCCTTTCGCACAGGTCGTGATGACGCGTTCCGTGCCACCGATCGTCTCCTCGAACTCCTCGAGTCGACTGTCGATATCCTCTTCGGGACCGAACGGAAAGTGGATCGCTCCCGAGATGTGCCAGGACTCGAAGCTGTCCGCCGGGCGGGTGTCGACGAGGGTAAACTCGGCGTCCTCGTCCTGGAGTTGCGCGAGTCGGTCCGCGGAGAGGGTAGTAACCATAACCGTCGGTACGGGCGCGAGCGACTAAGGTATACTGTCGCCGCCACCTCGAGATCGCCCGCCGCTTTGTGATCGGCTAACCCCCTCCCAAGCATCGACTGATGAGCGAAATCGACACCAACCGCATGATTTCGCCTATCAGTGCAGGCTTGCCAAAGCACTAGTGCCGACTCATTGCGATCCGTATCAGATCCGACCCACACGGATCAGCCAACCAGCGGTCGAACCCCGAGCTACCCTGTTTCAACGTTCACACCAGAATACTTTTTCAGGCCATTATACAATATTGTGGGTATGTGTGCCCAGCGTACAACAGCGTCCGGAACACTCTTCGAACGTCCATCAAACCCGATCGGGTACGTTGCCATCCTCATGGCACTCATAACAGGGGTTCTCCACCTGATTGCATCAACGAACGCTATCGAAATGAGTGTGGTATTAGCTATCCTCTTCGTTTTGAACGGAGTTGGATTCATTGGCGGAACGATCCTATACGTCACGCGATATTGGCAACCGTGGTTGTTCATTGTTGCCGCCATCTACGCTGTCGTGACGATTCTGGCGCTTTTCCCTGTGCAAGGATGGGGCGTGGAGGCCTTCTATATGCAGGGAAGTCTAAATCCGATCGCAGTGATTACGAAAGCTGCCGAAGGCGTTCTCGCAGTCTGTGCCCTCTCTCTCTATTTCAGTACGCGTTAGTACTACCTCCGGACGCCGTATCCCACAACCAGACCGTTGCCGACAACGGATCGCCTACCGCTGCCCTCATACGGATTGCCGTCCCGGACGGACCGGCGCACGGGTGGCGGATGTGCCGGACCTGACGGACAGTAAACCGTATCACGGCGTCTCGATTTATTCCTCGAGGCGGTCGAAAACGGGAGGACCCACCGTGCGACGGTCGGCCGACCACCGAGCGCTCTCCGCGTCGGTAGGGCTGGTGGCCGGCGGCGGATGAACGAGATCACGAGACCCGTATCGAGGGCCGTGTTCGACTCCCGGACAGGTTCGTTTATCTGACAGTGTGTCGTACGACGATCTATGTCGCTGTCAGATTCCGTCTCCGCCGTCGTTTCCGTCTTCCGTAACCGACCCGGGGATCTCCTTCCGTTCTACTTCCTCGGGGCCGCCGTCCCCGCCATCGTTCGCGTCGTTCCCTTCGTCGCCGTCGTCGTCGGTTATCTCTACCTCGAGATGGCCGGCCACCTCGAGGGGCTTCCCGAGGCGCTGGCGGAGGTCGACGCCGCTCCGCCGGACCCCGACGCGAGCGAGGAGGAACTCGAGGCGTGGGCCGAGGAACTCGTCTCTGCGCTCGAACCGTTCGTGACACCGGAAGCCGTCCTCGTGGTGGGTGCGCTCGTCGTCGTGACGGCGCTCGTGAGCCTACTCGTCGGGGTGATCCTGTACGCGATCGCCTCGGCGGGCCAGCTGGCGACCTGTCACGCCCGACTCCGGGACGAGCGGGGGATCGTCGCAGGGATCGCCGGCGTCCGCCGGTACTGGCTCCGGTTTCTCGCGTTGTTCGTCCTCGAGTTCCTGCTGTGGATGGTGGCGGCGGCCGTGGTCGGCAGCGTCGCCGCCCTCGCCGCCCTCGCAGTTGGGGTCCTGTCGCCGATAATCGGCGTCCTCGTCGGGTTCCTCGTGGCGCTCGTCCTGGTGGTTGTCCTCGCGGCGATCCGGGCGGTGTTCGCGTTCGCACCGGTCGCCGTCGTCGTCGACGACGCCGGCGTCTTCGAGTCGCTCTCGAACACCGTCGGGTTCGTCCGCTCGCGGCCGATCGGTGCCGCCTTCTACTACGTCATCTCCGTCGGCTCGTTGCTCGCGGTATCGACCGTCTCGAGTATCCTCGTCCTCGTCGAAATTTTCGTGTTGACCACGGTCGTCATCACGGTGGCACTACTCCCAGCACTCGGCCTGCTGAAGACCGCCCTCTACGCCCGGTACCGCGATCGACTCGCGCCGCCGGCGATGCCGGAGCGGTCGGTCCGCCGGCAGTTCCGTGACGGCCTCCGGCGGGGCTGGCGCGAGATGACGACGTTCGTCCGGGAGACGCCGGGCATCCACGCGGCCGTCGTCGTCCTCGGTCTCGCCTCGTTCGCGGTCGGCTGGATCGCCGCCGCGCCATACGAGGGTGCCGTCGAGGCGTCGATCCTCGCCCGACTCGAGGGGATCATCCCGCCGGCGTTCGCACTCGAGCTGTTCGGCAACAACTGGTTCGTCGCGATCACGACGGCCTTCAGCGGTGTCGTCTTCGCGATCCCGGCGATCGCCTCGTTGCTGTTCAACGGCGTCTACATGGGGATCGTCGGCCAGCTCGAGGCCGACCCCCTCACGTTGCTCGCGTTCGTGATTCCACACGGCGTCGTCGAGATTCCGGCGATCTTCGTCGCGAGCGCGCTCGGCGTCTGGATCGGCCTCGTCACCTGGCGCGCCTCCCGCGGGCGGATCGACCGGCCGACGTTCGCCGACGCCTTAGAGCGGGCGTTCTGGGTGCTCGTCGGGATCGGTATCCTACTCGCCATCGCGGCGGTCGTGGAAGCGTTCGTCAGCCCCTACTACTTCCGGCTATTCCTGTAAGCGCCCGCCTCCCATCCAGTATCGCGTCCGGCCTGGGCTCCCGGAACTGGCCGTCAACACGCTGAAGGACGCTGCTGACCCAGCGGCGGTATGGACTCGAGTACCGACTTCGTGGAACTCGCCTCGCGGATTCACACGCAGTCGTGCGACGCCGCCGGCTCCGACACCGAGCGCGTGACGATCCGCTCGCTCGAGTCGGTCGATCCCGACTCGCTGTCGACGCTGCTCGAGGTCGCCGAGAACGACGGAGCCGCGCCGAGTGACCTCGTCTTCGTCCTCTCGCGGACGAACGTCGACCACCTCACCGAGCGCGCGTCCGAGATCGACGACCCCGAGGCGATCGCCTGCGGGATACTGGGGGCGAATCCGTGAGCTCTGTCGACGATACTGTCTCGCAACTGCCGGGGCGTCGGTTCGAGCATCCCCAACATCGACCCGCTCGTCGTACAGAACCGTCCCCAACGTTCAGCTCGGTTCGCCGGAGGGTCGATATCGTCGACTCACTTCCTTCCAGCGCCCGCGCCGGAACAGCCAGTAGTTGATCCCACCGGGCACGTACGTCTCGAGCAAGAGCGCCAGATAGAGTGCGACGATCCCGAGCGGCGTCACGAGCCCGAGCGCCGCGACCGGCAACGCGAACAGGTAGCGGCCGATAAGCGAGGCGACGAACGGCAACCGGGTGTCGCCCGCGCCGAGGAGAGCCCCCGCCGCGGCGCCGTCGATACCCAATCCGATCGCACTGATCGCGCCGACAGCCACGAAGGTGCCGGCCTGAGCGGCCTCCGCCGGCGTTTCGACGAACAGGCTCGCGATCGGCTCCGCGAAGGCGACGACCAGGAGGGCGAGCCCGACGTAGATCACGATCGAGAGCCGGATGATCGCCCGGCCGTAGGCGCCGGCCTCGTCTTCCTCGCCGGCACCGAGTCGCTGACCGACGAGCGAACTCGAGGCGAGTCCGAGCCCCCAGTTGACGCTGTTGAGCAGGCTCCTGATCCGGCGGCCGACCTCGATCGCCGTGACGATCACCGGACCGAACGTGGCTGCGATCCACAGAAGCGGGAAGACGATGATCCCCTGAGCGAGACGGCGGCCGATCTCCGGGGCCGAAATCTCGACGATCTGGCGGACGATAGCCGGTTCGAACCCGACTGCGGCGCGCGTGATCGGGACGGGACTCGGTTCCATGCCGAGGCTGCCGTACGATCGGCCGACCATTCCCCAGCCGAGGACCACCGTTACGACGCCGGTCGAGACGGTGGTACCGATCGCCGCCCCTGCGACGCCCATCTCGAATCCGAAGATGAGGACGGCGCTCAAGACGATGTTGAGGACGGCGCCGCTGGCTCGAGCGACCATCTCGGTGAACGTGTCGCCGACGGCGGTGTAGGTGCGACTGGCGATCAGATTGAGCATCTCGAAGCCGATCGCTGGCGCGACGAAGACGAGGTAGGTACGACCGTGAGCGAGTGGCTCGGAACTCGGGTCGAACAGGCCGATCATCGGTCCGGCGAGAACGACGAACGCGGCCATCATCGGCGTCGCCAACACGAACACCAGGAGAACGCTCTGCCCGACCACCAGCGACGCGCGCTCGCTCTCCTCACCGCCGTAGTTCTGCGAGACGAGACTGACCGTCCCGCCTGCAAGCCCCAGCCCGATCATCGCGACGATCTCCCAGTAGGCGAGCGCAAACGCCATCCCCGCAGTTCCCGCCGTCCCGACGGCGATTCCGACCATCGCCAGGTCCGCCGTCTGCTTGGACATGATCGCGAATCCGGTGACGATCCGGGGCCAGGCGAGGTCCGCCGTCCGGCGAAAGCGCTCGGCGTCGATGACTCCCAGTCGCTCGAGGAACCTCCCGACGACGTCGATCACGGCCGGATTCCGACGGTCCATCGTCGGACCGTTCCGTCACCGCTCCCTTCTCTCTGTCGCTTGCCGGTTATTCTCCCTCGAGTCGCGGTATCGATCGAGTCTCGGCCGTCGTCGCGAGCACGACCGCCGATCTCGAGGCCGATTCGGCCACAGCCAGCGATCAGAGCCGCGAGAGCAACGCCTTGACGTGGTCGACCGAGACGAGCGAGGTCGGTCGATCCATGTGTACGCCGATTTCGCCGGCGGCAGCGGAGAGACCGACGTGCTGGAGCGGTTCCGGCAACGAGTACGCCCGACGGATCAGATGTCCGAGTTTCATCTCTCGGGCCAGGTCATCGCGCCAGGCGTCTTCGTACGCCGCGAGCGTCGCGGGTCGATCAGGATCGATTTCGCGAGCGGCGTGGTCCGCGCTGGTCATGCCGTAGAGGATGCCGCCGCCGGTGAACGGTTTGGTCTGGGCGGCCGCGTCGCCGATCAGGAACGCCCGTCTACTCGTCACCCGGTCGGGTGCGCCGATGGGAATCGCACCCGAACACCGGTGGGAGACGTCGATCTCGTAGCCGTCGATCAGTTCCTCGAAATGTTTGGTGACCTGGACGCCCGGCGGCGCGGCGAGTCCGTACTCGACGCCTTCCTCGCCCCGTGGGATGCGCCACGCGAAGAACGTCGGCGCGGTGAGGTGGACGTCGACGAAGTCGTCGTGATCGTCCTCTTTCGAAAAGGCGAGCACGCCGTGGAGCAACTCCTCCGGCTGTGAGAGCCCGAGTTCGTTTCGGACCCGCGATCGAGGGCCGTCACAGCCGGCCAACATTTTCGCTTCGAACGTTTCGGTGCCGTCGGGGCCGTTCGCGACGACCTCGACGCGGTCGGGTCGCTCCGTGACGTCGGTAACGGTGTGGCCCTCGAGGACGTCCGCACCTGCCTCGCGAGCCAGGTCCGCGAGGTGACGATCCAGCCCGACGCGGTCGATGACGTTCGAGGCGACCTCGCGTTTGTAGAAGGGGTAGGCATCGCTGTGGGGGCCACCGACGTGAAATCGTGCGCCGTAGACCTCGTTCTGGAACAGCTCCGAACGTGCTCCTGGGCCGGTGAAGTTCCAGATATCGGTGCTGACGTGGCCCGAACAGGCAAGCGGCGTGCCGATCTCTCCCTTCTCGAGTGCCAGCACGTCGTAGCCGTTCTCGGCGGCCCGCCTGGAGAACCGTGCCCCGGCAGGACCGACGCCGACGACGACGAAATCGTACATGTCCGTCACGTTTCCGTCGGGTCGTAAATAGTTTCTCGAGCGAGTCCGAACGCGATCCGAATCGAAAGCGCCGCGGGGCTTTGTCGCCGCCGATCGGGATATCTCGCGGTCGCCGGTGCAATCGGGGATGGAAGATTGCACCGCCCTCTCGAGGGAACAGTCCGTACGGCTCACCGGATCATCGTCAACAGCATCGTAAACTGTGCCGGTGCATCGACCGCGTGCGGAACGTTCGCGGGCATGAATATGGATTCGCCGCGCTGTAGTTCGTGTTCGTCTCCGTCGATCGTGATCGAACCGGTCCCCTCGAGAACCTGGACCAGTGCGGTGTGGGGGGCGGCGTGTTCGCTGATCCGTTGTCCCTCGTCGAGGGCGAACGCGGTTACCGTCGTGGACGACTCGTCCACCAGCGTTTTGCTCACGATCGAGTCCGACTGGTACTCGATCACGTCGGCGAGGTCGACGACCGTTCCCTCGAGTTCCACCACGCTATCGTTGACGTTTCCCATACAACTTCCTCGAGTCGGGACGGCCTTGAGAGTCGTCCCGCACACGTTCGGATAGTGCCGTTTCGTGGGTTCGCATCGCACGTGATGGGGTTCGGAAGTGAAGGACCATTTAGTTGACTACGCTGGATTTAGCGTGTCGGGAGACCCTCATCGAACCCCGGCAGGTAGTCACGCCCACCTTTTTTGCTCTGTTGAAGAGCGATCCAATCGGGCACTGTCTAGTTCCTTGACTTCGCACCTTATGCTGATAGAGCGCGTAGAGACAGCGTTGAACGCTGATGTTCCCCGTTACGTCGTTCCTGTCATGTACTGAGCCAATCGACCAGTTGGAGTGTTTCTCGACGAGGCAGAAACACCACGCTAAGACCTACGTCACAGGTCTTGTTGCGGCCAGCAACAAGACCGTCCAAGGGATTTCGAACTACGTTCTACCGGCCAAAAGTGAGCGCGCCCTGAACAAGTTCCTCACCGAGTATAACTGGGACGAAGACCAGCTCAACAAAGAACGTCTCGCGCTTCTCCAACAGATGAACGACACGAAGTGGAGCAGTGACGGTGTCGTCATCATTGACGACACCTTCACGCACAAAACCGGCGAGAATATCCCGAACGCCGGAAAATTCTACGACCACACGATTCGTGGCTATATCTGGGGCCAGAATCTGGTTTATGCACTCTACGCCGACGAGAAAACCACCTATCCACTCGGCTTTCGTCTCTACGAAAAGGACGCACAGCGGCGGGTTGAGTTGGCTATTGAACTCGTCGACGAACTCATCGAGATAGGTGTCCGCCGGGACACCTATCTCTTCGACATGAGCTACTGTTCCCAGGAGTTCGTCACTCACCTCGAAACCTACGGCAAAGAGTGGTTTTCAGCCGTCAAAAGCGACGCACGTGTCTTGTACGGTGGTGAACGAATCCGGGTCGATGCGCTGGCCGAGCGCATCGACACCGTTCCACGGACGATCGACGGCGAAACCTACCACATCTGGACGCAAAAACGCGACGTGAGCCGTCTTGGTGAGGTGAAACTCCTGATTACGACGAAAAAAGCTAGCGACGAGGATGACGAACTGAGCGTGAAGTACATCGTCTCGAACAAAATCGACGCGCCAGCGAGCCATCTCATCGCGTTGTACGCGATGCGATGGCGTGTGGAGACGTTCTTCAGGGACACCAAGCAGGATCTCGGTTTTGGAGACTGCGAGCTCCGGCATGCCGCAGGTGCCAGTCGCCACTGGCACCTGCTGATGCTGGCCTACAGCCTCCTCAAGCTCGGTACTGCACACAGCGCCCTTGGAACGATTCTCGAACGAGCAACCTCGCTGCGTAACGATATCAAGCGATCCTTCCGCGAAAGTGTTGAAAACCTCCTGTCCTGGGCACTCAACAGCCCAAACCGTAGTACCGACGAGCTAATGCACCAGATCGAAGGCATGTTCGTCTAACGTGCGAAGTCAAGTAGTTCAGCACCTCCTCAGCTGGTGTTCGGCCATTGAGCGCTTGGTTCGGTCGATCGTGGTTATAGTGGTGTCTGAAGCGTCTGAGCCAGCGTCTTGCACTGGCAGGACTGCCCCGCCAGAAGGAGTGAAAGCAGTCGATCGGCATTGAGACAGTTTGAAACCACTTTTCGACGTAGTTTCGGTCGGTGTCGTTGAGCTGACCGCTCAATTCGTGACGCGCGAGGGCAGTCAGATAGCCGCCAGCATCGACGAGAAACTCTGATACGGATTGCTGTAACGATTTACCGGCGAAACCGCGACCAGTCTGCGGTTTCGCCGGTGATGACTGACAGTAAACCGTATGAGTCGTCGAGATCGTGTTTCTCGGTGAGTCGGTGTAAGAACGCCGTCCTCAGAAATCAGAGATTTCTGATGGGCTGCACGAGAACTCCGTTCTCGTGAACGCCGCGGGGTCAGTCCCGCGGCGTTGACGAGACCCATAGCGTCTCGTTCGCACACCAGAACGCTTGAGTGGTCAGCATAACTTTTGAATATCCGGGAGGAATGTTTTGATCCAGTTGTCGGCGAAGCTGACGCGTTTGGATA
>NZ_VTAW01000031.1 GCF_008245225.1 Natrialba swarupiae
AACCGAGTCGTGAATGCTGAACAGTAATTGCTGAGAAACTGTAGCCCTTCCGCCTGAGCACGTTTCGTCTCTTTCATTCTGTCAATAGACGTGTTCTACGCCGAAAAACAGCTGCTGGAACTAAACCCCGGAAGTACTGCTAGAACCGTCTCACCGCCGGCTCGGGACCGTGGTCGCCAGTGGAGCGTTCCGACGACCACGTCGTCCGTTCCGTCACGCGGGAGGCGCTCGAGTCGCCCGTCGAACGCGGCGACGTCGCCGTCGGCGGTCCGAATCGCGAGCGAACACGACGTCGGTGTAACTCCGGCGTCCCCGTCGTTTCCGACGTCACGGTCGGTTACCGCCTCGAGTGCGTCGGGAACGTCCAAGAGAATGGACGCGAGCGGCGTTCCGCGGAGATCTTCCGCCGAATACCCCGTCCGCTCGGTAACGGATTCGGTTACCCCGAGGATCTCGCCCGTCGCCGAGAGCAGGAGGGTGGCAATGTCTCCTCGAGACGGGGGCTCCGGGGTACGGGGAGCGTCGTCCCGGCTCGCGGGTGGGCCGTCGGAACGAGTCACGGGTCGGTTAGTCGACGAACGATAATAAGTTCGGCCGTGGCTCGTTCACGCCCGGCGAATCGGATTGTCGGTGATTCGAGCTATCACTGGTGGAATCGACGACCCTCCTGCTGGCTGGAAAACGCCAAAGAGAGTTAGAGAACGGGTCGGGTTGGGTAGTTTACTCGAGATGGATCGCTGGCCGGAACGGTTCGGCCTGACTCGCTTTCCCGTCGGGGTCCACCGGGCCGGCGTCTTCTCGCGGTTCCTCGTCGTCGCCGCCGTCTCGCGGCTCTGCCGCTCGACTGTCCGCGGAACTTCGTTCCGCGCTACTCGTTTCTTCCGCGGCGCGTCGCGCCGCGCTCTCCCCGTAGACCTCGACGTCAGCATCGAACTCGCGGGCGAAAAACGACGCGGCCTCCTCGTAGACCGACTGCTCGTCGACCGACGCCAGCGTCTCGAGGGTGTCGTCGTCGTGCTCGCGGACGAACGAGACGAGGTCGCCGACGAGGCTGTTGACGGCGTCGCCTTTCTCGCGCAGCTGGTCGTTTTGCATGACCTCGCCCATCACCTGGCCCTGGTTCGGACCGACGTCGATGACGGTCTCGAGGACGTCGCGTTTCCAGTCGGCGGCGACGTAGAGTCGGACCGTCTCCGGATCGGTGTCGGTGACGTCGACGATGTCGCGAACGTCTTCGAGGACGTCCTCGACCAGTCTCTCCTGGACGACGATCGTCGAGTCCTCGAACTCCGGAACGGGTTCGGGCCACGGGACGTCCTCCGCCGACTCGCCGGTCAGGCGCTCGTGGAGTTCGTTCGCCAGGAACGGGACGAACGGCGCGAGCAGACGCAGACGGGTCTCGAGGACCGTCCGGAGCGTCCACCGAGCGCCCGGGCGCTCGAGGTCGGCGCGGCGACGGTACCACTTGAGGTACTCTTCGAAGCCGTAGAACGCCTGCTGGCTTGCGGTTCGGGTCTCGAAGCGGTCCATCGCGTCGGTGACCGAGCGCACGGTCTCCTGGAGCTTCGCGAGCAGCCAGCGATCGATCGTCTCGAGGTCGCGCTCGCCGTCGGGGGCGTCGATAACCTCGAGTGCGCGGTTCCAGAATCGGGATAACTGATCGCGCGTCGAGCCGACCTCCTCGGCGCGCCAGTCGAAGTCCTGCCAGGGCTCGGAGCTGTTGAGCAGGAAAAAGCGCACCGTGTCGGCACCGTACTCGTCGATGGCCTCGTCGGGGAGGACGACGTGGCCCTTCGAGGAGCTCATCTTCTCGCCCTCGAGGAGGCCCATGCCCATGCTGGTGATCCCCTGTGGCCACTCCGACTTCTCGAACAGCTCGGCGTGGTGATAGAGGAAAAAGGTGAGGTGATTCGAGATCAGGTCGTTCGCCGAACACCGGAAGTCGACGGGGTACCAGTACTCCCACTCCTCGCGTAACTCGAGTGCGCGCTCGTCGGGGTCGTCCGCGGCCTCGGGGCCGTAAAACAGGGTGTCGAAAAACGCCCTGTCCATCGCCTCCGGCGGGACGTCCTCGAGTCGGTGGGCGATGGTGTAGTAGGCCATGTAGATCGTCGAGTCCGATAAGGGTTCGATGACGAACTCGTCGTCCCACGGCAGTCGCGTCCCGAGGCCGTAGTTGCGGATGCAGGGCCACTCTTCGAGCCAGTCGACGGTGTGGGTGTACTGCTCGCGGGTTGTCTCCGGAATCGCCTCGAGGTTCTCGACCGCCTCGAGGGTCTTCGCTTGCCACTCTTCGTCGTTGTACCGCAGGAACCAGGTCTCCTGTTCGGCGACGACGACCTTCCCGCCGGCCCGCGAGATCACGGGCTCGGGGAAGTCGTACATCGCCGCGAACTCGCCCTGTGTCTGGAAGTGGGCTTTCAGCTCCTCACGGACGTCCTCGACGACCTCGCCGGCGAACTCGCCGTACTCCTCGGAGAGGACGCCCTGGTGGAACTCCCGGTTGTAGACCTCCTGGGTGACCGCCTTCGGGTCGGGGTCGTCTGCGGAGTCGATGCCGTGGGACTCGACGGCGTCTCTCGCCGGGATCTCGCCGTAGTCGTCGACCGAGAGGATCGGAACCGGTTCGATGGCCTCGACGTTGGCCGGATCGATACCGTACTCGCGCAGTCGCTGTGCGTCGGCTTTCGCCTCCTCGAGCGCGAGGTAGTCGTCCGGGCTGTGGGCCGGCACGGACATCACGACGCCCGTCCCGCTGTCGGGGTCGACGAACGACGCCGGGAGCACGAGCACCTCGTCGCCGGTGATCGGGTTCGTGACGGACTCGCCGACGTACTCTTCGCCCGCGACCTCGCGTTCGACCGCGATCTCGTGGTCCTGTAGCTCGAGTTTCTCGACGGCCTCGAGGGAGACGACCCACCGTTCGCCGTCGACCGTCGCCTCGACGTACTCGCCCTCGGGGTCGATGTAGGCGTTCGTGACTCCGCGAACGGTCTCGGGACGGAGCGTCGCCATGGGGAAGACCGTCTCGCCGGACTCGAATTTGACGAGCGTGTACTCCTGGTACTCGACGTCCTCGCCCTCGAGTAAGTCGTGGGTCGTCACCGGGTTCTCCTGTTCGGTACAGTACTTGACCGGATGCAGCCCCTTCTCGAGCAGCCCTCGCTCTTTCAGGGTTTCGTACTGCCAGGTGATGAACTTCGAGTAGCGCTCGTCGTTCGTCGTGAACTCTCGACGCCAGTCGATCGACAACCCCAGCTGCTGCATTCCCCGCTTGTAGTGTTCCTCGATGAAGTGGCGGGCGTAGCCCATCGGCGTCTCGAGGTCGGCGAGGGTGTCCTCGGAGACGTTGTACGTATCCCGCAGGACCGACAGCTGATCCTCCTCGCCTTTCTTGAGACGCTCGACGGCACCGATGATCGGCGTGCCGGTGACGTGCCAGCCGATCGGAAAGAGCACGTTGTCGCCTTGCTGGCGGCGATACCGCGCGTAGACGTCCGGAACGGTGTACGTCCTGGCGTGTCCGATGTGCATCCCGCCGCTCGGATACGGGTACGGCACCGTCACGAACGTGGAATCGTCTAGGTCTCGCCCGTCGGGGTCAGCCTCGTACCGCCCCGATTCGGCCCAGCGACTGCGCCACTCGGCCTCGAGTTCCTGCGGGTCGTAGCTCATGGCTCCCCGTAGTGTCGGATGGGGTAAAAGCACTACCACATCGGGCCGAACTGCGCGCGACGACGCTGTTGGCCAGAGTCGCGGCCACTCGCGGGGGTCGCCTGAACCCGATCAAGGACGTCACCGCGCCCGTCCGATCACTCGATGTCGATCTGCCTCGACTCCTCGCCCCCGCCGACTTTCGGGAGCTGAATCGTCAAAACGCCGTTTTCGTAGCCTGCCGACACCTCGTCCTCTTCGACCGGCTCGGGCAGTCGAATGCGCCGGTTTGCCGTCTTGTGCGTGCGCTCACGCCGGATGTACTGCCCTTCCGCGTACTCCGTCTCGTGAGTGCGCATCGCCTCGAGTCGAAGCGTTCCCTCCGAGAGCGTCAACGAGATGTCGTCGGTCTCGTAGCCGGGGAGGTCCGCGGTGACGATGTACTCCTCGCCCGCGTCGGCGACGTCGACGGGAACCGATCCCGGCACCTGGAGTCCGCCGCCGGTCATTCCCTCACCGACCTGCCGGCTGAGCCGATCGAGCATCTCCTCGAGTTCGTCGAACGGGTTTCCTCGCATAGCCGTAGCTACGACCTCGAGGGGGATAAATTCTGCCCGAACTCGAACGACAGAACTGACTGTTTCGTCTCTGGACGGGTTTTATCTCCCGCGACGTATCCACCCGATTCGCTCGCTTACTCCGGCGACGAGACGATCCCTTCCTCGAACGCCTCGCGGAGGACCTCCCGGGCGTGGCCGTCCGGGTCGACGTCCTCGTAGGCGGCGTGGACTTCCCCGTCGGCGAGGAAAAACGTCGTCCGTGCGGCCGCGCCATCTCGCACGTCGACGTCGAACGCCGTGGCGAGTTCGGCGTCGGGATCCGCGAGCAGGTCGAACTCGAGGGCCTCCGCCTCGGAAAACGATCGGTGAGACTCCACGTCGTCCGTGGAGACGCCGTAGACCGCTACGCCCGCGTCTCGGTAGCTCTCGAGTTCGCGCTGGAACTGAGCGGCTTCGGTTGTACAACCCGGCGTCTCGTCGCGGGGGTAGAAGTACAGGACCGTCGGCTCCTCGAACGAGAGGGTTACCTCCTCACCGTCCTGGTTCGGTGCCGTTACGGTCGGTGCGTCGTCGCCCGAAGCGAGTGCCATACCGGGACACCGCCAGACAGCGATAAAACGGTTGGGACTCGAGTTGCCGGCCGGACCGGTTCGGTTGGCGACCCGTCTCGATCAGTCGACGACGTGTTCGGTATCGTAGGAGCCGAGTCGGCGAACCCAGCCGTCCTCGGAGAGTCCTTCGATCTCCTCGATCGCCTCGATCGTTCGGGACTCGTAGAGACCGGCCTCGAGGTCGATGTGGAAGACGTAGTCGCCGAGGCGCCGTCCGCTCGGACGCGACTCGACGCGGGTCATATTGATGTCCCGGTCGGCGAAGGGCTCGAGCAACTCGAGCAACAGTCCGGGGTAGTTCGCGTTCGGGTAGGCGACGAGCGTCGTCTTGCCACCACCGGTCGAGCGATCCTCGACGGGTGCGATGGCGAAAAACCGGGTCGCGTTCGAGTCCTGGTCCTGGATGTCCTCGGCGAGGACCTCCAGGGCGTTTCCGTTCTCGGCGTTCGCCGGGTGGCCGATACCCGCGACGGAGGGGTCTTCGCGGGCGAACTCGACGCCCTGTGCCGTGCTGGCGACGGCCTCGAGGGCGACGTCGGGGTACTCGGACTCGAGGTAGCTCCGACACTGGGCGAGCGCCTGGGAGTGACTGGCGATCGTCTCGAACCCCTTGCCCTGGGCGAGTAGGGCGTGTCTGATCGGCGTGACGATCTCGCGGACGACGGCGACGTCGTACTCAGCGAGCGCGTCGAGGCTCTCGGTGACGCTTCCCTCGATGCTGTTTTCGATCGGAATCACGCCACGATCGTACTCCCCGCCAGCGACGGCGTCGACGATCGATGTGACCGACTGTCGAAAGTCGATCTCTTCGGCGTCGGCGATCGCGCGCGTCGCCCGGTGGGAGTAGGTCCCTTCGGGTCCGAGTGTGACTGCGGCCATCACCTCGCAGTTGGGTCGAGGGCGTCAAAAACGCGTGGGTTTCGACTCATACGGACTCGTGAGGTATTCGCCGCTAATGGAATACGCATACACTCGATAGCTAACCCCTGGATTGCCAGATATCCCGGCAGACCGGAACGTTCTGTACCGAGGCGGTTCCGACCACAGCCACGGCTTCATGCGAACGTTTCTACCGACGCCCCACGGTCCGACGACGAAACCAATCGGCCCTCAACTCGCAAAACGCACGCGATCGTAGATTACTCGTCCAGGTGTTCGATACCTTTCTTGGAGACGTTCGCCTCCGTGATCTCGCTTGGCATCCAGTCGGGTTTGTCGTCGGGTGCGGTCTCCTCCCAGGCCCACCCGTCGTAGATATGGACCTTGTCCGTCCCTTTCTCGCGGAGCTTGAGTTCGACGCGGTCGGCTGCATCCTCGCTGGAACCCGGCTCGAGCCGCCGGGCGGCTTTCAGCGCCGCCTGTCGTGGTGTGTTTCCCGAGAAGACACTCGACTCGTCCCCGTTCGATTCCCGCAGTGCAAAGTTTCGCTTACCGTCTTCGCGTACCATGGTTTTACCTCCGTGTCAATTCAGCGCACGACCTGACATAAAGATATCCCCGAAAACCGACCGACAGCGTCGGTATATTTAAGTAGGCCCAGTTCGCTATTCCACCGCAGTATCAGTATTTTCCGTCCCGATTCCGTTCGTACTGGTTGTCCGTGGCACTTGTCCGTTCGATCGTAGAAAACACTTAAGTATATCCTACGGCGAAGTTCGTCATAGAATCCCGCGATGGTACGGAAAAAGAAGCTGAGTCCAAGCGGTGCGAAAGACGAAGACGGCAACTATCACAACGTCCACCTCAACCTCCACGAGGACGAACTCGCAGTCGCGGGGATGGACATCGGCGACGAGGTTTTCGTCCGGGTCCGGGACGGCAAGATCATTATCCAGAAAGCCGACGGGGACGACGTCGAGCACGAATTCTAAGGAACGAAGTTTTGCTTTGCGGGTGCGCCCGGCGCACCCTCGACAAAATCTTCAAAAGAGCGCGGAGTGGTCTGCGTATGTTCTGACCCTATCCCAGGGCTCGTTCAGCCGTGTTTCGCTTGAGTATCGAGTTGCCGTTGATCAAGGGGTTCAGCTGTTTCGCTGGTCACTCGGCGCTCTTTTGGACCTCGCGGAACTTCACTCCGCTCAGATTCGATCAAAAGCACTCCTCTTTCCTCTCCGCCCGTTCCACTCGCTCCGAGTCAGTCGTCGGCCCGCTCGCTCACTTCGTTCACTCGCGGTACCGTTTCTGACTCGTCACCACCGGGCAGTTCCTGCGTTCAAAAAGAATCGCCAGCGGCTGGTCAGCGCAGCGCCTCGAGGTCGAACTCGAAGCCAGCGACGGGCACCTCGAGGTCGTGTTCGACGAGCACCTTCGGGTGAACCTCGCCGATGACGCCGACCTCCTCGCCGTCGATCACGACGCTCGCCGTTCGGCCCGGAATGTAGGTTGGGTGGTCCGTCGGCGGCGTCTCGAGATCGACGTCGAACCGCCGCGCGAGTGCCTGGAGGCGGGCCTTGGCGTCCTCGTAGCCGGCCTCGTGGCTGGCGAGGACGGCCCCGACGCGTCGCCGTTCGGCGACGCCGGTGTTCTCGCTGTCGTCGACCGCGGCGGTGAAGCCGATCTCCGCGAGATCCTGTGGGTAGGCGCGGTGAGTGTTTCGCTCTAAGACCATCAGCAGTGAGGGCGTCACCCACGTCCGGAGCATCGTGTAGTCCTCGCTGTATGGGCCTTTGATCGTGGGTGGATCACCCGCACCGTAGACGTCGTCGTCGGGAGCGATCTCGAGTCGATCGAAGTTCTCCGCCTCGCTGATCATGTGGAAGTTCAGCAGGTCCTCGAAGCCCAGACCCACGAGTTGCGTGCGGACGGCGTCCTCGAGACGCGAGCGTTCGTGGCGGCCGCCGACGGTGCCCACGTCGGGGTACTTCGGCTCGAGGTCGTTGAAGCCGTAGGCGCGACCGAGATCGTCGATAACGTCTAACGGATGAAGCACGTCGACACGATAGGGCGGGATCGTGACGTCGTAGACCAGATCGCCGTTCTCGTTTTCTTCTGTTTCCGCCTCGAGTCCGGAGCGCTCCGCGAGGTCGATCACTTCCTCGGAACCGAGATCGATGCCGAGGATCGTCTCGATGCGGCCGTGGGCGACCGTCTTGGTCTTCGTCGAGAGGTCGGGACGGACCAGTTCACGTCCGCCCGAGTCGCCATCTGGGTACTCGACCGTTACTGACTCGAGGGTCGCTCCGCGGGCCGCGAGTGCGTAACAGACAATATTGAGCATCTTGTCGATCGTCCACTGATCGGTGCCGGTCATCTCGACGAACAGATCGCGAGAATCCGTCGAGACCTCCGTGCGGCGACCGTTGATCACCGGCGGGAACGAGAATAACCCGAGCTCATCGTAGATCGCCGGGTAGCGCTCGTAGTCGCTGACGAGGTCGGCGTAGGTCTGGCCGGTCTGGTGTTCCTCGAGCACCTCTGCGGGCGTCAGCTCCTGGTCGGAATCGAGGGGGACGAACCGATCCCCGTCGGGTTCAACACCGACGTACTCGATCGTCGGGCTCCCCTCCGTCGCCGGGTTTCCCTTCATCATTGTCAGGTCGTGGATCCCGATCGCGCCCTTTGCGCGCTTTCGCCCCATCGTCGCGTGCAGTTTCTCCTGCAGTTGGATGAGCGACTCGAGGCCCTCCTCGTCGAGGTCGACGTTCCTGACGACGGCCCCCGTCACGTACGGCCGCTCGTCGGGAACGGAGTCGTCGACGACGATCGTCCATTCGGCGGCGTTCGTCGAGGGGACGTACACGCCACGGGAATCACCGTAGTGATACCGCATCGAGCGGGCAACACCCTCGACCGAGAGCCGATCGAGCCGGTCGGGAGCGAACTCGAGTTCGAACGCGCCCTCCTCGGTTCGTCCCTCGAACTCGAGGCCGAGACCGAACAGGTCCTCTTTGAGTTCCTCGTCGCCTTTCTCCTCGCGGCCGGTCAGTTCGCGTAGTTCGTCTGGGTCGATGTCGACCGTGGGCATCAGTAGGTCACCTCCGTCTCCCGCAGCAGTTTCAGATCACAGAGCGTCCCGTGGATGTCGCGGATGTCCTCGAAGCCGTACATGAGCATGAGCAACCGCTCGAGTGCGAGCCCCCAGGCCATCACGTCACAGTCGACGCCGAGTGGTGCTAACATCTCCTCGCGGAAGATGCCCGAGTTACCGATCTCGACCAGTTCTCCGGTCGTGGGATGGGTGCCGAACAGCTCGAAGCTCGGCTCGGTGTAGGGGTTGTAGTGGGGTTTGAACTCGATGTCCGTGATCCCGAACTGGGCGTAGAACTCCTCGAAGGTGCCCATCAGGTCTCGCACGGAGAGGTCCTCGGCCATCACCCACCCCTCGATCTGGAAGAACTCGAGTAAGTGGGTCGGATCGAGCGTGTCGTTGCGATACACTTTTTCGACGCTGAAAAAGCGCGCGGGCGGCTCGATCTCGCCGATCTGCTCGCCGGAGAGATAGCGGGTCGACAGCGAGGTCGTGTGCCCGCGGAGCGCGAGCGCGCGGGCGAACTCCTCGTCCCACGGCGAGTGATAGCCCTCGCCGTCCTCGCCGACGCCCTCACGGTGGGCGCGCTCGACGTCTGCCACCAGTTGGTCGGGGAGGTCGTCGATGTGGGTCGGCGCCTCGAGTGCGAAGCGGTCCCAGTGTGTTCTGGCTGGATGGTCCTGGGGCATGAACAGGCAGTCGTTGATCCAGAAGTCCGCGTCGACGTGGGGGCCTTCCATCTCCTGAAAGCCCATGCCGACGAGCGTCTCCTTGACGCGCTCTGCGGTCTGTCGCAGGATGTGGACCCGTCCGCCCTCGAACCGTTCGGCGTCGGCCTCGACGTTGTACTCGGCGAACTCGACCTCGTCCCACTCACCGCTGGTCAACAGTTCGGGCGTCACCTGACCGACGGTTTCGGCGGTCTCGATTCCCGCCATTAGTTCCGTCACGGCCCGTTCGGTGAGCGTCACCTCGCGGACGGTCGACTCGGAGCGCTCGAGCAATCCGCGCCGCTCGAGTCCGTCGAGAACGTCACCCTCGACGTCGACGGCGTCGGCTGCCGTTTCCTCGGCGTCGGCGAGCGTCTCGAGGGCGTTCGCCTCGGCGTCGGACGCCGAGTCGGCGTCCGGATCGGCGGTGATCTCACCGCTGTCGATCGAGCCGTAGCCCTTTCGCGCGTAGTTCGAGAGCGCGATGTCGACCCCTGCTCCCTCGAGTCCCGACGCGCCGATCACCTGCCCCATCTGGGCGGGTTCGTCGGCCGCACCCGCGTCGACGGCGGCCTCGTACAGTCGGATTTCGGGGAGTCGCTCGTCGGCGTACGTCACGCCTTCGTCGGTGAGCGAGATCGTTTCGTCGACGCGTTCCTCGATGGCGACCAGCCCCTCCTCCTCGAGTTCGAAGACCGCTCCGGTGACGGTTTCGGGCGGAAGGTCTGTCGCCTCGGCGACGGCGTCGACGGACGTTGCCTCGTCCGCGCTCGCGGTCTCTAAGACCGCGACCTGTGATTCCTTCAGTTGCATTCGCTTGTTGGTATGGCCGAGTGGCGGTCAGTTAGCGGTTCCGACTCGACGCCGGCCTGTGACCGGCGCGCTGTGGACGGTTTCGCCGCGGACGCCCGGTGTGGGCACCCACGGGTCCGCCGTCACTCGAGTGACGCGAAGAAAAAGCCGAATCCCGCTTGCGTCCGGTGTGGTCTGCTGGCGACGCGATCCGGATGGGATTCGGATACCATACGGGTGAGAATCCGCCCGTCCAGCAAAAACCTTGTGGGATTCGTTCACACGACGCCGAACCGTTCGTACGAATCGGTCGACGGTACAAAACGTGAGGGGCGACGCTCCGTGAGCCGACCGAAGGCCGAATCACCCGTCGGAAACCCGCGTCGTCTCGAGCGATCCCGATCCCATCCAGACGAACCCGGACTCCTCGGCGGTCGCCTTGGCTTTCGGCAGTGCCGTCGGGTCGAACTCGTCGTCGAACTCGAGGCGCGTTTCGTTCGGTTCGGTCGCCGGAAGTTCCGGAAGGAACTCGTCGTCCTCGAGGACGCCCTCGACGGAGACCGCGCCGCCCGCTCCCAGCGCCATTCCAAGCGCCCGATAGCGGTCGTCTTCGGTCTCCCACTCGACGCCCGACCCGAAGGAGTCGTTCGAGACGCGGGCGGTTTTCGTCGTCCCGGAGAGCGTTCCGAATCCCGTTGACTCCTCCTCGGAACCGGGCGATCCCTCGCCGCGTGCCTCGTCGGGTTCACCGCCCGTGGCTCCGGGCGAACCTGTGTCGTCGTCGGTCTCCTTCGAGTCGCCTTCGTCGCCTACCCGCGACACCGTCGGCGATCCACGGAGTTCGAATCCGTCGGTTTCGCCGGTTCCGCCCTCGTCAGTGGCCGTCGACCACGTCGGCTCCGTCGTCGTCTCCTCGCGTGACCGAGATTCGCCCTCGCCGCGCGTCTCGGATTCGTCTCTCGTCGACGACCGGGCGTTCGACGCGGGCTCTGACCCAGACCCCGATTCGGCCTCCTCGATGAACGACGCGACGTCGTCGAGCGTCGCCTGGGAACTCTCGGCCGACGCTTCCGGGTCGCCCGTCCTCACACCGGCTCCGTCGCGCTCGCGCTCGCTCGTCCAGGCTGGCCACGGTTCGTCCTGGCCGCTCCCTGCGTTCGAACGCTTTTGGCCGCTTCTCGCGCCCGAACGATCTCGCTTCGCCGGAACGTACATCTCGAGTCCGTGTTCGGGCAACAGCGGTCGGTCGACGGCCTCGATGCGCTCCCCGTAGCGTTCCAGCAGGTCCTCGAATTCCTCGCCGTCGACCAGCGCCGCACGCCACCGATCGACGCCGTCGGAGAGCAAGACGAATCGAGCGCCGGTTCCAGCGAGTAACGTCTCGTCGATTCTCGCGAGGATCGCCGGCAGGTTGTCGGTTCCGAGCGGCGAGTCGGGATACTCGAGGGTCGCCTCGCGTCGCCGGCCGTTGTGGTCGACGACGCTCGCCGAGAGCCTGTCGCGCGAGACCGCCGTCGCGCAGTCGAACGACCAGCCGACGGCCTCGAAGACGCCGGCGAGTTCGGACTCGAGACTTTCCTGGGAGTACCGCGCCGAGCAGGAGACGCCGCGGTCGCTCCGGGCGATCATCCGCCGGAGGACCGCCACCCGGTCCCGCCCATCCTCGAGTGCGTCGGCGAGGACCTCCTCGAGTGGCCCGTCGGTTCCGCCCTCTCGTTTGATCTCGGCCGACGTGACGCCGAACGCGCCGAGGACGTCGACGCAGATCAGGAGTCCCTCGTCGCTGTCGGGAGGATCGGGGACCATCCTAGCTGACGGTTTCACGAACAGCCGTATATATCTACGTCAGACGTGGTAAGATATTGTCACTACGTGATGAAAAATACGTTCCACGATACCACCGTTGCGCTCGAGTCCATCGAATCGGCGCGCAGGTGGTCTCGTCACCGCGGCGACTCGAGTGCTACCGACGTCTCGGCGACCCGCGTTACCGACGTCTCGACGACTCGAGTTCGATCTCCGCCTCCTCGAGAAGTCCTTCGACTTCCGCGCGTTTCTCCTGGTGGTCCGCGAGGAACTCGCGCATGAGCTCGGCGGCCTGTTCCTTACAGTCGCCACAGAGGCGCTCGCCGCCGACGCACTCGTCGTAAACCAGTTTGGCGAACTCGTCGTCGTCGCCGGAAAGCAGGTAGGCGTACAGCTCGTAGACGGGACACTCGTCGGCTTTCCCGCCCTTCTCGCGCTGTTCCTCTGCGGTCTCGCGGCCACCCGTCGTCGCCGATTTGACCTTGTCGTAGCCCTCCTCGGGGTCGTCGAGCAGGGAGATGTGGCTTGCCGGAATCGACGAGGACATCTTCCCGCCGGTGAGGCCAGTCATGAAGCGGTGATAGATCGACGACGGCGGCCGGAAGCCGTAACCGCCGTTGTCGACCTCGACCTCGCGGGCCAGTTCTTCGGCTTCGGCGAGGTCGATATCGAAGGCGTCGACGTGATTCTCGTAGACGCGCTTTTCGCCGTCGATGGCGTCGATCAGCGCCTCGAACGCATCGTCGGTCGCTCGCCGGTCGAAAAACCGCGTGCGGGGGCGAATCGGCTCCATCCCCGCTTCCTCGAGTTTCGTCAGCACCGAACTCAGGGTGTCCGCGTCGGTCTCGAGGTCGGAAAGCGGCGTCTCGGCGAGCGCCTCGGCGACGTGAGTACACCGCAGGGTGTCGTCGTCGAACTCTTCGGGCTCGAGTCGCTCGTATAACTCGACGACGAGAGCGCGTTCGTCGGGCTCGAGTTCGAAGCTGGCGTAGGCCTTCGATACCTTGAAAAAGCGCATCCGTTCGGCCAGATCCCGCGCCAGCCGGACGTGGGGATCCTGGTCGGGACCGACGGGGATCACTGTCGGCTTGGGTTCCTCGAGTTGCGGATAGAGGATATCGGCCATCTGGGTGACGACCGACTGCATGTGTGAGACGTCGGTCTCGCCGTCGAAGCCGTAGATCGACTGGAACTCCGAGAAGTTGGCCTCCGCGCCGAGTTCGAACGCCAGGTCCTGGACCTCCCGGTTTTCGGACTGGCGGTAGAGCGTCCCCTCCTCGGGGTCGAAGCCGAGTGCGAGCAACGAGAGGAGGTAACTCCGGGCGTGCTCGTCGATCTCCTCCCAGCTCATCCCGCGGGCGGCGTGGGCCTCGAGGTCGGCGATCAGACCGTAGGCGTCCGCGCCCTGCTGTTGGTGCCAGATGATCTCGTCGAAGACGAGCTTGTGGCCGATGTGGGGGTCCCCCGTCGGCATGAAGCCCGAGAGAACGGCCGCGGGTTCGTCCTCGCGCATCGCCTCGGCGACCGGGCGGTAGTCACGGTGGCCGAAGATGACTCCCCGACGCATCAGGTAGTGAGGGTTCGGCACCTCCTCGAGTACCTCGTCGAACTCCTCGATGCCGAACTCCTCGAACAGTTTGCGGTAGTCGGAGACGCTCGAGGATCCCCAGGGGTCGAGGGCCACGTCGTCGACGGCTCCGCCGTCTGCTCGAGGGACCTTCGATCCCTCGCCGTCAGCGCCTGCTGCCCCGCCGTCGGGTAACGGTGTTCCGTCCTCGGATTCCTCGAGTGGATCGTCTCCGGTCATCACCACCGCCTTGGCGCTCCGGCGCGCAAAAACCTTCGCTTCCGTTCCGTGAGGAGTGCCTCGACGGAGACGGAACGCGGCCGACAATCGACGTGTCCGCCGCACTCGGCCCGAAGGCACGAGTGGGTACCCGGAACGCAGATCGAACGACTTCGCCGGAGCCGACGGACGACCGACGTAGCGATGCCCATCGATTTCGGTAACGAACGAGAGACGCCCGCGTTCGGCGAGCGTCCTCACCCCCCGCCGGTATCGATCGGCTTGTTTCTGGCTCGCATCTCCGCGATGCGTTCGACCGGTTCGACGCCAGCGAGGACGACGACGACGAAGACGAGATCCGTCCCGGGACGGGGTGCGTCGCCGCCCAGGACCTCGACCGACCCCGTCGTCGACTCGATCGTCTTCCGGGCGTCGGTGATCGCCCGCCGGTTGAGCCACTCGGGCGGTCCCCCGACGATCAACATCCCACGGTCGGCGTTCTCTCGTTCACACTCGAGGGTGAGTTTGCCACGTAACGCCTTCCCGACGGTGGTCTCGATGGCGCTGACTGCGGCGGCGGTGTCGACCGACGGCTCCGTCGAGAACAAGCCGAGACCGAACCGGGATCCGTTTTCGGCTTCGACACGCTGTTCGCCGTATCCGAGCGTCACCAGATCGGTTCCGTCGCCGAGGATCCGCCCGACGTCGTTTGCGTCGATGACGGTTTCGGCCTCCGGCGTCGCCGTCTCGTCGCGTACGTCCGCGGTCGCGCCGAAAAGCGCCGCGACGCGCGTTGCGATCTCCTGGTTGAGCCGATCGTGGCCCTCGACGAGGCGTTCGCCGGGTTTCAACCAGGGCTCGTTGTCGAAACAGATGATCGCGTTCGCGAGCCCAATGAGGGACTCGAGCGTTCGGATCGCGTTCTCCTCGGCGAGCGGACGGGTTATCGGCTCCGGCTCCACTTCGTCTTCGTCCCCGTCTCCGTCATCGCCGCCGGAACCGGTGACGTCCTCGTCGGTGACACTACCGGCGTTCGGCGCTCGCCGCAGGTCGTCGTCCGGCTCCGGGGGCGTGAGTTCGCGTTCGGCGGGCAACGTGGCGAGGGCGTACACCGGCGCGTCGTACACCGTTTGAAGCGTCGCGACTAGGTGGGGTGCCGTCCCACCGCCGGATGCTCCGCCGAGACCGACGACGACGAGAAACGCGTCGGCAATCGACGGCTGTCCTCGATCCAGCCGGCGATCGAGTTCGTCGACTGCCTCCTCGCCGACTGCCTCGCCCCGGCTCAGGTTCCCGTTGAGTCCGTTCTCGACCGTCCCGCCGTAGCAGTATCGGTGGTCCTCCGGGATCGAGAAGAGTTCCGCCAGACTGGTCGCGTCCGTGTCGAACGCGAACGCGTCGCCGACGAACGAGTGGTCGTCCGGCTCGGCGTCGACGATCGCATCGGCGATCCGACACCCCGCGCCGCCGACGCCGATCACCTCGAGTTGCATACCGTCACCTATCGGCTGGTGGGGCTTTCACGTTTCCGTTCACGACCGTTTTCGTTGTGCCCCGAAACATATCCCGCTCAGGGCGTCAACCGCTCGAGTGACCACCACTCCACGCCGTTCTCGCCGACGAGCGCGAAGACCATCGTCTTGCGGACGCCGTGGGCGAGGCGAACGTCGAGTGCGAGATCCCGCGGTTCGAAGACGTATCCTGACGGGTGGACGCGAATCAGCAACTCGGAGTGGCCGAGATCGTCGACCGACTCGACGTTCGCGTACGTCCGAAAGTCTGCACCGAACTTGTAGCCGGTCTTGGGGACGATTCCGCGGTCGCGAAGCGCCGCGTAGACCCGAAACCGTCGCCGAAACCGCTCGCCTTCGACCTCTCGACCTCGCTGTCGGACGGTCGCCGGATCGAGATCGATCGCGCCGCGCTCGGCGAGGTAGGTCGCCTCGAGCAACGAACACTGCAGCGTCGGCCGCTCGTACTCCCGGCCCTCGAGGGGCTGGCCGTAGAACGCCTCCTCATACAGCTCGAGGGGAGGATCCCAGACGACGACGCGATCGGCCAGCAGGTCGGCGCCGCACCGATCGGGGAGTTCGTTCTCGGAGCTCCCCCGCGGATCCTCTCGGCTTACGTCGAAGTAGGTAATCTCGCTCTCCTCGTCGACGACCGCCAACACGCCGTCGGAGAGGTCACTCGCCGGCACGTCGGTCCGCTCGCCGATGATCGTCAGCGCGTAGCCGATCTCCCCGTCTCCGGGCCCCTTCCCTCGGGGAAAGACGGCGAAATCGGTTTCAGGCGGGTCGTCGACCCAGGGTTCGGCGGCCGGCGAGAGATAAAAGCCCCGAGAGCGCAGGTCGGCGTAGACGAGAAATCTCACTCCGAAGCCGTCGCCGGGCTCGCGGGCGACGAACGATCGGAACTCGAGGCGATCCCCGGTGTCGTCGACGACTGCCTCGAGATCGCCCCGAAAGAGCAGGTGAGCGGCCTCGACGGGTGCCAGCGCGATCTCGTTGCCCGACAGCGGGTAGCCGTAGCCTCGTGAGTCGTGATACCGTTGGCGTGCGTCGCTGCCTACGCGGACGACGCCCGTCTCGTCGTCGTATCGCCCCTCGAGTGACATGGACGTGGCTTAGCCGGCGGACACTAAGTGGCTGTGGATCGATCGTTTCGGCTGACTATCGACCGAAAAGCCGGCCGAGAGCACCACGGGTGTTTCCTTCGAGGGCTCCGAGCCGGTGCGACTCGGTCGAGTGGCGTCGTCACATCGTTACAGCAATCCGTCTCAGTCATCGCTCGCGGGTTCGGTCTCGAGCGATCGCGTCGCCGCGCGCTCGCAGGTGGCATCGAGACAGCGGACGCCGGTTCGGGTCTCGAACGTCGGTAGACCGCAGGCGCACTCGCCGTCGACGACGCCCGACGGGAGCGCGAAGCCGGTGTCGCAGTCGGGGTAGTGTTCACACCCCGCGATGAGGCCGCCACGGCGCAGGATTCGGAGGTCACCGTCGCAATCGGGTTCGGGACAGCACCACTCGCGGTCGAACGCCTCCCCGACCGCGTCGTCGAGCGACTCGCAGTTCCGGTCGAGACAGACGTTGAACGCGAGGCCGCGTTCGACGCGCATTCGGGGGAGACCACAGTCGCAGTTGCTCTGGTCGGTCTTGATCGTCGCGTCGGCGGGTACGCCGTAGCGGGTCCCACAGTCGACACAGTGGACGTCGTTCGATCGGACGAGTGCGCCGTCACAGTCGGGACATGTGCCGACTGGCATGCCCGCGGGCGAGGAGGGGTAGTGGGCGAACCCGTCCTGGTCGTGGGTGGCGATTCGGAGGAGTTGCTCGTCTTTCTTTGCGACGAGTGCGAAGCCGTCGGCACGGTCGCTCGAGACGCTGTCGGCACGGGTGAGCCACGCGACGGGCTGGTAGCCGTCGACGTCGTGGACGAGGACGGTGTTGTCGGGCTTGACCATCGTCGTCACCCGCCCGCGGTACTCCTCGCGGTCGGCTCCTTCGGCGATGACGGTACAGTCGCCCGCGAGCACGCGAATCGCGTCGTCGATCATGTCCCCGTTGGCCGCGGCTCCGTACTTAAACCCGCGTCCGTGGGTGGACGTCCGTGGCGGGAAAACGGTTGGGGGTGTATCGGAAGTAAGCGATGTCGAGTGGCCTCGTCGTTCCTCCTGCTCGAGAGGGGATTGTGCGATCCGTGTCTAAACCATTTCGATTGTTTCCGATCGGTGCTCTGGGGAGTAAATATATGTGGGTATTACGCCTTTTGTGGGGTAAAAACACAAAAACAGCCATCCACTTCCGATTGTAATTTCTACTTTATTCGAACGTTGGAAACAGCATCCGTCGAGCGGACAAATAGCAACATTATAAAACTTATTTAGATGCAGTGTCTCAGGATAACGCGAATGGTGGACAAGACTACCGCAGCGTCGAAAACGAGACGGAAATTCCTGGCGACCACTGGTGCAGCTGGTGCGTTGGCACTGGCAGGGTGCTCGTCGGACGGAAACGGAAATGGGAACGGAAACGGTGGCAACGGCGGAAACGGCGGAAACGGCGGCAACGGTGGCAACGGGGATGCCGACGACGACCCGATCACCTGGGTGATGAACCCGGCCGAGGATACGATCGACATCGAGATCCAGTATCAGCCCCTGTTCGAACTGATCGAAGACGAGTTCGACGTCGAGATCGAAGGGCTACCGACGAGTAGCTACTCCGGAACGATGGAGCAACTCGACCGCGCCAGTGACGGCGATCGGATCTTCGCCGATACGTCGCCGGGTGCGGTCCCGAACCTCGGCCCCGAGGAGATTGACGTCGTCGGGATGCGGGAGGCCTTCGGTGCGGAGCGATACTTCGGAACGCTCGTCACCACGGCCGACAGCGGAATCACCGAGGTTGCCGATCTCGAGGGTGAAGCGGTCGCCTCGGCCGACGTCGGCTCGGTGTCGGGTGGGATGGCACCGCTGTGGATGCTCCAGGACAACGGGCTCGACATCGGTAACGCCGCCCAGGGTGGCAGTGCCGAAGACTTCGAGTGGCGAAGCGGCGTCGCACACGACCTCGCCGTCGAGGAACTCATCCAGGACGACACCATCGCCGCGGCGGGCGCAGGCGAGTTCGCGTCCATCCCGCACGTTCCGGAAGACCAGATCGAGGGCGACTTCCCGGATCTCTACGAAATTTCGCCGGAGGTCGACATCGCCGGCACGCGGGATCCGGAGCTTCGACTCCTGGACGTCTCGCCACCGATCCCGCGTGCGCCGATCGTCGTCAACACCGCGTGGGAGGAAGATCTTCGATACGACATCGAGGAGTTCATGCGCGGCGTTACCGCCGAGGAACTCGACCACGACGCCTTCGACCTCGCCGACGCACTCGACCTCGACCTGCCCGACGGCCTCCTCGAGGATTACAACGATCCGGACGCCTCGGCGGATCCAGACGAGTACGATCTTGACGACGATCAAGAAGACGATTGGCAGGCGTTCGACGATCACACGCTGTGGTTCAGCGGTATCGTCGAGGCCGACCACGACGACTACGAGCCGGTCCGGGACTTCACCGATGACCTCGGGATTCCCCTCGACGACATATAAGGGAAGCCACAAATAATCCCACTACAAACTCAGGACAACTGATGAGCAAAATCGTCGTCGACAATCTGAGAAAAACATACGGCGAGACCGTCGCACTCGACAACATCTCGTTCGAAGTGCCGGCGGGCGAGTTCGTCATCATCCTCGGCGTCTCCGGATCGGGGAAATCGACGCTGTTGCGGTGTATGTCCGCGCTCACCGAGCCGACCGAGGGACAGGTCCTGGTCGACGGTGAGCCGATGACCCAGCCACGGCCGGAGCTAGCGATGATCTTCCAGCAACACAACATCGTCGGCGATATGTCGGCCTATTCGAACGCCCTCTCGGGCGGTATCAACCGCTGTGGGTTCTTCGAGAGCGTCTTACAGCTTCAAGACACCGACGAGAAACAGCGCGCACTCGAGGCGCTCGACACCGTCGGATTACTGGACGAAGCCGAACAGAAAGCCCGGCGGATGAGCGGCGGCCAACAACAGCGTGTCGGCATCGCGCGGGCGCTCACGCAGTTACCGGAGGTGTTGCTGGCCGACGAGCCGGTCGCGAGTCTCGATCCCGGAAGCGCACAGGACGTGATGCAGTACCTCCAGCGCGCGGCGAACGAGCGGGAGCTGACGACGTTTATCAGTCTCCACCAGGTCAACATCGCCCGCAAGTACGGTCAGCGATTTATCGGCCTCCACAACGGCCAGAAGGTCTTCGACGGCTATCGCGAGGACCTGACGATCGACGTGATCGACGAGATTTACGGCGATATCGACACCGAGGGGATGTTCGTCTCGGACGACGGCGACGGAACGACCCCCCAGCAGTCGACGAACGAGAACCGTGAGACGGGGGCCGCACCGTGACCGACGCGGATCGGTCGAACGCGGCGACCGACGGCGGAACCGATCAAACCCAATCGCTCGAGTCGGCGAGCCCGGCGGTCAACGAACAGTTCGAAAACATCCGGGAAACGCGCCGGCGTCGGGCACTCGGCTGGCTCGTCGGGACCGCGGTGCTCGCGTTCATCACGCTCCAAGGGCTCGCCGCGACCGAGTTTTTCGACGACCGGACGAACTTCACGTGGAGTCACTTCGCCGACCGGATGGGATCGTATTTCCCCAGAACGGAGTACGGCGGCGTTCCGTTTCTCGACGTCGGGAACTACTGGGAGTTCATCCGGAACAACGAACTGGTGTACGACCCCGACGTCGGTGGACTGCTCTTTCAGTTCCCGCCGAACGCCGCGGATCTGTACGCGTTCGTCTTCCAGGAACTCGGTATGTTCACGATCTTCGGCGAGGCCGGAACGACCCTCGCGATGGGGCTCGTCGGAACCATCCTGGGCTTTCCGCTCGCGTTGCTGTTCAGCGTGCTCGGCTCCGAACGAGTGACGCCGTTCCCGATCAACTTCATCTTCCGTGGGATCATGTCGTTTATCCGTGCGATTCCGGCGATCATCTGGGCGCTGATCTTCGTCGCCCTCGTCGGTCTCGGCGCGGCCGCGGCGACGCTCGCGATCGGACTGAACACGATCGGAAATCTGGGTCGCCTGTTCGTCGAGGAACTCGAGGAACTCGAGGAGGGTCCGATCGAGGCGATGCAGACGACCGGGGCGAACAAATCCCAGATCGTCTTCTTCGGGATGTTGAGCCAGGTCAAAACCTCCTTTATCGCCTGGACGCTCTACATCTTCGAGATCAACGTTCGGGCGGCCGTGACCGTCGGCGTCATCGGTGCGGGCGGGCTCGGTGCGGTCGTCGCGGCCCAGGAGAACTTCCGTGCGTTCAGCAACATGATGGCGACGCTGTTTGTCATCTTCGTGCTGATCTTCCTCGTCGAACTGTTCAGTCAGCGCCTCCGGGCGCGACTCCGATCCGACGAGGAGAAGATGAGTTGGCGCGAACTCGTCCTCGGCTTTCCCGACCGCTTTGCCCGGTCGATGTTAAAGTAACGTCGACTCACTCGAGTCGGCGGCCGTTTCGGTTCTCTTGGGTTTCTCGTGGTGCGTTCCGACTCGCCTCGTTCGCCGATCGCCTCGGTTCGAGCCGGCCGCAACGAAATCCGGGCCGATTTTGTACCAGTACCGACGAACAGGGTTCGTGGCTCGTCCAACGCTGATCGTCTACTGTGGATTGCCGGGTGTGGGAAAGTCGGCCGCCTCAGCCTATACGACGGAGCGCCTGCAGGCCGAACGCTATCGCAGTGACGAGGTACGAAAACAGCTGTTTCCAGACCCCGAGTACACCGCCGCTGAGACCGACGCGACCTACGAGGAACTACTCGAGCGCGCTCGAACCGCTCTCGAGGGTGGCTCGTCGGTCGTCCTCGACGCGACCTTCCGCACGGAGCGACTTCGCGATCGTGCGGCCGCGCTCGCCCGAGAGATGGACGCGGAGATAGTATTCACCCGCGTCACCTGTGACCCCGACGTCGTCGAGCGCCGCCTCGCCGAGCGAACGAACGCCGTCAGCGACGCCGACCTCCGGGTCTATCGGCTCGTCAAGGAGTCGTTCGAGCCGCTCGAGCGCGACCACGTCGTGGTCGACAACTCCGGCTCGCTCGAGGAGACCCGCCGGCAGATCGATCGCTCGATACTGGGCGTGGTACGCGAGCGCGCGTAATCGACCGATAGACGGCAGAGGTTTCTGGCGCGCTCCGTAGACGGCAGGAGGGTTTTGTCGGTGGCGCGCTCGAGACCACCGGTGCTAAGCCGTTGCCGTGACGAGTTCGACCATGACCACGGTCAAGGATAGCGTTCACGACTATATCGAACTCTGCCCGACGGCCGAGGCGCTTCTGGATACGGCCGCGATGCAACGCCTTCGGTACGTCCGCCAGCTGAGCACCGTCCAGTTGGTCTATCCCTCGGCGAATCACACGCGATTCGAACACAGCCTCGGCGTCTACCACCTCGCCTCCCGTGCGGTCGACCAGCTTGGACTCGAGGCAGACCTCGCGGATCGTCTGCGAGCCGCCGCGTTGGTCCACGACGTCGGTCACGGGCCGTTCGGCCACCAGACCGAGGCCGCGATCGAGCGCCATCTTGGCCGTCACCACGACGAGATCGAGTGGCTGCTCGCCGACACCGAACTCGGCGACGTCCTCGAGGACCGCGGACTCGATCCCCGCGAGATCGCGGCGACAGTCGACGGCCGCGGCCCGCTCGGTGAACTCGTCTCCGGTACCCTCGACGTCGACCGGATGGATTACCTGGTTCGGGACGCCCATCACACCGGCGTCCCCTACGGGACGATCGATCACTCGCGTCTGCTCTACGCCCTCCGCGTCGTCGACGGCGAACTCGCACTCGAGGACGGCACCGTCGCGACCGCCGAGAGCGCACTCATCGCCCGGACGCTGATGAACGCGACCGTCTACCGCCACCACGTCTCCCGAATCGCCGGCGCGATGCTCGATCGGGCGAGCGAACGTCTGCTCGTCGACGACGTCTTCGACCCCGAGGCGTTCGCCCGGCTCACCGACGCGGAACTGCTCGCGGCCTTCGAGGACCACGACCCGACCGCCGACTTTGCAACCCGAATCCGGGAGCGGGACCTCTACAAGCGGGCGCTCTGGGCCCGTCGCGAGGCCGTTCCCGAAGACGTCGTCGGCCTCGAGTACGACCGAACGCGTACGGTAGAGCGCGAGATCGCCGACGCTGCCGGCGTCGACTCGAGCGCCGTGATCGTCGACAGCCCCTCGGAACCGACCTCACCCGAATCCAGGGCGAAGATCCTCGTCGACGGCGACGTTCGCCGACTCGAGGAACGCTCCGCGCTGGTCGCGGGACTCGACGCTTGTGCCCGCGAAGTGTGGCGACTCGGTGTCTACGCGCCCGAAGAACACCTCGATGACGTCCGTGCGGCTGCCTCGACGATACTCGCGGTCGAGACCGACGCCACTCGATAACGCTTTTCTCGATTACGCCCCTGACCCGGGCGTATCGGACGTATCAAGCCGTTTTTCGTACTTCTCGAGCGCCTCTTCGAGCGCCTCCTCGGCGTCGATCTCGAGGGAGTCGGCCAGCGCGAACAGCGCGAACAGGGCGTCGCCGATCTCGTCGTCGGCGATATCGAGGTCCACAGGAGAGGTGCCGTAGCCGGTCGACTCGTTCGCGTCCTTTCCCAGTTCGCCGACCTCGGAGACGAGATCGAGCAGTCTGAACTCGGGTGGTGCCTCGATCGTGTCTCTCGACGAACTCCGCGACCGTCTGTTGTCCGTCCATACCCGGTCCACCGGCGGGTCGGCCAAGAATTACACGAATGCCGATTAGCGGTCAGATGCCGGATCGAAACGTTCATCGGATGGCGCTCGAACCGATGTTGTCATGTACCCGTCACGCTCCGAACTCGAGGCGACGGCGATCGAGGCCTGCCTCGCCGGCGGATCGTACCTTCGGGAGACGTACCGCTCGGAGGAAACGGAGGCCGAACGGCTCGCCCACGACGTCAAATCTAGCGCGGATACCGGCTCGGAACGCCGAATTCTCGAGGTGATCCGATCGCGCTTTCCGGACCATCGGATCGACGCCGAGGAGTCCGGCGTCCACGACGGGAGTGGCGACGGAGCGTCTTTCGAGTGGATCGTCGATCCCCTCGACGGGACGAACAACTTCGAGTCCGGACTGGCGTCGTTCGCGACGGCGATCACGGTACTCGAGGACGGAGAGCCAATTCTCGGCGTCGTGTACGTGCCGATGCTCGACGACCTGTACGTCGCCACAGGCGGTGAGGGCGTCCGGTACAACGGCCGCCCGGTCGGCGTCGATGATGGCGACGACGGCGATGGTGACGACGGCGGTCGCGACGCCGATCTCGAGCCGTCGACCGCCACCGTCGTCTCCGTCATCGGCCACGACGTCAAACGAGAGCCCGACCACGAGGCGGTCTCGGAGGCGATCAACCGCGCGCTCGAGGACCGGTGCAAGCGCCGCCTCGAGAGCTGGTCCCCGACGGTTCACTGGGGGCTGCTCGTCCGCGGCCGACTGGACGGGATCGTCTGTTACCGGCCGGATCGGGAGGAACAACTGCTCGGCGAGTTGTTCGCCGCGGAACGCGGACTCGAGACGGACCGCGGCGAGAACTGGTTCGTCGCCGCCGGAACCGATCCGATGTTCGACGCGCTCCGGGCAGTCGTCGCCGAGACGGTCGACGACTCGTCGCGGTAGCCTCTCGGCGGGGGTGACGGTCGGTCGGCAACAGGTGTCCGGAACAGAACACGTTTCGGTGTGTCCCCTCGAGTATCGACCATGGTCGACGTCTCCGCGGAAATCGTGCTGTTCGAGGGGTTCGACGAACTCGACGCGATCGGTCCCTACGAGGTACTCGAGAACGGTGCCCAGGCCGGTGCGTCGATCGAGACCGATCTCGTGACGCTCGAGGAGACGGATCTCGTCACGGCGAGTCACGATCTCCGGGTCGAACCCGACGGAACGCTCGGGGATCCCGATCTGCTGATCGTCCCCGGCGGCGGGTGGACGACCGCCAACGAGGGCGTGCGCGCCGTCGTTGAAGATGGCGTCCTCCCCGACGCCGTCGACGAGCGCTTCACGGCCGGCGCGACGGTCGCGTCGGTCTGTACGGGGGCGATGATCCTCGCCGAGGCGGGGCTGCTCGAGGGTCGGCCCGCGACGACACACCACGTCGCGGTCGACGACCTCGCGGCCACCGACGCGAACGTGGTCGACGAACGGGTCGTCGACGACGGCGACGTACTCTCCGCGGGCGGCGTCACCTCCGGCATCGACCTGGCGCTGTGGCTCCTCGAGCGGGAGTTCGGCGCGGCCGTCGCGGACGACGTGGCACGGGAGATGGCCCACGAGCGTCGCGGTGAGGTCTTCGGCTAGCGGGCCGCAAGATCAGATCGTGTAACCACCTGACCGGAAACCGGTTCGCACAGTCGACGTGGGGGGTATGCGTCGGTACGAGGAACTACGCGTCGGGGAGCGTAAACGAAAACGTCGCGCCCTCGCCGGGGGTGGAGTCGACCCAGATATCGCCGCCGTGGCGTTCGACGATCCGCTGACAGAGCGCGAGCCCGATTCCGGTACCCGAGTACTCGTCGGGACCGTGCAGACGTCTGAACACCTCGAAGATGCGCTCCTGCCTGTCGGGTTCGATGCCGATCCCGTCGTCGGCGACGGAGACGGTCCACTCCGAGCCGCTCCGTTCGGCGGTTACGTGTATCTGTGGCGGTTCGTCTCCGCTGTACTCGATCGCGTTCGAAAGCAGGTTCTGGAACACCTGCCACAGCTGTTCTTCGTCGCCCTCGACGCGAGGCAGTTCGTCCACCGTGATCTCGGCGTCGTGATTCTCGATTTTCACCTGGAGATCCGTGCGAACGTTGTCGACGATCGCCTCCAGATCGACCGGCTCGAACTCGCCACCCTGGGTTTCGACTCGAGAGTACTCAAGGAGCCCGTCGATCATCTTGCGCATTCGGTCGGCTCCGTCGACGGCGTACGCGAGAAACTCCCGCCCGTCCTCGTCGAGGGTCTCGTCGTACCGACGCTCGATAAGCTGGAGGTACGACGAGACCATCCGAAGCGGTTCCTGGAGGTCGTGTGAGGCGGCGTAGGCGAACTGCTCTAAACGCTCGTTCGACTTCTCGAGGTCGGTGACCAGCGCCTCGAGTCGCTCCTGATACTGACGACGCTCGATGGCTTCCGCGAGGACGTTGGCGACGCTCCGGACGAAGTTGATGTCTTCGTCGGTAAACTCACGGGGGGTGGTGTCGTGGGTTCCCAGGATCCCCCACGGCTCGTCGAACGATCCGATGACGACGCTGATTCCGCTGTGAACGTCGTGGCTCCGCAGGAGATCGGGGCCGCTGAATCGCGATTCCGTCTCGAGGTTCTCGACGACGATCGGGTAATCGGTCGCCAGCGTGTACGCCGCCTGGGAATCGCCTTCGACCGCGGACACCGTCGCTTCGCCGACGAGACCGTCCGTCCAGCCGACACCCTGACGGAGCAGGAGGTGGTCGTTTTCGGCGTCGAGGTCGAGCACCTTGCAGTACTCGGTGCCGAGAACGCTTGCCACCTGCCGACTCGCTTCGTCCATGAGTTCGTCGACGTCGTCCGTTTCGAGGGCGAGTTGGCCGAGGTCGGAGACGACCCGTTGCTGACGGGCCCACTGCTCGAGTTTTCGTTCCCGTTCCTTGCGCTCGGAGATGTCGCGGACGACGCCGACGCGTCCCATCTCGCCGTCGACTTCGAACAGGTCGAACCGGCTCTCGACGGTCACCGAGGTGCCGTCGGACCGGTACAGCTCTTCTTCCAGGACGGCGATCTCTTTCTCCCCCGACTCGAGTTCGGCCTGTTTTTCGTCGGCGATGTCGACGAACGTTCCGCCGAAGACGGTCTCCGCGGCGGCGCCGACGAGTTCGTCACGGCCGTATCCGGTCATCGACGCGAACGCCTCGTTCACCATCGTGAACTGGCGGTTCCCGTCGAGGACGTACATCCCGTCGTCGATGGTCTCGACGATGCGCTCGTACTGCCGTAACTTCCGCTCACGCCGTTTTTGCTCGGTAATCTCGTGGAAGTAGACCGAGAGCCCCGACTCCGACGGGTAGATGGCGTTGTAGAACCACCGATCGATCGGATCGTAGTAATCCTCGAGAATCACGGATTCCTGCGTTTCGAGGGCTTCGTACAGCGCGCTCTCGAACGAGTCGGTGAGGGAGACCTCGTCTCGGATATCCCTACCGACTGTCTCCCCATCCAGGTCCAGTACGTCCGCCGCGTGGTCGTTCAGATAGATGAAGCGCAACTCCTCGTCGAGGGCGTAGAAGCCATCGGAGATCCGCTCGAAGACGTCGTCGAGTTCGCTCTCCAGTTCGTCGCGCTGGCGCTCGAGCCGGTCGGTCTGGGCCTCGAGCCGTTGCTCGTACTCCCGCCGGTCGGTCATATCCCGGGTGACCTTCGTGAACCCCTCGAGTTCGCCGTCCTCGTCTCGGATCGCCGAGATCGTGACGTTGGCCCAGAACGTCGACCCGTCGGCCCGGACTCGCCACCCTTCGTCCTCAGTCGAACCGCGGCGTGTAGCCTCCGTGAGGTTGTTCTCCGGAACGCCGGCCCTGCGATCGACGTCGGTGTAGAACGTCGAGAAGTGCGTACCGAGGATCTCGTCGGCCTCGTACCCCTTGATCCGTTCTGCACCCGAATTCCACGTTCGGACGCGCCCCTCGGGACCGAGCATGAAGATGGCGTACTCATCGGTTGCGTCGACGAGCGTCCGAAACTGCTCGTCAGACTGTCTTCCCACCTCTGTCGTCTCTCGTTCGTCCACAGATGGCTGCCACCAGACGCGCCCGCTCCCACCGACGTTCTTGGTCTCGAGGCAGCCGTGATCGACGAGTCGTTCCAGACGCTCGTAGGTGCTCCGACGGCCGGGGTCGACCCGTTCGGCGACCTCGGTCGTCGTCATGGGTGCTCCGCCCTCGTCGAAGAGAGCGAGCGTCTCCCGAAGCGCGTCGGTCAACTGTGGAACGGTCACTACTCCAGTTACAGGCGACGTACTCCAATAAAGCCTCCGTAGGTGGAGGAACTTCCGTCGCTCGACGACCAGTCGCCGACAAAACGGCTATACGCCCCGCTCGAGTAGCCGCCCGTAGATGTACGCAGTTCTGTTCGACATGGACGGCGTCCTCGTCGACAGCGAGGACTATTGGGTCGAGTTTCAGCGTGAGGAGATCCTCCCCGCGGCCGTCCCCGACGCGGACGTCGACGTCGCCGAAGTCACCGGCATGAACTACCGGGAGACGTACGACTACCTCGAGGAGGAGTACGGGACGGCGATAGGCCGCGAGGAGTTCGAAACCCGTTTCGAGGAGATCGCCCGCGAGATCTACCACGAGCACGTCGATATGCTGGACGGTCTCGAGGGCCTCCTCGAGCGACTCGACGACCGCGGCGTCACCACGGCGGTCGTCTCCTCCTCGCCACACGACTGGATCGACATCGTCGTAGCGCGGTTCGACCTCGCCGACGGGTTCGAGCACGTCGTCAGCGCCGAGGACGTCGACGCGGCGGGCAAACCGGAACCCGACGTCTTCGAGTACGCCGCGAGCGAGGCCGGCGTCCCCGCCGAGGAGTGTGTCGTCGTCGAGGACTCCGAGAACGGCGTCGAGGCGGGTGCTCGAGCCGGATCGACCGTCGTCGCCTACCGGATCGACGCCCACGACGATCTCGATCTCTCGCCGGCCGACGAGATCGTCGACACGCCCGCCGAGTTGTGCGAGACGGTACTCGCGTTGTGCAACCGATAGAAACCGACCGTCCGCGGCGTCGTCTCCGCCCGCCTGCGCTCGAGCGGATTACGTCGATGCGCCGCCTCTCGTACGGTTTACTGTAAGTCAGTTCCGGCGCAACCGCCGGACGGGTCGCGGTTGCGCCGGTAAATCGTTACAGTAATCCGTATCAGCGGACCTCGACGTGTCGACTCGCCTCGATCGGCACGAGTGGCTCCTCGGGGAACGCGACGCTGACGGTAAACTCGAGTTCCTCGGCGTCCGCGCCGAAGACGCCGACGGGGACCGTTTCCTCCTCGCGGAGATACGTGCTGGTGCTCGTCATCTCGACCCCGTTGACGGTCACGCGAACGCCCGCCCTGGCGGGCTCGCCGACGTTCTCGACTGTCACCTCGCAGACGTCGTTCTCGCCGGTCTCGATCGTTTCGGGGAACGATCCCCAGTCGACCTCGACGGAGGGGAGCGACTGGGCACCCTCGTAGACGCGTTCGGCAACCCCCTCCGAGAGGCCGGCGTCGACGAGCCCCGCCACGCCAGCGGTCACGACGTCGCCTGGCGTCGAGAGCCCCTCGGTCGCCAGCTTGCTCGCCCGGCCCGGCCCGACGCCGTCGATCGCCGTCAGGCCGACCGCGTCCTCGGCGACGCCGTTCTCGATTCTGGCCTCGGTTCGCTGGGCGAGGTTGGCTGCGTGCGGTCCCACGAACCGGTCGAGAAACGCCTCCAGCGCGGAGACGAGTCGGGTCGCGTTGCGCCGGATTACCCAGGCGTCGCTCCGTAACTCCGCCGGCGTGTTCCCGCTGGCCGCGCCCCGCAGAATCGCGAGGACCTTACGCTGGCCCGGCGAGAGATCCCTGGTATCCGCGCCGACCAGAACCGCGTCGATCGCGTCGCGTTCGTCCTGGCGAGCCGACACCGAATCGAACTCCGTCGCCGTCGCGACCGCCTCGAGGATCTCTTCGGTTTCCAGCCCGCTCCTGTCGTCGACGACCCGATCACACAGCTCCGCGAACGTGACTGCCGTCTCGAGGCGCAGGTAGTACTTCGAGGCGAGGACGCCCCGTGGCGTCGCCTCGATCGAGAGGTCCTCGCTAGTCTCGACGAAACCACGGTCGACCAGTTCCTCGAGGCAGTCGCGAACCCGGCCACGGAGGTCGGGAAAGTCGTACTCCTCGGGTTTGGACTGGCCGCGGACGTAATAAAAGGTCGTCTCGAGCCACGACATGACGTCCTCGACGTCGCCGATCGTCCCCATCGCGATCTCGGCGTTGAGGTGGGTCTCTAAGCTCTCCGCCAGGCGGGATTCGATCTCTTTCCCCTCGTTCAGCAGCCGACGGTACTTGTCGGCCTCCGCCGTATCGCAGACGACCCAGCCGTAGCCGACGTCGTCGTAGCCGGGACGACCGGCCCGGCCGAGCATCTGGAGGACGTCGAGCGGACTCATGTCCACCTCGCCTTCGAGCGGGTCGTGGAGCTTCGTATCGCGGATGACGACACAGCGGGCGGGGAGGTTCACCCCCCAGGCCAGCGTCGACGTCGAAAAGAGGAGCTCGACCCGACCTTCCTTGAACCACTTCTCGACGAGGTCACGGTCGTTCTTCGAGAGCCCGGCGTGGTGAAACGCCACGCCGTCGAGCACCGAGTTACGGAGCGTGTCGTTCTCGAGTTCCTTCGAGTCGGTGTGAAAGTCGTAGTCCCCGCGTGCGCCCATCGGGACGTCGCGTTCGGCGATCTCGTCTCTGGCCTTTTTCGCCGCCTGCACCGTATCCTGTCTCGAGGCGACGAAGACGAGCGCCTGGCCGTCCTCCCGAAGGTGTGGTTCGGCGAGGTCGAGCGCCCGATACAGCCGGCGGTACTTGTCGGCGAACGTGTTCTCGCCGTGCGTGTACGTTTTGACGCCGGCGTTCAAGTCGACGGGACGGTACTCGTCGCCGAACTCGAAGGTAGTCTCGGGGGGTGCATCGAGCCAGGCGGCTACATCGTCGACGTTGGGCATCGTCGCCGAGAGTGCAACGATTCGCGGATCACAGAGCCGCCGAAGTCGCGATATCGTCACCTCGAGGACCGATCCGCGTCGGTCGGCGTCGAGAAGATGAACCTCGTCGATGACGCAGACGTCGACGTCGGTGACGAAGTCGTAGCGCCGTGAGTCGTGTTTGCGGGTGGCCGAGTCGAGTTTCTCGGGGGTCATCACGAGGATGTCCGCTCGCCGGGCGCGGCGGGGATTGAGATCGCGCTCGCCCGTGACGACGTACACCGAGTACTCGAGGTCCTCGAAGCGGTCCCAGTCGTCTTCTTTCTCGTTCGTCAGCGCCCGCATGGGGGCGATAAACAGCGCGGTCCCGCCGTCGGCGAGTGCCTTACAGATCGCCAGTTCGGCGAGGGCGGTCTTTCCCGAGGCCGTCGGTGCGCTCGCGACGACGTTGTCCTCACGCTCGATGAGCGCGGGGAGGGCCTCGCGTTGCATCCGGTTGAACTCCTCAAAGGCGAAGGCGTCGGCAAACTCGGGAAGAACCTCGGCAACCTCCATCACACGAAAACGGGATGTGCCGGGTGAAAGGCGTTTCCTTCCGGGGCGACACCGCTCTCGGCGGGTGAAAGAACGGACGACTGTGTCGTCGTCGATCGATCAAACTTCTCGGCTGATGGCCGTCGGTGTCGGACGGTCCACGAACGGTTCGTGGTCGGCCCGACAACTCGGGACGGCGATCCGTTCTAGACCGTAATCTCGCCGTCGTTGATCTTTCCTGCCTGGAGATACGCGTCAGCCGCTGCGCCGATGTGGAACAGCGGCGAGAGGAACATCAGCAGGAACCCGATGAAAAGCAACATCGTGACGAAGACAACGATCCAGAAGACGACGTACGCCCCCAGGATGATGCCGCCGCGTTTCGTCTGGCCGTTGTAAATCTGCCCAACACCCGGAATGAAAAACGAGATAATTGCCGACAGTATCTCGTTTACTTCGTCGTTGCCCGTTGTAGCTGCATTTGCCATAGTATCGTACCAGGTCCGAATACCGATGCAAACTACTTATACTCTACGGGTATGTGATATGTTCGACGAACGTCTCCTATCATTTTGCAGTCTGGCGAAAACGAGCTGGCGTCAACCTTCTTCTCACACCTTTCGTGCGGATGTAAAAATGATTCGTGGTGAAACCGACGTCCCCGAAACTCCGCGCTCCGTTCGCGTCTACCCGCCACGCGAGGCGACGAGCGCGACGAGTGTCGCACCGACGGTCGCGAACAGGAGCGGATACAGGATGCCGGCGAGAAGAACGGCGGGGACGACCGCAGGCCCCATCGTTCCGCTCGCCTCGATGCCGAGGAACGTGGCCTCCGAGCTCGTCTCGGTGACGACGGCACCGAGCCCCATCACGACGACGTAGCCGACGGTGACCGGTGCCCCGACGACGACGGCCTCGCCGAGGTCGCGTGCCTCGAGGTGAGAGGCCAGTAATCCGCCGGCGCCGATGAGTACAAGCGGCGGGACGAGATAGAGCACCGTCGTACTCGTCGCGCCCGACTCGGTGATGAAGTTTACCGTCTCGGCTCGTCCGAACGAACCGATCTCGCCGCTGGCGTGGACGTCGACCGCGTGGGCGTTGTAGTAGTACCAGGCGACGCCTTTCCACTCGGCGACGTTCCCGCCGAGGGATTCGTGAACCTCGCTTGCGACCGCTAGATACGTGATCAAGTAGCCGACTGCGGCGGTCAGCACGCCAACCCCCGCACTCGCCGCAATACTCGTCCCGCGCGATACCGGCTGTGCGGACGATGGCAGTTGCTGTCGTGCCATTGTACCGCTTCCGTTCTCCGTTGATGTAATGGGCTTTGTGGTTTCACCGAGAGAACGTCGCCCACGATTACGGCGTTCTGATCCGAGCGTTCACCGAACCGGTTCGTCCGTCGCGCTCCCCTCGAGCCGATCGCTCAACACGCTCGAGGCGGCTTCGGGACGGGGAACGCGCTCGAACGTGAGTTCCGGATCGCCCGAGCCGGCGGTGTAGACGGTCAGGTCGCCGAACCCGACAAGTCGGCCGAGCATCGACTGTCGCAGGCTCGTGTTCTGGATCCGGTCCAGGCGAAACTGGGTGACGTCCCGCGAGATCACACCCCGTTTCTTGTACAGTTCACTCGAGGTGATCACGTAGCGGGTGTTCGTCCAGACCAGATAGCGTGCGGCCACGACCGCAGTGCCCGCGACGGCGAGGACGACGCCAAGAACCGTCCAGATCCCGACTCCCTCGGCTCCCGTCCAGCCGGCGACGAACAGTCCGACGATGACGACACCGATCGCGATCGGCACGCCTGTTCCCATCGCGATCGGGTGCGGTCGACTCTCCCAGACGACTTCCTCGTCGTCGCTGATGTGAAACCAGTCGGGGGTCGTGCCGAACGCCATCGGCCCGCGCTATTCCGTTGCTGGCCGTAAATCTGTCGGGGGTATGGGGTGGCTACGTGTGGAAATCGGTGCTGTCGGGCTCACCACCGATCCTGTTGTCGTCCCCTACGACCTCGCTCGCGCGCGCTCGGACGTCGAGTCCCGGACTGTAGAAATAGACGGGATCGGCGTCGGGGACGGCGAAGCCGTTCGCCTGCAACAGCGTGTTCGTCTCGACCTCGGCACTCGCCGGATAGAGCGTCCACGGTTCGTGGTCGACGCCCGTTCGCCGGAGCGTGCCGTCTGGCGCCTCGGTGAAGAAGCTGTAGCGTTCGACCAGAAACCGAGCCAGCGGATCGTCGGGCGCCGAGATTGGCGCTCCGGTCGGCCAGTAGGTCGCCTCGTACTCGGCGGGCCGCGCTCCGGGGTGGCGACGACGGCTCGAGAACGCAATCCGCCCCTCACGGGGCTCGAGGGAGATCCGCGCGTAGTAGTACGGCAGGTGATGAAAGAGCCGCGCGCCGATGACGCTCGCGACCCCCTGGGCGTCCAGATTGAAAAAGTAGACGGCGGGTTCGCCGTCGTAGGTGACGTACGTCCGGAGGTTGAGTTCGGGAAGGCGGATCCCCAGCCGCCGCGGAACGCCCGCCGGACGGACGGCCACGTTCGTGAACGGAACTGCCGAGAGCCACGCGGTCCCGTCGTGTTCGTCGACCGCGAGTCGGTCGGGCAGGTGTGCGTCGACGACGTCGGGGGCGACCGGCCAGTTTTCGAACAACAGGTGACGCCAGCCCATCTCGAGGGGGACCATACCGTAAACTCGGGATGTCGGCCAATTAACTGTATCGTCCGTTCGGCGTCTATCCGTCGGGACGGCGTTCGAACTCCGTCGGATCCTCGGATACGTTTCACTCGATACGGCGTTGGATCAATGCAGATCGGCTGCGGTGTCCCACTCAGGCTCGTCGTTTATGCCGTCTCGAGGTGAACGACGGACGCACGGGTATCCGATATGAAGGGAATCGAAGGAACGGCCGGCTTAGTAACCGGCGCCGGATCGGGAATCGGGCGAGCAACTGCAAAACGGTTCGCTGCGGAAGGCGCGCAGGTAGTCGTCGCGGACGTCGACGAAGACGGCGGCCACGAAACCGTCGAGCAGATCGAAGACGACGGCGGCGACGCCACGTTCGTCGAAACCGACGTGACCGACGAATCCGACGTCGAGCAGATGGTCGAGGAGACGGTAGACACGTACGGCCAACTCGACTTCGCGCACAACAACGCCGGTATCGGCGCCGAGATGGTTCCGCTGACGGAACAAACCGAGGACACGTGGGATTCCCTGTACGAGATCAACCTCAAAGGCGTCTGGCGTTGTCTGAAAGAAGAAATTCCCGTCATGCTCGAACACGGCGGCGGTGCCATCGTCAACACCTCCTCGGTGTCTGGCCTGGGCGGCGACTTGAACATGACGCCGTACAACTCGACGAAACACGGCGTCGTCGGTCTCACTCGGAGCGCTGCCCTCGAGTTCGGTGGCGAGGGGATCCGGATAAATGCGGTCTGTCCCGGTGTGATCGAAACGCCGATGGTGAACGAATTACTGGAGACCGCCCCCGACGACGTCGAGCAGATGATAATCGGCCGGCCGATGGATCGGTTCGGTCAACCGGACGAGGTCGCCAGCGCAACCGTCTGGCTCTGCTCTGACGACGCCTCGTTCATCACGGGCCATCCGCTGGCCATCGACGGCGGCGTTACAGCGCTGCACTGATCGCCGAACGCGACCGGGTTCGTGATGGCGACGATTTTTCACGGCGCGTCCCCAATAGACTGGTATGAGCAGCGTACGCAAGCCCGACTGGCTCAAGAGCCGCCCGCCGTCGGGACGGGAGTTCGCAGACATTCGGGAGACGCTGCGCGAACGGAATCTCCACACCGTCTGTGAGGAAGCCAACTGTCCGAACCTCGGCGAGTGCTGGTCGGGACGGTCGTCCTCGAGACGCGGTTCGGCTGGCGAACACGCCGGTGGAGACGGCGACCCACCCGCGGGAGAGGGGGGTGGCACCGCGACGTTCATGCTCATGGGCGATCGCTGCTCTCGAGGCTGTAACTTCTGTGACGTCGAGACGGGCGGGATGGAGCCACTCGACCCGGACGAACCCGAAAACGTCGCGGAGGCGGTCGCCGAGATCGGCCTCGACTACGTCGTCCTCACGAGCGTCGACCGCGACGACCTCCCCGACCAGGGGGCGGGCCACTTCGCCGAGACGATCCGCGAGATCAAAGCGCGCCATCCGGGCATTCTCGTCGAGGTGCTCATCCCCGATTTCCAGGGCGAGGAGCGTCTGGTACGAAAGATAATCGACGCCGATCCGGACGTAATCGCACACAACGTCGAGACCGTTTCCCGCCTCCAGTACCCCGTGCGGGACCGCCGGGCCGGCTACGAGCAATCGCTGTCGGTCTTAGCGCAAGTCGAGCGTGAATCCGACACCTACACCAAGACCTCGATCATGCTCGGTCACGGCGAGTACGACCACGAGGTCTACCAGACCCTAGCGGACTGTCGCGAGCGCGGCGTCGACATCGTCACGCTCGGTCAGTACCTGCGTCCCTCGAGAAGTCACCTCGAGGTTCAGCGGTACGACCACCCGGACAAGTACGAGACGTGGCGTCAGGTCGCCGAAGAGGAGTTAGGCTTCCTCTACTGTGCCAGCGGGCCGATGGTTCGCTCCTCGTACAAGGCCGGCGAGCTGTTCGTCGACGCCGTCCTGCGAGAGGGCAAAAGCGTCGAGAAAGCGCGCGACGAGGCGCGCAGGACAGTCTGATACGAATTGCTGTCCCTGTGTCCCGCCGCTCCCGGAAAACGGGTCACGGGAGCGGCGGTACCGACCTCCAGTAAACCGTATGACCCTGTCAGTTCGACCCTCGGAACGGTCAGTGCTCGGCGATCGGTTTTGACTTTCACGTACCGCCACCCGAGTGCCTGCCTCGTCCTCGAGCGTCTCTCCACTCGAGGTGTTGTGCTGCGGTAGTGGCGGTACCTGTCGTCGAATGTACGTGTTGAAACCGCTCGTGGATAATTCCCGAATCTAACCCGCTGTCGACTCTATATTTGTCTACCTGTCTCTCGAATCACTGTCGTCGTGTGGCAATAATCTCACAGATAGTAAACTATATCGGGGAAAATCCTTTATCCTGAGCGATATATTATTCGGATATGTGCAGGTGGGTTCACCCGTGAGCACGATACAGCGCGACCCCCGAGAACGAGTACAGGTACTCGACGAGGCAGGTCGAGTCCTCGAGGGGGCCGACGTACCCGACCTCTCGGAGGGGACGCTCGTCGAGATGTACGAGCAGATGCGCCTGGCCCGCCGGTTCGACGAACGGGCGGTAAGTCTCCAGCGCCAGGGGCGGATGGGGACCTATCCGCCGCTGTCGGGCCAGGAGGGGTCACAGATCGGTAGCGCCCACGCCTTAGACGAGGAGGACTGGGTGTTCCCGAGCTACCGCGAGCACGGGGTCGGCCTCGTCCGCGGTCTCACCCTCGAGCGTACCTTACTGTACTGGATGGGCCACGAGCGGGGCAACTACATCCCCGAGGACGTCAACATCTTCTCGGTCGCGGTTCCCATCGCGACGCAGATCCCCCACGCGGTGGGCGCAGCGTGGGCCTCGACGCTCACCGACGAACGCAAGGCGTTTCTCTGCTATTTCGGTGACGGCGCGACCTCCGAGGGCGATTTCCACGAGGCTCTGAATTTCGCGGGCGTCTTCGACACCCCGAACGTGTTCTTCTGTCAGAACAACCAGTGGGCGATCTCGGTTCCGAGAGAACGCCAGACGGCGAGTGCGACCCTCGCCCAGAAGGCCGAGGCCTACGGCTTTGAGGGCGTCCAGGTCGACGGGATGGATCCGCTCGCGGTGTACAAGGTCACTCGCGACGCGGTCGAGAAGGCCAAACAGTCCGACGAAACCGCCGACGAAGCGCCGGGACGGGCGACCCGGCCGACGCTGATCGAGGCCGTCCAGTACCGCTTTGGGGCACACACCACCGCCGACGACCCCTCGGTCTACCGCGACGACGACGAGGTCGAACGCTGGAAACAGAAGGACCCGATCCCGCGACTCGAGACCTACCTCCGCCACCGGGGAATTCTGGACGACGAGCGCGTCGACGCCATCGAAGAACGGATCGAGACGGCGGTCGCCGAGGCGATCGACACCGTCGAGGGAACACAACGGCCGGACCCCGAGGAGATTTTTGCACACGTCTACGAGGGAATGCCAAAACGATTACGTCGCCAACTCGAGTACCTCGAGACGGTTCGCGACCGACACGGCGACGACGCGCTACTGGAGGGTTAACAGATGGCAGCAGAATCGGAAAACCTCACCCTGGTACAGGCGGTTCGGGACGGATTGCACGCGGAGATGGAACGCGACGAGGACGTCATCGTCATGGGCGAAGACGTCGGGAAAAACGGCGGCGTCTTCCGCGCGACCGAAGGGCTCTACGAGGCGTTCGGCGAGGACCGCGTCGTCGACACACCGCTCGCCGAGTCCGGCATCGTCGGAACCGCGATCGGGATGGCAGCCTACGGGATGAAGCCTGTTCCCGAGATCCAGTTCATGGGCTTTATCTACCCCGCGTTCGACCAGATCGTCTCGCACGCCGCGCGCTTGCGGACGCGTTCGCGCGCGAGATTTACGTGCCCGATGGTCGTTCGTGCGCCCTACGGCGGCGGAATTCGCGCGCCCGAACACCACTCCGAGTCGACGGAGGCGATGTTCGTCCACCAGCCCGGACTCAAGGTGGTCGTCCCCTCCACGCCGTACGACACGAAGGGGCTGTTGACGAGTGCGATCCGTGACCCCGATCCGGTGATCTTCTTAGAGCCGAAACTCATCTACCGGGCGTTTCGCGAGGAGATCCCGAACGAGTCCTACGAGGTGCCGATCGGCGAGGCCGCCGTCCGTCGCGCGGGCTCGGATATCTCCGTCTACACGTGGGGTGCGATGACTCGGCCGACGCTCGAGGCTGCGGACAATCTCGACGGCGAGATCGACGTCGAGGTGGTCGACTTGCGGACGCTGTCACCGTTAGACGAGGCGGCGATAGTCGACTCCTTCGAGAAAACCGGCCGCGCTGCCGTGGTCCACGAAGCGCCGAAAACCGGCGGGTTGGCCGGCGAGATCATCGCAACCCTCCAGGAGGAGTCGTTGCTCTATCAGGAGGCGCCGGTCGAGCGCATCACCGGCTTCGACACGCCGTTCCCGCTGTACGCCCTCGAGGACTACTACCTGCCAGAAGCCGCCCGTATCGAAGACGGCATCCGGAACGCGATGGAGTTCTGAGATGGTCCGCAAGTTCCAACTCCCCGACGTCGGCGAGGGGGTCGCGGAGGGCGAACTGGTCTCGTGGCTCGTCGCGGAAGGCGACGACGTGAGCGAGGATCAGCCGGTCGCGGAGGTCGAGACCGACAAGGCGCTGGTGGAGGTCCCGGCGCCGGTCGACGGCTCAGTGCGGGAGTTGCGCTACGAGGAGGGCGACGTCATCCCCGTCGGCGAGGTGTTCGTCACCTTCGACGTCGACGGCAAACTGGAAGATCGAGAACCCGAGGCCGACCGCGCCAGCAAACCGGCCGACGTCGACGGGTCCGAGGGGACGACCGACGACGTGGGGGATACCGGCGGCGAGCCCGCGGGCGACCCCGACGCCGGGACGGCCGAGATCGAGACGCCCCAGGAACGGGTCTTCGCGCCCCCGCGCGTGAGACGGCTGGCGCGCGAGGAGGGAATCGTCCTCTCGAGACTCGAGGGAAGCGGCCCCGACGGGCGAGTGACTACGGTCGACGTTCGGGCCGCCGCCGGTTCGGCGGGCGTCACGGAAGACGACGAGGCGGAGCCGTCGGAAACCGGATCAGCGTCGTCCGCCGATTCGGACACGGTGGAACCGGCGAGCGCAGGGGCGGAGTCCGCGGGTCAGGATCCGAGTCGCGAGGCGAGTGCCGATCCGTCGCCACAGGTCGAATCGTCGGATCGCGAGCGGACGCTCGCCGCGCCCGCGACCCGTCGAATCGCTCAGGAGGAAGGCGTCGACCTCGACGTCGTTCCTGCGGCCGAACAGCGAGACGGCGAGGCGTTCGTCACTCCGGAAGCGGTTCGGGAGTACGCCGACCCCCAGCGCCGCCCACAGCAGGCCGACCGCGAAGCGCTCGAGGCTTGCGAGGCGGCTGCCGGGGAGACCGAACCCGAGTTCGCCGAGGGCGAGCGCGAGCGTCGCGACCCCTTCAGTGGGGTGCGAAAGCGAATCGCGGAGGCGATGGTCGAATCGAAGTACAGCGCCCCACACGTCACCCACCACGACGAGGTCGACGTGACGGCCCTCGTCGAGGCCCGCGAGCGGCTCAAACCGCGAGCCGAGGAACAGGGGATTCGGCTGACGTACATGCCGTTTATCATGAAAGCCGTGGTCGCCGCACTCGAGGAGTTCCCGGAGATGAACGCGGTGATCGACGAGGAACACGAGGAGATCGTCTACCGCGATTACTACAACCTCGGCGTGGCGACGGCCACCGACGTCGGACTGATGGTACCGGTCGTCGAGGACGCCGACCGAAAAGGCCTCTTGCAACTGTCCTCCGAGATGAACGAACTCGTCCAGAAGGCTCGAGAACGCTCGGTTTCTCCCGAGGAACTGCGAGGATCGACGTTCACCGTGACGAACGTCGGCGGTATCGGCGGCGAGTACGCGACGCCAATCTTGAACTACCCCGAGGCGGGCATCCTGGCGATCGGCGAGATCAAGCGCAAACCCCGCGTTGTGACCGACGAGAGCGGAGACGAGTCGATCGAGCCACGGTCCGTGTTGACGCTCTCGCTGTCGTTCGACCACCGGCTTGTCGACGGTGCCGTCGGCGCGCGGTTTACGAACACCGTCATGGAGTACCTCGAGAACCCCGAACTCCTGTTGCTCGAGTGATCGCGCGGGACGACCTCTCCGGTCTCCGGCTCCCGCCGACGTCGTCCCATACCTACACAACCCCTCGCCCCGTTCGCTCGAGTAATGGTCGTTGGAGACGTCACCACCGGAACCGACGTACTGATCATCGGCGCTGGCCCCGCGGGGTACGTGGCTGCGATCCGCGCCGGACAGCTCGATCTGGACGTCACGCTCGTCGAGAAAGAGGCCTACGGCGGCGCGTGTCTGAACCACGGCTGTATCCCCTCGAAGGCGTTGATCACCGCGACGGACGTCGCCCACGAGGCCCGCCACGCCGAGGAGATGGGGATCCACGCCGACCCCGCGATCGATCTCTCGGGGATGGTCGGCTGGAAGGACGAGGTCGTCTCACAGCTTACGGGCGGCGTCGAGAAACTCTGTAAGGCAAACGGCGTCAACTTGCTCGAGGGAACCGCCACGTTCGTCGACGACCACACTGTTCGGGTCTCCCACAGCGGCGACGGACAGGGGTCGGAGACCCTCGAGTTCGAACACGCGATCGTCGCGACCGGCTCCCGTCCCATCTCGATCCCCGATTTTTCGTTCGACGATCCGCCAATTTTGAACTCCCGCCAGGCACTCGCCCTCGAGTCGGTCCCCGACTCCATGGCCATCGTCGGCGGCGGCTACATCGGGATGGAGCTCGCGACCGTCTTCACGAAACTCGGCACCGACGTCACGGTCGTCGAGATGCTCGAGTCGATCCTGCCGGGGTACGACGACGACCTCAAACGACCGGTCAAAAAACGTGCGAGCGATCTCGGCGTCGACTTTCAGTTCGGCTACACCGCCTCCGAGTGGTACGAACCGGACGGCGGGGTTCGCCTCGTCGCACAGCCAGCCGACGACGCCGCGGCCGATGGCGGAACCGAGGGCGCGGAGGCGGTCGAATCGGAACGACTGGAACTCGACGTCGAGAAGATCCTCATCGCCGTCGGTCGCGAACCCGTCTCCGACACGCTCGACCTCGAGGCCGTCGGCGTCGAGACCGACGAGCGCGGGTTCATCGAAACCGATTCGCGCGCGCGTACGAACGTCGACCACGTCTTCGCCGCCGGCGATGTCGCGGGCGAGCCGATGCTCGCCCACAAAGGGAGCATGGAGGGGCAGGTCGCCGCCGAGGTGATCGCCGGCGAACCGGCCGCCATCGACTCCCAGGCAATTCCTGCCGTCGTCTTCACCGATCCCGAGATCGCGACCGTCGGCATGACCGAGACGGAAGCCGAGGAGGCCGGCTTCGAGCCCGTCGTCGGCCAGTTTCCGTTCCGGGCCAGCGGCCGCGCGCTGACGACCGGCGAGTCTGACGGCTTCGTCACGATCGTCGCCGACGAGTCGGAGGGGTACGTCTTGGGCGCGAGCATCGTCGGCCCCGAAGCCTCGGAGCTGATCGCCGAACTCGGCCTCGCGATCGAACTCGGCGCAACCCTCGAGGACGTCGCCTCGACGGTCCACGCCCATCCGACCCTTTCCGAATCGGTGATGGAAGCCGCCGAGAACGCACTCGGACACGCAATCCACACCCTAAACCGGTAGTTCGTGATCTGTGGCCGTCGCCGAACGGAACTCTCAACCGTCGACGCCGTCAAAATCCCATCTCTCGCCGGATACGACGGATAAACTGGGTCCGCGACTCGACCGTCGACCGCTCACTGCACGTACAACGAGTACGCGATCACCACAAAGCCCGCGAGAACGAGTAGACTCTCGAGTAAGATCCCTATCGCCAGCGGCACGTCGAGGAGTTCATAGAGCATTCCCGCCAACACCAATCCGAGCGTGACGAGACCGAACCCGCCCGCGAGTAACCCGAGTGCCCGCTGTCTGGTCCGGCGATAGGCTTTGAATGCGAAGTACGTGATGACACTCCCGACGACTAACACGAGCGTCTTTACGATTGCGAGCGCGAGGGCGAGTTCGGTCGCTTCAGCGTACGGGCTCATGTCTCCTTTCGCACCTCCGACCAGAGTTCGGCCAGTCGCTCGTCTGCCGTCCGGGCCGGCCGCTCGATCTGCACGCCGAGGGTCCGGTCGTCCTCCAGTGCGAGCGTGATCTCGTCGAATGCGACCGAGTACTTACTCGCGTGGTGACCGTCCCGGCGAATCTCGGTCGACTCCTCGAGTAACGTCGAGTCGGTGAGCAACTCGAGCTTTCGGTACAACGTCGATTGGGGGATGTCACACCGCTTCGTGAGCTCAGAAGCCGTCATAGGTTCCTCGAGATTCCGGATAATCTCTCGGCAGTCGGGATCGTCGAGCGCGGCGCAGATCTCCTCCGCCGGTGGGGTCGACTCCGAGGCGATCGAGTCCCGGACCATTCGTTCGTCCCTTACGACCCACGTGGTTTATTCGCATCGATGCGTGTCGTTCCCGATTCGTCGCTTTCGGCGTCTCGGATGTGTTCGTCCCCCCATCTATCGGTTTTTGGTTCGCCCACACACGAAGCCTTCTTGCGCATGCGCGTCCGTAGATTCGAACTACGCGGGCATCATCCGGTCCGACCGCGTCTACAAGGGCGGAATGACCGACCGACCTCCTCCCGCGTGACACCTGATCTCGAGTGACTGCTCTCGGCTCGAGCGGCCCCGGTCGGTGTAACCTTTTCACATGGTATCGTGTTCCGATGTGCTGCTCGTTCGACGGCCTTATGTATGGACCCGGACCTCGTCATGAATACGAACGACGCGGCGTCGGTCGCCGCGTTCTCCGGCCGTATTCCGGCACGGAGAGCATACGCATCCACTACGCCTCGGACGGTGACGGCGGCT
>NZ_VTAW01000032.1 GCF_008245225.1 Natrialba swarupiae
AGACGGGCCGAGCACAGTTCAACCAGATTCAGCGCCTACTGGACAAGACAGTGAGGCTGTCGGTGTGATCGACTGAGCACGGGATTCTGCTCGATTATCGATGACAACGACCAGTCAGCACAGGCGAAGGATTCAACAGACAGACTGTCGAAGCCGATATCACATGGGGACCGTATTCGACGATCCGGTGTCTCTTTTTGTTTTCTACGGTGCAATCGCTGTAGCGCTGGGGCCAGATATTCTCCGAGAAATACGTCACCGGCGTTCCGATACTGAAACTGCCAAGACGCGAGACGAGGGGTCGAAACGGGTTATCGGTGTTGCCGTTGGTAGTGGCTTCCTCGCAGGCGTTGCCGCCGTTTATGTATTTCCTGCAATGTCCATTTTGGGGGATGTTCGCGTTCTCTTCGTGGGAGGGATTGCTGTTCTGTTCCTCGGTACTGGGCTCCGACAGTACGCAGTGCGAACGTTGGATGACTACTTTACGAGTTCCATCAAGATACACCAAAGCCAGCAGGTCGTCGATACAGGTCCGTATCGATGGGTTCGACACCCATCTTACACTGGGGGTCTTGTTCAATATACTGGGATAGCTCTCGTTCTTAACAACTGGATAAGCCTCATTGTGATCGTCAGTTTGCTCTTCATCGCGTATTTCTATCGCATGCGTATTGAGGAGCGCGTCCTTTCGAAAGAACTCGGCGAGCCATATCTGGATTATTTGGAGCGCACGCCTCATCGACTGATCCCCTATGTATGGTAGAAAAGTATGCACATTCAGGTTCTAGATAAAAATCTAACACGTAGAATGTACGTGTGGTGGAAGAATAGTTCGATAGTTTCAATGGGAAACAAACGAAACCCATGTGTTGAACTTATCTCTCTATCCAGCAGGCGGCTTTTGGCAGAGTTCAGAAAAATCGAGAGTTGCTTCTGTAACTACTCACCCTATACTGATCGCAACGCATACGTCAGTTTAGTCCGAAACTCAGTTTCAACGCTTCGTCCACCGCCTTCATCGTTTCTGTGTCGAGGCTTCCAAGCACCGAGTGAACCCGTTTTTCGATGGAGACGACACGTATCTGGTCGAGACGGACCGAGGAATCTTTCTCGAACGGTGACTCCGCCGCTTCAACGAGGACCTCGAACGGATAGCCTCGATACGTTCCCGTCGCAGGTGCGACAATAGTTGTACTGGCATTTTTGTTCCCAACATCGTTCTGGACGACTACCGCAGGGCGAGTGTTCTTCATCTCGGAAGACCAGCACTTCGAGATCTCGTTCCCTTCCGCAGGATCAAGCCGAACGATAACAACGCCGCCGCGACGAATTTCCGAGTCCTCGCTCATTTATCCAGCCCGTCCCACGCCTCGTCCGATGCTTCGTCCCACTCTTCTGCAAGCTCTTCCGCACTCTCAGATGCCTCGCGGTACGCAGCAGCCAGTTCATCTTCGTTGGGTTGGCCAGATTCCACCTCGACGACGGCGACGGTTACACGCTTGTTCGCGTACTCTGTTCCGAGATAGATTCGACCTCGATCATCGGTCTCGTTAGTTCGGAAATCCCGAGCATCTACTTTCGTCATGTTTCCGACTTGGACATTGCTGAATGAGTTTTACCCACTATTACCCACGGTAGATATTTTCTGTGATTCGTACCATGGAGTTCATCCACCTGAACGACGTTGAACAAAGGCCCACTAGATAACCACCAAACCGATTAGTCGCTCGCCAAGGTATCGAGAACATGGACGTGCTCGGGGCGCTCGAGGCCGAGTCAGGTCTCGTCGCTGTCGTCGGGGCAGGTGGGAAGAAAACGACACTCTACGCGCTCGCACGGCGAACCGCCGACCGAGGAGCGCGGACAGTCGTCACTGCAACCGTCAGAATTCCGATCTTCGACCGACAGGTCGAGCGAGTCGTCGTCACCGACGATCCGATCGCGGCCGTCGAGCGGACGGATGCAGAACTCGATCAGGGACCCCTCGGCGTCGTTCCCGATACGGAAGGCGAGGATCGGTACGTCGGCTACGAGCCGTCGGTGGTCGCCGACCTCGCAGCGAGCGGAGTGGCGGATCTCGTCCTCGTTAAAGCCGACGGGGCTCGGACCCGCGAACTCAAAGCGCCCGACGATCACGAGCCACAGCTTCCGCGGGCCGCGGAGACGGTCGTCCCGGTCGCCAGCGTCGCCGCGGTCGGTTCGCCGCTCTCGACCGATCAGGTTCACCGGCCCGAACGAGTGGCGGCGATCACCGGACGCGAGATCGGTGACCCGATCCGGCCGATCGACGTCGCTCGAGTCCTCGCGAGTGAGCGGGGCGGACTGGCGGACGTCCCCGACGACGCGACGGTCGTCCCGCTTCTCAACAAGGTCGACGACGCCGCGGCTGCGGAGGTGGCTCGCGAGATCGGGACGGCAGTGCTCGAGTCGACGCCGCGCGTCTCGCGGGTGGTCCTCGCGCGGATGATCGCCGACGAGCCGGTCGTCGACGTACTCGAGTGAGAGTGACGGCCGGACGACCGAGGGATTAGTGGGGCGCGCGATCGGCATCGAGCCGTTCAGCCGCCGCCTCGAGTTCCTCACGGGTGTTGACGTTCTCGAACGTTTCGAGGGTCGCGTGCTCACGCATCTCCGATTCCTCGAGGACGACACAGTCGAGATCGGCGAGTGCCTCCACGATCCGGCGGTCCCCTCGCTCGAGCGCGCGTTCGCAGGCCTCGGCCGTCGCGTCGGTCCGGTAGACCGCCTGCGTCGGCTGGTACCACTCGTCTACGCGTACGACGGCGGCGTCGTGGCCGATCGCGCGGTCGAACAGGTACTCGAGAAAACCCGGATCGACGAACGGCATGTCACAGGCGACGGCGGCCGCGTACTCGCCGTTGGCCGCGCGAAGCCCCGTCGCGATGCCGGCGAGTGGGCCCTGGTCGGGGACGGGATCTACCGCGAAGCAGGTCGTCTGGTCACGATCGATGTCCGTCCAGTGGGTGCCGGACTCGAGGGCGTCACGGATCGCGGACACCTGTTCGGCCCGGCAGTTGACGACGAGGTCGTCGACGAGGGGTCGGATTCGGTCGGCGACCTGGCGGATCATCGGCGTTCCCGCGAGGTCGGCGACGGCCTTGTCGGCCTCACCGAACCGCGTCGAGTGACCCCCCGCGAGGACGACGGCTGACCGCTTCGATGGTTCGGAGTCCGCGGTCATACCCGACAGTTAGTCGGGCCGGCTCAAAAGGGTCCGGGCCGGGCGGGTGAACCGACGATCGGTTCGGCCGGCGGCGACCGGCCGGAGCGTTGTCACGCGGAGTCAGGGTGACCGTCGTCACCGAGTCTGAACAGCGCCGTATACAGCGTCCACGGGTCGGAGTCGAAGCAGCCGGCGAGTTCCTGACACCGCTCGAGGTACGTTTCGTACGTCGAAATCGACGGCGGGTCGGGGTAAGATCGCTCGAGGTCGCCGGCCGCGTGAAGCGTCGCCCACACCCGTGGCCCGACGACGACGTACTCGTCGGGATCGATAAACTGGAGGAAACCGGAGCCGACGGGAACGTCGACCCCGTCGAGTTCTATCAGCGACTCGAGACCGACCACGGCGTCGTCTGCGTTCACTGCGTCGTCGATGGCGCTCCTGACGTCCTCGAATTCGGTGTCCCAGAACCGACCTTCCGCCTCCCGTCGCCGGTCGTCGGGATACGCGCCGAGAAAGCGCCGGTAGTACCAGCGGACGACCCAGGCAGCGTCGCGTCGTCCGTACTCGCCCGACGCGAACGCGCCGGGCAGCGTCTCGAGGTTCTCTTCCTCGACGACGGCCAGCGGGGCCTGTTCCCGGTAGGCCCGCGCCTCGGTCTCGACGATCGGTCGCGTGAGTTCCATTGCGATAGTGTTCGTCGTGACCGGTGTTAGCAGTTCGGACGAACCGGTGCTGGTGACACGTCAGTATGGTATGTCACCGGGGTCTCGAGCGAGAGCCGACCTCGAATTCGACCGACGATATTGGCTTCTGGGCCGAGACGGGTTACTGTCGGTCAGTGCTGACACACCTGCGACCCGGGCGGTGGGTCGCCGGGACGTCGGGACAGGAATCCGTATGAGAGAAACACTCATGCACGCTCGAGTGGTGAATGGATACAACGCGGTTCGATTTCGAGGGGTACTCCACGAATGTCCAGTGACCAACGGGACACGATCGAGACGATCTGTCCCTACTGTGGCGTCGGGTGTGGCATCAAAATCAGTCAGGGAGACGAGCGCGGCGACGTCCGCTTTCGGCCCTGGGGCAACGCGCCGGTCAACGAGGGGCGCATCTGTATCAAGGGCGGCGCGGCGACCGAGGTCGTCGACCACGAGGATCGGCTGACCGATCCCCTGATACGGGACGACGGTGAGTTCCGCGAGGCCACCTGGGAGGAGGCCTACGAGTACGTCGTGAGCGAACTCGAGCGCATCCGAGACCAGTACGGGCCGGACGCGATGGGATTTTTCGGCTCCTCGAAGACGATGAACGAGGAGAACTACCTCCTCCAGAAACTCGCCCGCCGCTACGGGACGAACAACGTCGACAACTGCACGCGGATGTGTCACGCCTCGACGGTCTGGGCGCTGCGGACCAGCCTCGGCGCGGGGGCGATGACCAACAGCATGGCGGATTTGCGAGAGGAGTGTGACCTGTTCTGGATCCAGGGGGCGAATCCGGGCGAACAACACCCTATCGCGAACAGCCAGTACTTCCGGCAGGCGGTGTTAGACGGCGCGACCGTCATCCAGGTCGACCCCCACGCCAACAAGACGACGCGATCGTTCGAGATCGACGACACCGACCGCCACCAGCACCTCCAGTTGAATCCGGGAACCGACATTCCGTTGTTGAATATCGTTCTGAAGACGATCCTCGAGCACCACGAAGACCGCCCCGAAGACGGCTGGATCGACGAGACGTTCGTCGAGGAGCGCACGGATGGCTTCGACGATCTGCAGGAAACGCTCGAGGGGTTCGACAATGAGGCGGCAGCCGAGGAGTGTGGCGTACCCCTCGAGGAGATCGAACTGGCCGCCGAGAAGTACGCCGAGGCCGACAATGCGGCCATCTTCACCGGGATGGGGATGAGTCAACACCGCTGTGGGGTCGACAACGTCCAAAACGAGATCAACCTGGCGTTGATCACGGGCAACCTCGGGCGGCCCGGCACCGGCGTCAACCCACTGCGTGGGCAGAACAACGTCCAGGGGACCTGCGACGTCGGTGCGATGCCGAACGTCCTGCCGGGCTATCAACTCGTGGACGACGACGAGGCGCGCGAGCGCGTCGAGGACGTCTGGGGGTTCGAGATACCGGACGAACCGGGTCTGACGAACGTCGAGATCTCTCACGAGTTCGGCAACTCAGTCCACGGCCTCTACGTCGTGGGTGAGAACCCGGTCATGAGCGAACCCGACGCGAACCAGGTCGCCGAACGGATCAAAGACCTCGAGTTCCTCGTCGTTCAGGACATCTTCCTGACCGAAACGGCAGCGTACGCAGACGTCGTCCTGCCAGCGACGTCGTGGGCCGAACGCGACGGAACCGTCACGAACACCGACCGGCGGGTCCAGCGAATGCGCGGCGTCGAGAAAGTCCACGAGAACACGAAACACGACCTCGAGATTCTCTCGGAGATCGGTAGCCGACTGTTCGACGGTGACGAGTCGGGTTCGACGGAGAGTCAGGCGGTTCCCGGCGGCGGCTTCGCGTTCGACGATCCGGAATCCGTCTTCGAGGAGCTCCGGGAGGTCTGTCCGATCTACCACGGAATGAGCTACGACGCACTCGGGACGGAGGGGCTTCACTGGCCCTGTTACGTCCCCGGTGACGAGGGCGATCCCTACCTCTACGCCGAGGAGTTCGAGACCGAGAGCGGGCTAGGTCGGATCGAAGGCGTCAGCCACACGCTGCCGGCGGAAACGCCCGACGACGAGTACCCACTGATCCTGACGACCGCGCGGGTCGAGGAACACTACAACACGGGGACGATGAGCCGTCGATCGCCGACGCTCGAGCGACAGGTCCCCGAGAACGTCGTGGATATCCACCCTGCCGACGCCGAGCGATACGGCGTCGAAGACGGCGACGAGGTCACGCTCTCGTCACGACGCGGGGAGATCGAGGTCGTCGCACAGGTAACCGAGGACACGAAAGAAGGCGTCGTCTGGACGACGCCACACTTCGCGGCCGCCTCCGCGAACCGTCTTACGAACGACGTACTCGACGATAAAGCGAAGATCCCGGAGTACAAGGCCGCCGCGGCCGAAATCGAGGTCGACCTCGAGTGAGCGACACGAGCGAACTGGTATCACGGGATTGATTATCGGCCGGTTCGAGGTGTGACCGATGAGTATTCCGTCGTTCGTCATCGGCATCGCTGGCGGGACGGGCGCCGGGAAGACGACCGTCGCCCACGATGTCGCGGAGGCCGTCGGCGAACCGCTCACTCGCATTCCCCTCGACAACTACTACGAAGATCTCTCACACCTCGAGTACGAGGACCGATCGACTGTCAACTACGACCACCCGTCGGCGTTCGAGTGGGAACTCCTCCGCGAACAACTCGACGCCCTGTTGACCGGCCAGTCGATCGAGATGCCCCAGTACGACTTCGAGAGACACGTCCGGACGGACGAGCACGTGACCGTCGACCCCTCGGAAGTGATCGTCCTCGAAGGCATTCTCTCGCTGTACGACGAGGAGATCCTCGAGATGCTCGACCTCCGGGTGTACGTGATGACCGACGCCGACGTTCGAATTTTGCGCCGGATCGAACGCGACGTCGTCGACCGCGGCCGGGAGTTAGCGGGTGTGATCGAGCAGTACCTCGAGACGGTCAAACCGATGCACGAGCGGTTCGTCGCGCCGACGAAGAAGAACGCGGACGTCATCATCCCCGAGGGATCGAACCGGATCGCCGTCGATCTTCTCATCGACAAGATCGAAGCCGAACGCGGCAGTTCTGATCTCGAGGAGTTCGACTCAGATCCCGATTCGGAGCTCGAGGAGTTCGACTCGGGTCGAGGCCCGACTCTCGATCGGGGCGAATCTGGGACCGAGTCACCCGACCACTTGGGCTCACCCGAGTGAGTGTGATCGCCCGGTTCCCGTCGATCGAACAGGTGCGAAAAAGTACATGTGGGTCGGCGTCGACGGGACAGGTATGGCTCGTCCCTCCGCTACGACCGTCGTGATCGGTGCGCTCGCCGGTCTGACGAACGTCGCCGCCGTCCTCGCACTCTACGCTCGCGCGGGATACCCGACGCTCGAGTCGGCGTCGAGTGTCGCCGTTCTCGCAGTGACCGCCTTCGCCGTCGGATTCCTCCCGGTATCGGTCTCCGCACACACCCGTCTCCTCGCACCCGCGGCTGGATTCGTCTTCGTCCTCGGTGGAACCGTCTCCGTGGAGTTGGCGACGCCGAATCCGGAGTGGAGCACGCTCGACGGATACGTGATCGTCGACGGGCCGACCCACGTCGCGAGCTACGCGAACACGTGGTACGTCTGGCTCTCGTTGCTGCTGGTCGCCGGCGGCCTCGAGTTCGCGATCAGGCGCGGCTACGGCGTCGGCGACGACCGTCTTCGGAACCTCCCCGCGTTCCCGCTCTCGAGATCGGAGTTGGCGTGGTCGGTTCTCGGTCTCGGAGCACTCGTCGGCGTCGCGACCACGCTGTTGGTCCTTCGGGCCGGCATTCGCCCGTCGGTCGCCGCGATCGCAGTTCTGGCGGTTACGACCGTCGTCGCGGCGGTCCCGCTGGCTGCGCTGTACGCTCGTGGGATCGTCTCGCCGGCGATCCTGTTCGCGTTGCTCGTGCCATATTTCCTGACTATCGAAGTCTTCGTGACGACCGACAGCCCGGTTCACATCCTCCTGTTCGGCCCGTACGCGCTCGTTCTCGTGCTCGTGTGGGCGCTCGAGTCGGCCATCAGATCACGGCTGCGCGGCTGGGACGGCGGTCGGTTCGCGAGAGAAAATCCGACGTGAGCCTCCGGGGGCCGACCGCTACGGCCCGCCGGAACGGTCGAGTTCGACACCCTAAAGCGATCGGACTCTGTGATTCGAGTATGGAGTATCACGAGGCGGTTGACTTCCTCTTCGGTCTGCGGCGATTTCGCCCGAAGCCGGGGACGGAGTCGACAGCGCGACTCCTCTCGCATCTCGGTGATCCACACGAGTCGATCGAGTTCGTCCAGATCGCCGGCTCCAACGGGAAGGGGAGTACGGCCCGGATGGTCGAACGGACGCTCCGCGAGGCCGGGCTCTCGGTCGGACTCTACACCTCTCCACACCTGACGGACGTCAGAGAACGCGTCCGGGTCGACGGGCGGAAGATCCCACGGTCGGCGGTCACCGAGTACGTCGAAGCCGTCCGCGACTACGTGAGAGCGCGAGCCAGCGACGGCGAGTCGCCGACGTTCTTCGAGACGATGACCGGACTCGCGCTGTGGCAGTTCGGTCGACAGGACGTAGACGTCGCAGTTCTCGAGGTGGGAATCGGCGGGAAATACGACGCGACGAGCGTCGTCGATCCGATCGCGAGTGCGGTCACGAGCGTCACCTTAGAGCATACGGGGATCATCGGTGACACCGAGGAAGCGATCGCCCGCGACAAGGCTCACGTCGCCCCCGCCGACGCCTCGCTGGTCACCGGCGTCACAGGCTCCGCACTCGAGGCGGTCCGCGAGGTCGCGGGTGAGGTAATCACTGTCGGCGCGACCGACGGCGGTGATACCGGCGACGCCAGCGACGACGGTGCCACCGATGACGGCGAACCGGTAGACGTTCGCGTAACGTACGAAGGTCGGACGAACCACACCGAAGCCGCCGTGTCGATCGAGGGTGCGGGGCTCGACCTCGAGACGAGGATTCCACTTCCGGGCAGACACCAGGCCGAGAACGCCGGGATCGCCGCCGTTCTCGCCGGCCAGATCGGCGATGTGAGCGAAGCGAACCTCGAACGTGGCCTCCGAAACGCCCACTGGCCCGGCCGGTTCGAGGTGATGGGGACCGATCCGCTGGTGATCCTCGACGGTGCGCACAATCCCGGTGCTTGCGAGCAACTGGCCGAGACGCTCGCCACGTACGAGTACGACGACCTGATCGTCGTCTTCGGCGCGATGCACGACAAGGACCACCGCGAGATGGTGGCTGCGTTGCCGATCCCCGATGCGGTGGTGGCGACGGAGCCGTCACTCGAGCGCGCAGAGGAGGATGCGGTGCTGGCCGAGGTGTTCGCGAACGCCGGCGTCACGGACGTCCGGACGAACCCCTCCGTCCCCGATGCCCTCGAGGCCGCTCTGGCGGAGGTCGGTCCGGACGACTGCGTGCTCGTCACGGGATCGTTGTTCGCAGTTGCAGAAGCGCGCTCGCGCTGGTCGACAGTGAGCGTCCCGAAGCGAATCCGGAATCGCGACGACGCCCGCGACGCGCTCGAGGGGGCGGACGTCGACGCGGTCGACGTCGACCGAGCCGAACGAAGCGCGATACACCGGGTCGTCGAAACCAATCTGCAGGTGAGCCAGGCGAACCGGCTGCAGGAAGAACTCCTCCGTCTCGGTGGCGAGTGCGTTCTCACCGGCGGCGACCGAACCGACGAGCGCGTCGACGCCGTCCTGATGGGGACGCTCGCGCAGTTTACTAGCCTCGTCGAGACCCTCGAGTCCCACTCGCCTGGACGCGGCGGTGTTCGATCGATCGCGCGGGACCTCCGGGAGAGCCTCGAGATCGGATCGTCGGATCCCGAAGTAGATCCGTGGTACCCGTGGCACGACCGCACCGCAGTCATGGGGATCCTGAACGTCACCCCCGACAGCTTCCACGACGGTGGCGAGTACGACTCGGTCGACGACGCCGTCGCACGCGCCGAGGCGATGGTCGACGCGGGCGTCGACGTGATCGACGTCGGTGGCGAGTCGACACGTCCCGGTGCGAAACCGGTCCCGACCGCGGCGGAGATCGATCGCGTCGTCCCGGTCGTCGAACGGCTGGCCGACCTCGACGTTTCGATCGCGATCGATACTCGAAAGGCTGCGGTCGCGGACGCGGCCCTCGAGGCCGGTGGCGATGTCGTCAACGACGTCTCGGGTCTCGACGATCCCGAGATGCGTTTCGTCGTCGCCGACCACGACGCGGGCCTGGTCGTGATGCACAGTATCGACACTCCCGTCGTTCCGGACCGCAAGGTCGTCTACGACGACGTCGTCGAGGACGTGATCGACCAGCTGTCCGAGCGAATCCTGCTCGCCGAGAAGGCCGGGGTCGACCGCGATCGGATCGTCGTCGATCCCGGAATCGGGTTCGGGAAGTCTGCCCGCGAGAGCTTCGAGATGCTCGGACGCCTCGAGGAGTTTCGTGCCCTGGACTGTCCGATCCTCGTCGGCCACTCCCACAAGTCGATGTTCGCCCACGTCGGTCGCGACGCAGACGACCGCCTCGAGGCGACCGTCGCGGCGAGTGCCCTCGCTGCCGACCGCGGCGCAGACATCGTTCGGGTCCACGACGTTCCGGAGAACGTCGCGGCGGTCCGGACGGCGCTGGCAGCGCGGAACCCGGAGCGGTTCGCGTGGGACTGATACGATTTCTATCGGTCAGTACCACCGCGTCCGGGACCCACTCTCCGGGAGCGGCGGGACACGGTTACAGCAATCCGTATGAAACGGGTTTCCCCTCGAGCCGTCGGTTACTCCTCGAACGTCACTGGCGGAGACGAAAGGTCCTTAAGTTCCAACCGCCTACGGAGAGATGGATAGGTCGGGCAGTTTGGCCCTGCTCAGTACCCGCGCTATGGTCATCAGCGGGGACCGAACGCCGTGGGCGTCCGGTCAGACCGGCCGGGGCCCCGGGAGCCAACATGGAAGCCTCGTCCGTCGGGGACAGCGGTCCACGGTGGCCGTCCGCAGGGACGTCCCACCGTGGTTAGCCGGCGACAGCCCATCAGGCGCGGAAGCGAGCAGTGGACCGCCGGACACCTGTCGCTCGACGGGTCGCGGGGTGGAGAAGGCAACCGGGATTCCCCCGTTCGGAACGACGGGCAATCGCGGCTTCCACACTCATACTTCATCAGAATTACAGTGCCGACGAGTTACGACACCGTTCGTACGGGTACGGATATGTGGGACCGTCACCCTGGCAGTCCCTCACGGAACTGACGATAAGAGACCGTATCAGGCGTCAGCCTGCCAGGTCCGCACCCTGTCGGCGCTGATGCCGTCCACCGAATCGGCGACGTCGTTCGGATCGGCGTCGACCAGTTCGTCGATGCTCTCGATACCCGCGTCGGCGAGCTTTTCGGCGGTCTTCGCTCCGAGTCCATCCAGAACCTCGAGGTCTGTTCCGCTCTCGTTTTCGCGGGCCTGAAACTCCTTGTAGTTACAGATCGGACAGCCCAGTTCCCAGGGCTCGTCGCCGTTGTGAACGACGAGTTCGGGAAGGTCGTGTTCGTCGCAGTACTCGTCGGTGACCTCGATATCACCTCGGCGGGGAAGTGGCAGCGAGTACTCGCAGTCGGGATAGCGCGTACAGCCGACGAGCCGCGAGCCGCTCTGGAGGGTTTTGATCGCTAACTCGCCGCCGTGTTCGTCGGCGGTTTCACCGCCTTCGTCTCGCGACGTTCCCGACGTCGCGCTGTCCCCGCATTCCGGACAGTCGCCGAGGATCGGCCCTTCACCCGCCTCCTCGGCCTTACAGAGCGGACAGCCGTGGACGAACGTCTGGCGACCTGCGAGCATCTTCACCTCGTTCAGGCCGTGTTCCTCACACTCGTCATCGAGGATGAGCGGTTTTCCCGTCGAGGGCAACGGAAGGGTGTACTCACAGTCCGGATAGCCGTCACAGCCGACGAAGTACGAGCCGTGACGACTTCGACGGACGAGCAAGTCCTCGCCACACTCCGGACACGGCCCCAGTCGCTTGTCGTCTTTCAACGACTTGCGGAGGTGGTCGCCGATCTCCTCGCGCGAGTCCGCCAGACTCGCGAAAATCTCCTCGAGCATCTCCCGGGACTCGTCGGTGACGTCCTCGAGCCCGGCCTCGCCGGAGGCGATGGCGTCCATGTCCGCCTCGAGTTGGGCGGTCATCCCCTCGCTGACGACGCGGTCGGCGTAGTTCTCGGCCGCGTCGACGACGGCCATCGCGAGCTTGGTCGGACGCGGCGGGTCGCTCTCGATATACCCCCGGTCGTAGAGCTTCTCGATGGTGTTGTGTCGCGTGGAGTTGTGGACGACTGTACCGCTTTGTACGGCGAAGTTGGGTGCGCTCTCGTCGATCGTAAGATCGTACACATAGCCGTCGTACTCGCGTTCCTCGACATCGATGACCTCGACGCCGGACGGACGACCCAGCACGGCCGCGTAGATCGTGTCGTCGAACGCCGTAGCAGCATATCGGATCGTCCGGAGTCCACTGGTGGATCGATTACTGCCCTCCACACGCTTTTCGACGTACCCGGCGTCGCGTAGCGATCGGACGTACTCGTTCACGCGAGCTCGAGAGACGCCCAGTTGTGAGGCGAGTTCGTCCGACGTTTTGGGTTCCGCCGACGTCAGTTCGAGTATCCGCGCCTTGCGTCGAGTCACGTCGTACTCCTGGAGCGCGTCGAGGCCGCGATAGAACTTCTCGTCCGCAGCGATGGGAACGACGTCGAGGAACCGTTCGAGGTTCTCGCGGCCACGGACGTGGAGCTTGTGCTGACCAGGAGCCAATTTCGAGTCGATTCCGCGGCGGTCGAGCATCTCCGACACCGCCTCGAGCAGTTCGTGGTCGGTGTTCGAGATGAAGAGTTTGCCGTCGAGGCTAGCGTGGCCTTCGTCGTCGAACAGTGCGCCGACGAACGTCGGCCCGAGCGGTTCCGGCACGATCGGCCGTCCGTCTTCGATCACCGTTTCGAGGACGAACCGCAAGAGACGGCCCACGGCCGCCGGGAGATTCACCTGGTACTTCGTTTTGTGGTGGTCCTCCCGCCCGTCACGCTCCGTAATCGTCGGCTCGAACCCGAACAGCGTCTGGACGTCGCTTGCGAATCGATCGATGAGATGGCGGTCGGTGTTGTGATACCGGACGTCGACGACGTTCTCGTCCTCGTTGACGTGGATCGAGCCGTCGCCCAGCACGTGTGCAACGATGCGAGCGAGCGTCGGACTCCACCGTAACGGGAACGGGTTCTCGACGGTTTGATCGTAGTTCAGACCGTGGAGTTCCTCGGGGCGGATCCCGAGTTCGCCGAGGATCCACACCGGGACGTCGCGTTTCCCGTTCTCGTAGTCGCTGATCGCCGGTCGATCCGCACCGATTCGCTCGGCGAGATCGTACTGCGTTTCGTTTCGCTCCCCCCGATAGTCGGCGAGTCGATCGCGACAGTCGATCCCGTACAGCTTCGAGGAGATCGTACACGAGGTCGCGAACTCGGACCAGTCGGCGACGACGTCGTTTTCGTCGTATTCGACACAGTTGGCGGGTCGAGTCGACAGCAGCCGGTCACCCGGAGCGACGTCGGCGGCGGGGACGATCTCGAATCCGTCGTCCGTACGGAGATACATCGGATGGTCGGACGTCACCGAAAGCGACCCGGTTTCGGTCGTAACCCGAACCACGCACTCGTCGGACTCGAGCGGGCGCTGACTCACTAGCGTCTGCTCTCGCTCTGTGACACGCCCGGTCGTTTCGTCGACCGAGAGCGACGTTGGGCCGTGTTCGTTGATCGCGATTTCGGTATCTCCGTCGGCCATCACGACTGCGCCGTCGTCGAACAGGTCGGACACCGGCGTCCGGACGACGTCGTCGGTCCCGTCGCGGTGAAGTACGTTCGTTTCCGCCGTGAGGCATTTCGTTCCGATCCCCATGTCCTCCATGGTCTCGATGAGCCGAGACTGGCCGTACCGACGTGGCGGCTGGGTCTCTTTGTCCTCGAGTTCGACGGCATCGATCGACAGCTCTTCGCCCTCGTCGACGTCGGGGACGAAGTTCTCCGACGTACTGAAGTACGGGTAGACGTCGTGGTAGCCGGCCTCGAGGAGGCGTTTCCCGTTGGCTTTCAGCCGGTGATCGCCGACTTCGGCGACGACCTTGAGGTGTTCCCAGACGGCGGCGTCGGCGACGGTCGCGTAGAACCGACGGACGACGAGTTCGAAGACCTCCCACTCGTCGTCGGAGACGTCGCCTCGGGCGGGGATCTCGCCGGTCGGGTGGATCGGCGGGTGGTCAGTCGTCTCCTCGTCGCCTTCCGTCGGGGCGATCTCGTCGGCTTCGAGGAGGTCTTCGGCGGATTCGCCGAGCGTCGGGTGGCCGACGAAGTCGTCGAGCAGTTCCTCCGGATCGAGGTCGTCGGGGTAGACGGTGTTGTCGGTCCGCGGGTAGGTGAGGTAGCCGGCGGTGTAGAGGTCCTCGGCGATCGACATCGCCCGCTGGGCGGAGTAGCCCAGCGAGCCCGCGGCGCGGATGAATTGCGTCGTGTTAAAGGGTGCCGGCGGCGCGTCGGTACGCGTCCGTCGATTGACGTCGACGACGGTAACCGTCTCCCGCTCGGAAAGCGTCTCGTAGACCGATTCGGCGACGTCTTCGTCCCAGACGCGTTCGGCCTCGTTGTCGTCTTCGTCCCGGTAGAAGTACTGCGCGTCGAAGGCGTCGGCACCGTCGGTCTGCTTCTGGAGGTCTGCGAACAGTTCCCAGTACTCCTCGGGGTCGAACGCCTGGATCTCGCGCTCGCGGTCGACGATCAGCTTGAGCGTCGGCGACTGTACCCGGCCGACGGAGATGAAGTCGTTGCCGAGCTGGCCGGCCGACAGCGAGAGGAATCGGGTGAGCGCCGCACCCCAGATGAGGTCGATGATCTGGCGTGCCTCGCCCGCGGCAGCGAGGTCGAAGTCGAGGTCTTCGGGCTGGTCGAAGGCGTTCTGGACCTCGTTTTCGGTGATCGACGAGAAGCGAACGCGGCGGATTGGAACGTCCTCGTTGACGTCGCGAACGATCTCGTATGCCTCCTTGCCGATGAGTTCGCCCTCGCGGTCGTAGTCGGTCGCGATCGTCACGCGGGTCGCCTTGCGCGCGAGGATACGAAGCGTCGCGACGATGTTCTCTTTCGTGGCGGTCTTTTCGATCTCCGCGTCGATCAACTCGACCGGTTCGACGTCGCGCCAATCGGAGTACTCCGACGGGAAGTCGACACCGACGACGTGTCCCGACAGCCCCACGCAGCGTTTCCCACCCCACTCGTAGACGTTGACCCCGTTCTCCCGACTCGAGTCGTAGCTCTCTCCGCTCAGAATGTCGGCGATTCGTCTCGCGGCGTTGTCCTTCTCGGTGATGATCAGTTCCACCGGCGATCACCTCTCCGGTCTCGAGCGGTCGGCACAAAAGTGCCCGGGCGAATATCCTGCATCGTCGCTCGCTACGACTGAGGATCTGATAACGCTTTCGCCAAAACCAACAGACAGCGCGGGTGTGCGCGTGGTCGCGCCACGCGCGTGAGGAGTTACCACCGGCTATTCGATCGGCGTACTGGTCGACGGCTTCCCCACCGGCGTATCGATGGACGCCACATCGGGGCGAACTACGATCGAAGCGTCTCGAGTGCCCGAGGCCAGTAGGTCCCATCGGCCTCCGCGTATCCGGCGGACGTACCACCCAGTTGGAGGTTCTCTCGGTTCCCCGTCGGCACGTACGGATACCGGATTGCGTGGCCGGCATCGTCGAAGACCAAGTGATCGTACTCGTGGGAGAAGTCGCGTTCCTCGAGACGGTCTTCGGCGACGGAGGTGAGTTCAGTCGACTCCCACAGCAGGTCCTCGCCACCGGAGACGAGCAACACGGGGCCGTCGTTCTCCTCGACGGCGATCGCCGCCTCTTCGCGTTCGTCGTCGCCGGTAAAGTGAGGAATGGGTTCGCCGTCCAGCGTCCAGGCGTGTTCGGTCGCGTGTCCGGGCGAGAGTCCGGTTACCACGACCCCGCTCCCGTTGAGACTGACGACGGGGCCGACCGAATCGAACCGACTCCCGGCCAACAACGCGAGTTCGCCACCCCTCGCCCGTCCGAACAGTCCCACCTGAGAGTCCTCGACCCGGTCGTGATCGAGCAACCACGCCGCGGCTTCGTTGACGAGTTCGAGGGGAACCTCGACGAGTTCGTCCGGGAGCCCCTCGGCCCCGTAGTAGTGGAGTGCGAGGGCGACGAACCCGTTCGATGCGAGCATTCGCGCGTAATCGGTCAGTGGTTCCGCCTCGGATGCGTGTAGGACCACGACGGCGGGTACTGGATCGGACCCTGGCGGTTCGAACGCCACTCCGGCGGGCCCACCGTCGAGTTCCGTCACGGTGAGTTCCGGATCGCCGAAGGTTCGCGTCATCGTCGACGCGCCGAGGACGTCGTCGCCCGCGGATACCTCGAGCGAGAGCGTCTCTTCCGGCGGCGGTGTGTAGGTAGATCCCTCCCCGTCGACCGTCTCCATCGACTGGATCAACTGCATCGTTCCCGCGTCGTCGTCCGTCCCGTCCACCGGGACGTCAGCCTCGAGATCGATCGTGCCGTCGGTGGCCTCGTACGTCGCAGTCGTCGACCACGTGACGTCGTTGTCGTCGTCCGCCGTCGCGGTCACCTCGACTTCCTCGCCCGACGGCAGTCCGCTGATCTCGAGCGAGAACCGTTCGTCGATCCGGACGGACTCGGGGTGGTCGAACGTCGGTTCGGTTTCAGCTATCGACCGGACCTCGCCGAGACAACCACTCGTCGTACCGACGACACCTGCACCAACCACGCCGAGAAATCGACGACGATTTGCATCCGCCAGCTTTCCCCCAGATGTTTCCATATGCGAACAACTCGATAATATGTTTTAAATTTTTGTTATACCATATATAATATTACTCGTCCAGTGTGGGACCGATAGCCCGATTCGAGAGCGGATAGTGGCCGCCGTCCGCGGAGGATCGTCTCGAGCGTTCGCGGTCGGTCCGAAACCCCGACACCGGCCGCGGACGCGCCGAGGGACTGCCGACCGAACGCAGCGGGGCGATCGCGGCAATCCGGGACCGTGAGCCGAGTTCTTTTCAGGTGTCCGGGCGAGGGACGGATAGGAGCACGACTTGTGGGAGAGACGGATCCGGAAACCGAGCGCAAGCGCGTCGACATGACGACGGGGGCGATTCCTCCGAAACTGCTACACCTCGCGTGGCCGCTCGTTCTCGGGAACCTCCTGCAGACGTTTTACAACCTCGCCGATATGTTCTGGGTGGGCCAGATCGGTGACGGCGGCATCTCCGTCGCGGCCGTCTCGCTGATGTTCCCGCTCTCGTGGATGTTCGTCTCGACGGCCATGGGGCTGACGGCGGCGACTATCGCGCTGGTTTCCCAGTACGTCGGCGCCGACGACGACCGGATGGCGGACAAGGTCGTCGCACAGACGGTGTTGCTCGCGCTCGCCGTCTCGGGCGTACTCGCCGCCATCGGCCTCTACTTTCGTCGGCCGCTGCTGTGGCTGATCGGCGCTCGCGACGAGGTGTTCGTCGAGGCGCTCGCGTACATCGAGGTCATCTTCCTGGCGCTGCCGCTGACCTTTCTCTTCTTCGCGTTTCGCTCCTCGCTACAAGGTGCCGGGGATACGAAGACGGCGATGTGGCTCGTGTTGATTTCGGCGGGCGTCAACGTCGTGATCGATCCCTTCTTCATTCTCGGCTGGGGGCCGTTCCCCGAGATGGGGACCCGTGGTGCGGCGGTCGCGACGTTCATCTCGCGAGCGATCGCGGCGGTTGCGGGGATCTACATTCTGCTCGACGGGAGTTTCGGCGTTCGACTGCGGCCCGGCGATCTCACACCCGACGTCGGAATCTTGCGACAGTTGATCGACGTCGGCTATCCGGCGACGATCGACGGCTGGGCCCGAAGCTTCGCGTCGGTCGCGATGGCCGGCTTCGTCGCCCGGTTCGGTGCCGCTCCGACGGCGGCCTACGGGATCGGCGTTCGGTTGATGTCGGTGACGTGGGCAGTATCGGGCGCCGTCGGCAACGCGACCGCGACCGGCGTCGGCCAGAACCTCGGCGCGAAGACGCCCGACCGCGCCGCGGCCGTAGCGCGAACCGCGACGGCGGGAACGATGCTGGTCATCTTCGCCGTCGCGGCCGTGCTGATGGCGTTTCCGGCCCAGGCCATGCGGGTGTTCGTCGCGGACCCCGAGGTGATCGCCGAGGGCGTCGTCTTCCTGCGGATTATGGCCCCCTTCTGGGCGCTGTTCGCCGGCGTGATGGTGATCCAGGGCGCGTTCCGCGGGGCCGGGAACACCCGGGAGGCGATGGTGCTGTCGTTTCTCTCGCGGTGGATCTTTCGGGTGCCCGTCGCGCTCGTGCTCGCGTTCACCGCCGTGACGATCCCGATACTCGGCGTGACGATCCCGACCGTACCGGGGATCGACCTCGGGATCGAAGGGATCTGGTGGGCGTACTCTTTCGGCATGGTCGCCTCCTTCGCCGTCGCGGTCGTCTGGTTCCGGCTGGGTACCTGGCGGGAAGGGATCGTCGACGACGGAGCGGACGCCGGGGCGACCGAACATGGCGAACGCGAAGCCGAGACTGACGCTGAGTTCGTCGACGACTGATCGGTGTAAGTCATTTCCGATGAGACCGCGACCCGTCCAGTGACACACCAGGACATCGGGAAGGCAAACCGTATGGCGGTCGTCCACACCGGTTTCGCAGACCCCTCACCGATCGAACGGCCCGACCGGCAGCCACTTCTCGAGGGTCGGGCTGAACTCGGCGGCCATCTGGGCGTCGGCGTCGGTGAACGCGTCGGTCGCGATCAGGGAGAACAGATAGGTCCCGACCACGGCGATCGGAAGGACCGCGGCGACGAGGAGATCGGACTCGAGGAAGTAGACGACTGGAACGCCGGCGATCGCCGCGGGAACGCCGGCACCGACGATCTTGGCGAAGTCCCGCGTGAACGGGTGGATGCCGTCGAGGTAGTAGATCTCGAACAGCGTGAGTCCGCCGACCAGAAACAGCGCCGTCGCCGATCCAATCGCCGCGCCTTCGATGCCGAGAACCGGAACGAGCGCTACCGACGCGAGGAAGTTCGCCCCGAAGAGCGTAAGCGTGTTGGCGAAGACGATCCGGGAGTAGCCAAGCCCCTGGAGCAACGAGCCGTCGGGACCGCCGAAGGTGACGTTGAACAGGAACGCGCCGGCGAGTAACGCGACGACAGCGTTGGCCTCGGCGTACTGGGGCGTATAGAGCACGGCGAGGTACGAACTCGCACCCAGCGAGAGGACGATCGCGATGGGAAGCGTGATCCCCGCGATCCAGCGGGCCATGATCCGAAACCGTCGCTCGACCAGCTCGATGTCGTCTCTCGTCTCGGCGATCAGCGGTTTGAACACCGGCGACAGCGAGTTGAAGATGATCATCAGCCCCGAACCGAGCATGTAGCCGACGCGGTAGATCCCGACATCGTCGGAGTCGAGGAAGTAGCCCAGCACGAAGTAATCGACGTGACCCATCAGGACGAAGACGACGCTCGTCATCGCGAGCGGAACCGAGTACGTGACGAGCGGACCCGGTGAGACGAACTCCACGGGTCTCGAGAGCAGATCCCAGGCCTTGTAGGTGAAGACGGCCGCGCCGATCGTGATCGCGACGAACAGCCCGACGACGTAACCGACGATGAGGCCGAGCAGCCCGTACCCGACGAGCAAGAGCCCGGCTGTGACGCCGAAGCGGACGATCGGACGGACGAGATCCCGCATGATGACCCGGTACTGGAGCTTCTTGATGCTGTAGTAGGAGGTGAGCAAGACGTTGTAAATCGCGAGCATCGGGATCGTCACCGAGAGGAACAACAGCGCGATCCGCATCGAGGGCTCCTGGAAGAGCTCGCCGAACAGTTCGGAGCTGGCCGCGAGCGCGAACGCGACGATCGACGACGTCACGAGGACGGTCGCGGTGACCTGGACGACGACACCTTTCGCCTTGCCGTACTCCTTTTCGTCGAGATACTGCGGAACGAAGTAGTCGATCGCAAGCGGCAATCCGAGGTTCGCGAACACCTGCATGAACAGGATGACGGACGTCGCGAGCACGAACAGTCCGTACACCGAGGGGCTGACGAACCGCGTCATCAACATCACGATCGCAAAGCCGAAGACGCCGTTGACGACGTTCCCGACGAACGTGATACTGCCCTGCTTCGCGAGCGTCGAGACGCCCTCGTCCTGATCGGTCATGGCCCCGTTCCAGTGATTTCGTCCGCCGACCGCATCAGCAGGTTGCCCCCACTCGGCGTCGCCGGATCGGCCGCGGTCGACACCGGTGGAGGGACTCCCTCGAGTCCCATCGAGAGAGCCATCAGACCCCCGTCGCCGGCTCGAGTTCGTAGCTCTCGACGGTGGCCGCCTCCTCGCCGAAGCGGGGAAACTCGATTTCGAACGGCCACTCCTCGCCCGAGGTGACGTCCTCGTCGACGTTCTCGATGACGCTCTCGAGTTGTTCACCCTCCTCGTCGAAGAACGTCGCCCGGATCTCGAGGTAGTTCAGCGTTCGATCGCCGACGTTTCGAACGACTCCCCAGACGTAGACGCGTTCGTCCTCGGTTCCGGGGTTGTCCCGGACGAGATCGGACCAGGCGATTTCGACGTCGGCCGGTTCGGTGATCTCCTCCCCGTTGTCCTCGAGGAACTCGAGACAGCCCGAAACCGCGACCGCGAGCGACAGCGAGAGGAACCCGCGACGGTACATCTATTCTCCGTTCGGCGGGCCGAGTCTTGAGGGTTCTGGACGTCGACGTTAGGTCGACAGGGGTGAGTGGGGTCGACGAAAGGTACTCCGTGCGGGGCCGACGAGAGGTACGCGTATACCGTCGCACCCCGAACGAACCTCGTATGGAGTTGCCAGCCGAGCCGGAAATTGTCCTGACGAACGACGATGGGATCGATGCGCCGGGCATTCGAGCCCTCTACGACGCACTCTCGACGGTCGGATCGGTCACCGTCGTGGCACCCGATCGTGACCGCAGCGCTGTCGGTCGATCGCTGTCCTACGGCCGCACGGGATCGACCGACGAACCGGATTTCTCCGGAGACGGGGAGTCCTCGGCGATCGACATGGCCGACGGGCAGTTTACGTCCCTGGTCCCCCACACGGACCACGAACTCGGCTACGCCATCGACGGGACGCCCTGTGACTGTGCCATCGTCGGCGTCAACGCCCTCGAGCCAGCACCCGATCTCGTCGTCTCGGGCTGTAACGACGGAGCGAATCTGGGGACCTACGTCCTCGCACGTTCGGGAACCGTAAGCGCCGCGATGGAGGCCGCGTTTCTCGGCGTGCCGTCGATCGCCGTCTCGATGGACACCCTCGGAATGGCCGAACCGCTCGAGCCCGGGGACTTCTCAGAAGCCGCCGACGTGACGGCAGCGATCGTCGAGAATGCGCCCGGAACAGGGCTGTTCGACCGCGTCGACTACCTCAACGTCAACGTTCCGACGCCCGAGGGGTCCTCGGCGGCCCTCGAGATCACGCGGCCGACCGACGTCTACGAGATGGATGCGACCGCCCAGGACGGACGATTTCGACTGACGAATCGCCTCTGGCAGCAGATGGCTAACCGGGATATCCCCGATCCGCCCGACACCGACCGACACGCCCTTCTCGAGGGGAACGTCTCGATCTCGCCGCTACGGATCCCGTCCGACCTCGTCGAGTCGGATGTCGTCTGCGACCTGCTCGAACGCTGGGTGTAGCGCGGGCCGAGTCGGTCCACGGCCGACTCGAAACGCGGCGGTTTTACAGGGTCGTCGACAATCATCGGTATGGAGTGTCGTCACTGCGCGTCGCCGCTCGAGAAACCCGGCGATTACTGTCTCGTCTGCCGGGAACGGAACACCGCTGCGGTGGTGCTCGAGGCGGCGCGCGATCGCGCGACGCTTACGATGCTCGCCGAGGAAGACGAGGAGGCGTTCGCCCGCGACGACGACCCGAGACTCGGAGAGACGACGGTGACGACGACGCCGGAAGACGGCGAGAACGAGATCGTCGAACTCCGGAACTTCGCGGGGTTGATCGCCGACGAGATCAGACGAAAGCGCCCGGAGGAGGTCTACGCCGGCGGGACCCGGTCGGTGATCCGAGCCGTCCGCGGAAAGGTCCACTACCCGTTCTACCGCGTCGACGACGACGACCCCGTCGAGGCGGTTCTCCAGCGTCGGGGAAAGCGCGCGCTCGACGTCGTCGAGACGCCGCCGGCCGAGAAAATCGGAGGGAGCCACTCGACGCTCATCGGCGGCCGCACGGGAATGCGTGCGATCCACGCGGTGGCCGACCACCCACACGTAAAGAAGGTCATTCCCGGCCCCATCGACGCCGGCGGTACTGGTTCACAGTCGGGTCTCCGGGCGAAGGTCACTCGCGCTGACGACGGCGGCAACGTCCGCATGCTCATCCGGGACGGCTCGAGCGTCCAGGAGAATCGCGTCGTGACGACGGCTCGAGACCGTGAGATGGGCGAACGGATCCGTGAGGATCTCAACGACGTACTCGCCGATTCGGAGTTTCAGTGACGCTCGTCCGCCGGACACACCGCCTCGACTCCCGAGCGACGAGGTAACTCGATGGGACGGCTGACGACCCGATCGGAGGTCGCGTCCGTTTCGACGGCTCTCTCGAGAGATACGAGTCGATGGAAGAGACACTCCCTGCTGGTTGTCGGGCCCTTATCCGCCTCACGCTAATGAGATCTCATTAGACATGATCGAGCGCGCCGACGCCATCCTGGCGATGATCCCGATGCTCGCGATGAGCGGATTCGTCGTTCGATCGATCGTCACGACGACCGGAGTCGGAACCGGACTGCTCGCCGTTCCTCTCGCCCCGATCGGCTATTTCGCGGCGTTCGGGCTGATCGTCGGCGAACTGTTCGTCGGCCCGGTTGCCGAGCGTTCGTCGGAGGAATCGACGTGACTCAACAGCTTTATGAATCCGCTGGCAATAGATAGCAGTACTATGGCCAAGAAAGGAAAAGTCGGTAGCGCGGGCCGCTTTGGCGCACGCTACGGTCGGGTGGCACGACGTCGCGTCAGCGAGATCGAAGACGACATGCAGAACGCGGAAGTCGACGGCGACTCCGTCACCCGCGTCGGAACCGGAATCTGGAAGAACGACGAAACCGGCGAAGTCTTTACCGGCGGTGCCTACCGTCCGGAGACACCCGCCGGCAGAACGGTAAAGCGGTCGATCCGCGCTGCACTCTCCGAGGACGACGAGTAACCCCACCCCCATTCCACGCATGAGTTACAAGTGCTCCCGTTGCAAACGTGACGTCCAGCTCGACGAGTACGGCGGCGTCCGCTGTCCGTACTGCGGACACCGCGTGCTCCTGAAAGAACGCAGCCGCGACGTCAAGGAAGTCGGCGTCCAGTAACCGTCCCGTGGTTTCTCACGACGCGACCCTCGAGTTCGACTACGAGAGCGCGTCGACTGCCCGTATCGTCGCCGAGAGCGTCGCCCGCGAGGTCGGCGAGATCGACGACGAGCGATCACGGACGACGATCGACCGGGAGGCGGAGACGGTGCGTCTCGAGATCGACGCCGAGGACGTCGTCGCGCTTCGAGCGGCGCTCAACACCTGGTTTTCGCTCGTCGACGTCGCCGAGCGGACGGCCGACACCGGTACCCGGACGCTCGAAACGGGTGAGTGATACGGGCTGCTGTACCGATGTACCGGCGCGACCGCCGTCCGGTGGTTGCGCCGGAAACGACGTACAGTAACCCGTATGAGGCCGGTTTCGACGCGCCGGTAGTCGCTCGAGTCGTCGCAGGCGGGCCGTCGAGCGAAACCCGTTGGATCACCGGAAGATCCATCTGTCGTCCGACACATTCGATCGGGTGATGCGATATCTCTCCCGGCTCAACCGGTACGGGAAAACGATGCTCGTGAGCGTGACCCTCGGAATCGGGATAGTGCTGGTCGGCGGATCAAGCTTTGCGCTCCTGGCGATCTTCTGTTTCGCTGTGGCCGCGTTCTCGGGTGCCCGCGCGATGGCGCGAACTGAGCCGGTGGATCGCCCGCCACGGGACCAAACTCGTTCGGACAGCGATACGAAACGACGGCGGGAGACGGAAGGCAAGAAGGGCGCGGCCGCGATGGAGTGGAACTGACCGTCCGGTAGACGCGACGTGAGGTAAAATCCGCGACATTTACCGGAGGATGAACCAACGGAAAGCGGGTGGCTGGTGCTCCCAGCAGGTCCGTTCTTCGACACGAAAGCTTGACTTTTTACGTCCGGAGGGCGAGGGTCGAATCATGCAAGGCAATCTTCCACCGGAAGCACAAGAGAAGATCGAACAGCTCCAGGACCTTCAGGAGACCGCACAGACGGTCGCCGTCCAGAAACAGGAAGCCGAATCGAGTCTCACCGAAGCCGAAAACGCCCTCGAGCAACTCGACGAGATCGACGAGGAGACAGCTATGTACCGCCAGGTCGGCGAACTCCTCGTCGAGACCGAGTACGACGAGGCCGAAGCGGAACTCGACGAGAAGGTCAACTCCCTCGAGATTCGACTCGAGACGCTCGAGAAACAGGAAGATCGCGTCCAGCAGCAGTTCGAGGGGCTCCAGGAGGAACTCGAAGAACTGCTCGGTGGAGGCGGCATGGGCGGCCCGGCAGGCCCCGGCGGTCCCGGTGCCGGCGGCGCGTAAATGACACAGGACGAACCGACCGACGAGGAGGTCGTCCAGACGGCCTCCGACGCCGCGGAAGGGCTGATCTTCTCGCGGTATAAGCAGTCGAACGTTCGTGATTGCGACGTCACCGTTAACTTCGAGGACGGTATCCTCGAGGTGGACGTCTACCTCAACGTTCCGGACGACGTGGCTGGGCCGGACCCCGAGCAGGTCGCAGACGACGCGGCGCTTACTGCCCAGCAGGCGGTCGACGAACTGTTCGAAGAGTAGTAGTACTGGCTCTTAGGCCTGCACTGATTGGCGAACGCACGCGGTTGGTGTCGATTTCGCTCATCAGTCGACGCTTGGGAGTGCGATCCGACGGGCCGCGCCACGCCGTGTTCTGCTCTCGAGTGACGAACCGCGAACGACGGTCTCTGCATCGAAGAGCCGTCTGTCTCGTCGAAAACCGGGCCGAAGCGGTTTTCCGGTCGGTCTCAAATCGGTGAGTCGAATCGGCTTCCCCAGTCGGATCCGTCGCGCCGTACGGACCGCAGTCTTCGGCTCCAATGGATTCTGACTACAACGCCCGGTCGTGTTCGGTCTCGAACTCCCGCTGGGCCCGGTACTGGTCGACAAACTCGCCGATATCGAACTCGAGCATCTGGGATTCGAACTCTCCGATCGCCTCGTCGTCGTCGGCGTGGCTGATCGCGTGTTCCATCAGTTCGACGACGAGTTCGACGACGATCTCGTGAAGTCGGCGGGCGTCGAACTCGGTGATCCATAGCATGGCATAGCCGACGGCGCCGTCGTCGCTGGCGTCGTAGACGACGACCTTCTCCGGAAACTCCTCCATGACGACGCCCATGAGGTGTGGTGTGCCGAACTGGTCGAACTCATCCGCCGTGTCGATCGTCTCCCGTAAGACGGCGACGAGCGATTCGGGGAAAAATCGAGAGGGTGGGTGGACGTCGGTGACGACGGCGTGATGCGTACCGTCGGAACAGATCCACTCGCGCATCCCGAGGTCGATGTCGTGGGGATCGATCGTCTCCCCACACGGTACCTCGAGACGCCGATCAGGATCGGAGCCGGGAACGCGGGGTTGTGCCATTGTCCGTCGTTCGCCCGGCGAAGCCATAAGGTCGGCGACTCGAGCGGGCGGTCAGGGCTGTCCGCGGTCCGGAACCGTACCGGTCGACGCCGAACCCGCATCGGACGGCCAGGATCGGTACCGATCGAGGAGCAGTATCGCGAGCGTGACGCCCACCGCGAGGAGGAGGACCCACCGATCGGCCGAGACGTACCACCCTGGCGTCGGCGGTCGCCACGTCGTCAGCGGAAATAGATACTCGTTGGTGAGGAGTTTCCCGTCCGCGTACCGCTGGGGGAGGTCGACGATCAGGTGCGAGAGGCCGCCGGCGAACAGGACGAGAAACGCCCGCCTTCGGTGAGTCGAGGACCCGAACAGGAGCGCACCGATCCCGGAGAGCAACGCTGTACCGACGACCGTGTGGAGTCCATCCCACGCAAACGGCACGCCGAGTACCGACGACACCCACCCGCTCGGAACGACGAGCGCCAGCCGGTTCAGTTCCGGAAGGATCGATCCGACCATTCCGACCGCGATCCAGCGGTCGTCGATCCACTCCACGTACCAGCCGAGGACGGTAAACACCGCGTACGCGAGGAGGACGTGGGTCAACAGTTCGGCCATCACCGCTCACCCCGCGGAACGAACCGGAAACCGCGAACGTCGATCCGCCACGTCCGGAGGAAGGCGACGACGGCGAGCAATCCTCCGAGGATCGACGTTCCGTAAACGTACCGTCTATCGCTTTCCCCCTCGATGTCGACGACGACCTCGTCTGCGGCGATCGTCGACGGTTCGGCGTGAAACGTGCCGGCGACCTGAATCTCGCCGCCCGCCTCGAGTCCGGATACGGTCTTCGGATCGACGTCCGTCACTCGAGCCTCGAGCGTTCCGTCCGAGACGACGACGGCGTCGCGGTCCGGTTCGACGCTCTGGACCGTGCCGAACACCAATACCTGATCGCCGTCGTGCGCCACCGGATCGGCGGCGAGATCGGACTGGCTCGGCGTCCAGACATCCGTCGCCGCAAACTGGACACAAAACCCACCCGTCACGACGAGCAAAACGACGATTCCGAGGATTCGGTGTCGCGGCTCCATCGTAGCCACTTATTTCAGACTGGTGTGTCGGATATAAATAATTCGAATACGTGCGAGTGCCGAAACGAACGGACGCCGGGAGAACGAAAGTGCGAAAGCGCTCGCGATGCTATGGCCAGTCGTCGCGGACGGGTTCGGCGTCGTCGTCCTCGCCGTCGGCCGTCGTCGCCACCACCCACTCCGCTGCCTCGGCGGCGTCCTCGATGGCCAGGTACTCCCAGCCGACGGCGTCGGCCAGCGTCTCGTCGTCTTCGTCGACGCCCACGAAGACGTATCGGTCCGTGTCGAACTGGTCTTTGACGCCCTCGAGGCTCTCGGCTTTGCCACGTGGGCCGGAGAAGAAGTCCTGACGGATCCGGTTCTTTCGCGTGAAGTTCGTCACCACGTAGGTCGGTTTCTCGGAGACGACGCCGATGTACTCGGTCCACCCTCGAGCGTCCTCGAAGACGGACTCGGGCGAGGCGAGTTGCTTCAGCGCCTCGAGTTCGAACGCGAGAGTCATGTCGCTGCCGCCGTTCATACCCGAACGAACGGCCGCACTGGGGAAAACGGCTTCGATACGTCCCCCAACGGGAGGTCGTATACGATCTGCTAGCCCCGTCAGCTCCGTTCGACGCGGTAGTAGTCGGTGAAGACGATGACCTCGCCCTCCTCGAGGGTACTCGCCTGTGGAACCGTCGAGCGCTCGCCGGCCAGTATCTCGCGGACCTCCTCGAGCGCCGCGGCCTCGAGTTGATCGACGTGTTTTACCGTGGCTCCCGATTCGATCGTCTCCACACGACGAAGCGTCGGAGCCCGGCACGGAAACTCACTCGCGGAACGGTCGCTGAAGGACATGTGTGTTGTTACCAACTAGCATATCATCACTTAATTGCTTCGGTCGTGTAGGCCGACTCCGGTCGAACTGGCCCGACACTCGAGTGGGCGGTCGTTGCGACGAGGCGTCAAGTTGATAGCAAGAGAGTCCTTCGTTCAGCCTGAACATGCCGCCCCTATCGGCTGCGGTCGAATCCGTACCGGCCGCCAGCCCCGAGTTCATCGGCGTGACGTCGATCGTGTCGACGGTACTCGAGTCAGGGGTGACGGACGCGCTCGCCTGGATCGCCATCGGTGCGTTCTTCCTCGCGGTCGTGCTCCAGTGGCGTGGCGAGTCGGACGCGGCCCGGGTTCTCGCGGCGGCGGCTTGGCTCGTCTTCGGCGTCTTCTGGCTGACGATGGTGCCGTACTACTACTACGACGCGCAAAGCCCCCTCCAGACCGTGCTCTCGCTGGCCGCGTTACCGCTCTGTGTCTATACCGGCTACCTGCTCTACGGCGGTCGACAGTCGCTTCTGTTGCTCTCGAAGGCCGTCGCGATCATGGGACTGATCTATCTCCCCGCGGAGACGATCCCGTTCGTCCGTCAGTGGCTGATCGAGACGACCGCCGCCCAGACTCACACCGGGATGGAGCTTCTGGGCCACAGTCCCGGCATCAACGAGGGCGCAAACGGCTACTACAGCCGGTTCGACTTCGATCCCGACGAGACGGTCACCGGACGGACGACGTACATCGTCCTCGCGTGTACCGGGATCGGGAGCATGGCCATCTTCGCCGGGTTGATCGCCGCCGTGAAGGCTCCACTTCGGCGCAAGCTGACCGGGATCGCACTCGCCGTCGGCATCATCTGGCTCCTGAATCTCGTCCGGAACGTCTTCATCGGACTGGCCTCCCCGTGGGGCTGGTTCCAACAGGAGTGGCTGGTCTCGTTTATGACGACCTACATGGGCGCACAACCCGAACGAGTCTCGTTTCTCGTCGCACACAACTACATCGCTCAGACGCTGTCTGTCGTCGCGCTCGTCGCCATCACCTACCTCGTCGTCAGGATCGTTCCCGAGGTCCTCGAGCCACTCGAGGACATCCTCTACGTTCTGACGGGCAACGAGTACGACCTCTTCGAGGCCCTCGGGAAAGAGGAAGTACGCGCCGACGGCGGCCCGGATACCGACCGATGACCGACGCGACTCTCACCCGACAGTGACCCCACCGACCGTCGACCTCCCGTTTTCGCTCGAGGAACGCGCCGTCTCCGTCCCCGACGCCGACGCGCTGATTCTCGCCGACGTCCACCTCGGCCGCGGCGTCGCCTCGAACGTCGATGCGCCGGTCGGCGACGGGGCGGACGTCCGAACCCGTCTGGAGACGCTGCTCGAGCGGACCGAGCCGGAAACGGTCGTCGTCGCCGGCGACCTTCTGCACTCGTTCGACTACGTTCCCCGAGGCGTCGAGGCCGACCTGTCGGCGCTCGAGTCGGCCGTCGCCGACGCGGACGCGTCGCTCGTCGTCACCCCCGGCAATCACGATACGATGCTCGCCGAGGTGTTCGACGGCGAGTCGATACCCGAATATCGGCTGGCCGACGGCGAGACCGTCGTCTGTCACGGCCACGAGCCACCCGAGACCGACGCCGCTCGGTACGTCGTCGGACACGACCATCCGGCAATTTCTCTCGAGGGGCGCAAACGCCCCTGTTTCCTCTATGGGCCGGCCGTCTACGAGGGAAGCGACGTCCTCGTTCTACCGGCGTTTACGCGGGCCGCGGCCGGCGCGGCGGTCAACCGGATGCGCTCTCGGGACTTCCAGTCGCCGCTCGTCACCGACGTCGACGCCTGCTATCCGGTCGTCTGGGACGACGCGAAGCGAGAACCGCTGTGGTTTCCGCCGCTCGGTGAGTGTCGCAAACTGTTGTGATCGAGACGGTCCGCTATCAGGTGCGGTTCGACAGCCAGCCGTTGAATCGACTCTCGAACTCCATCTTCCGGTGCATCCGCCACTGGACGAGTACCACCGGCAGCGGGAGTGCAGTAACCGCTGCAAACAGCCATACCGACGGCATTCCACTCGTGAACACCCACACGAAAACGGCGATTCCGACCGCGCTCTCGAGTAGCGAGCCGACGAAATAGGCGGTCCAGAGCCGCTGGGCTCGCGTTCGCTGTTCTTCCGTGTAGACGCGATACCCGTTGAGCGCGCCCAGAACACCACCGATGGAGAACACGAACGCTAGCAGGAGCGTCGTCGTTTCGAGCATGTGAACAAAAATTGTGGGTTAATTGATAAACGTGCTGTGTGACGACCGCCGTGGATCTCGAGTAACGGCGGTTGGATCAGCCCGAGAGATCCTCGAGAACGGCCTTCGCCGCCTGGCGACCGCTTTCCATCGCACCCTGGATCGACGACCAGCGAGTGTAGTCACCGGCGAGGTAGACCGGCCCGTCGGGGTCGCACACGTCGGGAAGTCCGGCGTGGAAGTCGGGTGGCTGTGCGAACTGTGCGAACGGGATGCGGTCGGTGTGCTCGAGGGAGAACCCGTCGAACGTCCGTTCGGGATACCACGACTCGAGGGTCCTTCGGGTGGTTTCGGCGAGTTTCTCGTCCGTCTCGGCTCGATCGCCGAGATACGTGGCGCTGATCAGCGTCACGTCCTCGGGTGCGTACTCGGGTGCGACCTCGCTCGTCGGAACGACGTGATTCGGCCCCGCGGAGTCGGGATCGGCGTTCAACACGATCCGTCTGGCGCTTCCGATTCCGGAGTCGGCCGGGAGCGCGTAGTACTGGGTCACACAGCCTCGCGCGTCCGTGGGGATCGAGTCGACACCAGTAAGCGATCGTGCCGTGGGCGGATCGGTCGCGACGACGGCGGCGTCGGCGTCGTACGATACGTCGTCCGTTTCGACGACGACCGTCGCATCAGTGGGGTTACTCGAGTCGACATCCGTCCCAGACCTCGAGGCGACGTCGGTCGAAACCGACTCGACTGCCGCGTCGGTCTCGATCGTCGCACCCTCTGTCTCGGCGAAAGCGGCCAACTGGCCCGGAATCGCCCCCATTCCCGCCGCGGGGACCGCAGTGTCGCCCGCCGACAGCGCTTTGAACGTGTACTCGAAGATCCGCTTCGACGTCGACAGCGATCGGTCGAGCGTGATCCCGCCGTAGAACGGAGCGGCGAAGCGCTCGAGAAATCGGTCCGAGAATCCCAGCTCACGGAGATACGCGCGGATCGAGCTATCTCCGGGGGACTCGAGGAATTCGTCGAACGTGCGGTTCCGGAGCGCCCACCTGAGTCTCGCCACGCGGAGTTTGTCCCCGAACGTGACGTCGGGGGTGAACAGCGCGGCCGGGAATGCCCTTGGCACCCGGAGCGGATCGACCAGCGGCGATCGGTGGCCGTCGCGAGCGATCGTTGCACCGGGCGCGAACGGACGAAGATCGAGCGCCTCGAGATCTAACTCCCGACGAACCGCGGGATAGGCAGTAAAGAGGACCTGGAAGCCGTCGTCGAACTGATAGCCGTCCCTGACCGTCGTCCGTACTCGTCCGCCGACCGACGGCCTGCGCTCTGTGAGCGTGACGTCGACGCCACCGGCGGCGAGGTGACGCGCGGCGACGAGACCGGCGAGCCCGCCGCCGACGACGACCACTCGCGGAGTCGATTTCATATCCGTGTATCGGTCGACGAACGGATAAACGCTCGACCTACCGTAGTTACCCACAGCCCGGAACACATCGGTCCCGGCGAGTCCCGATCAGTCTTCGGGGTCAGGAACGCCAGGACACCGATCCGTGATACGGATTGCTGTCCCGACCTCGCGGCGAACCCGCCCCAGGGGTCGCGAGCCTACCGACATTGACGGACCACAGATTGCATCACATCCCGGCAACCACCCTGAGCACGACGCCGGTGAAAATAACCAGCACACCGAGGATGGTCGCGATCGGTGGAATCGGAACGAAAAGCAACACGATGCCGGCGAGGATGATACCCGTCGAGAGCCGAACCATGCACGTCCATCTACGACGGGACGGGTATCGGTGAGCCATGCATACCCAGCCGGCATATATACCGGTCGTGAGCGTGGTCGTCACCGCTCGCCGCTCGGACGGCAAAGAGTCGAGATCAGTGGCTCGAGGAAACGATCTCACCGATATCGGCGTCGGGATCGATCAGGTGATACTCGCCGTCTTCGAGCGTCACGACGTCTTCGTGGCGCAAGTGGTCGAGATGAGCGTACGCTTCGCCGGGGCCGTGGAGGATGTGAATTCCCTCGAGGTCGCCAAACAGGTGGTCGCTGACCGTCCAGGCGTCGGCTGGGCCGTGTTCGGTGAGAACCTCGAGGACGTTTTCGGTCCGCTCGCGGTGGTGGTCACGGATCGTCAGCGCCCGCGCGGCCGGATCGTCGATCGGATCGCGATGTCCCGGCCAGAGGCGAGCGTACCCCCGGTCGACGATCGTTCGGAGCGACGCCAGGTACGTCTCGAGCGGTCGCTCGACGCGGATATCCGCGCCGCCGACGTTCGGAGTGTAGACCGGAAGGATCGCATCGCCGACGAACGCCTCGGTCCCAGCGTGGGCGGCGTCGTCGCTCCCCGAACGCGTTTCCGACGCGCCGCCGATCTCGAAACAACAGAGGCCAGCGGTGTGGCCGGGCGCGTGAACCGCCTCGAGCGTTCGCCCGCCGACCGCGACGACGTCGCCGTCCTCGATCGGCGTCGCGTCGACCGGTTCGCCGTCGACCCCGCTCGTCGCCTCGAGAAACGCGAGCAGTTCTTCCCTCGCGTCGGCCGGAACGCCCCACTCTGAGAGGGACTCGCGACGCAACTCCTCGAGGGATGTCACCGCGTCGGGATCAGCCTCGACGAGGGGCGCGTCGGCCTCGTGGACGTAGACCGTCGCGTCGCTTTCGGCCTGTATTTCGCCGGCCAACCCCGCGTGGTCGGGATGATGGTGCGTAAGAACGATGTCGTCGACGTCCGCGAACTCGTATCCGCGTTCGGCTAGCTCTTCCCGAAGTTGTACGCGACAGTCCGGCGTCGCGACGCCGGTATCGACGAGCGCGATGCCGTCGTCCTCATCCGCGAGTACGTACGCGTTGTTCCGTCCCTCGAACTCTTCGTTTCCCAGCGAGATCCGATCCATATCTGTACCAGAGTCGCCGATCGCTCATAATTCGCCGGGTCACGGAACCGTTTTCGCCGACGACGACGCGCCGTCCCGACGCACGGGTACGCGTCTCATACGGTCTGCTGTCAGTCATTTCCGGTGCAACCACGACCCGTCCTGCGGTCGCACCGGTACATCGGTACAGTAAACCGTATCAGTCCTCGAGTTCAGCCCGCAACAGCTGGTTTACGTCGCTCGGATCCGCGCTGCCGCCGGTCTTTTGCATGACCTGACCGACGAGGAAGTTGATCGCGCCGTCGTCGCCCGACTCGTAGTCCTCGACGGCCCCCTGATTCTCGTCGATCGCTTCGACGACGGCCTGTCGAACTTCGTCCCCGCTCGTCTTGCCCAGCCCCTCCTCGGCGACGACCTCGTCCGGGGTGCGGCCGTCGTCGAGCATCGAGCGCAGTACCGTCTCCCGGGCGTTTTTCGCCGTGATCTCGTCCTCGTCGACGAGCGCAACGAGTCGTTTGACCTCCTCGAGTCGCCCTTCGATTTCGGTGATCTCGATGTCGCGGTAGTTGAGTTCGCCCAGCAGGTTGTCGGCGACCCAGGTCGCCGCCAGATCTGGGTCGAACTCGCCGGCGACGTCCTCGTAGAAGTCCGCAACCTGCTTCGTCGAGGTGAGCTTGGAGGCAGCCTCCTCGTCGAGACCGTACTCGTCGCCGAATCGCTCCCGTCGGGCCGAGGGCAGTTCCGGGATCGCGATCTCCTCCTTCCAGTCCGAGACGCGAAGCGGCGGGAGGTCGGCCTCCTCGAAGTACCGGTAATCTTTCTCCTCTTCTTTCGACCGCATCGAGACCGTGATCCCCCGAGCCTCGTCCCAGTGGCGCGTCTCCTGTTCGACCGCCCGACCGCGCTGGATGGCGTTCTTTTGTCGGGTCTCCTCGTAGGCCAGCGCCTTCTGTGCGCCCTTGTGACTCGAAATGTTCTTGACCTCGGTGCGGTTGGCTGCCTCGAGTGCGTCCGCACTGATCTCGTCTGCATTGTCGCCGTCGATCTCCGCTTCGGGGATGATCGAGAGGTTGGCGTCGATCCGCAGACTGCCGTCGCGTTCGGCGTCGAAGATGCCCAGATACTCGAGTACTTCCTCGAGTTCGGCGAGGAACGCCCGTACTTCGTCGGGACTGCGAAAGTCCGGCGCGGTGACGATCTCCATCAGCGGCGTGCCGGCGCGGTTGTAGTCGACGAGCGTGTAGTCGGCGGTGTCGATCCCGCCGCCGACGTGCTGGAGGCTCCCCGGGTCCTCCTCTAAGTGTGCGCGCTCGATCGTCACCGAGCGTCGCGTGCCCTCGACGCTCACCTCGAGTTCGCCGTCGGCACAGATCGGCTCGTCGTACTGCGTGATCTGGAAGTTCTTGGGCAGATCGGGGTAGTAGTAGTTCTTCCGGTGAAAGCGGGTTTCCTCGGGGATGTCGGCGTCGATCGCCTTCCCGATCTTCACCGCCGCCTCGACGGCACCCTCGTTCAACACCGGTAACGCACCCGGGAGGCCAAGACAGACCGGACAGACGTTCTCGTTGGGCTCGTCCGTCTGCTCGGTCGAGCAGCCACAGAAAATCTTCGTGTCGGTCTCCAGCTGGACGTGGACCTCGAGCCCGACGACGGTCACGAGGTCGCCCTGCTGGACGGTTTGTGCGGTCATTGCGCCCTGATTCGGGGCGGGTAGGGTAAAACGTAACGGGACAGAGTTGCGCGTCGGATCGGATTCAGAACGGTGTACGTCTCGCTCGCACTCGAGGGCCAACACTGGCCGTGCTGTCCGCTGGTTGGCAAGCTGGAGTGCGATGACGTTCATAGACAACCGAGAGTCCTCGAGACGTAGAGGACGGAGTCTGGAGGCGGTGGAGTTCGACTGCTGACCGATCGGCCGCCACCGAACGGTACGCCGGAGGACGTTCTCGGTCGAACGATCCGCTCGAAGACGACCGATCAGAATACGTCCGGGAAGAGCACGTAGACGAAAATCAGCGTCAAGAAACCGACGAAAGCGGTGTAGTACACGAGCGGAATGAGGTTCAACCGAATGACGCGGCCCTCTTCGCCGACGAGGCCGACGGTCGCGAGGGCGGCGACGACGTTGTGGATCGCCACGAGATTGCCAATCGCTCCGCCAACGGCCTGTGCGCCGACCACGAGTTCTCGTGAAATGCCGAGCCGTTCGGCGGCGATGAACTGGAACGGACCGAAGGTGATGTTGCTAACCGTGTTCGACCCGACCAGCGCTGCACCGAGGGCACCGATGAGCGCCGCAACCATCGGATAGACCGGACCGAACACGTTGGCCGTGGCCGTTCCGAGCACGACGATCATACTCTCAGTACCGGACGCGTGCGATCCGGACTGGAGCATGACGTGAGCCATCGCCAGGACGAACACGAGCGCGATCAGCGGCGAGGAGAGTTTCGACGTGGCACCGAGCCAGGCTTCCGACACTTGCTGGCGAGACATACCGAAGATGGCGATCGCCGCGACGGCGCTGACGAGCAACCACATCCCCGGCACGTAGATGAAGTTGATCTCGTTGCTGAGAGTGGTTCCGAGGATATTCGTCCACTCGAACAGAAACACCCCGACGGATATTTCGCCGATGCTCGTCACGAACGTGCCGAGGCTCAGCGAAACCTGTGTCCCGAGTAGCGTCACCGATTCGCCCTGCAACAGCGCGGGCAGTGGTTCGACGACGCGGGTGACGAGCAAGAGCACGACCAACAGGAGGTACGGCGACCAGGCCCGCAGGATCGAAATGTCGTGGGTGGCATCCAGCATCGGACTGACGTCGCTTGGTTTGATCGAGCCGAGCCAGTGATCCGGCCACTCCGACTGCTCCGGAAAGGTCCACTCGTCTTCCGGCAGGAAATACCCCGCCCGGAGCGCGCCGATCACGATGGCTGCGCCGACCATCGAGCCAATCAGCGCCGGGAACTCGGCACTGATGTACCACGCCGACAACCAGTAGGGAATCGCGAACGCGAACCCCGCGAACAGACAGAGCGGCCACACCTCGAGCGCCGGCGCGATCGACCGGTCCGCCGGATCGTCGAAGAAGTAGACGATCATTCCCACGACGAAAAGCGGCATGACGAATCCCACGAGGAGATGGTACGTGGCGGCCCACGCGGCCACGTTGATCGCGAATTCGGTCGCGGTCATGCCCTCGGCTTCGATCGCCGTTCGTATGCGCGAGACGCCTGCCATCGGCTCTCTGATCCCGACCATGATCGGCGTCCCCACCGCGCCGTAGGTGACGGCGATGATGTGGCCGATCAGTGCAGCGACGACGGCCGCGAGCGCAGGGAAGCCGAGGCCGAGCAACAGCGGTGCCACGACCGCGGCCGGCGCGCCGAATCCGGCCGCGCCTTCGATGAACGTCGAGAGGAAAAACGCGACCAGAACGATCTGTACGCGTCGGTCCTCGCTGATCGTCGCGAATCCGCTGTTGAGAACGTCGAACGCTCCAGCCCGGAGCATCGTGTACAACAACACGAGCGCCCCGAAAACGATGAAGAGAATCTGGACCGCCGTGAGCAGGCCTTCGATCGTCGCCGCGATAATCCACGAGGGAGGCATTCTCCAGACGAAAAAGCCGACGAGAACTGCCGACACCCACGCGATTGGCATCGCTCGAGTCGCAGGCCAGAGGAGACCGACGAGGAGCACGCCAACGACGATCAACGGTGTCGCTGCCAGCACGACCGCGACCGCATCAGCAAGCATCGCTGCTCCGACCGTCCCTCCGTCCACTCCACGTAGTCCGCCGTGGATCACTCATCACACACATTATTTTGTGGAGATATCCGATTTATAAGTTTGGATGGGTGTTGGTATCAGGCGTCTCGACGGAACTGGCCGGCGTCGATCCGACGAAAGGACGTGACGCCATCTGGAACGTCCTCCACGAAACCGTCATATTCCCACGCTTTGATAACAGCCACCGCTGTTCGTGCTGGTGGCCGATTCGCGAGCGGGAGTACGATGCTGGTCACCGACTCCCATCGCTCTCCGAAATCTCGTCCGCCCGAGAGAGTTCACCCACTTTCTCCTGTAACTCGACGACGGTCCGCTGTTGAGTCGTCGTCTCGTCGATTATCTCGCTGGCGGCGTCGGTGACTTCTCGAGAGTGAGTTTCGGCGGTTTCGACCATCGCGAGTACTTCTTCGACGCTCGAGGCCTGATCGTCGTTCGCTTTCGCGACCTCGTCGATCTGTTCGGATGCGGAGGTGACCGATTCTTCGATATGTTCGAACGAGTCGACGACGTCTTCGATCGAGCCGTCCATCGATTCGATCTGTCCGTGTGCCTGCTCGACAGCGGTGACGGTCTCGTGGGACATCGACTGGAGCTCGCGGATGTAGTCGGTGATCTCGTCGGTGTGTGACTGCGTTTCCTCGGCCAACGATTTGATCTCGTCGGCGACGACGGCGAATCCGGCTCCGTCATCGCCTGCGGTGGCGGCTTCGATCGAGGCGTTCAACGCGAGCAGGTTGGTCTGGTCGGCGACGCCGTCGATGATTTCGACGACCTGCTCGATCTCTTCGAGGTTGTCGGAGAGGGCGGTGATGGTGTCGACGAGTTCTTTGCTTACGTCCGCGACGTCGCCGCCGACGCGTTTTGCCTCGCTACTCGCGTCGACGCCAGTTTCGACGCGCTCCTGTGCGCGCTGGGCGGCGTCGGCGACCTCCTTCGATGTTGCGGCGATCTCTTCCATCGTCGCACTGTAGGACTCGACCTCGTTTTTCGTCTCCTGGAGCGCGTCGTTCTGTTCGTCGAGTGTCTCCTCGACAGTGTCGGCCGACGCCGCAGCGTCGTGGATCGAATCCGCGAGCTGATCGGTCGTTTCGTTTACGTCGTCGACGAGCGTCTGGAAGCTGTTGGCCATCTCGTTGACTTCGTTGACGATGTCGAGCAACTCCTCGTCGACGACGTCGTGTTCGTCCTCGTAGTCGACGCGAGCTGCCAGCTCGCCGCCGCCGATCCGCTGGAGGACGTCGGTCACGTTCTCGACGAGGTCGGTCATCGCCTCGTCTCGTCGAACTTCCTCGGTCTGGTCCCGGATGATCTCGAAGACGGCCTGGAACTCGCCGTTCTCGTCGAAGATGGGCACGGCCCAGAACTCGACTTCGATCGTCTCGTCGCCGAGCGTCGTCGCGGTACTCGTATCGTAGAAGACCGGTTTTTCGGAGTAGGGAGTTTCGTAACGCTCGACGCCGTACTCCTCGTCAGCGCTGTGAGGATGTTTCACGACCTTGTCGGCTAACGTGAGCTTTCGGGCACCCTCGCTGTAGGTCGCTTTCACGACGCTGTTTTGTGCGGTCTTCCCCATCGCCTCCTCTCGTTCCATACCGACGAACGCCGTGTGGCCGTAATTCCAGCCGACGACGCGGTGGTCCGCATCGAGCATGTAGACGGGAAACGGAATCGCCTCCAGAACCGCTTCGATCGTCAGATACGAATCGGCGTATTCGTCCGTCCGTTGCGCTCCGAACTCCTCGACAGCCGTCGCGACGTCGCCGAGCATCGTTCCCAATCCCGCTCGAAGCTCGGATTTCACCGCCTCGGCACGGCCGGCCTCGAGACGGTCGAACGCCTCCTCGAGCAGCGAATCGACGATCACCTCGTAGGAACGGACGAACTCCCCCGGCGAACACCCCTGTTTCATGTACCGCTCGCTTTCGGCCGTAACGGTATCGGCGTCCCACTCGGAGTCGTCGGCTATCACCGTCGAAAGGCGGTTTGCTCGATCCTCCTGTATCGCTGTCGGAACCTCTGTGTTGTGAACGCCGTCTAGCTCGTCAGGTGAGACGTCGATGCTGAGATCGAGAGCCCGGTGATCGCCTTCCGGCGGTGATGGCGACGTATTCGAATCCGACGGTTCCAGCTGTGGGTCTGACTCGCCGCTCGATCGGGAACTCTTGTTTCGTATATGAGGGTACCACAGAATCATTGACACACCTCGATCGTCGTTTTGCCAGGGTTAGCTCCTCGTTTGTAGTTGGCGATAG
>NZ_VTAW01000033.1 GCF_008245225.1 Natrialba swarupiae
ATCCAAACGCGTTAGCTTCGCCGACGACTGGATCAAAACGTTCCTCCCGAATATTCAAAAGTTACGCTGACCACTCAAGCGTTCTGATGGGCATCGCAAACCTTCGGTTTGCTCAACGGGCGTGAATCCCACAACGCCGACACAACCACCGTTCAGCAGCAATACGAATAATTGGCTCTGTTGAAATCCCCTTCTTTAGATATTTATTCGCGTGAATCTGCTGCACATTACACGTGCGAACTGAACGAATTGAGTGAACTGGATAAGACATATATTCAGTTAGACTAACAGTAGTATATGGACACCCCCTCCGACAAACGGCTCTTTGCGATGTGCCTGATTTCGGCACTTACAGGGTTTATCGCTTGGCGTGTCTTCGGAACTGACTACGGCGGGGGACTAATACTATTCATCGCAATAGCAGTCTTTGCCGTACTGATGTTTGCTGACGGATACAAACAGACTGCGTAGAACAACGATCAATACATGCTCAGTACTTACCGCACAGGGTGCCAAAACTATCATGTTCTAAGGGTTTCAACAGAGCCGAATAATTGAGTGAGATCGCCCCGTCCCATGACGTACACCGAGGTGATCACACCGCCTTTCAAACGCACAACGTCGGGACTCCGAGACCCAGAACGTTCGAGACACCCTCTCGAACCGCTGTGCTGTCTCGGTTACAAGACACCTCCGAGTCTCCTGTCGGGATAGAAGTAACGGCGGTGTGGTCCGATTCGACCGGCAGTCGACGCGTGGCGGAGTACTAGTTGTTCTGCCCTGATAGATCGAGCCCAGAAATCTCAAATCGAGCACCACCGTCCTCACTTTCAGCCAGTTGGATATCCCAGCCGTGCGTAGTAACGATTTCTTCGACAATAGCGAGGCCAAGGCCGGTCCCATCCTGTTGTGTCGAGTACCCGCTCTCGAACACGGCGTCCCAGTCGTCTTCGGGAATTCCAGAACCATCGTCGGCGACGTAGAATCCATCGTCGCTGGTGAGATCGCCGACCGTGACCGTCACGGTTTCGTCCCCATGCTCGACAGCATTCCGAAAAAGATTCTCGAGAAGTCGCTGAAGGCGTCCCCGGTCAGCGGTAATAGTTTGGGTCGTTTCGACGACGAGATCGGCTTTCTCTGTCGTAACATTCCTCCAACACTCTTCAGCGATCTCCTGAAGATTAACGGACCTCACCTCATCAATGTGGGATCCGGTCCGTGCAAGCGTGAGGAGATCCTCGATGAGGGCGTCCATCCGATCATGTGCTGTTGCGACTTCCGTGAGGTGATCGCTCTCGCAGTCAGCTCGTGCTAATTCCAGATGCCCTTTCGCCACGCTCAGTGGGTTCCGTAAATCATGTGAGACAAAATTAACAAATTCCTCAAGTCGATCGTTCTGTCGGAGAAGTTCCTCTTCCCGATTTTGGAGTTGTCGGGTTCGCTCAACCTGTTCGAGGGCTGTAACTGTGTTGGCAGCCAAAATCTCGCCAAGCGTTTTGTCCCCGCTATCAAACGCATCGGTCGATGGGGAGGTGGCGATCAAAATTCCGTGCTCATCGAGCGGGAAAAAGAGTTCACCACGAACAACAGTGTCCAGATTGTGAATGTCTGGATCAGTTCTGACGTCATCGATCGCCACTGAATTGCCCTGTGTGTAGACCCGCCACGCAATACTATCACCCTCGGTGAATGTCGGTGGATCTCCAATCAATTCATTTGCAACATCCGTTTGTGCGACAGGAACGAGCCCCGAAACCTCTCCATCATAGAGATGAATCGCATTTGCTTCCAATTCGAGAATATCACGCGCTGCTTCGACAGCAGTATTGGCAACTTCTTTACGGGACTCAGATGCCATTAACTCCCGAGTAGCCTGGTTGAGCACCTCGAGTTGGTGTTCTTTATTCGACATCTGTTGTGAGAGGTTGCAAATCGTTCGAGTAACCCGTGGGGACTCGTTGCAGGCAGTCCCGATCTGTCGTTGTACAATCTCACTATGTAATGGTGTATATTAACAACGATTTTTATTGGGATGATCACTCGAGTGCGGGAAGCACCGTTTCTCCGAACGTCTCGATGAACGCCCGTTGATTCGTGTTGACGTTGTGGACGAAGATCCTGTCGACGTCGAGTTCGCGGTCTGTCTCGAGCCAGTCGACGTGATCTTCGAGCGTCCCCGACACGCGGACGTTCTCCTCGACGTGATCCGTCGTGATCTGTTCGCCGAGTTCGTCGTACTCCTCGGGAGTCCTTAGCTCCTGGGTCACCGTCCCCGGCACGCACTGGGTACGCCACTGTTCGTACGCCCCCTCGAGTGCGGCGTCGTCGCTTTCGTCGTAGGAGTGTTGTGCCTTGAGGTAGACCGGCTTCTCCGGGGCGTTCTCGCGGAACGCCTCGACGCGGTCCGCGTCGGCCTCGTGGTCTGGCGTCGCGATGGTGATCATGCCGTCGGCCCACTCCGCGAGCCACGCTGCCGTCTCCTCGGAGAGCGCTGCACCGATCACTGGCGGCGGCGTCTCCGGGCGTGAGTACAGCATCGCTTGCTCGACGTCGATGCGTCCGTGGTGGGTCACCTCTTGGCCGTCCCAGAGCCGCCGCATTACGTCCGTACACTCCTCGAGTCGTGCGTTTCGCTCCGATTTGACCGGCCAGTCGACGCCCGTAACTCCCTCGTTGAGTAGCTGGCCGCTTCCGACGCTGAGCCAGAACCGTTCGGGATACATCTCACGCAGCGTCGCGGCGGCCTGGGCGACGATCGCGGGGTGGTAGCGATAGCCCGGTGCGTTGACCGTCCCGAACGTCAGGTCGGTCGCCTCCATCGCCGATCCGAGCCAGGACCAGACGAACCCCGACTCGCCCTGTTGTTCGCTCCAGGGATGAAAGTGATCGGAGGCGAGTGCGTGTTCGAACCCGTGGCCGTCGGCGAGTTGGACCCACTCGAGGAGGTCACTCGGCGCGAACTGTTCGTGTGAGGCGTGGTAGCCAATCGCTGTCATCGACGAACCAACTCCATACTCTCCGTCCCGAAATCCGATCGCGCTTCGCTTCGGGATTCGGCCGTCGTCTCGAGTGTTCGTACGTTTGGTGGTGACACGATGTATTACTCCCGAAATACTCACTTAGGTTCACAGCAAGCACATGCCTGATCGACCCGTCTCCGCTCGGCTTCGGACCATGGTCGTTCGGAAACGTTCCGACAACTGGTGGACAAATTGCCGGAGTCATTGAACGTTCTTCCATTCTCGACCGGGAGTAACTACCTGCTGACGGCCAATTCGACCTGTCTTCGGGGGTAGTTACGACCGGTGTGTTTCTTGGGTTAGTTGACATTGATTCTCGAGTTTGATGGCATTATAAATTTACTATGACACGACGAATTGACGCCGCTTCACCTTCCGTTTCGACGGTCGTCAGAGATCGATGAATACCGGCTTTGGAACGCGAAAACAACAGCACTTAAGAAAGTGCGGTTCGGAGGAGGCTTCATGTCACCACAACTAGGCTCTAGTCGCATGGGGTTTTTCGATCGTCTCAAGACTGGCTGGACGCTCACGAAAGATAGTATTGGCGTCATCCGAAACCATCCACAGTTGTTGTTGTTCCCCCTCCTCGCGGGAATGACGAGCATCGCGTTCTTCGTGCTCTTTTTCTTCCCGCTGCTGATCGCAAATCTCGTCGGGACCGGCCTCGAGTACGCCGTCCTGTTCGTCCTGTACTTCATCACGACGTTCTTCAGTACGTACTTCTCGGCCGCGCTCGTCTACGGGGCGAACGAGGCGTTTCACGGTCGCGAACCCGGTGTCGTTGACTGCCTGAAAGCCGTCAGCGATCGCATCGGTCCGATCGTCGTCTGGTCGCTCATTTCGGCGACCGTAAGCGTCATCCTGAAATCCCTCGAGGAATCGGACAACCCGGTCGCATCGATCCTCGCCTCGCTGTTCGCGGTCGGCTGGTCGATCATGACCTTCTTTATCGTTCCGGTGATCGTCTTCGAGGACGTCTCGGTGACGTCGATGTTCAAGCGCAGTGGGGTGACGTTCAAAGAGACCTGGGGGGAGACCCTGGGTGCCGGATTCGGTATCACGCTGATCGTGACGGTACTCGGCATCGTCCTTGCCGCCCTCGCACTCGTGGTGTCGGTACCTGTTGCGGCCGTCTTCCCCGGTCCCGGCATCTTTCTCGCCGTGGTCTTGGTCGGTGGTGTGATGGTCTTTACGTACTTGCTCAGCCAGACGATCTGGGGAATCGCCAAGACCGCACTCTACGTCTACGCCGCCGAAGGCGTAACTCCCGAGGAGTTCGACAACTTCGACTTCGAGACGCTCGGCGGCCGAACCGAACGGTCCGCCTCGCCCGACTCGAGGCGCACGTCTGAGCCGTGGGCTGACGACTGACCGGGTCTGTCGGTACTGTTTGGTTCCGTCGTCGCTCGCTGTCGGTGCGTTGACTGCTCAATTCCTGGCGGACAGTCCCACCACGACGAGCAACGCGTTTCCTCGAACTCCTGTTTTTCGGTGAGCCAATGCGAGATACCGGTCTCAGAACGTCGAGCGGCATAATGAGCTACACGAGAACGTCGTTTTCGTGGACGTTGGCTGGTTTCGCTGATACGGTTTCCTGTCAGCTCGTCGTCTGTCTTCCTCTATATGGTTCTCTGTCCAATATTATTGGATATTTTTACAAGGGAGAGTATCGTAGTACCGTTCATGGGTGAGACGAACTCCAACGGGCGGATCGGTGCAGTCGAGACCGTCTTCGACGTCGTTGACGTACTCGAGGGGTCTGAGTCGGTCGGCGTTTCGGATGTCGCGGACCAGTTGGATATGCCGAAGAGCACGGCACACGTCTACCTCAAGAGTCTCGAGTCGGAGGGGTATGCGATAAACGACGACGGCACCTATCGCCTCAGCCTCCGCTTTTTGAAACACGGTGGGAAAGCACGAAACCGCTTAAAATTATACCGCTCGGCGAAGAATCACGTGGACAAGCTCGCAAACGACACTGGTGAAGTCGGAAACCTGGGTGTCGAAGAACGCGGTCGACGCGTTCTCGTCTACAAATCGGAGGTCCCGGACGCGATCTACGACAACACTCCGACTGGCGAGCACACAAATATGCACTGGACGGCGCTTGGGAAGGCGATTCTCGCTCACCTCCCGCCCGAACGGGTCGACGAAATCATCGATAGACACGGGCTGCCTGCGCGGACGCCGGCGACGATAACTGATCCGGACACGCTGAAGTCGGAGCTCGAAACTGTACGAGAGAAGGGGTATTCGGTGGAGAGAGAAGAGCGCCGGGATGGTGTCGTCGCTATCGCAGTTCCTATTCAGGACAAAAGCGACGACGGAACGGTTCACTCCGTCTCTATCTCCGGACCGAAAAAACGGATTACCGGAGAGAACGGTATCAAAACGGATCTCGTCGATGCGGTCAAACAGACTGCGAACGTCATCGAACTTCAGTACAATCACTATTAGCAAATGGTCGTCTTGGAACCAGGACATCCCATCTGCTCCCCGGCCGACGCGCCCGTTCGTCAGGTTCGTATGACCGATGGTCTCTCCTTCTCACGGAGAGCAGGTCAGTTGACCTCGAGTGACTCAGGGTGAGGTCACTTACACGTTGTTCGGACAGATTCTTGCCGCCGAATCGGTACCGTTGTCAGAACGACTGGCCAGCCAGATCAACTTCGCCTCGAGTGATAAGGTAGTATACAACTAAATCAACTACTAATCCATCTGATTATTTCTTCACTGGTGGCAACCTGCTTCGAGTGTGACGTACCGAGACGCAAGTTATGGTGGTATTCTGTACAATATACTAAACAACCATCTGGTAGCAACGTTTGGCCTCGAGAGCGGAATAATTGCTCGTCTCTCTCGAAGTGACCAACCGATCACGTGAAGCCATGCGACGAGTACCCTAACTGGTGGTATCCGTTCCTGGCTCATGAGGTCGTTTTTATAACTCTTTTCTGGAGGATATGGCGATGATGGTGATATAATACACAGATCATCCAATTAATTAACTGGCCTACCTGATACTCTCCTGGGCTGACTCTGTAGTTGAACCGGTCAACACTCTCGTATTCGCCCACGTGATTTCGGTTTGGAACGTCGATCACCCATCTCTCACGGAGAACATTCATATATCATATATGTATTTGAGAATGGTTTTTCTTCACACACCCTCGAATATCTGGCTCTACCAGTCATCGTTCAGGCGGCTGTTCGACAGTTCTCGAATCAATGGGTCTCGAATCACTCAACTTCGAGGCGGTTCACTTGTCGAATCGGCCGTGCTTACGCCTCGGCCGGATCGCTCCGTCGAGCGCGCCGACAACGATTTCCCCTCGATGGATTTCAGCTATCGTCACCCGATACGCGATCCACGAGAATAACGAGGGCGATTGGAACGACGACGATGACTGCGGCAACGACGGCGAGCTCCGTTCGCGTCAATCCGAGTTCTTCGTCTACGTTACCAAACCAGACGGATCCTGCAAGCAGGGTCGCGAGCAACAGCAACGCGAGGAGGTTCGTCCTCGAGATTCCCATGTGTCCCTAGATGTGTGTAGGAAATATGTAGATTTGGTTTGTTACACGGACGGTTTTATTGCTGGTGATCCAATCCCGCAGTCGATCCAACATTATTGAACGAGTGGTCCATTTGTTGTTGTTCGAGATATTGATTTAGCTCGTTGAATTTACGGAAACCCCTCAGTAGACTAGTGGAAATAGTCTCGTCACGTTTCCACCGGTAGAGATTATTTTGGAAAATTTTTGTGAGATACTATCTGTCTATGCCGTGGAAATCCTCGTAGTTATTTGTCTGTCTTGTTCCTCAACGTGTCTCGTCGCTCGCTCAGTATGGTCGAATATGGATCGATTTGGACCTAAACTATTGAATATTATATTCGTGAGTTGAACCGAAAATGACCCGAATCGATCGATTCCGTCCGATCGTCGACCGTCGATTTCTTCTGACTCGAGTGAGCAACGCGACCCTCGTTTTGTCTGGCTCGTCTACATCGTGTTACTGGCTCCCATTCGATATCGTTGGAGGCACTATTTTACGTGTGTACCGGTGTAATCCACGTCTCACCTACGGAGCGTTTCGTGTTCTTCACGGACTAATACGCCAGAAATAACCCATTCCATCTTTCACTTGATATTTGGTAACGCTCCACGCTTCGAGCCATCCCATCCAACCAAATTGGACGGTAGTATTTTCGGCGTTACGAATTGGTGTACTTCGACCGGTGGGTGCTCGCCGATCTGCGTCCGACCACTGAGTGGGTTGGCACACCTCATAACTACTCATATCAATCATGAAGTCCGAAATCTATATATAGTATCGTAAATAACGTGACGGTTGCCATGTCAAGTTATACCAGGCGGCACGCGCTGAAAACCGGTACGGCAGCGGCTGTCGGCCTGAGTCTGGCTGGGTGCACAGGTGACAACGGAGCGGACGCCGACGTCGTCTCCGATCCTGACGGCGACCCCGTCGAGGAGATCACACTTCTGAGTATCGCACAAGGTGATGCGCCGGCTCGGTACGAGTACGGACAGCTGTTCGCGGACAATCTCGAGGAGGTCGGCTTCGAGGTGGAGTACGACGCACAACCGACGGTCGAGTATCTCGAAGCGAGAGCCGAGCCGCCGTACCCGTGGGACATCCAGGTTCGCCGTGCGGGCGATGGCTTCGAACCGGCGGAAGCGATTTTCAGGGGGTTCTTCCACTCGAGCAACATCGGTCCCGGTGACTCGAACCTGTACGCCTACGAAAACGACGAAGTCGACGAACTGATCGACGAACAGGCCAGTGAGATGGATCCCGATCGACGGACCGAGATCATTCACGAAATTCAGGAACATCTCCGTGAGGATATGCCGATTGTTCCGTTGCTGGTCCAGGAGCGGATCATGCCGTACAACCAGGAACGGTTTCAGAACCCGGTTCCGATCATCGAACAGGGCCTCGGTTCGTTCTGGAACTACCTCAACATCGAGCCAGTTGGGGACGATGCCCACCTTCGAACCACGATGGCGGAGGACATCAACGCGTTGAACCCGCTGGACCAAACTGCTCGAGGGGACCGCGAGATGCTCCGACTGGTTTACGACCGGCTCGTTCGCGTCTCTCCCGACCTCGAACCGGAGCCGTGGGCCGCATCGGACGTCGAGACGGTCGACGACACGAGGATCGAAGTCTCCCTTCGCGAGGGAATGACGTTTCACGACGGTGAGCCGGTCACCGCCGAAGACGTTCAGTTCTCTTTCGAGTACGGTGCCGAGCACTCTCCGACGAAGGAAACCCGTGCGGAACCGATCGAGAGCATCGACGTGGAGACCGATCTCGATCTCGTCTTCAACCTCGAAGAGCCCAACGCACCGTTTCTCACCAACGCGCTCGGCCGTGTCTTCATTATTCCACAGCACATCTGGGAGGACGTTCCCGACGACGTGGAAGCAGAGACCCCGATCGATTGGCAGAATGCGGAGGCGATCGGCAGTGGTCCGTTCCAGGTCGAGAGTGCGGACTTCGCCGAACAGATTCAGCTCAGTGCGTACGAGGATCACTTTCAGCCGCCGAACGTCGACCAGCTCACTCGAGCGGTCGTCTCGGACGTCCGTGCCGGCATCCGGGCGTACGAAGACGACGCGGTCGACATGATGAGCTGGGAACTGCCGGTCGACGATCTGGAACGCTTCGAGCAGGAAGAGGAAACTGCACTCGAGAGTTCGTTGATGATGTCGATTCACCACATGGGGTACAATCTTCGTGAGCCACCCTTCGACGACGTCGACGTTCGCCAGGCCGTCGCACACGCCGTTCCTCAGGAGACGATCATCGGCACCATTTACGGCGGCACAGGAGAGATCATCCACAACCCCATATCGCCCGGCTTCGACGAGTGGTACTTGGACGACGTCGACGCGTTCGAGTCGGAGACCGACGTCACGATGCAGATGTTAGACGACATCGGATTCCAGTGGGACGACGATATGCGGCTTCACTACCCACCGGACTACTGAATAGGCCTGTTCGATTGGTACTGGTGACTTTTTCCAATTCGATGGCGGAGGTCGTGGTCTTCTTCCGGTGGTACTGTCCGTGGAAACTCGTCTCTCTCGAATACGTTCGCTATCGAAAGGAGAGTCATATTTATAATGGTTACCGCACAATGTATCGACGGAAGTGTAATAATGGCTGGTCAGAAAAATGTCAGTCGTGTTGATTATCGGGAGTTAGAAACGTTTGCCCACGATGTTCTTACTGCGGCAGGGGTAACGGAACCACACGCGGCAACCGTTGCGGAGGCGTTGGTACGGGCCAATCTTCGCGGGGTGGACTCACACGGCGTCGCACGCCTCACTGCGTACGTGAACAAGTTCCGTGAGGGTGGATTCAAGCCGGACCCGGAGATGACGATCGAATCCGGTCCGTCTCGAGGGACGTTCTCGGTCGATGGTGACGGTGGGCCAGGCCAGACTGCGGGACAAACCGCTATGCAGACTGCAATCGAACGCGCGGCGGAGATGGGGATGGCGGCTGGCGTGGTTCGAAACAGCAACCACTTCGGTACGGCGGCGTTCTACACGGAACTGGCGGCGGAACACGATTGTATCGGCATCGCGATGACGAACGTCGGGCCCGACGTCGTTCCATTTAATGGGACGAAACCGTACTTCGGCACGAATCCGATCTCGTTTGCGATCCCGACACACCGATCGTATCCGATCACGCTCGATATGGCGACGAGTGTCGTCGCGATGGGGAAAATCGATCACGTGGCGAAAGAGACCGATGCGTCGATTCCCGATCACTGGGGGGTAGACGACGATGGGGTGCCGACTACCGATCCCCACGAGGTCAATGCGCTTCGCCCATTGGGTGGCCCGAAAGGGTACGGACTCGCCCTCGTTGTCGACATCCTAGCTGGCGTTCTCTCCGGGTCGGGGCCGAGCCCGACCGTCAATCCGCTGTACGACGAGTACGACCGGCCGATGGATCTTGGACACTTCGTTGCCGCCGTCGATATCTCGGCGTTCCGTGATACGACCGAGTTCAAAGACGACGTGGATACGATCATCTCCGATATCAAAGCGATGGAGCCACGGGACGACGCGGAAGAATTGATGTTGCCTGGGGAAATCGAAACGAAGCGAAAAGAAACGCGGAGTTCGGACGGGATACCCGTTCCGAACAGCGTGGTAGAGTCTCTCCAGGAGTTAGGTGATGACTTTGGCGTTCAGTTGCCCCGGTGAGGAGTTCTCGGAGCCACGTCGTCGGTCACCGACGGGTATCGACGGCGCTGACCGACCCAGTCGGCGGTAGCCGTACCCGGAGCGTTCGAACCCGAACTGCTCGATCGTTCCCCGAGCCGAGATCAGTCGACTCGAGATCGTAACGAACGTTCTGTCGCAGGGATGGTGGGTCTACTGTCATCTGATAGGAGACTGTCTCGATCGACATAGTAATCGAACAGCCTGCGGTTCTCGCCACCTCGTTTTCACTGGTCGTCTCCGATTTCCGTCTGCTCACGGGTATGGTGTGCCCGTATACGGGCCGTTTCATACGGGTTGCTGTATACCGGCGAACCCCTTACGGATCGTGGATTCGTCGGCAACGATTTACAAGGGTCCGTATCAGCTGTATGACCTGGTGCGGAGTGACTATTCTCTTCGGTTGTCTGATCTCTTGGCCGCCGGTTCGACCGATTGACCCCTCCTATTATTCATCCAAAAATATTATGTGGTGTTACACGCTACCATTGGCCTGTATGAGGAAATTCATCGTTCGAAGGGTGGCGTACCTGATCCTTACGTACTGGGCATTCATAACTATATTATTTCTCATATTTCGGGTCACGCCGGGTGATCCGACGACGCTTTACATTCCGGAAGGAATGTCGCAGGCGGAACGTCAGGCGACCCTCGAACGATACGGCCTTACGGACCCGCTTTACGTTCAGTACGTCGATTATCTTCGAATGTTGCTCTCGGGCGATCTGGGGACGTCGTATCGGTACAACGCACCCGTCTGGGACGTTTTGACGACGAAATTCTGGAATACGATCTTTCTCATGGCGGGTGCGATGACGATCGCGTACACGTTCGGTATCGCGTTTGGGGCGTACATCGGCTGGCTCCGTGGGACGGCCAAAGAGAAGTACGGCATGGTCCTGGCGCTGATAGCCCGATCGTCGCCCGAGTTCTGGATCGGAATCGTGTTGCTCTCCATCTTCGTCTTTCAGCTCGGTTGGTTCCCGTGGGGTGGGATCAGAGAAATCGGTGCCGAGGCACCCGCGTCGTTCTTCGATCGGTACGTCAACTGGGGCTTCGTCTATCATCTGGTGTTACCCGTTCTCACGGGTGCGATATACTACATGGCCCAGCCGATTCTCCTGATGCGAAGCAGTATGATTAGCGTTCTCAACACGGACTACATCGAAATCAAGAAAGCGGAGGGGCTCTCGAACTATACGATCCTCTACAAACACGCCGCGAGAAACTCGATCCTGCCGATGGTCACGGTCGTTGCGCTCGTCGCTGGCCTCTCGGTCGGCGGATCACTCGTCATCGAGACGGTGTTCAGCTGGCCCGGCATGGGGAGAGAGATGGTCGAATCGGTCCATCACAACGATTACCCGATGGCTCAGGGGGCGTTCTTCCTGATGGGGAGTGTCGTGATATTCATGAACTTTATCGCTGATATCGCGTACGCGTTTCTCGATCCACGAGTGAGGTACGAGTAACATGTCGACTAACCAATCAACCATCACGACAGCCACGGAATCCGCTCGGAACAGCGTCGCGACCGCCTACTCGAAATCCCGTTCGATTCTCGAGGGTGAGCGGTTGGCACAGTTCGGCGTGATCGTCCTCGCGGTGTTTATCTTCGCGGGACTGTTCGCTCCGTTTATCGTCCCCCACGATCCAGGTAAGATCAACCACGGCGAAGACGGCGACGTGCTCCGTCTGGCGGAGCCGACCGCGGAGCATCCGTTCGGGACGACTCACCTCGGACGTGACGTCATGTCACAGGTGATGATGGGTGCGCAAGTCTCGCTCATCGTGGGCCTCACTGCGGCAGCGATCGCAACTGTCGTCGGGACGAGCGTCGCGTTGGTCGCGGGGTACTACGGCGGAAAGATCGACAACATCCTCATGCGACTCGTCGATATCGCGTACGGTCTGCCGTTTCTCCCGTTCGTCATCGCACTGGTGTTCATCTTCGGCTCCAGTCTCTACAACATCATCCTCGTGATATCGTTACTGATGTGGCGCTCGAGTGCACGCGTTATCAGATCGGAGGTGTTGACACAGAAAGAGCGGCCGTACGTTCAGTCGGCGAGGGCGGCAGGTGCGAGTGACTTCCGTATCATGTTCCGGCATATCCTCCCGAACGTGCTCCCGCTCGTCGTGTTGTACCTCACGTTCGGTGTCGCGTGGGCCGTCATCTACGAAGCCAGCATCGCGTTCCTCGGCTTCGGTGATCCGGATATGTACTCCTGGGGAACCATCCTCTACGAGGCGTACATCAACGGTGCGATCCGGTACGCCTGGTGGTGGGTTATTCCCCCAGGAGTGAGCATCATGCTGTTCGTGATGTCGGTGTTCTTCATCGGCCGGAGCCTAGAAAAGGTTACCAACCCGGACCTACGACACAACTAACAATGCTCGAAATATCCGACCTCGAAGTCAGGTACGACACGGAACACGGCGAGGTCCACGCAGTCAACGGACTGAGCGTGGACTTAGCGGAGAACGAAACGCTCGGCCTCGTCGGCGAGAGCGGCTGTGGGAAGACGACCACAGCGAAGTCGCTCATTCGCCTCCTCGAGAGTAACTGCACGATCGCCGGTGGATCGGTCGAACTCGACGGCAGAGATCTGACCGACCTCAGCCTCAAGGAGCTGAAACGGGAGGTTCGATGGAGCGAAATCTCGATGATTCCACAGAACGCGATGAACGGGTTCGATCCGGTGTACACCGTCGGCGAGCAGATCGTCGAGGTCGTTCAAGCCCACGAGTCCGATACCTCCAAAGGCGAGGCACGAGAGCGTGCGAGAGAGCTGTTCGAGAAACTCGGGATCGACGGCGATCGGATCGACGACTACCCACACCAGTTTTCCGGTGGAATGGCCCAGCGGGCGATGGTTGCACTGGCACTCGCACTCGATCCGAAGGTAATCCTGGCCGACGAACCGACGACGGCACTCGACGTCGTTATCCAGGATCGACTACTCGACGTCATCCAGGACCTCCAGGACGAGATGGACGTCGCCATGTTGCTTATCACCCACGACATGTCAGTCGTCTCTGAACGATGTGACAACATTGCGGTGATGTACGGCGGACGCATCGTCGAGTATGCGGATGCGGAGACGATCATCAAGTCACCTCGTCATCCCTACACGCTGGGGCTGCGGAACTCGTTCCCGGACATTACCGAGGACTCACAGGATCTGATCTCGATTCCAGGTGCACCGCCGACGTTGGTCGATCCTGACGAGATGTGCCAGTTCGCCCCTCGGTGTCCGTTCGCCGAAGAGGAGTGCTGGGAGGTTGCACCCGAGCCGGTGGAGTACGGAGACGGACACCGTGTCGAGTGTCACCGGGCCGACGAGGTCGAGTATCTCCGGTCGGAGGCGGAGAAACACGAGACGTGGACCGAACTCGAATCGACGGAGACCGACGACGAACTCACCGAAACGGAGGTCAAAAATGACTGAGAGGAAGATACAAGTCCGAGACGTCAAGAAACACTTCCCGGTCGACGACGGAGCACTCTCGAACTTATTCGGGTTCGGTGAAGACCAATCCGTCAAAGCGGTCGACGGCGTCTCGTTCGACATCGACGAGGGTGAAGCGTTTGGAATCGCCGGCGAGAGTGGGTGTGGGAAGACGACACTCGCCGAGACCATCCTGCAACTCGAGGAGCCCACGGACGGGGAGATAACGATCGACGGCCGTGACGTCACCGAGATGGACAAAGGAGAAATAAACGCGCTCCGGAGTGACGTCCAGATCATCCAGCAGGATCCCTACCAATCGTTGAACCCGCGGTTTACGGTCGTTCAGTGGGTTCAGGAGCCACTCGACATTCACGATATCGGCCCGAAAGACGAACGCCGCGAGACGGTGCGGGAGACGCTCGCCGAGGTCGGACTCCGCCCACCGGAGAACTACATGGACGAGTACACCTCCGAACTGAGCGGTGGTGAGCGCCAGCGCGTCGGGATTGCGCGGGCAATCGTCTCCAATCCGTCGTTCGTCGTCTGTGACGAACCGGTGAGTATGCTCGACGTGAGCATTCGTGCGAGTATCCTCCGGCTGCTCGACGACCTCCGGACGGAGAAGGGGATCTCGTTTATGTACATCAGTCACGACCTCTCCTTGCTGAAACACGTCTGTGATCGGATCGGGATCATGTATCTCGGCAGATTCGTCGAGACCGGTCCGTCGACGCAAGTGATCAACGACCCCCAACACCCCTACACACAGGCGCTCGTCTCTTCGACACCGATAATCAACCCCGACGTCGAACGGGATCGGATCGAGCTCTCGGGTGAAGTTCCTGATCCGATCGATCTCCCCAGCGGATGTCGGTTTGCGCCGCGGTGTCCAGAGGCGTCGGAGGAGTGTCGTGAAGGGGAGCCACGAATGTACGATGTCGCCGCCGATCAGCGATCGCGTTGTATTCTTCACGACGACCAGTACGATCTATCCTCGTAAGCCGATCGAGTTCGACCTCTTCACCGTCGTTCGAACGACGACTCCTTTGGTGACCGTTCGGTCGCTGTCGAGTCGTCGCCATCCCGTGTCTACTGACCTCGAGAACGAGCGTCTCTCGGATTCGGTTCGGTGTACACGAAATCGGTACTTCGCTCGATCGGTGCTCGATTTGCCGGTCGTGCTTCTACGACGTCGGTCCCCAGGAGTTCGCTAACCACCCGCCGTCGGCCTGGAGCACTTCGCCGGTGATGAAGTGATCGCCGGCCGCGAGAAACGAGACGCAGTTTGCCATCTCCTCGAGTGTCCCGTACCGCCCAAGCGGCGTCCGGTCACGAATGTCGTCGTCGGTGTAGCCAGCCGATTCCTGGGTCTGTTCGGTGATGTCCGTCTTGATGAACCCCGGTGCGAGCGCGTTGACGTGAATGCCCTCGTCCGCCCACTCGACCGCGAGACATCGTGTGAGGCTGTTGATTCCCCCCTTCGCGGCGGCGTACGGTGTCCGTTTGGCGAGACCCTGTCTGCTGAGTAGGCTCGAGATACTGATGATCTGGCCGCCGTCTCCCTGCTCGATCATCCGAGTCCCGGCCGCCTGCGAGCAGTAGAACGTACCGTTGAGATTGACGTCGATCACGCGGCTCCACTCCTCCGGATCGAACGTCTCGGCGTCGTCGATGATGGTCATTCCGGCGTTGTTGACGAGGACGTCGACGCGCTCGAACTCGTCGGTCGTCTGCTCGAGCAGTGCCTCAACCTCGTCGTACTCGGTGATGTCTGCCTCGATCGGAACGACGGTCCGGCCGTCACCACCAATATCCTCGGCAGCGGCTTTCGCACGCTCGCGGGATCGAGAGTTGACGACGACGTTCGCGCCGTCGTCGGCGAGGCGTTTCGCCACCGCTTTGCCGATTCCTGAACTCGATCCGGTCACTATGGCTGTCTTACCGTCCATGGGTTCTCCCACGTTTCGTCATCCGTCTATCTCCAAATAAAGCTATCGTCCACGCCCTGTCGGTAGGTGACCGATCGTCGTCGGTGTCCAAACACCAACACCGGTTCGTGCGGATTGCGCCGAGTCTGTCCCGGTCGATCGGACATCGGCGAGCGATCGACCGGCAATCAGGTACAGCAGACCGTCTCACACACTGATCGTCGACATCTCTGGCGGTCAGATGTGCAACGACGTGCAGCGGCTACTGTAGCGAATGTGTCTGTCATCGATACTTTTTTATCCTAAGAAACGGTTGGCTCTGGTATGTCGACTCCACTGACAGAGCAGGATGTACTCGTCGTCGGCGGCGCTTCGGGTATCGGGCGAACGGTCGCTCGGGCCTTCGCGGACGAGGGTGCCCGTGTTATGATCGCTGATCTGCAAGAAGAGCCAAAGTCGGACGGCGACCCGACGCACGAGGTTATCACCGCAGAAGGGGGCGATGCGTCGTTCGTCGACATCAACCTTCGCGATATGGCATCGGTCCAGGCAGCGGTCGACGCGACCGTCGACGAGTTCGGCGGGATCGATACGGTGTTCAACAGCGCGGGTGCCATAACGAGGGGGCGCATCGAAGACACCGACGAGGAGGCGATGGAACTCGTCGTCGACGTCAATCTGACTGGCCCGATGCGGCTGGCGAAAGCCACTCTCCCGGTACTCTCTGAGAGTGAGGGGGCGCTGATCAACATCTCATCTGAAGCCGCCGAACGGGCGGTTCCAGACCTGCCAGTGTACTGTGCCAGCAAGGGCGGGGTCAACCAACTCACCCGTCAGTTGGCCGTCGAGTACGGCGACGAGACGGTCAATATCAACGCGATTGCTCCGGGGACGACCAAGACGGCGATGAACGAGGAGGTTCGTGAGAACGATCCCGAGTGGGTTGAACGCCGCCAGGACGCGATTCCGATCGGAAAACTGAACGAACCCGAGGATATCGCGAATCTGGCGACGTTTTTGGCCTCCGAGAACGGGGCGAAGATCCACGGAACGGTGGTGAACATCGACGGCGGGACGACGGCACAGTAACCGTGGGCAACGACGTATCGTCGCGGATCTGTCCCTTTCGTTCACGTCGTTTCGAACGGACCGGCTGATCCGGCAACTGGTTGCGAGCGTTCGGTTCGTGCTCGCTCGAATCGTCCACTAACGAACCGATTCCGTATGACGACCCAACAAACCAACCATCAGGTAACCGTGTACGCTGGCGGAAACTGGATCGAAACTGACGAGTCGAGTTCGGTTTTGGATCTGGCCGACGGGGGAACTATCGCGGACGTCGCGTCGGCGACTCCTGCGGACGCTCGAGGTGCACTCGCTGCCGCTACCGACGTCGAAGCGACGATGTGCCGAACGTCGGTCGTCGAGCGCGCGAGGTGGTGTGAGGCGATCGCCGAGGGTGTCACAGAACGCCAGGCCGAACTCGCAGAAATCATCGTTCGCGAAGCCGGAAAACCGATTGCGTCGGCACGAAGCGAAGTCGAGAGCACCGTCGAGCGATTTCGGAGAGCGGCCGACGAAGCGCGACTGATCGCGAGCAACGGAGAGTATCGTGAGGGATTTACGACCGGACACGAGGGGTGGCAGTCGATCGTTAAGCCCGAACCGATCGGGACGGTGCTGTGTATCACACCGTACAACTACCCCCTCGCGACCGCGGCACTCCAGGTCGCTCCCGCTCTCGCCGCCGGAAACAGCGTCGTCCTCAAACCTGCCAGCGCTGCCCCCGTTTCCACTGCCGTTCTCACCGAGATCGTCGACGACGTCGACGGCGTTCCCGATGGGGCGTTCAACTACGTTCCCGGGTCCGGGAGCGTGATCGGTGACGTCCTGGCCGGTGATCCCCGTGTCGACGCCATCGCAATGACGGGTTCGTCCGACGCCGGCCGCCATATCGCTCGAGAGAGCGGTATCGTCACGCTCCACATGGAACTCGGCGGGAACGCGCCAGCGATCGTCTTCGAGGACGCCGACGTTCGATCGGTCGCCGAGAGCTGTGCCGGCGGGGCTCTCAAATACGCGGGGCAACGCTGTTCCGCCGTCTCTCGAATTCTCGTCGACGATGCCGTCCACGACGAGTTAGTTGCACGACTCGATCGGGAAATGGAGACGTGGGACGTGGGCCCGCTGTTCGACGACGAAACTGCAATCGGCCCGCTGATCAGCGAGGATCACGTCGATCGAGTCGAAACGCTCGTCGACGACGCCGTCTCGAGGGGTGCCTCGCTCGTTCGAGGGGGGTCCCGCGACCCACCGATTCACGCACCGGCGGAGCTCGAACCGCTGTATTTCCAGCCGACGCTCCTGGCAGACGTCCCGCCCGATGCCCGAATTCTCTCTGAAGAGCAGTTCGGTCCCATCGCCGCTGTCACGAGGTTCGACGACCGTTCGGAGGCGGTCGACCGGGCGAACGACTCGGAGCTGGCACTCGACGCTGCCGTGTTCACCCAGGCGTACGAACGGGCCCTCGAGGTCGCGGACCGTCTCGACGCGGGGTGCGTCCGAATCAATGGAGCGCCAAGTCACGGCCTCGGTGACGTCCCGTTCGGGGGCAACGGCGACTCCGGGATCGGCCGCGAGGGTATCGACACCTCGATCCACGACCTGATGCGAACCAAGAGTATCGTTCTGTAACTGCTCGAGTGTGGGTTTCGTTCGACTCCAGTTGTCGTGAACTGTTTCGTGGTCAACTGCCACCGTTCCAACTGCATCGACTGGTGTAGACTGCTGTCCGAATGTCCCGGTGGCCGCAGAACGCACCCGATTTGGCGGCCCGAGTTACAGTAGTTTGTCTGACACACCGACCGCACGCTGGTTGTTCGATTCGCTTGTACTGCCTTTAGTCGTTGTCACTACTTGGGCGCTCGTCTCTTTCCAAGTGTGGCCGTTCGTTCCCTTCTGGCGGGGTTCCCTGCTAGTACTCCGACAAGCTCGACCCCAGGGTCGGACCGGACCACACCACCGCATTCGACCCTGCAGTGCAGGCTTGCCAAAGCATTAGTGAACCCCTGATTCATCCATCGATTTCGAATTTTCGTTCACCATCGTAGGACGCGACTATATTTCGAACGATGTGGTGAAAAGCAATGAAGAATAATTAAGTATATGGGGGTAACGGCTGGATGCCTGTTCACGATAGTTGAATCGATCGTCGACTGGCGTAGGATTACATGCGTACGACAGTAATACAATGGCTGTGTTCTACTGGAGATAGTCCATTTCTGGACATAACAGTATTAGGATAGTATGCATGATATTTAATATAATAATCATTAACTCCGGGACTGATGTAGCGTTATTTCCCTCAATAAGCGTGGTGTAATCAGTCTATTTGGGTGATTTACTGGAAATGCTGACTGTGTGAACGACAGAACGACTGTCAGCTGTGTTTGCGCAATTCACCAGGCTGAATCGACCTACAATGTGTTTTCGGCTGCTTTGATCCCATCCAATCGTCTGAATCACTCGAATCCGATCGAACGCTATTTTTGGCGTCGTAGGTTTTGTCGTCGATTAGCTGCGGTGGGACTGTAATCGAGACAGTGACTGCGCTAGTATATCAGTACAGTAGGCATTCTTGGCAAAAAATGTGGTATTTAAAACATATTTGAATGCTAGTATGTGGGTCTATCAATAATTTCGAGTCCAGTTGTGATCTAACTCCTGTATGCTGTGCACTCGCATGGCAAAGACGGACGGGATCGTCCTCTTTTTATTTCACCGGCTAATCCGGACTGCTACGAGCCTGTATCCGTCGATTGCGAAACGGCAAGCGATCGACCGGCAATCAGTCACAACAGACAGTTAATCAATTCACTGATATCGAGACCTCGAGTATAGGTGCGGGGGTGTTCTCTCAGACAGAAGTTGCTCGGTGTGTTTTACCGTCTACGAGAGCGACTGTGTTTCAAAGGGAGGATGGGAATGGACGAAGCAACGCAAGAGGACGTCGAAGAAGCCATTCACGAACTCGAGCAAGAGGCGGAGTCAGACGATATCATCATTGCTGACGAGTAGGAAGCCGGACTCTCACAACCGTTGGCGGTCCTATTCTGGTGGCGAAACTGTTGCGATCCGTCTCACGACCGATACTGTCGACTTGACGATCACGGGAGTACCTCGATACCGTCGTCGAGAATTGATAGGGAGTACCGTCCCCACCCGACGGCCTCGGCGTCCCGTTGGTCGTGGCTGTCTGTCGATTCGTCGCACGAACACGATGACTGATGCGGACGCAGAACTGACGGAGATCGGCTTGCTGCTGGCACCGGCATACCGCGTGCTCGGCCAGCCGTATCTCGGGCCACCCGAAGAACGTACGATCTCTGCGATCCAGCAGTGGTGTGAGCTGTTCGCCGACGAGTCGATGTACGTCGACGATATGCTCAACGGTCCGAGCACGACCGAGGTCGAGGCGGTCTACGTCGAGATGGGAGTTGACCTCGCCGTCGAGGACGAGCTGATCGATCACGCCGGATACGAGCTTTCCTTCCTCGCAGAGCTGTGTGAACGCGGCGCTCGAGACGCACAGCTCGGGTTTATTCGAACCCACATCGGTGCTTGGCTGGGTCCACGACGAGGACGCGGCGACCGAGAAGACGGCACGGCTGGTCAACGCCGCCCGTGCGGGACTCGACGTCGACAGCGAGCCCACTTCGATTGGCGAAACCGTCGGGCAGTCCGTCGCCGTCGTCGGCGACGCGCAACTGGCCGCGGCCATGCCCGAATCGGCCGACGTCACCCTGATCGCCGACGGTCGGGAGTTCGACGACGTCGGCGCAGACCTCTCGGACGTCCGAGTCGAGCGCGGCCGCGTGATCGACGTCTTCGGGTCGCTCGGGGATATCGAGCTCACGCTCGAGGCGCGAGTCACCGACGACTGTATCGACTGCATGGAGTGTGTCCGTGCCGGTCCCGACGACGCGGTCACGCGGACGCCGGTCGACGTCGATCCCGCCGCCACTGGTGGCGAGTGGATCGACGTCTGCCCGACCGACGCGATCGATCTCGAGGGCGTCCGGCGAACCGTCTCGTTCGATCAGGTCGTCCATCCCGACGGCGAGGACGACGCCCCCGGCGGGACGACCGGCTACCACACCGACGCCGACCTCGGGACGATCGCGGCCGTCAGCGACCTACTCGACCCCGATCGATCGTCGTTTCTCGACCTCGAGATGGACGTCTGTGCGTCGGGTGACTCCGGACAGGAGGGGTGTCGAGCCTGTTACGACGCCTGTCCCCACGACGCGGTGTCGAAGCCCGCACCACACGAGGTCAGCTTCGACCGTTCGTCCTGTCAGAACTGCGGGGCCTGTACGAGTTCTTGTCCGACCGGGGCGGTCGACCTCGCGGACCGATCCAACGAGCGGATCGCCCGCGAGGTCGAGGCACTCGTCGACGAGGAGCCAAACGGTGGGCTGCTCGACTGGTCGTCGTCGGCTGCGGTCGACCCGCAGATCGTCGCGTTTGTCTGCTCCGAGCGGGCCCAGACGGCGCTGTCGCGATACGGGCAGCTGGCTGCGAGCGGCCGGGAGGAGGTCTCGTATCCCCCGATCCTTCCCGTTCGCGTCAACTGTACGGACACGGTCGGGCAGGCACACGTCCTCCACGCGCTCGCAGCGGGTGCCGACGGCGTGACGATCGTCGGCTGTGGCTCTGACTGTGCCCACTCCGGCCCCGACCCGAAAGCCGAGTTAGTCGAGCGACTCAACGCCGCGACGACCGACCTCGGGATGGGCGAGCGCGTGGCGTTTCTCGCCCCCGACCCCGACGCGCCGCATGCGTTCGCAGACGAGCTGTCGGCGTTCGTCGACGAGCTTACCGAGACGCCGATTCCGGCGGACGAACACGAGGCCTCGGGGACGTCACTCACTGCCGACGACGACCTGCCCGCCTACGGCAATCGCGTCTGGAGTCTCGAGAGCATCCGGACGATCCTAGAGCACGTCGAACCCGAGCGCGAGACGATCCGCGGCCTCGAGAACTTCGGGACGATGTCGGTCAGCGAGGCCTGTGGCCTGACGCCGACCTGTGAGAACCTCTGTCCGACTGGGGCGATTCGTCGTGATGGGGGCGATCTCGAGTTTAGCCACGAGCGATGTGTCGACTGTGGCCTCTGTGAAACCGGCTGCCCCGAAAGCGCGATTACGATGGACACTGGGCTCGATCTGGGGCTGTTGCCGGAGGAAAACGACGGCGACGCCTGGACGACTGTCCACGAAGCGGAGCTGTTCGAGTGCCGTCGCTGTGGCGCGGTCGTCGCCAGCGTCTCGACTGTCGAGGATCTCAAAGCACAGCTTCCGGATGGCCAGATGGATACCGTCGAGGGCCACATGGCGGAATACTGTAGCGACTGCAAAGGCGATCTCGTCTTCAACTCATGAACACGACTGACCAGACGACCCGACTGCCGACGGATCGACCGACGATCGACGACCAAGTCCGTGTCCAGGGGGTGAACGAGCGATGACGGTCTCCGAATCACAGCTTCGCGAACGGCTCCGGACGGTCGAAGATCCGGCACTCGGCATCGATATCGTCTCGCTTGGACTGGTCACGGATATCCGTATTGCGGACGGCGTCGCGAACATCACGCTCGCGTTCAACGCCCCCTATGCGCCCGACGAGATGGCGATGGGCGATCGAATCCGTGAGGTCGTTGCCGACCTCGGCCTCGAGACCAGACTGTCGGTGACCATTCCTCAGCGCAACTCCGCCGACCCGCTTCCCGGTGTGCGCAACGTTATCGCCGTCTCCTCCGGGAAGGGCGGCGTCGGAAAGACGACTGTCGCGACGAACCTCGCGGCCGGGCTAGCCGACGCGGGCGCCCGCGTCGGCCTGCTCGACGGCGACATCTACGGGCCGAACGTGCCGAAGATGATCGGTATCGACGGCGAACCGGGGATGACCGACGACGGGACCCTCGTACCGCCGGAAGCCTACGGCTTGAAAGTCATCAGTATGGCGTTTCTCACCCGCGAAGACGACGATCCGGCCGTGTTGCGAGGGCCGATGGTCGACAAGATCCTCATCCAGCTCATCGAGGAGGTCGAATGGGGGAACCTCGACTATCTCGTGGTCGACCTCCCCCCTGGAACAGGTGACGCCCAGCTGACGCTGCTCCAGACGCTCCCGGTCACCGGTTCCGTCGTCGTGACGACGCCCGAAGAGGTCGCTACCGACGACGTTCGAAAAGGTATCGAGATGTTCCGAAACCACGACACCCCAGTGCTCGGCATCGCCGAGAACATGAGCGCGTATCACTGCCCCGACTGTGGGGGCGAACACGCGCTGTTCGGCAGCGGTGGCGGCCGGGAAGTCGCCGAAACGTACGACGTCCCGTTGCTCGAGGAGATCCCGATGAACCCCGAGATCAGAACACGCAGCGACGATGGCGCGCCGGTCGTGCTCTGGGAGACCGAGGCCTCGGAGCCGTTCGAGGACCTCGTCGAGTCGGTCACCAATCGAGTCGGTGCGATCAACCGCGCCGATGTCGCCGGAATCGATCCCGACGATCCATCGCGGGACGAGCTGACGACACCGACAGCATACGGCGGCCTCGAGAACGGGGACGAAACGCCGTCGGCGACCGACCACGACGGGGCGTCCGCTGTAGACTCTCTCGAGGCGACACCTGACGCGGTCGAAGACGACGACGAACCGCTTGATGACGGCGACGAGCGCGTGACCGCTGACAAGGACGAACGAGATGGCGATGAGGAGGATGAAACACGTTCGTTCGGCGGCCTCGACGTGTCCGATAGACGGTAAGAATATATCGTCTCTCTTCCGACCCTGTGCATGGAGAGACCCGACGTTCCAGTTCCACCTGACAACCGAGTCGCTCTCGAGGCCCTTTCGGTGCTCTCGAACAAGTGGGGGCCCGTCGTGATCGTTATCCTACTGGAGTCGGATTCGCTTCGCTTCAGCGAACTCGAGCGATCGATCCCCGAAATCTCCTCGAACATGCTCTCGAAGACGCTCGAGGCGCTCTCGGAGCAGGGACTCGTCGACCGACGCGTGCTCTCCGAATCGCCCCTGTCGGTGGCGTACGAACTGACGGATGCCGGATACGAGCTGCAACCGGTGTTCGACTCACTCGCGGCCTGGGGGGACGAACACGTCGACTCCGTGCAGCCGACGGTCGTACTCGGAGACCGTGACCGTCGACTCGCCGACCTCTACGGCAGCTGGTTACAGGACCGATTCGACACGGTCACGGTGAGCGATCAGGAACAGCTTCGTCGGACGCTCGCGGAGACGCCGGACGTCGTCGTTTTCGATATGGATCTGTGGGCTGACGATCCGGCGACACTCGAGACGCAGTGTCCCGACGTAACTCGCTGTATCGCCCTCGTCGGTGATCGCCCCGATCCGTCGCTCTGTGCGTGGCCGTGTGACGACATCCTGCGGAAGCCCCTTCTCAACGACGAGTTGATCGCAGCCGTCGCCCGGCAGGTCGATCGGCTGGGTCAGCCAGATGCGATACGGGAACGCGAGGCGATCGAATCGAAGCTCTCCTTGCTCGAGTCGATCCACTCGGCGCCGATCCTCGAGGCGGACGAGCGAGTCGTACGGCTGTACGACCGCCTGTCAACCCTCGACACGGAGGCAGTTAGGGAAAGCTAACCTAGTCGCTTTACCTAGCGTAAGCAGAAGCTTATCAGCTCCTGAATTTTCTCTTCCGCATGGTAAATCAGGGGCAGGGCACGACCCGGCGGGGACTGGGCGTGCTCATCTGGATCGGAATCGTGGGAATCTGCGGACTGTGTGTTGTCGGTGGTGTCGCCGGGATCGCAGCTGCAGACGCTGGCGACGGATCGGAAGCGGATCGAATCACACCGACGCAGTTCGACAGCGACGAGGGCGACGTGCTCTGGGAGACCGACGAAGACCTCACCACCGGGGGAGCCCCGACGGTCGTCGACGGGATTCTCGTGACGACGACCGGCGACACTGGCGCAGACGCGGCCGTCACTGCGTACGACGTCGGGACGGGTGAGACGCGCTGGACGACCGAGGTCCCGACCGACGGATCGCCGACGGTCGTCGACGAGACGGTGTACGTCACCGGCACGGACGGCGTCTGGGCGCTCGACCTCGAACTCGGGACGCTCGAGTGGCACGTCGAGTTCGACGACGGGACGAGTTCATCGCGGGCACTCGGCGTCGACGGCGACTACGTCTACGTCGGCGAGTCGATCGACGCGACCACGGATCGACTGTACGCACTCGACGCCGACGATGGAAGCGAGCAGTGGTCGACGGAGACGGCGACCATCTACAGCGGCCCGACGGTCGTCGACGGGACGGTCTACGTCGGTACGGCCGACAAACTGGTCGCGGTCGATGCGTCTGACGCTGAAGAGCAGTGGACGTGGGACGACTACGGCGTCCTCGAGGATCGGTCGGCTATCTCGGAGCCGACGGTGTCCGACGGCCTCCTCTACGTCAGCCTTCGGGAGGGAACCGAACAGGGCGGCTACGATCGCTCCACCGTGGCGATCGACATCGAGACAGGCGAGGACGAATGGACGCACGCGTTCGATGGTCCCTCGGGGGGAGACGTCTCCCAGACGCCCACGACACCAACAGCCTCGGGCGAGAGCGGTGAGGCGACGGTTTACGTCGCATTCGACGGACTGTACGCCCTGGACGCGACCGACGGCAGCGAACGGTGGATCGACGAGACGACGGTGTGGGACGCGCCGACGGTCGCCGACGGAACGCTGTTCGTTCCGCAGTCGACGGATTCGGGAGCGCTACGAGCGCTCGACGTCACCGACGAAGGAAGCGAGCTGTGGTCAGTCGAGACCGGCGATCGCAGCGACGTCATCGTCGTCGACGGCGTCCTCTACGTCGCGGTGCAAGTAGACGAAACGGGCGAGACACGCCTGATGGCGATCGACGCCGGCGTCTCGGGCTCCAGTAGCGACGCTCGCGTAATGGTCGGCGTACAGAACAACCACCACGAGTGGACCGGCACGGTGGCGGAGACTGATCCGCGCGTCGTCGACGTCGCGTTCGACGAGGGCGTCCTCGTCGAGGAGGATGTTTCGGTCACGGTGACGGCGAGAAACGATCGGGGGCAGGCGAGTACTGCGAGTTTCGACCTCGAGCTCGGCGGCGAGACGGAGACCGTGACCCTCGAGGTTCCGGCCTACGGGACGAACACCGTCGACTCGTCGATATCCGCACCCGCAGCGGCGGGGACGTACGACCTCGAGGTCGATGACGCGGTCGTCGGGACGGTTACCGTCGTCGACGAGTCCGACCCGATCGTCCGAGTCGTGCACCCGTTCTACGAGACGTGGCTCGAGGGCGACTCGGTACAGATCGCCTACGAGGCGACGAACCTCGGAACTGAATACGTTGATGAGAACACAACCCTGTCGCTTGAAGGGCCGGCGTTTGACGGTCGCGAAGATGTCGCGTTCGTGGACGCTGAAGGACCTTTGCCGGGTGAAGAACGAACGTACTTCCTTAATACCGACGAGATTACCGACCCTGGAACGTACACCGCATATCTCGAGGGCGAGGAGATCGGGACGATCGTGGTAGTTTCGGACCCGGTCTACCTGGCCGACACTAACCGACTGCACGACTCGATCATCAGCGGTATCGAAGCGCCCGTCGATCCGAGCGCTGCGGGTGAGGCGAGCGTCGACGTTCGCTACGAGAATCTCGTCGATGGAGGCCAGAGCGTCGAGAGCGAGCTGGTCGCCTACGACGGGGGGAACGAGGTTGCAAGCGTCACCGACACAGTCTCTGTCGGCGGCGAAAGTGCCGAAACAGAGCGATTGAGTGTCACGCTTGCTGAAGCCGGTACGTACGATCTCGAGGTCGACGGCCAGTCCGTCGGTGAGGTCGAAGTACTCGTCGACGGCGTTCAGGATGGTGACAGCATCCAGGATGCGATCGACGCGGCCCAGCCGGGCGAGACGATCCTCGTCGGGAACGGCACCTACGAGGAGTCACTCACGATCGACAAGCCGCTGACGCTGCGGTCGGTGTCCGACGGTGGTGCCGTTCTCGACGGGGAGGGCAAACTCGAGCGTGCGATCACGGTGGACGCAGCGGACGTGACCGTCGACGGGGTCCGGATCGAGGGGTATTCCGGCGGAGGCGAGGCTGTCTTCGTCGGTGACGATCGGTTCACACTTCGAAATACCGCTATCGTCGACAACGACGGTGGCGCACTCACAATCGACCGAAACAGTGACGAATTCAGTATCGATCGCAACGAGATACGCAGAAACGATGCTGGTATCGTCGACGGTGATAGTTGGTACCCCTCCGATGACGGTACGATTACGAACAACACGATCGAAGACAACCAGGGTCTCGGGATCGACCTTGCAGGGGACGATCACGGTATCGCAAAGAACAACGTGAGCGGCGACGGCGACGCCATTTCTGCAACCGGATCAGATTTGGAAATTTGTCAGAACAACGTAACGGCGACAGACGGCATCGCCATCCAGATCCGGGGCGATTCGGTCGTGGTGGACAATACGATCGAGGATGCCGAATGGGGGATCCACCGGGACGGTACTATCTCCATGGACGGGACAGCCATTGAGGGAAATACCTTCCGCGATGTCTCCCACGCAATCCCGCACGCGGGTGATGATACGATCGTCCGTGACAACGAGTTTTCGGGGACTGACATCGACCTCGTGCTCGACGGTGCGATCAACGCGACGGTCACAGACAACGCATTCGTCACGGGCATTCAGCTCGACGGCGTTCCCGAAGACCTCGACGCGAATCCACACGAGATGTCCGAAAACACCGTCGGTGGTGACCCGCTCGTGTACGCCGTCGACGAAGACGCCCCCGCGATCGATCCTGGTGCCGGACAGGTCATCCTCGTCGACGTCTCGAACGTCGAAATCGACGAGCACTCGTTCTCGAACGTGAGTGCAGGGGTGCAAGTGACCCACTCCGATAGCGTCGATATCATCGGCGGCGAGTTCACCGATATCGGTGGCAGCGCGATCAGCGTTTGGCACTCGTCGTCGGTGTCCGTCGATGAAGTCGACGTGATGGACGCAGAATATGGATTGGACGTTTTCGACAGTGACGGCGTGACGGTCTCGAATGTGGACTTCACAGCTGTCGGTCGTACCGCGATTCACGTCGAACACGTCGAGGGGCTCTCGATCGTCGGGAACAGCATCCAGGACGCCAACCGCGGTCTCCACGTACTCACGGCAGACGAGGTAACAGTGACCGACAACGTCATCGAGGACTCGAGTACTGGCGTTCAGTTCGGTTTGCTGTCGCCCGGAGGTCTGGCCACCACCGAAAACCTCACGTTCATGAACAACACGATCACCGGAAGTAGCGGTGACGGCGTGAAGATGGATTGGGGTTCACTCACCGGCGTGGTGACGGTTCGCGATTCCACCGTTCGTGACAACGGCGGGGTCGGAATGGACCTCGACATCGACGGTGTGGATGCGCTGATCAAGAACAACACCGTCAGGGACAACGAGGGCGACGCCGGATTCGTCCTCGATGTAGAGAGTGAAACGGCGACAATCTCGGACAACGTCGTCACCGACAACAGCGGTGCTGTCGGATTCGATATTCACGTCGACACCGCTGATGGCACGATCGAATCGAACACCGTACGACACAACGAGGACGGCCTCGTCGTGACCGGCAACGGTGAGTACGGTCTCGAAAACGCCACGATCACGCAGAATATTATCGAGGACAACACCGGAATCGGACTCACTGTCGGCGGGGACCAGAACGTCGTCGTCACCGAGAACTCGATCGCTGGTAATGGCGACGGTCTGTTGTACACCAATGGCCTCGAGAACCTCGACGCGCGAAACAACTGGTGGGGTGCGGTTGACGGGCCAAGCGGCGGTGAAACCGATCCGGAAACAGGTGCTGTTGCAGACGGGAGCGGCGACTCACTCGACACAGCCGGTGGTTGGGCAGATTACGTGTTGTTCGACGAGTGGCTCGAGGCCCCACTCCTCGAGACTGGGACGATCACTGGCACTGTCACTGACGCGGACTCCGAGGACTCGCTCGACGGGGCGACTGTCGTCGTCACCGACGACGCCGGAGTTACTGAGACCGCCGAAACCGACGAGAACGGAGTGTACGAGCTCGTCGTTCCCGTCGGGACGTACGACCTGACGGTGAGCGCCGACGGCTACGCCGAGGCCGAAGAGACCGCCCTCGAGGTGGCTGACGGCGGTGTACTGACGACGGACGTTAGCCTCCACGTGGGTGAAGCGTCGATCAGCGGGACGGTCGTCGACGCCGAAACCGGCGATCCGGTTCCAGACGCGGAACTCGAGGTGGTCGAACAGGTCGACGTTGGCCAGACGGATCCCGCCCCGGACGGATTTGCGACGACTCTCTCGACCGACGCGAACGGTGCGTTCGACCTCGACGTCCCACCGGGGGTCTACGAAATCACCGTCGAAACACTCGGATACGCGAACGGAGGCCGTCAGAACATCGAACTCGAGACGGGTGAACAACAATCACTCGACGATATCGAACTCGCTTCGGTTCCGGTTCTGAGCGGCACCGTAACGGATTCGGAGACGGACGAACCTATCCAGGGGGCCGAGATCGAATCGCGGTTCTTCGCGAGTGACCCGTTGTACACAACGACGACGGATGCCGATGGCGAATACGCGATCAACCTCCCGGAACATCACTCGCAAACGCCGTCGGTCGAATTCGCCGCTGATGGGTACTTCTCGAACACAATCACCGCTGACGACGACCGTCTCGCGGACCCCGCGGGCGGCGACGTCGAACTTACCGTCGAACGTGAACCGGGAACCGTCACCGGCCAGGTTACGACGGAGACCGACGACCCGGTGGCGTCCGCCCACGTCACCACCAGTGACGGAAGCGGATCCGCGTGGACGAATGCGACCGGATACTACAATCTTCATCTCCAACCGGGGACGTACACGCTCGAGGTGACGACCGAGGAAGCCGTGCCACAGTCCGGGACGGTCGACGACGTCGAAGTGGTCGAAGGGGGAACCACCACGGCGGATATCGTCGTCTCCCCGGGATCACTCGAGCCGCCGTCGGCGAACGTATCCGTCGAGATTCAACCGACAGCGAGTACGACCAGCGCCACCGAGGGTGAGAACCTGACCGTCGTCGCCGACATCGATAATTCCGGGACGGGGTCGACAGATTCGATAGTCGTACTGGGAGTCGAGGAACTGGAATCGTCGGAATCTCTGTACGAGGCGGAACCCCGTTCGGTCTCTCTCGAGGCCGGCGAACACGTGACCGAGACGTTCACCTTCGAGTCGGAACTCGAGTTCGACGGTGCTGAGGCGGTCGTCGCTGCGTTCCCACCAGGATCGGACGAACCCGACGACGTCGACGAGATCGAACTCTCGGTTTCGGAAGCCGATGCCGATCGGGAACTCGAGTCGCTGTCGCTTTCGATCGACGAGACGACGATCTCCGAGGGATCGGCGACGTCGGCGACGGTGATCGCGACGTTCGACGACGGAACGACCGAGGACGTCACCGCCGAGACTCACTTGGCGAGTGATCCCGTGGATGTCGTCGCCATCGCTGGCTCGACGGTCGTCGGCGAGGAAACCGGAACGGCGACGATCACCGCCGATTATCAGGGCGAGACCGATAGCGTCGAGATGACGGTAGCGGCCGACGAACAGCCACCATCTGATCCAGAACTCGGGTCGCTGTCGCTTTCGGTCGACGAGACGACGATCTCCGAGGGATCGGCGACGTCGGCGATGGTGATCGCGACGTTCGACGACGGAACGGCCGAGAACGTCACCGACGGGACGAGTATCGAGAGCAACAGCACCGACGTCGTCTCCGTCGACGGTTCGATGCTCGTCGCCGAGGGTCCCGGCGTGGCGACGGTAACCGCCACGTACGACGGCGAGACCGATAGCGTCGAGATGGCCGTCGAGGCGGACGAACAGGAACTCGACCCCGAAACCGAACTCGACGTCCTCGAGGCGACCGTGACGCCGACACAGCTCGAGGCCGGCGAGGAGGCGACGATCGAGGGGACGATCGCAAACGTCGGCGAGGGTGACGGCGAACTACTCGTTCCACTCGAGATCGGCGGCGAGGAGGTCGAGAGTTCGACGGTCACGCTCGACGCGGGTGAGAGTACGGACGTCGCGTTCGCGTGGACGTTCGAAAATGCCGGTGAGTTTCAGGTCGGCGTCGGCGGCGTCGACATTGGAACCGTCACCGTCGTCGAGGACGCCGACGCGGACGTCCTCATCTACGGCGCAGATATGAGCCAGTCCGCGGTCGTCATCGGCGAGACCGTCACCGTCACCGGCGACCTGCTCAACGACGGCGGAGCTGGCACCGTTGCCGTCGACCTGAACGTCGACGGTGAACGCGTCGACACCATGACCGTCGAGGTCGGACCGGGTGCGACGCCCGGCGGCGTCGAGTTCGAGTGGACGCCGACCGAAGCCGATCTCCCCGCCGGAGAAGACGAGGCGAACGTGACGATCTCACTCGACGGCTTCGTCGTCGGTACGGTCCACGTCGAACACCAGTACTCCGACATCCAGGTCGTCGCGGCCTCGGCTTCGGAGACCGAACTCGTCGAGGGCGAGGAGGCGTACGTGATCGGAAGCGTCTACCAGGCGGGCAACGTCGAGGGAACGGAGGAGATCGAACTCACGGCAACCCACCAGGAGACTGGCGAGGAGACCGTCGTCGGCAGCCAGGAGGCGACGATCGCGCCTGGATACTACCATCTGGGTGCGATCAACATCACGTACGTTCCCGAGGACGCGGGCACCTACGACCTCGAGTTGGGCGACCGGGCGGCGGGAACGATCGAGGTGGAGGCGGCCGAAAGCGACGTCCAGGTGATCGCGGCTTCACCCTCTGAACTCGAACTGATCGAGGGCGAGGAGATGCACGTGATCGGGAGCCTGTACCAGGCGGGCAACGTCGAGGGAACCGAAGAGATCGAACTCACGGCGACGAATACGGCGACCGGCGAGACGACCGTGGTGGGGAGTCAGGAGATGACAGTCGCACCCAACGTCTACCACCTCGGTGCGATCAACATCACGTACGTGCCCGAGGACGCGGGCACCTACGACCTCGAGTTGGGCGACCGGGACGTGGGAACGATCGAGGTGGAGGCGGCCGAAAGCGACATCCAGGTGATCGCGGCCTCCCCATCCGAGATCGAGCTGATCGAGGGTGAGGAGATGTACGTGGTCGGAAGCGTCTACCAGGCTGGCAACGTCGAGGGCCCTGAAGAGATCGAGCTCACGGCAACGAACGCCGAGACCGGTGAAACGTCGGTCGTCGGCAGCCAGGAGATGACGGTCACACCCAAGGTCTACCATCTGGGTGGGATCAACATCACTTATGTGCCGGACGAAGCCGGCGACTACGACCTCGAGCTGGGCGACCGGGACGTGGGAACGATCGAGGTGGAGGCGGCCGAAAGCGACATCCAGGTGATCGCGGCTTCACCATCCGAGGTCGAACTGATCGAGGGCGAGGAGATGCACGTGGTCGGAAGCGTCTATCAGTCGGGCAACGTCGCCGGACCGGAGGAGATCGAACTGACGGCGACGAACACCGAGACCGGCGAGACGACCGTGGTTGGGAGCCAGGAGGTGACGGTCGCGCCCAACGTCTACCATCTTGGCGCGCTCAATTTGACGTTCGCTCCCGATGCGGGAACGTACGACCTCGAGTTGGGCGACCGGGCGGCGGGAACGATCGAGGTGGAACCGGCCGAAAGCGACATCGAGGTGATCGCGGCCTCACCCTCCGAAGTCGAGCTGGTCGAGGGCGAGGAGATGTACGTGGTCGGAAGCGTCTATCAGTCGGGCAACGTCGCCGGATCGGAAGAGATCGAACTGACGGCGACGAACGTCGAAACCGGCGAAACAACTGTGGTCGACAGCCAGGAGGTGACGGTCGCACCCAACGTCTACCACCTCGGCGGGCTCAACGTCAGCTACGTGCCGGCGGACGCCGGCGACTACGATCTCGAGCTGGGCGGCCGGGACGTCGGGATGGTTACCGTCGACGAACGCATCACCGATATCAGGGTCGTCGGCGCATCGCTCTCGACCGCCGAGCTGATCGAGGGTGAAGAGCTGTCGGTCACAGGGAGCGTCTACCAGAACGGCAGCCACACGGCGACCGAAGAGATCGAACTCACGGCCACGGAGACCGAGACGGGCGAATCGACCGTCATCGGCAGCCAGGAGGTAACGCTCCAGCCGGGGTACTACCATCTGGGTGCGATCAATATCACCTACGTTCCCGATCCGGGAACGTACGACCTCGAGTTAGGCGACCGAGACGCGGGAACGATCGAGGTCGAAGCGGCCGAAAGCGACATCGAGGTGATCGCGGCCTCACCATCCGAGATCGAACTGATCGAGGGCGAGGAGATGTACGTGGTCGGAAGTGCCTACCAGGCTGGCAACGTCGAGGGAACCGAAGAGATCGAACTCACGGCGACGAACGTCGAAACCGGCGAGACGACCGTGGTCGACACACAAGAGTTGACGGCCGCGCCCAACGTCTTCTACCTCGGTGGACTCAACGTGACGTACGCCCCCGAGGACGCCGGCACCTACGACCTCGAGTTGGGCGACCGGGATGTGGGAACGATCGAGGTCCAGGCGGCCGAAAGCGACATCGAGGTGATCGCGGCCTCACCCTCCGAATTCGAGCTGGTCGAGGACGAGGAGATGTACGTGGTCGGGAGCGTCTACCAGGCTGGCAACGTCGAAGGAACGGAGGAGATCGAACTCACGGCGACGAACGTCGAAACCGGCGAGACGTCGGTCGTCGGAACGCAGGAAGTGACGGCCTACCCCAACGTCTACTATCTGGGCGCGCTCAACGTCAGCTACGTGCCGGCGGACGCCGGTACCTACGACCTCGAGTTGGGCGATCGGGACGCGGGAACGATCGAGGTCCAGTCGGCCGAAAGCGACATTCAGGTCGTCACCGCCTCGCCGTCGACCGTGGAGGTTACAACGGGCGAGGAGATGCACGTGATCGGAAGCGTCTACCAGGCTGGAACCATCGCAGGGACCGAAACGATCGAACTCACGGCGACGAACACGGCGACCGGTGAGACGACCGTAGTCGACACACAAGAGATGACGGTCGCGCCCAACGTCTACCACCTCGGCGGGCTCAACGTCAGCTACGCGCCGGCGGACACCGGCACCTACGACCTCGAGTTGGGCGATCGGAACGCCGGCACGGTCGAGGTCGTCGAACCGACGGTCGCCCCCGAGATCGTCGCCGTCGAGGGACACACCAGCGCGTTCGATCCCGAAACCGAACAAGTGTACGCGAGCGAGGACGTCCCCGTCACCGTCGAGATCGATGCGGACCTCGATCTCGGGACGGTGAACGTGTTGGTACAATCGCTCGAGACGAACTACGTTCGCGCGTTCGAAGCAAGCCACGACGGTGCCAACAGCTGGACGGCGACGGTGTCACCCGACGCCATCGAAGACGACGGTCGCTACGACGTGTCGGTTGTTGCCGTCGATTCGGCCGGCAACGCCGGGACTGACTCCGCCGGCAGACCACTCGTGATCGACCGCGAACCACCTCGCCTCTCGGCGACCGTAGAGGACGTCGACGGCGAGGGAGCAACGGTCGTCGTCGAGAGCGACAAACCCCTCGTAGAGCCGCCGGACGTAGACGGCGTGTTCACCGCTCCCGACGGGGCCTCGACCGAGAGCGGGTCGGTCTCACTGCACCCTGTCGGCAGAAGTGACACCGACTTCACCGGCTCTTTCGCTACCGGCGAGACCGGCAGCTACGAGATCACGAGCGTCGGCACTGACCGCGCCGGAAACGAGGGATTCGACACCGCATCGGTCACCGTCGACACCCGATTTACGCTCGAGGACGGCGTCATCGAGATCGACGAGACGGGCACCACCATCGAGTTCGAGGTCGCAGACGGAGCCGACGAAGCGGTCCTCACCCAGGATCTCTTCGTCTCGCTTTCAGAGACGACTGCCAACGCGAACCTCGACGACGACCAGCTCGGGGTCGGCTTCATCACCGCGGATCTCGACAGCCTTCTCGAGTACCACCTCGATCAAGGCACCGTCGAGAGCGCGTCGATCTCGATGGCGATCGACGACGAGACCCTCCCCGACGGGGCAGTCGCCGACGACGTCGAACTCCACTACTACGACGACGAGAGCGGGGACTGGGACCCCGTGGTAGGATCGACCGTCACGGAAATCGACAGCGATCCGTTCCTCACGGCGTCGGTCTCCGGGTTCTCGACGTACGGTGCGTTCGTCCCTGATACCGAACCACCCGAGATCACGACCGCGACACCCGCCGACGGGGGCGTGTTCGCCGCCGGTACCGAAACCGTCGACCTCCGCCTCGAGTACGACGACCCCTACTCGGGGATCGACGCGAGTTCCGTCCGCCTCGAGATCGATGGCGTCGACCGGACTGATCACGAGAACACCTCGATAACGTCGTCGGGGATCGAGCATACGCTTTCCGTCGCGGACGGAGCCGACTACGACGTGTGGCTCTCGGTTGCCGACGAAGCGGGCAACGAAGCGACACACGCCACGTCGTTCGAGGTTGGGTCGTCGTCGACCGGATCCTCGGGCGGTGGCGGGGGCGGGGGCGGAGGCGGAGTGTCTCCGCCGGTAGCTGGCGACGGTGGATTCGATTCCGACGACACAGCGACTGCGGACGACCATGGCTCCGCCGTCGACGATCGTGACTCCGGTTCCGACGACGCTGACGTCCCTGTGGCGGCCGATGATTCGACCGCCGGCGCGGACGACGATGAACTGGATCCCGTCGACGAGACGCCGGTCGATACTGACGATTCGACGACCGACGACTCAGATGGCGTTCCCGGATTCGGCACGGGAGCCACAGTTCTCGCGGTCTTCCTTTCTCTTACACTCCTCTTGGGACGCGCACACGGTCGATAGCCTCGCGTCGTCTCTGTCCGGATCGGTTTCCAGAACGCTGCGGACGTGGGATTTTCTCTCGTGACTCTCTCGAGATTGTCGAACTAGTACGTCCCCGACCAGACTTTTCGAATATGGATCTCCTACAAACGAGTGAAAGCCATCCGCAAATTAGAATCCGAATATTCGGGCTGTAATAAAAGGAGTGTTCAAACTCGTCACAGGATATGATACTGATATGGTATGCAAGTGTGAATTAAAAGTGTGCGAAAAACAGCTATCGCTCAGGGCATCCGTCTTTAGCTAAACCAAGAACCGCATGACAGCGGCGGCTTATCGGAGCTACTTCTCGGAAGGAATGAGGAGGTGACAGCTGTACACACCGAAACCTCCTCACGTCACATTGAACGCCGTCTCACTAACCTCCTTCCCTCTGAAGCGCTCGAGGACCACGCCGATGTAATGAGTACGAAAACTTTTGTGAGTTAAGATCGATGAGCAAGTAATGGAACGCTCACGTCGAAAGGAGATTAAGCG
>NZ_VTAW01000034.1 GCF_008245225.1 Natrialba swarupiae
CTCACCTCAGATTTACTGTAGAAGTTAGTAGAGTTGCTTGTTAACACTGACCGTGTCAAGTTTTCTGTGGCACCCTCTTGATACGGTTTACTGGCCGTCAGTACCGCCGTGTCCGGAACCCGTTTTCCGGGAGCAGCGGGACACAGGGAAAGCAGTCCGTATGGGACCGCGACGCGTCGGTCGAACAACGAACGTATAAGTACACCCTCGAGAAGTTGCGGACGATTCATATGGCGATCACAGATCGGCGTCTGGGGGAGTGGGGTTCGACGAACGGTGAGTCGAGACGGACCGCTGTGCGAAGGGGTGAGTGGCGTGGCCGGTGAGGCCGGAGCCGAAAGTGAGGTCCACCGATCCGAGCTTACGTATCCGTCGACTGACTGGCGCGGGTTCTTCAGGAACCACTTCGGACCCTCGATGCTGTGGGCGCTGATCGGCATCGGCGCCAGCCACATCGTCCTCGCGCCGACGCTCGGCGGGACGTTCGGACTGTTTGCCGTCTGGCTGTTCGCGCTCATCTACCTCGCGAAGTACGGCGCCTGGGAACTGGGCATTCGGTACAACTACGGCGTCGGCGGGAACCCGGTCGAAGCGTACGGCGACCTGCCGGGGCCGAACAACTGGATGCAGTGGTTTACAGTCGCGGTCTTTCTCGTCGCCTACGCCGGGATCACCGCCGCGGTCGGGATGAGTACCGCCGCGTTCGTCGAGGCGTTGACGCCGCTTTCGTTCCCGCAGGCGTTCGTCGCCCTCGTCGGTCTCGCCGGTGTGCTCGTCCTGTTCACCCGGTACAGCCTCCTCGAGAAAATCCTGCTGGGCTTTACGATCGCACTCGGCCTACTGATCGTACTGGGCGTGTTCGTGGGCCCGCCGCCGAGTGACGTCGCCATTGGAACGGCGTTTACCGTTCCCGATCTCACCGGACCGGTGTTCGTCGGTCTGTTCGCCGCCGCGGCGGGCTTTGCGCCGACCGGCCTCAGCACGAGCGTCCTCATCGGAAGCTGGAGCATGGCGAAAGGCGAGGGTGCTGGCGAACTGCGCGACCGCGGCCTCGATCCCGAAGACGAGGCCCACCACGACTACATCCGCGCCTGGATCCAGACCGGCCGACGTGACTTCAACATCGGCTACGCGTTCAGTTTCGTCCTCATCGTCGCGATGGTCGTCCTCGCCGCGAACGTCCTCTATCCGAACCCGCCGGCGGACGCGAACCTCGCGGTCGCCATCGGCACCATCCTGAGCGACTCCTTCGGCGAGTGGTCCTACTACGCGATGGTCCTCGGCGCGTTCGCCGCGCTGTACTCGACTGTCATCACGCTCCTCGACGGCGCCTCGCGGGCGACCGGTGACATCGTCCCGATGGCCGTAGAGCGCCCCGACCTCGACGGCGAGCGCATCAGGAAGGCCGTCGTGGTCGCCATCGTCGCCGTGAGCATCGGCGTCGTTCTCACACTCGGCGCCGTCCCCGTCACGTTCCTCATCTGGATCTCGGCGATCCTCGCGATCACGGAGATCCTCTTCTACCCGGCGAACTGGTACGTCGTCAGAGAACACCTGCCCGAACAGTTCCAGCCCTCGCGGCGGTGGGTCGCCTACTACGCGATCAGTCTGGCCGTCGTCCTCGTCTTCGGGCTCATGGGTGCGGCCCACGAGTTCGGCTACGTCTAACGGTCGCCGGACTCCCAAAGGTGTGAGAAACTGAACGTACTGGTTGTCTCCCGTTCTCTCCCATCGAACTCGACCGACCGGAGTCCTCGACTCGGTCGGAAACGCGACCTCTTCGGCTCGACTCGAATCAGGACCCGAGTCGACCGGCGACATCGGTAACTGCGAACCGAAACGCACGGTACCGGTAACTGATCGTACACGCGGCTCGTGCGCCTAGATCACGCCCATCGCATCCAGACGCTCGGGGAGATACGTATCCGTCACGAAATCCAACCCGTGGGAGGCCAGCGACTGCTGTTCGGACTTCTTCTCGATCTCGAGTTGCAACTCGATCTGTTCTTCCCAGTAGTCGGTCTGGAACCGGGGGTCCTCGAGTTCGCTCTCGAGGGCGTTCTTGTCCGAGTCCGAGAGGGGATCGGTCGGCAGGTCGTACTCGACGATATCGGCGGGCTGGATGCCGATGTAGTCGGCTTCGGGCGTCGCGAGATACTCCGAGAGGTGGGCGGATTTGATCGAGCCGTAGGCGACGGAGCCGTAGATCCGATACGACCACGGGTCGCCGTCGGCGAACACCGTCGCCGGGAGGTCGAGTTCGTCGTGTAAGCGCTTGATGATCCGACGAGTCGCCCGTGCGGGCTGGCCTTTGAGGTGGACGATCAGGGCGTTGTACTCGTCGTCGAAACCGTTCTCGACGAGTCGGTCGCGCATCCCGCCGGTCTCGACTGCGAGCATGAAGTCGGCGTCGCTATCGAGAAACTCGATCGTATCGGGGTTGTTCGGAATCTGGTACCCCCCCTCGCCGACGTCTTCCTGACAGTGAATCTCGCGTTCCCCGCGGCGAGTCTGCTCGCGGAGATGCAACGGTCCCATTATCGTCGCACCCGATTCTTCGGGGCGCATGTGGAAATCCTCGCGGGTGACTCCCGAAACGATCTCGAGATCCTCGATCAGCCCGTTCGACTCGTCTTGGTCGCTGAACTGGGCTTCCTTGTTGTCCCAGCTCTCCGAGAGGTAGTACAGTTCACGCAGGGTCGACGAGCGATCTTCCTCGAGTTGATCGGCGAGGAACTCGATGGTGTAGACCGCCTTCAAGAGCTTTCGCGCGCCACGAACCGAGTTCGCCGATCGGGTCGACTCCCGGTCGCCGTACACCCAGACGCCGCTTCCCTCGTCGTACTCGATGTTGTTTTTCGTCCGCGTCGGCACGGACATATGCGGAATCTCACCGAGTTCGAACTGGTCGTAAAACTGTGCGGCGAGGTCGATCAACTGCTCTCTGGCTTGCTGGTCTTTCTGGGTACTCATCGGTCTCCCTCCGTGACGGTGAGTTTCTCGGATTCGACGCCTTTGACGTCCAGATCGAACGCCGCGTCGTCGGCGATCTCGTACTCGAGTTCGGCCTCGTCGCCGCTCCCGACGTCGGCTTCCCACTTGACGAACCACTCGCCATCCATCTCGACGACGGTCGCGCCGTCGCTGAGCTTCCGTGGCTCGGCGGAGACGATGTCGGTGATCTCGAGCGTTTCGGTCGTACTCGAGTTGTTCTCGACGACGACCGAGACGGCCTGTCCGTCGCCGTTTGCTTCGATCCGCCGTTCGACCAGGACGTTGTTCATGATGCGAGCGATGGCGTCGTCGATATCCGGTTCCTCGCGGCCGGTGACCTCGGCGACTTTCGTGGCCATCTCCGGCAGAATCTTCCCGAGGACGTTCTGTTTCTTCCGGCGCTGTTGCATCGACCGGCGCTTGTTCAGGTAACTTTTGAGTTCGCGGGCTGCCTCCCGAATCGCGAGTTCGATCTCGTCTTCGATCTCGGGAACGTTCGCGACGGCGTCTTTCGACTCGCTGGTAAAGGGAACGTTCGTCGAGGCGACGTGGACCATGATCACTGCTGGGCCGTTCGGCAGGCCCGAGCCGCCGGGCTGGTCGAGCCCGTAGTTGCGCCAGCCGATCGACTTGACGACGTCGGTCGTCGCACACGCGCCGCGCTGGTAGACGAGTGGGACGCGGTTCGCAAAGCGCAGGACGTCCGCGCTCCCTTCCGCCTCGAGGTCGCCGCCGTAGGCGATCCCGGCCTCGACGATGAACGGATCGCCGCCGTGAACTTCGGCGTCACGGGTCGCGGAGGCGTAGAAGTCGGCGTCGAACTCCTTCTCTAAGCCAGCCTCGATGAGATCCGCGGAGATCGGCGAGAGACACCGCGTCGGCGGTGCCATGATGTCGGTCTCGCGCATCCCGTCGACGAGGTCGCTCGCGGCGTCTCGATCGTCGGCGAGTTCGCGCACCAGCGGCAAGTCGTCGGGAACGGTCGCCATGACGTCCCAGATCGCCTCCACGACGTTCTCGCGGGCAGTGTCGCCGAAGGCGACGTCGTCGTACTCTTCGGTCAACTCGGCCGCACGGTCGACGTACTCGCGGAGTGCGCGGCGGGTGAGGCGGTGGCGAACGTCCTCTTTGTCTTCGAACCTGGCCCCGAGCCGGTCGGCGAAGGCGTGGACGACTTCGTCGTCTTTGCGAGTGCTCGTCGCGTCGTCCGCGAGGTCGTAGAGGTCGGATACGAGCCTCGAGTCGACCGTCTCTCCGTCACCCGCAGCGTCGGCATCCCCAGGGGTGCTCTCGTCCTCTTCGGCGGCGTCGATCAACGCGAGCCAGACGGCTTCGACCGCGTTCTCCCGAACTGTCTCGCCGAACGTCGTTCCGTGTTCGGATTCGGTGGCCTCGGCGGCCGCCTCCACGTCGGCGCGCAGTTCGTGGTGGGCGATCCGGTCGCGGTCGTCGACGGCCTCGGCGATCGCGCCGGCAAAGGCGGCCGTCGCGTCGGCACCTTTGTTGGCGGTCGCATCCGAGACGATCGACTCGAGGTCGATTCTCTCCTGTGGTGCGGGTGGTCGCCAGCGCATCTCGCGGCCGTAGTGGCGGTCGCGGAAGGAATCGATCACCGAGTCGGCGGTCTTCTTCCCGACACGGGTGAACTCCTCCTGGAGGAATCCCGAGACGCTGTGGGAGTCAGTCGCCGTGAGCATCTTCATCACGGTGCCGAGTTCGACGCCGTGGGGGTGGGGTCGAATCTCCTCGGTTTCCTCGGGGAGCTGGTCGGTCGCCCGCTCGAACTTGAACTCCGCTTTCGGCTCGCGCAACTCGAGTCGGGCGTGGGGGTTGACGACCGCCGTGTGTTTGATGTAGTCGTGAAGCTGCTGGCGGGCGCGCATGTTCGCCTCCATCTCGAGTTCGATTCGGGTGCCGTGGGGGCGGTCCCAGGAGGTGGTCTCTTCGACGCTGATCTCGGGTTCGTTGTCGTCGGTGTCGACGATCAGCTCGAAGTACTGGGCGTCGCTTTCCCCCTGGGTTCGGCTGGTGATCTTCGCGGGCTTGCCACTCGTGAGCTGCGAGTAGAGCACTGCCGCCGAGATTCCGATCCCCTGCTGGCCACGGTTCTGTTCGCGGACGTGAAAGCGCGAGCCGTACAGCAGCTTCCCGAAGACCTTCGGGAGTGACTCTTTGGTCAGCCCCGGCCCGTTGTCCTCGACGATGAGGGTGTAGTAGTCTCCCTCTTCTTGAATTTCGACGTAGATGTCCGGTAAGATGCCGGCTTCCTCGGCGGCGTCTAACGCGTTGTCGACGGCCTCCTTGACGGCCGTCACGAGGCCTCGAGCGCCGCTGTCGAAGCCGAGCATGTGCTTGTTCTTCTCGAAGAACTCGGCGATCGAGATCGCCTGCTGGTTCTCGGCCAGCTCCTCGGCGATCCCGGCGTCCTCACCGAGTGTCGACTGGAACGACGTCATTGTCTCCCCATACTAACGGCGAGGCTAAAAGGTGTGCGTTACCGGAGTGAAAGTGAATGGGGTTCCCGGAGTGGTAGTGATACACCGATCGCCAGAGTGGCGGCGATCGGGTGTGTAGTGACGTGCACCGACACCGATAGCACGGCGGTTCCGAGACGAGACCGTATCACAGAATCGATCTCACACCGCCGCTTCGCTCGTGGTGTACTCGTACATACAGGTAGCGATGGAGCGAAACTGCGTATGATCGATTCGGCAACTGGAAAATAGCGCACAATATGTAGAGGATCAATTCGTAATGATCTCGAGGTCACCGACCTGCGTCGTCGGATGGAACTCACAGATGTACGTCACCATCTCCTCGGAAGCGACGACGTTCTCGAGCGTCTGTTCTTCGCCTTCGTCGCCCATCCCCTCAGTTGCGTAGTCGTCAACGACGTCCTCGTTCTCGTCGTGCATCGCGATATTGTGTACCGCGCCGTCTTCGTTTATCCAGCGAAAGTCGTACTCTTGACCCTCGAAAAGGACCAAATCTGGGTTATCTACTCCAGCGATAATCTCCGGTTCGATTCCCGTCCAGGCCGCGATTCGTCCCTCGAAGTAGAACTCGTCTACCCCTTCCCAGGCCTCGTCGTCGACGTCCTCGTCGTCGACGTCACCGTCTTCCTCTTCGTCCTCTTCTGTCTCGCCGGGGCCCTCGTCGCCACAGCCAGCGACGAGCGCTGGCAAACTCACCGCGCCAGTGTATTTCAGGTACGTTCTTCGATCGAGCGATTTCTTTCGGGGCATTCATAGATTCGAATACAGAGGCACTAATAAAACGCGTTCAGTCATATCATGAAAGTCATTATTTTGTGTCCACTCGTTTCGAACCGCGGCACTCGCAGTGCGACCGGGTGCGCCCTGGCGTTCAGTGGATATCTAATTCCCGAGAACCCATCGACGATGGTGACTCGAGCCAGTGCGGGCGGGTCAAGCACCGACCGCGCTGACTCGGCACGCCGAATCAGTATCGAATCTCGAATCCGTTCTCGCCCAGCGGGTCGCCGTACTCGACCTCGACGTCCTCGACGCTGGCTTTCGGGCTCCCGTTGTGACACCACTCGACCATCGACTCGACTGCATCCTCCGGTCCTTCGAAGACCGCCTCGACGCGGCCGTCCTCGAGATTTTTGACCCAGCCGTCGACGCCTCGCTCCCTTGCGGTATCGCGCGTCGTCGCCCGGTAGAAGACGCCCTGGACGGTTCCGGAGACGAACACGTGTGCGCGGGTTCGTTCTGTCATGTCCGTGCGGTCGACCGCGACCGTCAAAAATCCCGCGCGTTCGCGGCCTCGAGTCCGACGGGCCCTCCCAGTTCCCACCCTCGGAACGGCACACTCTCCGGTCGAGGTCCATCGCGTCTGACGTCCGTCTGACGCGTGGCTGACGAACGGCGTGCGACAGTTACACACGCGACGCACCCCCCGGCAGATGATTCCTGGACAGACCGATTCGAAGACCGGGCGCTCAGCTGTCGCCATCCGCTGTGGCGGCCGTAAACTCGTGGCCTCCGTCTCGGTGAGTTTCGTCCGGAGCTGTACCGCCCCACGAAACAGTTTGGAGCCGACAGGACGAGGGTTCTCGAGCCCGTAGGGATAGCCGATGGGAGTCCTCGACCGCCTCGAGGAAGAGTTCCTCGAAATCTCGAGTCACCGGCGGACGCTCCGGGAGCTACTCGAACTCGTCGTCGGCTCGGTCCTGTTCGTGCTCGTCGCGAGCGGGCTCGCGTACTACCTGCTGGGTCGGGTGACCGCGATCGGCGTCGCCGCGATCTTGGCGATTATCTTTACGATCACGATCGTCTCGCAGGCGTACTGGGCGATGTCGGGACGGAAGGACTACGATGACGGCCAGTAGCCGCCGAACGACGTGATTAGACGGCGGTCGCCAACCAGTCTGGAAGGAGTCACTCGCCAGTCCGGAGATGGTGGAAAATGTAGGTCTGGGCGTAGCCGGCGTACTCCCCGCCCAGGCGCTCCCGGATCGCTCGAGAGGTGTCGGCGTAGGAACCGCGATCGCAATCAGGGTAGTACTCCTCGATGGCCGACGTGATCCAGGTGTCGAGGGGAACGGCCTCGTCGAAGCCCAGCGAGAACAACAGGACGCAGTCGGCGACTTTCTCGCCGACGCCGACGAACCGGGTCAGGTACTCGCGGGCGGCTTCGTACTCGAGGTCGCGAGCCGCCTCGGGGTGGGCGTCGCCGTCGGCGACCATCTCAGCGGTTCGGACGACGTAGGGGGCGCGGTAGCCAAGCCCCAGGTCCCGAAGCTCGGCCTCCGTTGCCGCCGCGAGCTGGTCGGGCGTCGGGAAGGCGTGGTAGGTTTGCCCGTCGAGAGCGATCTCGTCGCCGTACTCGCGGGCGAGCGTCGAGACCATCCCGTGGATGCGGTCGACGCGCATCTGTGCCGAGCAGATAAAGGCGATCAGCGTCCCGAACGGCGGATCGTCCACGAGCCGCAGTCCGCGGTGTGTCTCGTAGGCCTCGGCGAGCAGCGGATCGTCCGGTGCGTCGGCGACGACCGCCTCGAGGTCGTCCTCGAGACGCAGGAGTCGGCGGACGATCGGCTCCGCGTCGACGGTCGACTCCCACTCGAGGACGCCGTCGCGGGACCGAACGCGGATCACCTCGCCGTCGACGACGGTGACGTACCACGCCTCCGGCGCGCGCTGGCCTCCGTACATCTCGCCGTCCTCCCGGCGCCAGAGGTAGCTCTGTCCGCTCTCGAGTGTCAGATACAGGTCGAGTCCGCCCGATAGCTCGTCGATATGGATCGTTCCCGACGCCATTCGTCCGAGCCTTCGGGGGCGAGGGCTTGGGGCTTTCGGACTGCGTTGAAACGCGTCTGAGAACGGTGGCTCGACTACCAGAACCCGAAGACGAGTAAGAAGCCGACGAGCAATACGACGCTCAGTCCGAACACGGCCCCGAAGACGCCTTTGTTCCACTCGAGGACGGTCTTCCCGTCGAGCGGTCCGAACGGAATCATGTTGAACGCGGCGAGAAACAGGTTTATCAAGACACCCATGTGTCCAATGAGGCCGAGGTAACCGCCGAACAGCATCATCGGCAAGAACAACACTGCGAGCAGGTGGTTCGTTACCGGGCCCGCAACTGCGATCATGGCATTTTCCCGCTTGGTGATCCGTCCCCGGTGGTAGACGGCCCCTGGCGCGGCGAACAGAAAGCCGATCAGGGCGCTCATGATCGCCAGAAACAGCATCTGGTAGTCCGCGCGGAACTCGGCGATCTGGCCGTACTCGATCGCGACGACCTTGTGTGCGAGTTCGTGAAGCAGGAAGGCGACGCCGACGGTGACGAAGCTCAGACCCACCATCGTAACGAAGTAGCCGACGTCGATGTCGAACCGGTGGATCGGGGCCATCAGGAGCGCGAACGCGACGCTCAGCACGATCCAGGCGACCGCGAGATCGAACAGCTCCTTGTCGCTGAAGCTGAGTTCGGGATCCGGCTGGCGACCTACCTGGACGCTCACGTGATCACCTCACGGATCAACTCGAGGCTGTTCTCGGCGCCTCGAAGCAACTCGTTCATGAGCGCGTCGACGCCGCCGATTTCGGGGGCGAGCCACGGGAGGACGACGAACGGGAACAGGAAGGTGCCGATGACGCTCCCGATGTTGGTGAACGCGACGATCATGATGAGTCGGAACAGCGGCACGTCGAACATGTCTCCGACGGCGTCACCGATCGGTCGGGTGGTGTCGTTGACGATCTCGTTTAGCGTCTGGATGTCCCGGACGTTGACCGGCCGATACTTGAGTTCGACGTAGCCGACGAACCACCCCGGCGCGAGCAGGGGGTTGATGCTGGTCAGCCAGGCGACCGCGCCGCCGACGCCCGCGCTGGTCCAGCGCGCCCCCGCGAGCCGTGCGAGCGTGAACGCGAAGACGCCGTTGAACAGGAACCACGCGCCGAACAGCTGGAGTAAGAACGTGTTACGAACGCCGGCCATGATCAACAGGAAGAAGAATCCGAGAAAGCCGAGCATGACGAGGTAGCCGAAGATCTTCAGCGGCGAGAACCGGCGGCTCGAGGCGGTGCCGGTCAGCGACTCCATCGGCGGCAGCTGATCGGGGTTCCGGAGATAGCGTTCGATCCCTGCTTTGTGTCCGGCGCCGACGACGGCGAGTACCTCGTAGCCCTGCTCGCGTAACTGGTGGAGGTTGTGTGCGATGTACGCGTCACGTTCGTCGATCAACGCGTTTGCCCCGCGGGGGCTGAACTGGCGGAACTCCTCCATCATCGCCGCGACGACGTCGCCGTCGGTCATCTCCTCGATGTCGACCTGCTCGACGTCCTCGACGTCACCGCTCAACGCGTCCAGGACGATGCCCAGGGCTGCGCCGGCGACGACGCCGATGCCCAGACCGGCGACGACGCCCGTCGTGGCGCGAATCGAGTAGATGCCGGCGTTCTCGAATCGCCCCGCCGAGACTGGGCCGGCGAACGTCTCCGTGACGACCAGCGCGAGACAGATCCCGATCCCGATCACGACGCCGGCGAGGATCCGTATCGAGAAGTCGTTTACCAGGCCGCCGGTGTAGTTCTCGGCCGACTCGAGCGAGGGGAGAAAGAGCACGCCCAGAAAGGCTCCCCCGAGGGCACCGAGGCCGCCGGCACCGACGTACTGGAGCGTCGTCGGCTCGCTCACGCCGAGTAAGAGAACGTCGCCAAGGCCGAGAAGCGGCGCGAATACGATCGCGAAGAGGGATCCGAGGAACGCGCCGACGGCCGCGCCGAGGGCGAGTCCGACGGTGCGGGGGTCGGTGATGCCGAGCGCGAGCCCGCCGACCATCTTCAGTTTCTCGGTGACGGACAACCGACGCCAGAACCGCTGGATCGTCACCTGGATGTCCCGGTCGACGAGCGCGACGCCGCTGCCGTTTCGCTCGGCGGCTTCGATGGCAGCGCGCATGTCGGCACCGGGCTCGATGTCGAATCGCTCACCGAGTCGCGACTGGACGTACGAGAGCATCCAGTAGGCCAGAAACTGAAAGACGGTGTTGCCCGAGAGAATGTCCTTCGCCTCGATGTCGTCCGGGGTCCCCCCCTGCATCTGGCGATAGCGCCCCTCGTCGAGTTCGACGGCGACGACGTCCGGGCGGTCCCGATCGACGACCTCGTGTACCTCGTCGACGCTCGCCTGCGAGACGTGGGCCGTCCCGAGGACTTCGACCGACCCCTCGCCGCTCGCGCTCGCGTCGGGCGGGGAGGGTACGTCGGCGTCGCCTGCATCGCTCATTAGGGGGACCAGTCGGCGACGACTTTTACCAGTATCGAACTCGGGGGAGAGAGCCGACTCGTGGATCGCACCCGAGGTGTTCGCTGCGCCGATGGCTGAGAGTTGACAGGAAGACTCATCACTCTCCTCGAGCAACACCGACCGATGACCGATCTCATCGAGACGTTGATCGAGAACCGCGAGATGGTTCAGCCGAACCACGCGAACATGCTCGAGGTCGCCCACGGCGGGAACGTGATGAAGTGGATGGACGAGATCGGCGCGATGTCGGCCATGCGCTTTTCCGGCGAGACTTGTGTGACCGCACACGTAAACCGGATGGATTTCGAGCGCCCGATCCCTGTCGGCGATACGGCCTACATCACGGCCTACGTCTACGACGCAGGCACCTCGAGCGTGAAGGTTCGTCTCGTCACCGAGCGCGAGGACCTGCGGACGCGCGAACGAGAGAAGACCACCGAATCGTACTTCGTCTACGTCGCGATCGACGAGGAAAACGACCCGACGACGGTGCCGGAACTCACCGTCGATACGGAGAGAGGACAGCGCCTCCGTCAGGTCGCCCTCGAGGGAGAGAACGGGGATCGATAACCGCCACGCTCGCCTCCGTTTCCCGACGAATGCGGATTAGTTCCTGTGGCTTCGAGTCACTCGAGAAGCGTCTCGACCTCGCCGAGGGACTCGAGGACGTAATCGGGCTCGATCGTGCTCGACTCGAGGCTTCTCCGGTCCGTGATTCCGGAGAGGACGACCGCCGTCGCCATTCCGGCGTTCGCGCCGAGGGCCACGTCGGTCTCCAGACGATCGCCGACGACCAGGGTTCGCTCCGGCGGGACGTCGAGTCGGTCGATCGCGGCCGTTGCGGCGACCGACGACGGCTTGCCGAGGACCGCGTCGGGTTCGCGGCCGGCGACCGCTTCCATGGCCGCCAGGATCGCGCCAGTCCCTGGCTTCACGCCGTCGTCGTCGGGGATCGTCACGTCAGGGTCGGTTCCGTAGAAGGGGACACCGTCCGAAAGCGCCTCGAGAGCAGTCGACAGGATGTCGTAGCTGAACTGATCGTCGAACGAGCCGAGGACGACCTCCGCCGCCTCCGGATCGGCCGTCGTCTCGACGCCCGCGGTCTCGAGGATCGCCTCGAGTCGGTCGCCCCCGACGACGAACACCCGTTCGTCGGGATGGGTCTCCCCGAGGTACGCCGCCGAGACCGTCGCCGAGGTGAGCACCAGTTCGGGCTCGACCGCGACGCCGTGTGGTTCGAGCAACTCGGCGTAGTGGTCTGTGCCGCGGGTCGGGTTGTTCGAGAACAGCAATCGCGAACAGCCCGCCTGCTCGAGCGCTCTCAGGCCGTCGGTCACATCGGGGATCAGCGACTCGCCGCGGACGATCGTCCCGTCGACGTCGAGGATTACCGCCTCGTACTCCGTCATCGGGAGTGCTTGGATCGGGGTCCGATTGAGTGTTGGGTTCCCGGCCGTCTTCGGATGCTCGGCGGAGTCTCCGCTCGAGACCTAATCCGTTCGCTCGAGGTTAGTTCGAACGCTCGAGTTCGAGCTCTTCGGTCTCGATACCCGCCCGCTCGGCGCGCTCGTTGGCGTCGATCAGCCACTCGAGTTTCGCCTCGAACTCCGCTTCGGAGAGTTCTCCAGCAGCGTACCGGTTCTGGAGTTTCGTAACGGGGTCGACGGCGGTGTCGGCCGTTTCGGATGCACCCACCGTGGCGGCTTCCGGCCGTGGAGGGTCGCGATTCGTGAGATACCACACGAGGAACGTGCTGACGACGAACAGTGCCGCGAGTCCGATCGCGTACCACACGCCGGCAAACAGCAGGACGAAGATGATGAGCACGTCCGCGAGGACGAACTTGAGGACGAACAGCTCCGCGAGGCTGTAGCCGTCGTCGGAGTCCTCGGCCATACCTGAACCGACGGCCTCGCGAGGAATAACTGTAGGGATCGACACACACCGTGGCGTTTCGCGAACTGCTGGTACTGCGGTTATAGCCCGTCCGCGCGAGCGGGGGTGAGAATTCTTATCCGCCGACCGCCTCTAGGTCGGGTATGGGACTCGAGGTCGATCCGCCGAAGCCGCCAGAACTGGAGTTCGTCGATCCGAACGAGTACGAAGACGCCACGATCACCGGAGACGGAGCAACGGAGATCGATTACCGACGCGAGGAACTCCAGACGTTCCTCGAGGAGGGCGCCTGGGAGGAGGCGCTCGAAGAGTGGCTCGGCGACACCGATCTCGGCGAGCGCGAGTACCTGATCGCCCGCGACCTCGATCTTTTCGCGGAGTTCGACTTCTTCTGGGACGACTTCGCGGACCGCGTCGGCTACCACGCGCCGGGGATCCCTGAGGACTGGCAGACCAGGGAGTACCACCCCGGACTCGACACCTGGGGTACCGTCTCGTCGATCAACGCCGAACTCACGGAGTTCGGTCAGATCGTCTCGGTCGTCCTCAAAGAGGAGTACATCGACTGGGAGGCCGAGTACGAACCGCCGGAGGATCTTCCGGATTTCGACTGATCGTTCGACCGAACGGGACCACCGCGACGGGGGTTACTCTCGAGCGACGGCGATGTTTCGTACTGGCCCCTGACAGGACGGACACGAACCGAGCGAGTCGGCCGCTTCGCGGTAGCCACACTCTTGGCACTCGTAATACGATCGCTTCGGCGTGTACGGGTCGGTTCGGACCATGGTTCGTGTCGACGTATTTCATGCAAAAGCGTTGTGCTACTACTGTTTAGTGTGAGTTATACAATCGGGTGATGGGATATATCCTTATTTCCTGACCGTACGTCCACTTCCCCTCGCAGTCGAGATCGCTGCTATCGCCGTGTGCCCGAACGTATTCGGAGACGGGTTTTCCCCCACCGAACCCGTAGGTCGGCCATGGACCAACCAGGGACCGCAACTCAACTCGAGGCGGACGACTCCGCCCAACAGGAGACGACCGTCACGGTCCGGTGTACCGGGCACGTACGCATGGCCGTCGGCGCACACGAACTCGAGTACACGTTTACGGGGACGACACTCAGAGCGTTTCTCGAGGCGTTCTTCGACGAGTACGACGTCGAGGAGCTGCTGATCGCCGAGACGGAAGCCGAGGCGACGGCTCGCGGCTGGGCTCCCGTTCCGGACGAGCTTCCGGGCACCTGGCGGAAGAATCCGGAGGGCGATCAGACCCGTCCCTACGCTAGGGTCTGTATCAACGGCCGGTTCAACGAACACGACGACGGCTTCGAAACCGAACTCGAGCACGGAGACCGTATCGCGCTCGTCTATCCGTTCATGTTTTGCGTGTGATCTCCCACCCAGCACGAGCGGGGACTCGACAGCCGACAGCACGTCGACGCCGCGACGGTTCGCCCCGTAGCTCATCTGTCCACCGATGATTCGGACGCTCTCGGTCATCTACTCGGGTTCGAGCCGGATCGATTGTATCGTGATCTACTATCACAGATCCGGAAGGATTGACAGAGGCTTCTTTCGCCGTCGTTCGATCGGCCTGACGCGCGAACTCGTCGTCGACAGATTTAGGGTTAGACGCCCCGAAATATTCGTACAATGATGCTGAGTGACGTGATGGAGGACTATCTCAAGGTGATCTACCAGCTCCAGCAGGCGACCGACGATCGGATCAAGACCTCCGAGATCGCCGACGAACTGGACGTCACGTCACCGACGGTCACCAGCATGCTCGAGAAACTCGAGGAGCGCGGCCTGATCGACCGCGAGAAGTATCGCGGGGTAACCCTGACCGACGAGGGAGAGACCGTCGCTCTCGAGATCGTCCGCCATCACCGTCTGCTCGAGGCGTATCTCACCGAACATCTCGATTACGACTGGGCCGAGGTTCACGACGAAGCCGACCGCCTCGAACATCATATCAGCGAGAGCTTCGAGGAACGAGTCGCCAACGCGCTCGATCAACCCGACGTCGACCCGCACGGATCGCCGATCCCGAACGCCGACCTCGAGCCGCCGGAACGGTCGCCGGGCGAGTCGGTAATCGAGTTCGCCGAGGGGGAGACGGTCGTCGTCGAGGAGGTCGCCGACGACGACGCCGAGGTCCTCTCGTATCTGTCCGACCACGGTGTCGCACCCGGCGTCGAACTCGAAATCGTCGAAATAGCGCCGTTTGGAATGGTAACGGCGCGCTCGAGTCAAAACGAGAAAACCGTCTCGTTGCCGGAACACGTCGCACACCAGATCCGCGTCGCTCAGCCGGCCGAAGCCGAAGGGTAGTGGATATCGTCTCCGATCCTGTCTCTGGTGACCCGAGCAGTTTGTTTCGAATCAGTCCCACGGATTGCTCGCGGAAAGGATATATGTTTAGACTCCTCTAATTCCATGTAATGATGACTCGAGTTTCCTCTGTCGGCGGTGATCGACCGCGATGAGTCGCCGATCGCTTTACGATCTTCCGCGGTGGCTGCTCGCGATCGGTCCAGTGGTGATCCTCCTCGCCGTATTCGGATTTCTCTACCTGAGCTCGCCGTTCGGTGACCTCTCGAATGCCGGCGAGGCAAGTACGCTCGACGTGATCTGGGTCGTGACAGTGATCGGCGCGATCGCGGGTATCGTTCCGGTCGCGATCGGCATGCTCTGGTTCCCGTTCATCCGGGAGCTCGATACGCGGTATATTCACGGCTTTATGGCGCTCGCTGCCGGCGTTCTCGCGTTCATCGCTGTCGAGATGACCGAGGACGTGGTCGAATACGCCGGCGACACCGGTACCCCAGTGCTCGCGTTTGGCCTCGCGGCCGCCGGTGTCGGCGTGACGTTCGCCGTCATGTACGTCGTGAGTCAGTGGCGACAGCGAACGATGAACAGGACCGAAAAGAGCGGCGTCGAGATCGCCTACCTCGTCGCGATCGCGCTCGGACTCCACAGCATCGGGGAGGGACTCGGCATCGGGGTGTCGTACGTCATGGGTGATACGGCGACGCTTACCCTGCTCGTCCTGGCGTTCGTGATGCACAACGTCATGGAAGGGCCGACCGTGGTCGCCGCTATCGCCCGCGACAGGGCGACGCCACCGTTGCGTCACTTCGTCGCAATCGGCGTCATCGCCGGCGGCCCCGTCATCGTCGGCGGCTGGATCGGCAGTTTCGCACAGTCCGACCTGCTTGCGATCCTCTTCTACGCCGTCGCGATCGGTGCGATCCTGCAGGTGCTCATCGAGGTCGCGGAACTCATCCGGTTCGACGCCGACGCCGTCCTCACTCGAGCAAACACGATGGCGTTTGCGTTCGGATTCGTCCTCATGTTCCTCCTCGAGGACGTCCTCACGGAGGTCTTACTCGAGGGGTGGCTCGTTCCCGCCTGACCGTCTCGAACTGGTCGACCAACGCCACGAAGAGAAACGACTTACTGTATTCGGTCCGAAAGATCGAACACCGAAAACCAACTTGGCCCACCCGTCGGGTTTAAGGAAATCAATTACGAACATTTCGCCATGTCATCAATCGAACTGACTCCGAGCCAGAAGAAAATCCTCCGGGCGTTGACGAACCTCCACAAGGAGTCCGAAGACGCCATCAAAGGGGAAGATATCGCCGAACAAGTAGACCGCAATCCGGGGACGATCCGCAACCAGATGCAGAGTCTCAAAGCCCTCCAACTCGTCGAGGGCGTTCCCGGTCCGAAAGGCGGCTACAAACCGACTGCTGCGGCCTACGAAGCCCTCGAGATCCAGCAGATGGACGATCCCGCCTCGGTGCCGTTGAGTCACGAGGGAGAACCCGTCGAAGACGTCATCGTCGAGGAGATCGATCTCTCGAGCGTCCATCATCCGGAGCTCTGCCGTGCCGAGATCCACATGCAGGGGACGATCGGCGACATCTCCGAAGACGATGCCGTCACCGTCGGCCCGACCCCGCTGTCGAAACTCGTCGTCGAGGGCCGCGTCGACGGGAAAGACGACACCAACAACATCCTCATTCTCCGCATCGACGATATGGTCGCGCCCGCGGAAGAGCCCACCCACTGACCAGACTGTTCCCGTCGGTGGACACTGATCTGTTTACGATCTTCCGGAAAACGCTCTCTCAGTTCGTCTGATGCGATACAGGGAGAGTCGTCTCGAGCGACCGTCCCCCTACTCGCTGTCGTCCGCGTCTTCGTCGCCACCGACTGAGGCCGCCGGAATCACATCGACGCTGGCGACGGCGTCGTCGGCGTCGACCTCCATGACGATGACGCCCATGGTGTTTCGCCCGACCGTCGACACCTCGTCGACCCGGGTTCGGATGATCTGTCCGCGTTCGCTCATCAACACGGCCTGATCGTCCGCCGAGACCGCCTTGACGGCCCTAACGGGACCGTTTCGCTCCCCCGTCTTGATGTCGATCAGCCCCTTGCCGTACCGCGACTGGGTGCGGTACTCGGAGAGATGTGTTCGTTTTCCGTACCCGTTCCGGGTGACGGTCAACAGCGCCCGGTCATCGTCCTCGTCGGTCGCGACCAGCCCCGCGACGGCGTCGTCGCCCTCGAGTTTGATGCCGTTGACGCCGCGGGCGTTACGGCCCATCGCCCGAGCTTCGGTCTCGTCGAAGCGGATCGTCATCCCCTGCTCGGTCCCGATGACGAGATCCTGGGAGCCGTCGGTTACCTCGACGTCGATCAGTTCGTCGCCGTCCTCCAGGTCGGCCGCGATGATCCCGGTCGAGAGGATGTTGTCGAACTCCTCGCCCGCGGTCCGTTTCACGTAGCCGTTACGAGTCGCCATCGTCACGTACTCGTCGTCGCCGAAGGCGTCGGTGTCGACGATCGCCGTGATCTCCTCGTCGCCCTCGAGGTCGAGGATGTTGACCGCCGACTTGCCGCGGGCGGTACGGCTCATCTCCGGGATCTCGTACGCTTTGAGCTGGTAGACCTTCCCCCGGTTCGTAAAGCAAAGCAGGTAGTCGTGGGTGTTCGCCCGGAATACCGTCGTGACGCGGTCGTCTTCTTTGACGTCCGCGCCGATGATCCCCTTCCCGCCCCGCCCCTGGGGGTCGAAGGTGTCGATCGGCATGCGCTTGACGTAGTCGTCCTCGGTCATGACGACGAACACCTCCTCTTCAGGGATGAGGTCCTCGTGGGTGACCGTCCCCTGATCCTCGACGATCGAGGTGCGCCGATCGTCGTCGTACTCGGCTTTGACCTCGCGGAGTTCGTCTTTGATGACCGAAAGAAGCTCCTGTTCGCTCTCTAAGATCGATGTCAGCCGCTCGATCTCGTCTGTGACGTCCTCGTACTCGTCTTCGATCTCGGCGGCCTCCATCGACGTCAGGCTACCGAGTTGCATCCGAACGATGTGATCGGCCTGATCCGCAGAGAAGTCGAACTCCTCCTGGAGTCCGTCTTTCGCCGCCGACCGATCGTCGGAGTTCTGGATGAGGTCGACGACCTCGTCGACGTTCTCGAGCGCTCGCAGTCGCCCCTCGAGAATGTGCGCTCGATCCTCGGCCTCGGCCAGATCGTACTCGCTCCGTCGACGGACGACCTCGCGGCGGTGGGCGATGTACTCCGCTAAGCTCTCTTTCAACGAGAGCACCCGGGGCTGGCCGTCGACCAGCGCGAGGTTGATGACGCCGAACGTTCGCTCCAAGTGATTCTCGAGCAGTTTGTTCTTGACGACCTCGACGTTCGCGCCGCGTTTGCACTCGACGACGATGCGGACGCCGTCGCGGTCGGACTCGTCGCGCAGGTCCGAGATCCCCTCGAGGTCGCCGTCGTTGACGTCCTCGGCGATGCGCTCGACGAGGCGGGCTTTGTTGGTCTGGAAGGGGAGTTCGGTGATGACGATGCGCTCGCGGTCGTTTTTCCACTCCTCGACCTCGAACTCGGCTCGCACGCGGAGGCGACCGCGGCCGGTCTTGTACGCCGAGTAGATGGCGTCGCGACCGACGATGTTCGCTCCCGTCGGGAAGTCCGGCCCCTTGACGTGGTCCATCAGGTCTTCGACCGTCGCGTCGGGGTCGTCGATCAACTCGATCGTGGCGTCGATTATCTCGCCTAAGTTGTGCGGCGGGATGTTCGTCGACATCCCGACGGCGATCCCCGACGAGCCGTTCACGAGGAGGTTCGGAAACGCCGCCGGCAACACGTCGGGTTCCTGCAAGCGATCGTCGTAGTTCGCCGAGAAGTCGACGGTATCCTTTTCGATATCCTCGAGTAACTCCTCGGAGATGGGCGACATCCGCGCCTCCGTATACCGCTGTGCTGCCGCCGGGTCGCCGTCCATCGAGCCGAAGTTCCCCTGGCCGTCGACCAGCGGATAGCGCATCGAGAAATCCTGGGCCATCCGGACCAGGGTGTCGTAGATCGCGCTGTCGCCGTGTGGGTGGTAATCACCCATCGTCTCCCCGACGATCGAGGAGGACTTGCGGTGGCTGCTCCCCGAGGAGACGCCCATCTCGTGCATCGCATAGAGGATGCGCCGGTGAACCGGTTTCAGACCGTCCTCGACTCTGGGAAGCGCACGACCCGCGATGACGGACATCGCGTAGTCGATGTAGCTCTGTTCCATCTCGTCCTCGATGCGGACGTTCTCTACCGCTCGTGCCTCTATGTCTGTGGGATCGGGTACGTCGGAACTCATATGGTCACCTCACCTCGTCTCGAGCGCTCAGATGTCGATCCATTCTGCCTCGGGGGCGTTCTCCTTGATGAACTGCTTTCGGGGCTCGACGGCGTCGCCCATGAGGACGGAGAACATCTTGTCCGCCGCCGCGGCGTCCTCGACCGTGATCTGTTTGAGGATCCGGTTGTCGGGGTTCATCGTCGTCTCCCAGAGCTGTTCGGGGTTCATCTCGCCGAGGCCCTTGAACCGCTGGACCTGCGAGGGGTTGCCGTTGCACTTCTGTTCGACGATCTCGTCGCGTTCGGCGTCGGTCATCGCGTCGTAGGTCTCGCCGCGATACCGGATGCGGTACAGCGGCGGCTGGGTCGCGTAGACGTAGCCGCCCTCCAACAGCGGGCGCATGTGCCGGTAGAAGAACGTCAGCATGAGCGTCCGGATGTGCGCGCCGTCGACGTCGGCGTCGGTCGCCATGATGATCTTCTTGTAGCGGACGTTCTCGACGTCGAACTCGTCGCCGATCCCCGCGCCGATCGCGGTGATCATGTTCCGGATCTGCTCGTTCTCTAAGATGCGATCCAGACGGTGTTTCTCGACGTTCAGGATCTTCCCCTTGATCGGCAGGACGGCCTGGAACTCGGGGTTTCGGGCCTGTTTGGCGCTCCCGCCAGCGGAGTCACCCTCCGCGATGAAGATCTCGGCTTCGTCGGGATCTTTCGTCTGGCAATCGGCCAGCTTCCCTGGCAGCGACGTGGAGTCGAGCGCCGACTTCCGGCGCGTGAGTTCTTCTGCCTTCTGGGCCGCCTTCCGCGCTTTCGCGGCCTCGACTGCCTTCAACACGATCGCCTGGGCGGTGTCGGGGTGTTCTTCGAAGTAGGTGCCAAGCCCCTCGTGGATCGCGCTCTCGACGATACCTCGAACCTCGCTGTTGCCGAGTTTCGTCTTCGTCTGGCCCTCGAACTGCGGATCTGGATGTTTCACCGAGATGACCGCGGTGAGCCCCTCACGAATGTCTTCGCCCTTGAGATTTTCGTCTAAGTCGTCGAGTAAGTCGTTGTCGTTGGCGTAATCGTTGACCGTCCGGGTCAGTGCGGTCTTGAAGCCGGTGAGGTGGGTACCGCCCTCGCGGGTGTTGATGTTGTTCGCGAAGGCGTGGATCGACCCCTGTAGCTCCTCGGTGGCCTGCATCGCGACCTCGACCTGGATGTTCTGATCCTCGTCTTCGAAGTAGATGACTTCCTCGTGCATCGCCGAGCGCGTCTCGTTTAAATACTCGACGAACTCGCGGATGCCGCCGTCGTACTCGTACGTTTCCTCGGCGGTTTCGTCCTCGTCGGCCCGCTCGTCACGGAGCGTGATCCGCACGCCCGAGTTGAGAAAGGCCAGTTCACGCAGGCGATTCGACAGCGTCGAAAACGAGAACTCGTCGGTCTCGAAGATATCGTCGTCGGGCCAGAACCTGATCTCCGTCCCGGTCGCCTCGTCGGGCTCCATATCGCGAACCCGCTCCATGTCGCCGACGGGTTCGCCCGCCTCGAACGCGTGGCGGTAGACGCCCCCGTCGCGTCTGACCTCCGTCTCGAGACGACCCGAGAGGGCGTTGACCACGCTCACACCGACGCCGTGGAGTCCACCGGAGACCTGGTAGGACTTGTTGTCGAACTTCCCGCCCGCGTGGAGGACGGTGAGAATCACCTCGAGGGCGGGGCGGTCGTACTCCTCGTGTGTGTCGACGGGGATGCCGCGGCCGTCGTCGGCGACGCTCACCGCGCCGTCGTCGTGGATGGTGACGGTGATCTCGTCACAGTGGCCCGCCAGCGCCTCGTCGATCGAGTTGTCGACCACCTCGTAGACGAGGTGGTGTAGTCCTCGAGAGTCGGTAGAGCCGATATACATCGCTGGCCGTTTCCGAACGGCCTCCAGGCCTTCCAGGACCTGGATCTGTCCGGCGCCGTACTCGCTTTCCTGGGACATGAGAAACCTGCTTTCGGGTAGTGGACGGCGACTAATAAAGCTTCACGTACGCGCGCGAGCGCGAGCCGAGAGCAAAAAGCGTGGGGTGGAAACGGCCGGGTCGGTTCGACTGTCCGCGAGCACGGGCCGTATTCGGCGCTCCCGGCCGGGTTCGACGTGAAGGGGTCCGTAAATCGCACAACGAGCCCGCTGAGAGGACGTTACTCCTCTGCGCCTTCGAGTTCCTCGACGATCTCGTCTGCGTCGACGTCGGCGTCCTCGAGCGCCTCCTCGATGTCGCCGCCGCCCATACCGCCCATGCCGCCCATCATGCCGCCCATACCGCCCATGCCCATGCCGTCGATGACCTCCTGGACGATGACGCGGTCGACGCCGATCTGGTCGATGATCTGCTGGCCGATCTGTTGTTTCCCCATCATCCACTGCTGGTTCATCGTCATCTGGGGCGTGGCCTCGAGATAGAGCGTCTCCTTCTCGACGACCTCCGTTTCGAACTCGGGTTCGGCTGGCTCGTCGTCTTCGTCCGCATCGTCGTCGGGTTCGACGGGGACCTCCTCTTCGACCTCGTCGGTCTCGATCCAGAGCTCGGGCTCCATCCCGAGGTACATCTCGAAGAGACCGGCGGCCTGTTGCTCGCGGTCGTCGACCTCGTCGACGACTTCGTACTCGTACTCGACGTCCTCGCCGGCCAGCGGGTGGTTGAAGTCGACGCGTGCGCGGCCGCCGACGATCGTGCTGATGTAGCCCTGCTGGCCGTCGACCTGGACGTTCGCGCCGGGGTAGCGGTCGTCTTCGTCGATCTTCTCGGCGCTTACGGTCTCGACATTGTCGGGATCGTACTCGCCGAAGGCCTCCTCGGCGGAGATCGTGACACTGCCGGAATCGCCGGCCTCGCTGCCGGTGATGGCCGCTTCGACGCCCTCGAAGATGTGTCCTTCACCGAGGACGATCGTCCGCGGTTTGAACTCCTGGCCCTGGTCGTCGACACCTTCCTCCTCGGCGACTTCCGGGTCGGTGGTGTCGACGAGCTGTTCGCCCTCGACGGTGTAAGCCGTGTACTCGATTTCGACGAAATCGCCCTGCTGGAGCCCGTCTTCCGCGTCGGTATCCGGACTCTCGCTTTCGGCTTCCTCTTCAGCGACGTCATCGGCCTGCTCGTCTAGCTCGGCCTCCTGATCCTCAGTCATACGTTGTACGTCCCGCCGTCTACATTTAAGGACCGCGTTTTTCGCTGGGAGCGACCAATACTTACCGCCCCTCCCCCTCGTATCCACCATGGACGAGGTGGCGTAGACCGTGTACGAGGTGGAAGTGAAGGTCCCTGTCGACCGCGAGCGCGTTCGATCGAAACTCGACGCGCTCGAGGCGACCCCCTTAGGGACGGTCGTCCAGGTCGATACGTACTACGACGCACCCCATCGCACCTTCGCGGAGACGGACGAAGCGTTGCGGATTCGGTCCGAGCACCGACCGGACGACGATGCGGAAACCAGGCTCACGTACAAAGGGCCACTCGTCGACGACGAGTCGAAGACGCGCGAGGAAGTCGAAACCGCAGTTCGGGACGACGATCGGATGGACGCGATTCTGGCAAACCTGGGCTTCGAGCCGGCCGCCACCGTCCGGAAGGAACGCGAGCGGTTCGCACTCGAGGACGGCGAGTACACCGTCACCGTCGACGACGTCGACGGGATCGGCGAGTACGTCGAAGTCGAGACCGAAACCGCGGACGAAGCGACACTCGAGGCGGCACGGGACGGCGTCTACGGCGTGCTCGAGCGACTGGACCTCGACCCCGACGATCAGATCCGCACCTCGTATCTCGGCCTCTTACTCGAGGCCGAAGACTGAGTTCGACGACCGCTGGCATATTACCGGAGAGTATATTCTCTCCAGGATCGGTTTCCGCAAGTTATAGAATGTCGCTTCCCCAACGTCGGGTAATGAGCGAGCGGAACATTCGGGTCGAGCCGATCGACCGTCAGGCAGTCGAGGATCAAGAAGTCGAAATCGTCGAGCGAAAGGGGATCGGTCATCCCGATTCGATCTGTGACGGAGTCGCAGAGAGCGTCGCGGGGGCACTCGCCCGCGAGTACATAGATCGCGTCGGTGAGGCACTTCACTTCAACACCGACGAGACGCAACTCGTCGCCGGCGAGGCTGCGCCCGCCTTCGGCGGCGGCGAAGTCGTCGATCCCATCTACCTGCTGATCGTCGGCCGCGCGACCAAACGCTACGACGGTCAGACCATCCCCGCCGAGACGATCGCATTGCGCGCCGCTCGCGAGTATCTCGAGGAGACGATCCCGCAACTCGAGTTCGGCGAGGAGATCGTCGTCGACGTGAAACTCGGCGAGGGAAGCGGCGACTTACAGGAGGTCTTCGGTGAGGATGGCGAGGGCTCCGACGCGGACGGCCCGGTGGGCGTTCCGATGGCCAACGACACGAGCTTTGGCGTCGGTCACGCGCCGCTGACCGAGACCGAACGGATCGTCCACGACGCCGAGTCGCGACTCAACGGCGAGTTCGCCGCCGAAAACCCGTATCTCGGACCAGACGTGAAGATCATGGGCAAACGCGAAGGGGACGAGATCGACGTCACCGTCGCGGCAGCGATGATCGACGAGTACATCGCTGACTTAGACGCGTACGCCGAGGCCGTCGAGTCGGTTCGTGAGTTCGTCGCCGAGGTCGCGAGCGAACACACTGACCGCGACGTCGACGTCCACGTCAACACCGCCGACGACTACGAGGATGGCTCGATCTACCTGACCGTCACCGGCACCTCCGCCGAGCAGGGCGACGACGGCTCCGTCGGCCGTGGAAACCGAGCGAACGGGCTCATCACGCCCAACCGATCGATGTCGATGGAGGCCACGAGCGGCAAGAACCCCGTCAACCACATCGGAAAGATCTACAACCTGCTCTCGACGGAGATCGCCGAGGCCGTCGTGAGCGAGGTCGACGGCATCCGCGACCTGCGCGTCCGTCTTCTCTCCCAGATCGGCCGTCCGATCGACCAGCCCCACGTCGCCGACGTCCACGTCGTCACAGTCGACGGCGTCGACCTCGCCGACGTCGAAGACGAGATCGAGGCGATCGTCGACCGCGAACTCGCCGACGTCACCGGGATCACGCGACGGGTGATCGACGGCGAACTCTCGACGTTCTAAGGGAATTCACCGGACTGGTGAATCGGCCCAAACTCGTATTATAATTCAATATAGTTACCGGACTATGCGTTTGGTATCGACGATCGAAGAGAGATACAGCCTCCGGGTTACCACGGCGATCGGCCTTACGCTGGTTACGACGCTTGCGTTCGGAGTACTCTTTACGGCGTACGCTGGGGCTACTGCCGCCGGTGCCGTGCCGGCGCTGGTCGGTACGCTGTTCGTACTTACGCTGAACATGGGGCTGCTTGGGATCGTCCTCGGGGGAAACGTCGCAGTCGAGTTTCGAGAACTGATCGAGGCCGCGAAATCGATCGAGGACGGTGACCTCGAGGCGACCGCGGACTCGAACAGGCGCGACGAGATCGGACAACTGGCAACGACCCTCGACAGCATGCGCCGTTCGCTGAAGGAGGCGTTCGACGAGTCCGAGCGAGCGAAACGCGCGGCTGAGGCGGCCCGAGCGGACGCCGAATCCGCTCGTGAACGGGCAGAAGCCGCGAGAGCGGAGTCCGAGGAACGAAACGAGCGACTGCTCGAGTACGCGGACGAGATCGGAACCGCGATGACGACCGCCGCGTCCGGTGACTTTCGACGGCGGCTGTCGACGGACGCCGACATCGACGCGGTCGATCGGATCGCGAAGGGGTACAACGAGATGACCCGCGATCTCTCGGAGACGATCGACGAACTCGCTGCGTTCGCAGTCGACGTCGAGGCGACCAGCGAAGCCGTCGCCAACGACGCGACGGCCGTCGAGGAGTTAAACGAGTCGCTCGCGGCGGACATCCGTGCGCTCGCGGACGATGTCGTCTCGCAGGCCGATCAACTCGAGGCGACGGTAGCCGAAACGAACGACCTCTCGGCGACGATCGAAGAGGTCGCGTCGACGACCGACGAGGTAGCGGATCGGACGGCCGACGCCACGGAGATCGGTGCTGAAGGGGCCAAACGAGTCGAAGATGCCGTCGAATCCGTCCAGTCAGTCGAGGACGCGATCGACGATCTGGCGATCCTGATCGACGAACTCGACGACCGGATGGCCGCGGTCGAATCGACGACGGAGTTAGTCGACGACATCGCCGATCAGACGAACCTGCTGGCGTTGAACGCGAACGTCGAGGCCGCACGCGCCGACGAAGCCGGCAGCGGGTTCGCCGTCGTCGCGAACGAGGTCAAAGCGCTCTCGGAGGAGAGCCAGACCGCGATCGACGACATCGGATCGATTATCGCCGACGCTCGAGCAGAGGTCGACGACGTCACCGCGGAGATGGCGACGACGCGCGAGCGGATCGAAACGGGGGTTGACACCGTGACCGACGCCGGTGAGACGATCCAGGACCTCACCGAGACGGTCGACGAGGTCGACACTGCGATGGAGGACATCGCGCAGGCGACGGACAGCGGTGCTGCGGCGACCGAAGAAGTCGCGTCGACCGTTCAAAGCGTCGGCGACGCCGCGACCGACGTCGCAGACAGATCGCGCGACCTCGCGGATGCGGCCGACGAGACGGCAAAAACGATGGGGGAGGTCCGCTCCAGGGCCGAGGATCTCGTCGATCGGACGAACGATCTCCGCGACACACTCGAGACGTTCGAAACCCGGGACACGACGACCAGCCACGAACCGGTTGGAAAGGTGGAGGTGAACGATGTTTGAGCCGACGCCGGTGTACGCCGCGTCGGGCGTCGTGTACGCGATCGCGTTCGTCGTGTTTCTCTCGTGGTCACGCCGGTTGTCTCCCCGCGTTCGGCGGATGTGTCACGTGTTGATCGCGCTCGTCGGGATCGCAGCGTTCGCGTCGGTTCTCAATGCAGCGGGAGTCGGGGTAATCACGTACGGTGCGGAGTCCGAGAATCTCCCGGACCTGATCGACGATCTGCTGGCGTATTCGCTACTGTGCGGTCTCGCTGGGGCGCTCGCCGGGGCATCCAGGCAATTGGTTGCAACCCTCGTGGCCGTCGTGTTTCTCATGCGTGCCTCGTTCGCCGCAGCGACGTTCGCCGACGGTATCGTCGCGATCGGTGGCGTTCTCGTCGTCATCGTCGGCTACGCAGTCGTCGTCTTCCTGTTCGCCGGTCGCGTCTGGGAGAACGCAGAGCAGGTCTCTGATCGGCAACGGCTCCTCCACTGGAAGGCGAGGAACCTCTTTCTGTTTCTGTTCGGGATGCTCATCGTCTTCGGGGTGGCCGTCTTCGTAGATCTCCTCGACCCGTTCGTCACCGGCGTGGTGAAAAACTACATCGACGTCCTCTTTCGCGTCGGATTCGCCGGCTTCCTGTTCGCAAACGCCAGCGTGATCGAGGACGACACATCGGGTGCGTTGCTCGCCGAACGGGCCGGCGGCGAAGGTGGGGCTGAGACGACGTCGAACGCGGCCACCTGATCTGGGGCCGAGAGACCCTCTCCGTATCCGACGGCGCGCTCATCCACCCGGGAACGCGAACGAATTCCAGTACTGGTACATCTACAGCGAGGCCGCGAACGCAACGAGAACTGGAGTGTAACGGACTCGAGCGGGATGTTCACAGAACGTTGGGCCACACCCGGACGGCGTAGCCTGCCGCGACGATCGTCCACTCGATACGCGCCTGTCGGATCCGCTCGTAATCCCCTTATAGCCCCCACCGACTATCCCTGCCCATGCATCCGCCGGGAGCCGACACCGTCCTCATCCGCCACGGGGACGTCAACACCAAGAGTAACACGGTCAAGCGGTACATGGAGGACATCCTCGCGGAGAACCTCGAGGCGCTGCTGGCCGATCGGTCGATTCCCGGCGACGTCGAACGCCGGTGGAACCGACCGCTGATCCACACCACCGAAGCCTCCGTCGAGGAGGCGACCGCGGCGGCGACCAACGCTTTCGGCGTCGTCTCCGCGAGCCCAACCCTGACGACGAGCACCGAGTTCGACCGGATCCTCGAGGCCCTCGCCGACATCGCCCGCGAACGGTACGACGGCGGGACGTTCGCCGTCGACGCCCGGCGAGGGGACAAGCGCCTGCCCTACGACAGCGAAGACCTCGCCAGGGAGGGCGGACAGGAAATCTGGGACGCGGTGGCCGACGAGTTCGACCCCGAAGTCGACCTCGACGACCCCGACCTCACGTTCGGCGTCGAGGTCCGGGAGGATCTCGCCTTTCTCTACCTCGAGTCGGTTCCCGGCCCCGGCGGACTTCCGCTCGGCGCCCAGGAGCAGGTGATCGCGATGGTCAGCGGCGGCATCGACTCCCCCGTGGCGGCCTACGAGATGATGAAACGCGGCTGTCCGATCGTCCCCGTCTACGTCGACCTCGGTGCCTACGGCGGGGTCGACCACGAGGCCAGGGCGATGGAGACGGTCCGGACGCTCTCGCGGTACGCACCGAACTTCGACACGCAAGTCTACAAGATTCCGGGCGGAGAGACGGTCGACCTGCTGGTCCGGGAGATGGAGGAGGGGCGGATGCTCTCGCTTCGTCGGTTCTTCTACCGAGCCGCGGAGACCCTCGCCGAACGCGTCGACGCCCACGGTATCGTCACCGGCGAGGCCGTCGGCCAGAAGTCGAGCCAGACGGTCCAGAATCTCGGCGTGACGAGCCGCGTCACCGACCTCCCGATCCATCGACCGCTGCTGACCCGGGACAAACAGGAGATCGTCGCCATGGCCCGCGAGATCGGAACCTACACCGACTCGACCATCGACGCCGGCTGTAACCGGGTCGCACCCGACCGCGCCGAGACGAACGCCCGCCTCGAGCCGTTGCTCGCTGCGGAGCCTGAGGATCTGCTCGAGCGAGCCGAACGAGCGGCTCGAAACGCCGAACTCGTCGATCCCTGAGACGGATCGGTGTCGCGTTTTGCCGGTGATCGCCGACCCCATCCGAGCGATCACCGGTACCGAACGACAACGGACCGGATGACGCGACGAGCGCGGCTCCGCCGGGTTCCCTCCGCGTCGTCGTTTTTTCGAGCCGCCGCCTGGGAGACGAAACCCACATTACGCGACCGCACACACCACCACGTAGTGACCCGCGTCTGTCTCATCGGGAACCCCGATTGCACCCTCCAGTACGAACTCCTCTCTCGAGAGACCTCCCGCGAGGCGCTCGCGACCTACGATCTGACGCGCCCGTTCGAGAACTCGCTCGCGGTCCGAACCGTCAGCGTCGGCGCCGCGGTCTCGCTGCTGAACGACCTCGACTGGTATCTCACCCGGTTCGTCGACGAGGCGCTCGTCCTCGAACCGAGCGTCAGCGACGAGGAGTGGCTCTCGCGACCGCTGGCTCGCGCTCTCCGCAACGGCGCGGTCGACCCCGAGGACACCGGCGAGTTCTGCAAGGTCTACGGCCTCGAGCGCGTCGGCGAACCGAATTCGAGCAGTGATACCGAACCGAACTCGAGCGGCGACGAAAGACCGCGCTCGAGCGCCGACGCCGGACGGGAATCGAGCGGTGACGACGGACGGGAGTCGAACCGTGACGACGCGTCCGCCGACGCCGATTCGGGTGGCGAGGAGGCCAAACCCGCCGACGCGTTTGGCGTCGCTGGCCAGACTCACCGCCTCGTGGAGCCGCTTTACGTCCGCCGGACGGACGGCGAACTCCCGGAGTACGACCTCCGGGACGTCGGGGAGACGCTCGTCGTTCGACTGACGGAAACCGAGTACTCTTCGTAGCGGTTCGGCCGGCGGACGTCGAGACGAGCGCGCTCAGTCGAACAGCCCCGTCGAGAGGTACCGTTCTCCGCTGTCCCAGAAGACGGTAACGACCAGCGGGCAGTCCTCGACGGCGCCGCCGTCGGTCTCGGATGAGGCTGGCTGACCGCCGTCGAACGCTGTCGACACCTCGGGACACTCGAGGTCGGGTTCGGCGATCTCGCGAGCGATTCGCTGGGAGACGAGACTCGTCGCACCGCTCGATTGCCCGACGAGGACGCCCTCCTCGCGAGCGAGTCGGCGACACTCGTCCTCAGCGTCCTCGAGTCGAACCGTCTCGACGCGGTCGATCAGCTCGCGATCTAAGTTCTCGCTGACGAAGCCAGGTCCCATCCCCTGGAACTCGTCGGTTCCGGGTTCGCCCGTCGAGAGAATCGCGTTTCGCTCCGGTTCGACTGCGACGATCTCCATCTCGGGGAACGCCTCGCGGAGCCGCCGGCCAGTCCCCGAGATCGTCCCGCCCGTACCGACGCCCGCGACGAAAGCGTCCACCTCGCGGTCGCCGACCTGCTCGACGATCTCTTCGCCCGTCGTCCGGTAGTGGGCCTCCGGATTCGCGGGGTTGTCGAACTGGCCGAGCTGGATCGCTCCCTCCGCCTCGAGTTCGTCGGCGCGGGCGCGGGCCGTCTCCATATCGCCGTCGACGAGCTCGAGGTGGGCCCCGTAGGCGGCCATGATCTGTCGGCGCTCCTCGGACTTGTCGGCGGGCATGACGATCGTCAGGTCGTAGCCTCGAGCCGCACAGACCAGCGCGAGGCCGATTCCCGTGTTTCCGCTGGTCGGTTCGACGAGCCGATCGCCGGGTTCGATCAGTCCCTCGCGTTCGGCCGTCCGGACCATCTCACGGGCCGGCCGGTCCTTCGCCGAACCGCCGGGGTTGAACGATTCGATTTTGGCGGCGACGGTCGCCCCCTCCGGCGAGTCGACCTGGACGAGCGGCGAGCCGATCGTGTCCAGGATACTCCCTTTCATTAGCAACCTCTAGTGAGTCGAGCCATAAACCGATGCTGGACGAAGGCAGGACGTGCCGGTGTATCTGTGATCTGAATTACCAAATCCCTCGGCTCTATAGTAGCCACTGCAAGGGAGTGTTATGTTCCTACTGTACTTCTTCCACTGAATCCTCCGTGGACTATCCAGCACGTGAATGTGCTTATTGACCAGCGAGCGTTCTATCAGGTTCGAGTGAGGTTCGTAGCATCGTGCTAAATACAGGTCGCATATCGGTCACTCGATACTAATCATATCCGTGTGACTCAGGAGCCAAGTGCGATTCTCGGTGCTGCCGATTGGCATGAGTAAGCTAGAACTGCCACCGCTAAACGGCTGACCGTCAGACACGTACCGTGATGAGAGCTCGAGGGTGAGAAAGCACGGACTTCGAGACGGAGTGCCTGCAGACCACTGTCGGCGAGTCGTCTGCATCAATCGTGCCATCGACATGTACGCATTGGTGGGACAGAAGCAGCACGCGAAGAGGTGTCGGATTACGGAACGCTCGCTATCGAACGTCCGAACTCGAAGCCCTCGAGAGCAGATAGACGGCTCCCGCACCGAACACGAGCCCGAGACCGGCGAGAACGGCGACAGCAGGGACGATCGTATCGAGCGCGCCATCGAAAGCCGTCACCTCGATGACGGTCATCACGTCTTCGTCGAGCATAATCGCACGTGCGGCATCGACGCCGTACGTGACGGGATTGATTCGAGCGAACAGCTGGATCCAGTTCGGGAGTACCTCGAGGGGAAGAAAGGCACTCGAGAGGAACAAGAGCGGAAACTGCAGGAGGTTCGCGCCGATGATGGTCGACTCCTGGTCTCGAGTCAGCACCGCGAGCATATTCGAGAACGCAATAAACCAGAACGAAAAGAGGATTCCGACGGCCATGATCCCGACGGCACCGACGACGCCTGTCGTAATCTCCGCGCCGAGGAGCACGCCGAGTCCGAGAATGATGGCTATCTGGAGGGCGATGCGGAACACCTCGGCGAGAGTCTTCCCGATAAACACGGCGGTTCGGTTCATCGGCGAGACGAGTACCTTCTCGAACATGCCGTTCTCGATGTCATTGACCAGCCCGATTCCCGAGGTGACCGCTGACGCGAGTGCGACCTGGATCGCGATCGCCGGGACGAGAAACGTGGTGTAGTCGACGCCCGGCCCCAACCCCTCGCTCACCGCCCCACCGGCGACGTTGCCGAACACCTCCGTGAACAACACGAGGAAGATGAACGGCTGTGCGAGCGAGACAACGAGGACGAACGGGTTCCGGACGGCCTTGAGGCTCCAGCGCTTGAAATTGACCCAGACGTCTCCGGTGAACGTGTTTGCGGATCTCGCCACCTCGCGGTCGGTGGTTCCCGATTCGGTCGGCGTGCTCACGGTGACTCCTCCATTATGGCCGCGCCATCGTCGGTGTCGACGCGCTCACCCGTAATCGCGAGGAAGACATCGTCCAGTGTCGGCGCCCGAACATTAAATCCGGTGACGATCAGTCCCGCGTCCCGCAGTGCAACGAGGAGATCCGTTCCCGACTGACGGGCCGCTTTCGCGGTGACGCTGATTCCCGTCTCGGTCTCCTCAACGGTCGCGGCATCGAAGTCGTCGAACTCGCGTGCGATTGTTGCAGCGCGCGCCCTGGCCTCGGGTCCATCGCCCAGTTCGATATCGAGGACATCGCCACCGACCTCCTGCTTGAGATCGGCGGGAGAGCCGTCGGCGACAATCCCGCCGTCGAGAATGACTGCCAGCCGCTCACAGAGCGTGTCGGCCTCCTCAAGGTACTGCGTGGTGAGGAAGATCGTCGTCCCTTGCTCGTTGATCCGCTGGAAGTACTCCCAGAGCCGATTGCGTGCTGTTGGATCGAGACCAGTCGTCGGTTCGTCCAGGAAGACCAATGGCGGCCGGTGGACGAGCGCGGTGGCAGCGTCGAGTCGCTTTTTCATCCCGCCGGAGAACTCTTCCGAGCGCTTGTCGGCGACCGCTTCGAGGTCGACGAGGTCGAGCAGTTCGGCAGTCCGCTCATCGCGGTCGCCCCGTGGGACGCCGTAAGCTTCACACGCGAATCGGATATTCTCCTCGGCCGTGAGCTCCGGATCGATGCTCGTCTCCTGGGCCATGTAGCCGATCGATTCCCGGATCTTCCGTGGCTCGGTTCGAACGTCGAACCCGTTAACTCGGACCTCGCCGGCAGTCGGTGACAGCAGCGTCGCGAGCACTTTGATCACCGTCGTCTTGCCCGCGCCATTGGGGCCGAGAAATCCAAAGAATTCGCCGTCACCGACCGTCAGGTCGACGCCGCTGACCGCTTCGGTTCCGTCGCCGTACGTGAGCTCGAGACCGGAGATGTCGATCGAGGTCTCCTCGGCGAACCCGCTTCGACTCGCACTCGAGCCCTGTGAGTGCTCACGGGGAGTTTCAGCATCCGCTATCGATTGTTCGTTCGACATACAGTTGATACGGGCGCAGAAGGGAAATACGTCCGACTTCGAAACTCGGTGGTCGCTTCAATAATCGAATTACTGTTCAGAGTACCGACAGAACTGTTCAGACACCATTGTGGCGCTGCTCGCTCGATTTGGAAGAGACGGACCATCGGCGACTGTTCACGTACGAGCTGACCGTTCTCAGAGCTCGTAAGACATCGCCCACCTGTGGAGGTGGCCAAACACCGGGAAGATCGCTCGAGCTTTATCCGTCGGTTCGTACTCGACTCGCGGCGGAACCTCGTCGTAGGCCGTTCGGTCGAGAAGCCCGACCTCGGTCAGTTCCCGGAGTCGTGTCGAGAGCGTGTTCGCCGGTACCTCGAGTGCGGTCTCGAGGTCGGAGAACCGTAACGGCCCGCTCGCGAAGGCGAACTCGGAGAGCACCGCCATCGTGTGCGTCCGGCCGAGCAGATCGAGCAGGTCAGCGACCGTTTGTTCGACCCGATCCCGTTCACTCGGCTCCAGCGATTGTCTGAGTCTGCGGGCTTCCTCGGGAGACCGTCCAGCGTCCAACCGAGTTACACTATCGTCGTCCATACCCAACTGGATGAGCTCGAAGGCCAAGATCGTTTCCCGAATAAAATGGCGTTACAAGCTCTTTCCCACCCGCTACTTCGAAGCTTCGAAGTTGGAAGTATATCCCTTTTGACGCCGTACGTCCGGGTATGAAAATCGCCGTTTTCGGTGCAACCGGCCGCACTGGTCGCCCGTTTTGCGAACAGGCGCTCGAGCGCGGTCACGAGATCGTCGTCCATGCTCGCTCACCGGATCGTGTTCCGTTCACTGACGATCGAGTAACTGTTGTAGAGGGAGATGCCTACACAGGTGACGGTGTTTCCGAAGCTGTCGAGGGCGTCGACGCCGTCGTCAGCGTCCTCGGTCAGGGTGACGGCTCTCCGAACAATTTGTTGACCGTCGCCGGCGATTACATCACCGACGCCATGACGGAGGCGGGTGTCTCGCGATTCGTCACGCTCGTCGGTGCCGGCGTTCGCGAGGACGGAGAGTCCGTTTCGCTCGGCGGGAAGATGATGGGTGTGCTCCTGAAACTGCTCGCCAGAGACGTTCTCGAGGACGCCGAATTCCACGTCGAGTCCATCCGCGAGACGAACCTCGAGTGGACGGTCGTTCGTGCGCCGCGGCTGAGCGAGGGCGACCCGATGGGAACGTACCGCGCCGGTGAGATCGATCTCGGATTCGACGCGATCGATCGTGGCGACGTCGCCCGGTTCATTCTCGATTGTCTCGAGGATAACCGGTACGTTCGAGAGATGCCGAAGGTGGGGCCCGCATGACCGCTGTCAACCGATACCGAGTCGTCCTCGCCGTCGGCGGCGCAGTCGCTGCAAACCTCGCCGTTCTCGCACTCGCCCTCATGACTGTCGGTGCTGGCGGGTTCGACCCGTTCGCTGTGCCACCGGTTGCGATTGCCAGCGCTGTCGGTGCCATCGGGGGTGTCGTCGTCTACGAAGGCTTCAAGCGTGCATTTGGAGATGCAGCCGACCGTTGGTTCGTTATCGTGGCCCTTCTCGTGACGGCACTCTCGTTTCTCACGCTCCAGCAGGCAGCCACGTTCGAAGGCGCAACCACGGGACGGCTCGCATTTCTCGGGGCGATGCACGTCGTCGCGGCAGCAGTCGTCGTCGCCGTTCTTGTCGACTGGGAGGCGGTGTAATGTTGCTCGTAACAGGCGCGACCGGGACGGTCGGAAGCACAGTCTGCGCGGCGCTCGCCGACGGCCCACTCGAGGTTCGTGCAGGGGTGCGATCTCCCGACCGCTTCGACGGACCCACCGACGAGGTTGTCACGTTCGACTTTACCGACCCGTCGACCTATCGAGAGACCTTCGAAGGAGTCGATTCCATGTTTCTCGTTCGTCCGCCCGCCCTGTCTCGCGTTCGTCGCGACATCGTCCCGGCACTGGCGGCCGCGGTTGGGGCGGGCGTCGATCACGTGGTCTTCCTCTCGGTCATCGGGGCAGACCGCAATCGTTTCGTCCCACACGCACGGATCGAGTCGTGGCTCGAGTCGGCACCGTTCTCGACGACGTTCCTCCGGGCGTCGTTTTTCATGCAGAACCTCTCGACGACCCACCGCGAAGAGATCCGATCCGGCGAGCTGATCGTCCCGGCCGGTACCGGTCGGACGAGTTTCATCGATGCACGCGACGTCGCGGCGGTGGCTGCAGAGACTCTCCTCACGGGAACGACTGGCGAGTACGATCTAACTGGACCGGAGGCGCTGGGGTATCAGGATGTCTGTCGACAGCTCTCGGCAACCCTTGAGCACGAGGTGACGTACACGGCCCCGTCGCTCTGGCGATTTCTGCTTCATTCGCTCCGAACCGATCGTGGACTCTCGAAGTCTCTCGTCATGGGTGGAATCTACACGACGGCTCGGCTCGGACTTGCCGATCGGATGACTGATGATGTCTCTCGACTGCTGGGACGTGAACCGACCGCTCTAGAAACGTTCATGGAGGACTTCCGCAGCGTCTGGGAGTGAGTACGTACACGTATGTACTGTGCAGACCCTCTAGCAGTACTTCCGGGGTTTAGTTCCAGCAGCTGTTTTTCGGCGTAGAACACGTCTATTGACAGAATGAAAGAGACGAAACGTGCTCAGGCGGAAGGGCTACAGTTTCTCAGCAATTACTGTTCAGCATTCACGACTCGGTT
>NZ_VTAW01000035.1 GCF_008245225.1 Natrialba swarupiae
GTACGCTAGTGCCACCAACTACCGTAACGAATCAAAGAGTTTCAGGTGGTTTGGTCCGTTGTTTCGGCAACTACTGTAAACGGCGGGGTTTTGCACCTGTTCATCCCATAACCGGTCTCGAGGCCAGATCGCTCGGTCTCGAGCGTCGGCTTCGATCACGTCGACCGACTGATTCGTGGGGCGATTTGATGTGTGTCGACGTTGAACACGCTCGCATGTTCGCGACCCTGCTCGTTCCGACGGACGGCTCGGACGGGAGCGACGCCGCGATCGCCCACGCAATCCAGTACGGCCAAACCTACGGCGCGAAGATCCGTGCGCTCTACGTCGTCGAAACCGGTCTCGAGCCCTCCGACCTGACCGACGACCAGCGCGACGCGCTCGAGGCACCCTCGGAACGACGCGGTCGAGAGTCGACGATCGAGGTGACGAACCGGGCGGAATCCGCGGGTCTGGAGGCGGCTCGAGAAGTTCGCGAGGGCGTCCCCTACCGCGAGATCCTCTCGGCTGCCGTCGAGTCCGGTGACGATCTGATCGCGATGGGAACCCACGGCCGGCGAGGGGTCGACCGCGCGCGACTGGGGAGTACCACCGAACGGGTCCTCGCACTCGCGGACGTCCCGGTGCTTTCGGTTCGACTGGACGAAGACGCGTCGCCGGCAGTCGACGACGGCTACGACCGGATCGTCGTTCCGACGGACGGCAGCGACGCTGCCGAACGGGCCGCGGAGACGGCCTTCAACGTCGCGGAGAGGTACGACGCCACCGTCTACACCGTCTACGTCCTCGATACGACGATATACGACTTAGAAGACGCTCCCCGGAGCACGATCGGCCCGCTCAGGGAGGGCGGAGAGAACGCGATCCAGTCGGTCGCGAGCATGGCCGAGGACCGTGGCCTCGAGACGAAAACCGCGGTTCGACGGGGCGTTCCGGCGGACGAACTGCTCGCGTACGCGTCGTCGGTCGATGCGGATCTGCTCGCGATGGGAACGCGGGGACAGGCCGTCGGCACCGGTGACCTGCTCGGAAGCACTACGGCCCGGGTCGTCAGGCGGTCGCCGGTGCCGGTGTTGAGCGTCGGATAGCCGCCGCGGGCGCGCTTCGACAGGCCGTTTTTCCGCCGGTTTCTGGCCCCGGTACGTCCGGACTCGCCGGGACGCGGGTCCGGCTCCACATCGGCGCTCCACGTTCCTGCGATCCGCATCAGGGCTCGACGACCTGAACGTACTGCCGATCCAAGCGTTCGTTCCCTTCCTGTCCAGCCAACCACTCCCGATCGTCGGTCTCCTCCCAGTCGACGGGGTATCGCTCGTCCGCGACGGCGTAACGCACTTCCACGATCGGCGGGTCGTCGACGTCCGCTGCGACGGCGTCGAAGATCAGTTCACCGAGAGCCGGATCCGGCGCGAGTTCGTCGCTTCGGACCGTCACGACGACGCGGTCGATCGACCGGAACGGGTAGTCGTCGTCGAGGACCACCTCGACGGATTCGGCCTCTAGGTGGTCGTATCGGGGTTCTGCGAGCACCGCCTCAACCTCCTCGTCCGCCGCCGACGCCACCTGGGTCGTCTGAAACTCGATCAGCGTAATCGCGCCGAGAGGTGCCGCAAGCACCAGCAGTGCCACGGCGAACACCGCGAGGTAGGTCGCTGTCTGGCGACGCGTCGGAGACACCTCGAACAGCCCCTGCGGTCGGTAGCCGGCCACCCAGAGCGTGACCAACGCGGCGAGGTTGATCGACAGGACGTTGACGACGACGAGGACGAACGCGCCGAAAGCCGCACCCCACATCCCCCAGGCAGTCGTAATTCCGACGGCCGCAGCCGGTGGGATGAGCGCTGCCGCGATCATCACGCCGACGATCGCCTCCGAGAACCCTCGCGTGAGACTCAGGATGCCGGCGACGCCGGCACCGAGCGCGACGGCGAGCGAGAAGAGGTTCGGCGACACCCGTTCCTGGAGTTCGGCGACGACGACGATGTCGACGCCCCCCGGCTCGAACCCCGCGAGTCGGGCGAGCCACGCGAGTCCGATCGATGCGGCGACGACGACGGCGACGCCGACCAGCTGGTACCGGAACCCGGTCGACCGAAGTCCATCGTTGCCGGTGACGATGCCGACACTCGCCGCGAGCGCCGGCCCGAGCAACGGCGCGATCACCATCGAGCCGACGACCACCGCCGGCGAGTCTGCGAGCAGTCCCGACGTCGCGACGACGGCGCTGATCAACAACATGACGACGTAGATCCTGAACGCGGGCGTGAGTTCGTCGGCTTTCGTCTCGAGTACCTGCCTCGAGGTCCGTTCACCCCTCGTTCCGCCGTGGCTGTGGCGTTCGCGCAACTCGTCGAACTCCTCGGAGACGACGGTCTCCGCGTCGATGACGACGACGCGTGCGCCAGAGAGGTCCGCCTCCGACAGTCGGTCGAGCACGCCCTCGACGGCCCGCGTCGGAAGCGGAAACCTGACTGCGGCGTCGTGTTCCTGGCGGCCGACCTCGTCGCTGACGATGTAATCGACACCCTCCGCCTCGAGAACGTCGAGGACTGCCCGGCGCTGTCCGTCCGGAATCGTGATTTCGATGTACCGCACACCCCGTCGGACCACGGACAGACGGATAGAACTACGTCGTGACGGACCCGTCTCGTCGCCACTCCCGATCTATCTGAGTACTCGAGAGTGTCTCTGTGGAACGGCTCGTCGACTGATTTCGAGAGCCTCAGCCGACAATCTCGAGACGGTTAGCGGAACAGCCGGCGGAGTCTGGACGGGACGGGGTCGTGGCGTTTCGCCAGGATAACCGTCCCGGCGGCGTGTCTCCCGACCGCTTCCGAGATCGTCCCGAGGAGCCGTCGCTGAATGAGGCCGCCCCGAGAGACGCCGAGGACCGTCAGATCGTGATGGGTCGTCTGATCCGTAATCGTCCCAGCGACGTCGGTCGACTCGAGGACCGTTCGCTCGACAGAGTCGACGCCAGAGAACGAGTCGGCGGTATCCTCGAGTAGCGCCTGTGCCTCGTCTTCGGATAGCTCGAGGTCGTCGGGATCGACGACGTGAAGCAGGGTGACCGACGCATCGTTCCGTCGGGCGATCGCGCCGGCGGCTTCGGCTGCGTACCCGTCGTGTGGCCCGCCGGCAACGGGGACGAGGACCGAGTCGATCTCCGGCGTCGGCGTCTTGACCCGCTTGACGAGAACGTCACAGGGAGCGTTTCGGAGGATCGTATCGAGGTAACTTCCCAGAATCACCTCCTCCCGCGGTGGGCGACCACGCCAGCCCAGAAGAATCGCGTCGGCGGCGTACTCCTCGGCGCCACCGACGATGCCCGTCGCGACGCCGCGGGCGATTCGAATCCGGCTCTCGACCGGAATGCCGGCCGATTCGACGCGATCTGCGGCATCAGCCAGCAGTTGTTCGTCTTCGTCCTCGAGGAGATACCGCCGCCCGTCCTGGAGCGACAGTTGTGGTGGGACCTCGAGAACGTAGAGGAGCACGATTCGGTACGAGCGATCGGTAGCGAGATCGATCGCCGTGTCCAGCTGTCGGGTTGCGGTCTCGGCGTTCGCAATCGGGACGAGTAGCGTCCCGTCCGCGGTTGTCGGATCGTCCATACGCTCGAGACGGCCCCCGGTCTGTTATCAGTTACTCTGACTCTCGAGTCGACGGAGACATCGACCACCCGAGTTGGTCTTGAGTGAGAACCGCGATAGCAAACGGTGTGTCGTACGGACTGGGATGAGCCGGTGCCTGTTGATCGAAAACGGCGGCCGATCGGCCGACAATTGGTCATCGCAGCCCGTGTCAGCTATCTCTGGACGGATTTCGACTTGTCGTGGCCCGGGAACGAACGCCACATTATATGTTATCTGAACGAATAGAAAACCGTGAGGGATTCACCGTGTACGATAGCGTTCTCATCCCAACGGATGGTAGTAAGGCGGCGACGGCAGCGGTCTACGAAGGAATCGAACTGGCGGCACAGAATCAGGCGACCGTCCACGCGCTGTACGTCGTCGAACCGATCCCACTCGGTGGGTTCACCAGCGGCCCGGCACCGGCGAGTTCGGAGTGGGACGACGTCGTAGACGAACAGCGGGCCGAAGGAGACGAAGCGGCGACCGAAGTCGTAGAGGCGGCCGAGTCGTTCGATCTCGAGGTCGTCGAGGCCGTCGAGTACGGAAAACCGGCCGGCGTGATCCTCGAGTACGCCGACGAACACGATATCGACGCGATCGTGATGGGGACCCACGGTCGATCCGGCGTAGACCGGGTCGTCATCGGGAGCGTCACCGAGACGGTCGTTCGTCGGAGTCAGGTTCCGGTCCTCGTCGTCAGGACCGACGGCGAGGGTGACTGATACGGGTTACTGCAACGATGTACCGCGCATCTGCCACACGGGTCGCGGTTACGCCGGAAATGACAGTAAGTCGTATGAATTGGTAGCTACCAATCCGGTATGCTGTGACCGACTGTCGGTCGGTCATCTCTGATGGAGCCGTTCACGGGGACCGGTCCGGATTTCCGCCGGCCCGTCGCGACCACCGGGAGCGCCTCGAGGCGAACGCTGAACGGTGTGTCCCGTGAGAACGCGGCGGGCAGCAGCGACGAGCGCTGCGAGCCCCAAGCGTGAGGTGGCCACCCACCCCAAACGGCTTCGGGTCGAACCACGTGATGGGGAGGGACACTCACGTTGACGTTTTCACCACCCCGATATCTTTATATTATCTCCCAGTGAGGTGTGGGCTGTTACCATGTCACGAGTGCCACTCATCGAGCCCGACAGCGTCGACGATCCAGCCATCGAAGAGATATTCGAGTGGGTCACCGAGATGGAAGGGACCGTCCCCAACCACTTCTACTTGGAAATGAACTTCCCGGAGTATATGAAACACAAGCTCAGGTCGACGGCAGTGCTTTGGGAAGAAGGGGAGCTTTCGATGCCGGAGATTCAACACGTCGGTATCGCCGTCTCGAAGGCAAACGGCTGTGAGTACTGCACCGGCGCTTTCTGTACGATCCTCGATTACGGTCTCGAGGCGGAGACGAAATACGTAATGGAGTTCCTCGAAGCTGGCACGGACGTACTCGATGACGCCCGTCTCGAGGCTATCGTCGACTACGCGTTGATCGCAAACGAAGATCCAACCGCCGTCACGGACGAGGATGTCGAGCGATTACGGGACGTCGGTCTCGGAGATAAAGGGATTGTCCAGTTGACGCATGTCGTCAGTGACTTCGCATCTTACAACCGGATCAACAGCGCACTAGACACCGACTACGACTACCAGGAAATGTGGCGCGAGGCTAACCTGACTGCTATGAATCCCGCCGCCGACGAGTAACAACCTCCGGTCGTTCCAACCAAGCCGATACCGGTACGGAACAGCGACCCTTTTATTTCTTAGGGTATATTGAACACAATAATTGGTCTGTTCGATCCGTCGCTACGAAGGGATCGTTTCCAGGCGTCCGCCTTTATACTCCGTGAGGGACAACGTCGGGTATGTACGATCGAATACTCGTGCCGACTGACGGGAGCGATCACGCCGACGCGGCGGCGGAGACCGCCATCGACCTCGCGGCCACGCTAAACGCGAGCGTCGACGTTCTCTGCGTCGTCGAAGTGGGGCCACTTGGTTCGATTTCGCTCCCTGGCGAACGCGGGAGTGCAGAAGAGATCCTTGGCGAGCGAGCACGGGGGTTCGTCGACGAGATCGCCGAGCGCGCTCGAGCGCGCGACGTGACGGTCGCAACCGAGGTCAGAGAGGGGATTCCGGTCCGCGAGATCCTCGAGTACGCCGGCGAGATCGACGCGGACGTCGTCGTCATGGGGTCGAGAGGGCGTGGCGGGATCGGCCGAATGATGTTAGGAAGCGTCACGGAGGGAGTTACCCGCCACAGCGAGCGAGACGTCCTCGTCGTCGGCGACGAGGCTACTGCCCTGTCGGAGTCGTAGTCACTCACGGCGGCACGGTCTCTCCAAATCGTCGTCAGTTCTGCGACTCATACGGTCTGCTGTACCGATGTACCGGCGAACCCGCAGACGGTTTCGGGTTCGACGGCACCGACTGATACGGTCTGCGATGACTGATTTCCGGTCGATCGCACGCCGGTCTGTGATCGACCGGGACCGACTCATCGCGGCCCGTATGACGGCAATCCGTATCAGGGTGGATCACGCACCGTCGGAGAGCGCGTTCGAGCGCCGGCCGAGTCCCCACCCGAGAAGGGCGAGGCCGACGAAGATCGCGATCGCCTGGACGGCGTGTGCGGCAGGGACGACCTCGGGTGTAAATCCCCAGGCGTCGAGGCCGAGACTCGCCAGAAGCGAGAGTAACACGAGTGCGACGCCGACGTCCGCGGTTCGCATGCTCGGAAGCGGGCCCGGCGAGGTGCGAAGTCGCCCGATCAGGTAAAACACGAGCACGTACGGAATCCATCCGACGACGAGGTACCGCACCGCTCGAGCGGGCTCGCCGGCGAGAACCTGGCGGGGGACCAGTCCCAGGTAGACGATCGCCGTCGCGACGACGGCCACGATCAGTAACAGGTACCCGCTGGCGCTGGGGCGCGTTGACATAACGTACGACTCGTGATCCGTTCTGATGGTCAATATATGGATGGGGTACGGATCCGAACAGGGTTCGAGGCGCGAACGGGGGAGACCCGTCCACTCGCCGTGCAAGGAGACCGCCTATTGAATCGGGGCTCGTTGACGCGGTATGGGTATCGATGTCCGAAACGGGATCCCGTTCGGAAAGGCGGTCGTCGCCGGCATTCAGGAGAAGAACGTCCCGTTCATGGCAGCGAGCATCGCCTACCAAGCGTTCATCTCGCTGATCCCGCTTCTGGTCCTCGTGTTCTTTCTCGTGACGGTACTCGGCGACGAGGGGCTCGCTGCTGAAGTCAGCGCCGCAACCGCCGGGTTTCTCCCCGAGAGTGGCCAGCTCATGGTCGAAAACGCCATCGAGGAGTCACCCGCGACCGCCGGTTCGACCATCGTCGGGCTCGTCGTCCTGCTGTGGGGATCGCTGAAGATCTTCCGCGGGCTCGACACGGCGTTCTCGGAGATCTACGACAGCGCGACCGAGAGTTCGTTCGTCGGCCAGATTCGGGACGCGCTGATCGCACTCGGTGCGATCGGACTCGCGCTGGTTGCGGCTGGAGCGACGAGCATCCTCCTCGCGGTGTTTCCCGATGTTCCGTTTCTCGGTCTGGTGGGTCCCCTCGCGCTCGTCGTCGGCCTGACGATCGCCTTCTTCCCGATGTACTACTACTTCCCCGACGTCGAGGTCTCGGCTCGAGCGGTCCTCCCCGGCGTCCTCGTCGCCGCCGTCGGCTGGACGGCTCTCCAGTCGCTGTTTCAGGTGTACGTCTCCTTTGCAGCCGACTCGGAGTCGGCCGGCCCCGTCGGTGCGATCTTGCTGTTGATGACCTGGCTCTATTTCGGCGGGCTCGTGTTGCTCGCCGGCGCAGTCGTCAACGCGGTCGGATCCGGCCGACTCGAGCCGGAGGACGTGCCGTTCTCGGAGTCTGACGACGCAGACGCCGACCGCGACCCCTTCGTCGACCGGGCACGCCGCGAACGCCAGCGGCTCGTCGATCGGATCGACGCCCTCGAGCGAGAGCGCGATCGGCTCCGCAACGACCTGGCGTCCCAGCGTCGACGACGGTACCGACTCGAGGACCGGGTGAGTCGCCTCGACGCGACGACACGGGATCTCGAGGCCGAGAACCGCCGGCTTCGCCGGCGTCTCGAGGACGGCCAGGGCCCTGGATGGCGAAAGACAGCGCGAGGGATTCTGTCCCGAGTCAGCCGCGTTCGGCTCGGAACGGTAAAACGTCCGTAGCGAGCCGACGGGTCCGGCCCGTGAATCCGGAGGTTCTTTGTCGGTCGCCGTCTCTGCTCACCCGTGTCGCATCCGATACGGGACCTCCGGCGACGGATCCGAAGCGAGCATTCGGACGTCGTCGCCAGCGTCGGCGACTGCGCCGACCGCGTCGCCGATCCGTGGGACACCTCACGGACGACCGACGGGCGGGCGGTCGCCGATTCGTTGCGAACCGAACTCGAACGCACGGGTTCGCTCGAGCGGCTGTCTGCGGTGCTCGAAGACGTCGTCACTGCAGCGGGGCACGAACTCCGTGCCGATCCAGTTCCGGCACCACCGTACGTCGTCGTGACGAGTCGCGGCCCGATTCTCCGGGCGACGATCGACCCTGGGCGGCTGGTGATTCGATTCGACGTCTTCGAGGTGGTTCTCAACGCCTCGACGGATCGAATGACAGCGTATCGGCGGACGGATGGAACGCGGGTGACGATTTCACTCGAGTGAACCTTTTAGTGATGGGGCCGAAACGACCGCACCGATGCACGAACGCGCAGCGGCGTTTTCGGAACGGGCCCGCGAGCGATTCGGCTTCGAGCCCGAGGTCGAGGAGTTTAACGAAGGAACGAAGACGGCGGCCGACGCGGCCGACGCGATCGGCTGTGCCGTCGCACAGATCGCCAGTTCGCTCGTCTTCGACGTCGACGGCTCGCTCGTCGTCTCAGTTACGAGTGGTGCAAATCGCGTCAGCGAGGAGGCACTCGGTGACACGTTCGACGTCTCGGCCGACGACGTCTCGATGGCCGATCCGGACCGAATCAGTGAGGAAGTCGGCTGGTCGATCGGCGGCGTCCCCCCGTTCTGTCACGATCGATCGATTCCGGTGCTCGTCGACGAGACGTTGCTCGAGTACGAGACCGTCTGGGCAGCCGCTGGAACGCCGGAAGCGGTCTTCCCGATCGATCCCGAGACGCTGACGACGTACGCGGACGGTGACGTGACGTCTGTCGTCGAATAATTGCCAGATCCGTACGACCGTCAGATTCGTCGTTCGAACCGACGTCGTCACCACTCGAGTCGGTCAGCGTCGGAGTTGTCGGAAGAGGTCACCGTGTGCCTGCGACGAATCCGATGAGTTCTCGTCGATTGCCGACCGGAAAGCCGAATCGTCGTCACGGTCACCGGCCGTCGTCCGTGAAGACGGAATCTGATCCCAACAGAACCGTGAAGACGGATTCTGAACCAAACAGAGCTTCCGGTACCAACCTGTTCGAGAACCGAGTATTCCGCTCGAGGGGTTCGAACGTCGGCGGCCCGTGATGGTTGTTATACTTGGTTCTATCGTTGTAAGTTGTTAATAAGATCGCCAGATTCATTACCAACCACCCGCAACGGAGCGGTGGTGACTACGCATGACTGACAAGCCACGTCTGGCTTCCCGTCGGCGGCTGCTCGCGACGACCGGTACGTTCGCTGCACTCGGTATCGCCGGCTGTCTCGGTGACGAGGAGAGCGGCGAATCCGAGAGCGACGACGGCCACGACGACGATCATGATCACGATGACGACCACGATCACGACGACGATCATGATCACGATGACGACCACGATCACGACGATGACCACGACCACGACCACGACGACGGTCCGGTCTCCGAATTCGAGGTTTTAGACCGAGATCACGACGAAGACGTTCTCGTCTACGTCCACGGTGACCACTGGCACGACGATCCGCTCGTCGTCCCCCACGACGATAACCTCTCGCTCGGCGCGTACGCCGAGGACGACCACGGCGACGAGATCGAACTCGGCGACGGCGTCGAACTCGAGGCCGCGGTCGTCGACGGTGCGAACGAGATCGTCGAGTTCGACTTCCACGGCGACCACATCCACGTCCACGGCGAGGAAGACGGCTTTACCGATATCGTCTTCAAGCTCGTCGAAGACGGCGACGTCATCTACGAGACGCCCGAACTCGAGACGGAGGTCAGCGATCACGACGACCACGACCACGGTCACGATCACGGCGACGTCGAGGAGCTCAAGATCCTCGACCGCTCCGAGGATCCACACGAGGAGGTCGCCGAGTACCACGACGGTCACTGGCACGGCGAGTTGCCACACGTCCACGTCGACGACAACGTCTCGCTCGGCGGCGAGTTCTACGACGACCACGGCGACGAGATTCACGTCGGTGGCAGTGAGGAGTACGAACTGGCCGTCACGCTCGCCGACGGCGCGGAGGAGGGAATCGTCGAAATCGATCCCGACGAGCACTGGCACGGCGACCACGTCCACATCTACGGCGAATCCGAGGGCGAGACCGAAGTGATCTTCCAGCTCTGGCACGACGATCACGCCGACTGGGAGACCGAGCCGATCACGATCGACGTCGAGGATCACTGATACGGGTTCCTGACCCGATCGCTCAGCGCACCCGTCGCCCGGGTCGCGGATGCGCCGGAAGTGACATACAACGGGTCGTCTGATACGGATTCCTGTCCCGATCGCCCGTCGCACCCACGCCCCCTGGGGCCGGTTCGCCGGAACTGACTGACAGGAACCCGTATGAGAGGAGCATCACCCGCCGTTGCCGATCTTCCCGTTGTTCGGACCGTTACTAACACCGCGTGATCCGCTACCACGTGTTAATAACCAATCTTGGGCAGATAATAACTCTTTTAGCTACGAGCACCTAGTGGCGAATATGGACATCTCACGTCGTTCTGTCTTGAAAGCCAGCGGGGGTACGCTGGCGGGAGCAGCGGTCGCCGGCTGTCTGAGCGAACCCGACGCGGGGGAGTCCAACGAGGGGGGCGACGACGACGGCAACGGTCCCACCGGATACGCCGCGTTTTTCGCCCTCTGGGACTGGGCCAATCACGTCGGCGGCGACGAGATGACGTTCGTGAATCCGATCGAAGCCGGCGAGATGGGACACGGCTGGGAGCCGCCGGCCGACATCCAGCGCGATATCGCCGACTCGGACGTCTTCGTCTACCTCGACACCGCCGAGTTCTCGTGGGCACAGAACGTCGCAACTGACCTCGAGACCGATTACGACGACGTGACGCTCATCGACGCGATGGCGGGCCTCGAGTCGCAGTTGCTGGCGGTCGACAGGGATCCGGAAGACGACCGCGAACCAGCGCGAGACCACGAGTTCGACCCGGATGCGGTCGACGTCGCCGGTTTCGACGTCTACGACGGCCAGTCCGGGGAAGAAGTCGCCTACTGGCACGGAGACCACTGGCACGGAGAGCTCCCGGAGGTTCCCCTCGAGGGCTCGGCGACCGTCGAGGGTGTCTTCGAGGACGACGAGGGGCGTGTGCTCCCGCTCGGCGACGACGAGCAGTTTCAGATCGATGCGCGAATCATCGACGGCGCGAACGAGGACGTCCTCGAGATCGAGTCCCACGGCGATCACGTCGAGTTTCACGCGCTCGACGTCGGGCGAACGCGAGTCGTCTTCGAACTCGTTGCGGACGGGGAGGTACTCTGGGATACCAGTGCCGACAACATGACGGCCGAAGTCGTCGAGGAGCTCTCCGAATCCGACGCGCCGGAGTTTTACGACCCACACGTCTGGGTCGATCCGATCATCGCCCAGGACGTCGTCGAGACGATCGCGGACGGTCTCGCCGAGGTCGATCCCGACAACGCCGAAACCTACGCGGAGAACGCCGCCGCCTACAACGAGCGCCTCGACGAGGTCGACCGTCAGTTCGAGGATCTCGCCGCGGAGGCCGACCGCGACGTCGCGGTCCTGGCGGGCCACGACTCGTTTCAATACATCGAACACCGGTACGACTTCGAGATCCACACGCCGGTCGGCATCTCCCCCGACGCGGCCGAGACGGAGTCGGACATCTCGGAGGCGATTTCGATCGTCGAAGAACACGACATCGACACCATCCTCTACGATCCGTTCGAGACACCGAACCCGGACGAGGACGTCCCGCAGATGGTCGAGGTACTCCTCGAGAACACCGACGCAGAGGAGTACGCGCCCCTCTCGCCGGCCGAGGGGACCACCGAGGAGTGGAACGAGCAGGAGTGGGGATGGATCGAACAGATGGAAGAGATAAACATCCCATCGCTGCGACAGGCACTCGGTGCGGAATGAGTTCGAACCAGGAGCGTTCACGCACGGAAGCGTCCAGGAACCAACGTGCCCGAAACGGACGATTCGAAGTGGAAGAACTAAGCACACGCACCTCCGAGAACGGGGTGAGTTCACAGTGAGTTCGATCGTCGACGTCCAGAACGTGACGTTCTCCTACGGCGAGAAGCTCGCGCTCGACGACGTCTCGTTGACCGTCGACGAGGGCGACTTCCTGGGACTGATCGGTCCGAACGGATCTGGAAAGACGACGCTGTTACACATCATGCTCGGCCTGATCGGTCCGGACCGCGGTTCGGTCGAACTGTTCGGCCAACCCGTCGAGCAGTTCGACCAGGGCGAGCGCATCGGCTACGTCTCCCAGAAAGCGACCAGCCGCGGTGGGACGATGCCGGTCACCGTCCGTGAGTGCGTCCGAATGGGGCGGTTCGCCCACGTCGGCCACTCGAGGCTCTCCGACGAAGATCGACAAATAGCCGAGGACGCACTCGAGACGGTCGACATCGCGGATCTGGCCGACCAGCGAATCAACCAGCTCTCGGGCGGCCAGCGCCAGCGGGCGTACATCGCTCGAGCGATCGCCTCCGAGGCCGATCTGCTCGCACTCGACGAGCCGACCGTCGGCGTCGACGCCGAATCCCGCGACGCATTCTATCGGTTGCTCGATTCGCTGAACGAGTCGGGGATTACGATCATCCTGATCGAACACGACATCGGCGTGGTCACCGATCGAGCGAATCGCATCGCCTGTATCAACACCGAACTGTACCACCACGGCGACACGGAATCGTTCGTCGAGAGCGAGGCCCTGAGCGAGGCCTACGGCGCGACGGGAACCGTCGTCCACCACCACCACTGACGATGAGCGGGCAGGACGAACACGCGACGGAGTCGACCCACCTCTCCGAGGAGCGATCGCAATCCGTCAAGCTGGACCCGAGACGAGCCGTCGAACTCCTCGGCGTCACACTCGTCGGCATTTTGGGGGCACTCATGATCGGATTCGTCGCACTCGACTGGCTTCGCCACTATCCCTCGCTTGGCACACTGCCGACGACGGCGTTCGAGCAGTTCCTGATCGCCGGCATGTGGGCCGACTACGTTCTCGGAACCAACGTCTTCCAGCACCCGTTCATGTGGCGCTCGATCGCGACCGGCGTTCTCGTCGGTATCGTCGGACCGCTCGTCGGCACGTACCTCGTCCACAGGCAGATGGCGTTGATCGGCGAGACGCTCGCCCACACCGCCTTCGCGGGCGTCGCGATCGGACTGCTCGTCATCGGCCTCACCGGGTTCGGCGGGTCGCTGATGTTCGTCGCGCTGCTCGTGAGCGTCGTCGGTGCCCTCGCAGTCCAGTGGCTCACGGAGCGCACCAGCACGTTCGGCGACGTCCCGATCGCGATCATGCTTACCGGGAGCTTCGCCGTCGGGACGTTGCTCATCAGCTGGGGTCGCGGCCACGTCCCAGTCACGATCGACATCGAGGACTTCCTCTTTGGCAGTATGGCGGTCGTCACCGCCGACGGCGCGCGGATGATGGCGATCCTGAGCGTCGCCGTCGTCGCCATCGTGGCGGTCACGTACAAACAGCTCCTCTTTATCACCTTCGACGAGCAGGCCGCTCGAGTCGCACAGCTCAACGTTTCCGGCTACAACACGTTACTCGTCGTGATGACCGCGGTCGTCGTCGTCGGCGCGATGCAGGTTCTGGGCGTGATCCTCGTCGCGGGAATGCTCGTCATCCCCGTCGCCGCCGCCTCGCAGGTCGCCCGGAGCTTCCGCGAGACGCTGTATCTCTCGATTTTGATCGGCCAGATCTCGGTCCTCGGCGGCTTCGCGTTCGCGATCGGCTCGAGTCTCCCCTCCGGCGGGTCGATCATCGTCGTCGCCATCGCCTTCTACCTGGTCGCAGTGGCCGCCTCGTTGCTCGCGGGTCGGTCGGCAGCGATCTCGATGCATTAGCGGTTGGTGTCTTTGACACCCGTTTTGCGGGCCGTGTCACGGGAACGAGGGGACGGTTTTAATTCGCCCGGGACCGACCGATCGAACGATGGGACGGTTATCCGAACTATTCGAACCCGAGACCGTCGGCGTGATCGGCGCGACCGACCGCGAGGGTGCGGTTGGCCGAGCGATCACGGCGAACTTACACGAGGAGTTCGCGGGCGAGGTCGTCCCGGTCAACCCCTCGCGTGAGGAGGTCCTCGGGCTCGAGTGTTATCCGGACGTGACGAGTGCGCCGCCGATCGATCTGGCCGTCGTCGTCGTTCCCCCGCCGGCCGTCGTCGAAGCGATCCGCGCGGTCGCCGAAGCCGGGACGGAGAACGTCGTCGTGATTACGGCCGGCTTCTCCGAAACCGGAAGCGAGGGCGCAGCCCGCGAACGAGAACTACGTGCGGTCGCCGAGGAGTACGATCTGAACGTCGTCGGGCCGAACAGCCTCGGGGTGATGGCGACCGACGTCGGCATGAACGCGACGTTCGGCCCCGAGAGCGCCCGCCCAGGATCGATTTCGTTCATGAGCCAGTCGGGGGCCTTTATCACCGCCGTCCTCGACTGGGCCAACGAACAGGGGATCGGCTTCCAGGACGTCGTCTCGCTGGGCAACAAGAGCGTCCTCGACGAGACCGACTTCGTCCGCGAGTGGGGCGAGGATCCCGACACGGACGTCATAATCGGCTATCTCGAGGGGATCGACGACGGCGACGAGTTCGTCGAGGTCGCCCGCGAGGTGACAGACGAGACGCCGATCGTCCTCGTCAAGTCCGGCAGAACCGACGCCGGCGCGCAGGCAGCGTCTTCCCACACTGGCGCGATCGCCGGCAGCGAGCGCGCCTACGAGGCGGGCTTAGAGCAGGCGGGCGTTATCCGCGCACACTCCGTCCAGGAGCTGTTCGACTACGCTCGCGCGCTTTCGGGACTCCCCGAACCCGAGACGGACGGCGTCGCCGTCGTCACCAATGCGGGCGGTCCAGGCGTGTTGACGACCGACGCGGTCGGCGACTCGAGACTCGGGATGGCCGACTTCGCGGACGAGACGATCGACGCGCTGTCGGAGGCGATGCCCGAGGAGGCAAACGTCTACAACCCGATCGACGCCATCGGCGACGCTGACGTCGAGCGGTTCGGGGAGGCCCTCGAGATCGCGCTCTCGGACCCGAACGTCGGTAGCGCGGTCGTCGTCAGCGCGCCGACGGCGGTCCTCGAGTACGACAAACTCGCCGAGACGGTCATCGAGAAGCGCGAGGAGTTCGACAAGCCGGTCGTCACCTGCCTGATGGGCGGTGACCGTGCACGCGCCGCCGAGGAGGTGTTACGGGAGTTCGGCATTCCGAACTACTTCGATCCGTCTCGGGCCGTCGCAGGACTCGACGCGCTCGCACGGTATCGCGACGTTCGCGAACGAACTGTCGACGCACCCGAACGGTTCGATGTCGATCGCGAGCGCGCCCGTGAGATCGTCTCTCGGGCGAACGAACGCGAGGACAACCGCCTCGGTATCGAGTCGATGGACCTCCTCGAGGCCTACGGCATTCCGACGCCGGCCGGCGAGATCGTCGACGATCCCGGCCGAGCGAGGGAGGTCGCCGAGTCGATCGAGGGAGACGTCGTCCTCAAGATCGTCAGCCCCGACATCTCCCACAAATCCGATATCGGGGGCGTCAGGGTCGGCGTGAGCGACGAGGACGTCTACGACGCTTACGAGGACGTCGTCGCCCGTGCGCGCAACTACCAGCCCGAGGCGACGATCCTCGGCGTCCAGGTCCAGGAGATGCTCGACCTCGAGGAGTCGACCGAGACGATCGTCGGAATGAATCGCGACCCCCAGTTCGGCCCGCTGTTGTTGTTCGGGCTGGGCGGTATCTTCGTCGAGATTCTCGAGGATACCTCGGTTCGCGTGGCCCCGATCGGCGAATCCGACGCGCGCGAGATGATCGACGAGATCCGGGCGACGCCGCTGTTGCGGGGTGCACGCGGCCGCGAACCGGCGGACGTCGACGCGATCGTCGAGACGATCCAGCGACTCTCACAGCTGGTGACCGACTTCCCGGCGATCCTCGAACTCGACGTCAATCCACTCGTTGCCGGACGCGACGGCGTACAGGCGATCGATCTGCGACTCACCGTGGACACGGAGGAACTATGACTGACACCGACGCGACACCGACGGACGAAAGCGAACGCACCGATAGCCGCGACGATGTCGACGAACCCTTAGTCGACTCGGAAACCGAGACGATTCTCGTCGCTTCGCTCGAGGAGAGCACCGGGAAGACGGCGATTACCCTGGCGCTCGCACGCCTCGCACAGGCCGAGGGCGAGGACGTCGGCTACATGAAGCCGAAAGGCACGCGCCTGCAGAGCAACGTCGGGAAGACCCTCGACGAGGACCCGATGCTCGCACGCGAACTGCTCGATCTCGAGGCAGAGATGCACGACCTCGAACCCGTGGTCTACTCGCCGACGTTCGTCGAGCAGGCGATTCGCGGCCGCGAGGACCCGGCGGAACTCCACGAGCGCGTTCGCGAGGCGTTCGAGGGCCTCGCGGCTGGGAGAGAGCGGATGTTCCTCGAAGGCGGCGGCCAGTACAATGTTGGCGGCATCGTCGACCTGACGGACGCCGACCTCGCTGAATTACTCGACGCGCGCGTCCTAGTGGTCGCCCCGTACGAACGCCCTATGGACGTCGACGATGTTCTTGCCGCAGCCGACGCGTTCGGCGACCGACTCGCGGGCGTCGTCTTCAACGACATCGCCGACGCAGCATACGATCGTCTCGAGACGGACGTCGCCCCCTTCCTCGAGGGGCGAGACGTTCCCGTTCTGGGCGTTCTCCCCAGTGAACGGACGCTTTCGGGTGTCACCGTCGCCGATCTTGCCGACGAACTCGGCGCCTCGATGCTCGTCGAGGAGGGAGCCGACGCATACGTCGAACGGTTCACTGTCGGCGCGATGGGTGCCGACAGCGCGCTCAAACACTTCCGCCGGACGAAAGACGTCGCCGTCATCACCGGCGGCGACAGAGCCGAAATCCACACGGCGGCGCTCGAGGCGTCAGGGGTTCGCTGTCTGATCCTGACCGGCGGTCATCGGCCGTCGGGAGCAGTTGTCGGCCAGGCCACCGAGAAGGGCGTCCCGATCCTCTCGGTGCAGACCGACACGCTGACGACCGTCGAACGCGCCGAAGACGTCGTCCGAAGCGGCCGCACGCGAGACGCGGAGACGGTCGATCGGATGGAAGCACTGTTGGCCGACCACGCGACGGTCGACGCGATTCTCGGAACGGAGTAGTTGCCGTTTGCAGGCGATTTACACCTGACTCGACGACGTCACCTCGAGTACGCACCCGTCGCTCGAAGCCGCGCGTCGCTGAGACTCCTCCCCGCTCGAAGCTACCCGCCGCCCGGCGTCGTCCGCCGCTCGGTGCCTTTCGTCACGCAGAGCACTCCCCACTCGGTGGCGCCCGTTGCCCAGAGCTTCCCGTCACTCGGAGTGTTACTTACCCAACAATTTTTACCCTAGTGACTGTCACGTCTGACCAACAATTAAGAGCCAGCCACGCATGGACCGAGACATGGACGACACTCCACAGGAGATCACCTCTCTCGTCGGACGCGAGGTCTACTCGAACAGCGGCGTCTTCGTCGGCGAAGTCGAGGATCTACAGCTGAACTTAAACGGCGAGGCCGTCGTCGGGCTGGCACTCGGCGACCTAAATCCGGAACTGTTTGCCGAGGAAGCGCGGACCGAACAGGGCGTCATCGTTCCCTACCGCTGGGTGCGCGCCGTCGGTGACGTCATTCTAGTCAACGACGTCGTCGAGCGGGTCCGCGATCCGGACGAGGAACGCGACGAAGTACTCGCTTAACTTCCGTTCGATCCTTCCGTTCCCTCGACGCCCATCGCGTCGAATAAGGTTCGCTTGACCGCCTCCTCGGTCAACTCGAGCAACGTATCACGGGTATCCTCCGAGATTTCGATGCCGGTGAAGATCCCGAGTGGAATCTCGGCGCTGGCTTGCGTCGAGTGGCCGGCAGTCTCTCCCATCTCACCGTAGGCGTCGTCTAAGACTTTGCCGATATTGATCCGGATGTCCTTCGAGCGACCGGCGAGAAAGATCGTCTCGTCGGCGATGCCGAAGACGGCGGTCGTGGTGACGCCCTCTAAGTTCAGCAGGTGGCTGGCCGCCTGCGTCAGCGCCTCGCGGTCGCGGACGAGTCCGGCGTTCGAAACGAGGTGACTCCCCTGGACGTCGCGGTTGGCGATCGCCTCCGCGAGGACGTCCAGCGTCTCGGGAGACATCGACGGCGACTCGACCTGTTCTAAGGTGTCGTGGTTCGCGAACGGATAGAGGTAGGCGGCGGCGGTGAGATCGGCAGGGGTCGTGTCGCGTTTGAAATCCAGCGTCTCCGCGCGGATGCCGTAGAGCAAGGCTGTGGCGACCTCCTCGGAGACGTTCATGTCGAACTCCTGGATGTACTTCGTGACGATCGTCGACGTCGAGGACATGTTGGGTCGGATGTCGACGAACTCCGGTTCGTACTCCATGTCTCCTTCGTGGTGGTCGATGACGGCGTCGACCGAGAGATCCATCTCAGTCGAGGTGGCGTGGTCGACCAGCGCGACGGTGTCGTAGATCGATCGATCCTCGAGTTCGTCCCACTGGAACAGGTCGATTCCGAGCAGGTTGACGAACGCCCGGTTCTCCTGGTGGCCGACGTCACCCAGGTAGATGATGTCCGATTCGATCTCCAGGTGGTCGGCGATCGCCTGGAGCGCCGCCGCGCTCGCGATCGAGTCCGGATCCGGACTATCCTGGGTGACGATCGCGAGTCTGTTCGAGGTCTCTTCTAGCAGCTGGGCCAACTTTCCGGTGTTGTACTCGAGTTCGCCCGACTCGAGTGCACGAAGCGCGGATTCGGCGATCACCGACGACGGGTTGATGACGATGTCGGCACCGAGTTCGGAGAGTTCGTCACCCGAGACGGGGTCGCTCGCGCGGGCGACGACGAACTGATCGGCGTTTTCGTCGCGGATGTGCGAGACGGCTCGTTTGTTCGACTCGACGTCGGAGGCGAGGATCAATACGACGTCCCGGTCGGCAACCATCTCGGCGGCCTCCGGCTCGCGAATGTCAGCAGTACGCGCGTCGAGGTCCTGATCGCGAAGCGATTCGACGCGGCTCTCGTCGCGGTCGACGATGAGCACGTCTTTTCCCTGCTCGACGAGTTCTTCGGCGACGGCGTACCCGACGCTTCCACAGCCAAGAATCGCGTAGTCAGAGATCGACGAAATCGTAACCCCCGTACTCATTACCCATGTGGTCGGACCGACCGCACTTAACGGTCCCGAAGATTGGTACGTCACGAAAAGACCGACGTCGAGTCGGGAGTGGTGCGCCCGCTCGAGGGAACGCGTGCCGTCGGCTCCCACGGCGGAACCCAAGGGAAACGTATTTTACCGCCCGTCGAAAAGTCGGATGTGAGGGCCGGTAGCTCAGTTAGGCAGAGCGTCTGACTCTTAATCAGACGGTCGCGTGTTCAAATCGCGCCCGGCCCGCTTTCCCGTTGCGAACAAATACGTGAGCGACAGGTAACGGAACCGGCGGGATTTGAACGCAGGGAACACGCAGCGCGAACGGAGTGAGCGACCGTGTGACCGTGTGTTCAGATTCCTCCTTCGGCGGGATCTGAACCAGACCGAGGTTCTGCGAGCCGTGCGAGCAGATTCTCGGGTGTGGTTCAAATCGCGCCCGGCTCGTATTCTCGCCGTAGTCCGTAATCGAGCCCGGCCCGCTTTATCACGATTCGACACGGGTGGGTTTCCCGCAACTCACGGACAATTTCGACGCGAATCTGGATCTCGCCCGTCTCCTGTGGCACCGACGCGGTCGTTCCAGTCACACCCGGACTCGTCGCGATGACAGTCGCAGTGGTTGCCGTCACACAGACCCCTGTCCGGCATTGCGACGAACGGTGGCGGCCCGCTCGTTTCGTTCGAGAACGAAAATATCGTTTCAAGCTGACAGTCTCTATCAGCGTCGCTAATCTCTTTGGAAACGGGGTTATTGCCGTCCTTGCTGTATCGTGCATCGTAATTATGACATCGATCGCAGACATCGAGATCCCGGCCGACGGAACCGGATTAGGCGAGCTGTTCGAGACGGTCCCCGCGCTGACGTGTGAGATGGAGCGCGTGATCGCCTCGAGCGGACACGGGTTGTGGCTGTCGGGAGCGGCGCAGCCGGAGATCGAAGACGCGTTGGCGGAGACGTCCGCGATCGGGTCGTACTCGTGTATCACGAGCGAGGAGGAACGACACCTCTACGACATCGAATTCGAACCGGAGACGGTCGATCCGTTCGAGGTCGTTCTCGAGGAGGGTGGGACGGTGTTGAGCGCGTCTGCGTCGAACGGAACGTGGCTGTTGAGCGTTCGCGTGATCGACCGCGAGAGCGTGAGTACGCTGTACGACCGACTCGCGGACGACGGCGTGTCGCCGACGATCGCCCGACTGTTCGCCCTCGCCGAAGAGAGTCGAACCCAGTGTGGACTGACCTCGCGTCAGTACGAGACCCTGGTCGCTGCGATCGATCACGGCTACTTCGAAATTCCGCGAGAGGTCTCGATGCAGGAACTCTCCGACGAACTCGACATCTCCCATCAGGCGCTGTCCGAACGTCTCCGGCGGGCCTACCGAGCACTCGTCACCTCGGAACTCAACGTAACCGAGGAGGAAGCCACTGCACCGCCGCTGCCATCCGACTGAGGCGAACTATCTTCGTTCGTGTCGACGAACCCGTTATCCGTCCGTAGACGTGTCGAGAACCGTTCGTGGATAGCAACAGCGGTCCGAGTGACACTCGGCTCCCCCTGGATCGACCGACGGCGGTATCCCGAGCGTTCCCCGCGGCGATTCACGACCAGCGATGGCTGCTACGGAACGGCGTGTCGATACACCGGTGTGACCCAGGTGAGATTCCAGTCACACCGAAACTGATAGGGAGCATCGTTGTTCAGCGATTCGAAACACGGGACCGAGTGACGTGAACGAGTCGAGGACAACGAAACACGCGGTCGGCGACGAAAATCCCCGTGACGGACAGCAAACTGTCCGAGCGACGCAGGCTTCGATTGCCACGGGGACGTCGATCCCGACCGCGTCGAATCGGCCGCAAGCCTGCGCAAGCACCACCATCATAGTCGTCTTCGTCGTCGGTGATAGCGCAATGTCTCCACAGTTTACCGACGACGACATCGGCAAAACCGTCATCAACGCCAGAGGAAAGGAGGTCGGAATCGTCGCGAACGTCGAACACGGAACGGCACACGTCGAGCCCGATCCAGGGATAGCGGACACGATCAAGGCCAAACTCGGGTGGGGTGGAACCGACGAGGACGCCTATCCACTCCAGGAGGAATCGGTCGCAGAAGTGACTGGGGACGAGGTCCGCCTCGAGACCGATCTGTCCGGATCCGGTGGTGGAGCCGGTACAACCGGTCGGACGTCCGATACGACATCCGCTGGAACGACTGACACCGGTCGCGAATCCGAAATGCATGACGACGAGGGGATGATGGACGATGACGACGACCTCATCGGTGACGACGACGAGGGGATGATGGACGATGACGACGACCTCATCGGTGACGACGACGAGGGGATGATGGACGACGACGACGACGACGACCTCATCGGTGACGACGATGACGACGACCTCGTCGGTGACGACACCCGGTAACGACTGCTGGAGACGACCTCGAGCGGCCGGATCGAACGGCAATTCTCTCGGTTGCCATCGTTCGATCGAATAGCACAACCGCCGTCTCTGGCGGTCGTCGAAGGGGCAGTACGGAACCGATTACGGGTCCGATTCCGTCTCACCGTGAGTGACTCCCTCCCGCTCGTTGGCGCGTTTTCGACGAATCGCGGCGCGGGCGTTGGACGCGTCGTACCCGAAGAGGACGTCCTCGCCGTAGGCCTCCGCGACCTCGAGGGCGTGAATGAGGTCGTCGACGTCGACGTTCACCGCGTACAGTTCGATGCTAAACGGACTGTCGAGTGCGCTCTCGAATCCTCTGGCGATGGTCTCGAGCCAGTAGGTCGTCCCGTAGGCCGTATCGTACAGCGGGACGACGAACTCGTCGACGTACTCGGAGATCGCCTCGAGATCGATCCCGGCCCGCTCGTAGAGGTGACCGGGATAGGGATCGGGGTAGAGTGTGAGGAAGACGCGACCGGGGATTCGATCGGCCGCCTCGGCGACGAACTCGGTAATGACGCTCGCACGCCACTCGAAGCGGTCCTCGTACTCGCTCTCTTCGAACGACCGCTCGCAGATACCACAGTGACAGTACTCCGCCCGCGGGAAGCCAACGTCGTCGAGACGAACGTCCTCGTTCGCATCGACGCAGTCGTCGATTACCTCGAGCAACCCTTCGCGGTAGTCCGTACGCGACGGACAGACGTAATCCCAGTCGAAGTACGACCGATCGCGCGTCGCGGGGCGCCCGAGGTCGTCGACGGGAACGAGCGACGGGTCGGCGTCGGAGGCGGCGTTGTCGCCGAAACAGGAGACCATGTTCACCCCGTCCGCGATCGGTTCGGCGGACCGTCCGGTCACGTCTTTGACTTCGTAGAATCCGCGGTCGAACTCCGGCCATCGGACCTCTTCTTCGTTTCGCGTGACGACGCCGTACATAGCTTGGGGTACGACGCCGCCGCCGTAAGACGTTCGGTTGACTATGCTACTGTACCGGTTCGTACTCGATCTCTTCGACGTCCGACGTGAGGCTCATCGCAACCTTCACGAGAACGGCGATAACGACCAGGGCGACCAGTATCTTGACAATACGGGACATGTACGAACGGACGTAGGACTGGTGACCACTTAGATATTCTGGATAAATCTCTAGAAACGAATACGAGTCGAATTAGGTGTCGATGAGATCTGCAATCGACTCGCGGACGATCGTTCCGCAGTACGAACACCGAACGCCGTCCTCGAGCACCTCGAACCGCGAGGTGACCGGCTCGCCAGCGGCCGTGATACAGTCCGGATTCGGACAAGAGAGGACGTCCTCGACGACGTCCGGGCTGTCGACCCGGTGTTTCTCGACGACGTCGTAGTCGCGGACGATGTTGATCGTGGCGTCGGGCGCGATTAGCGAGAGGACGTCGACTTCGTCCTGGCTGAGCTCGCGGCCTTCGACCTTGACGATGTCCTTGCGCGCCAGCCGATCGGACGGGACGTTTATTCCGACTGAGACCTCCTCGCCCTCCTTGCCGTCGATCCCGAGGATCGCGAGGACGTTGAGCGCCTGCCCGCCGACGACGTGATCGATGACGGTCCCGCTTTTGATCTTGCTCACCCGGAGCTGGTGGTCATCACTCATCGGTCTCCCCTCCGTTCGACAGCAAGAGATCGAGCAACGCCATCCGAACCGGGACCCCGTTGTGTGCCTGTTCGAAGTAGGCCGCGTACTCGGTGTCGTCGATCTCGGGAGCGATTTCGTCGACTCGCGGCAGCGGGTGCATCACCGTCAGGTCGTCGTCGGCCGCCTCGAGCGTCTCGAGGTCGATCTGGTACTCGCCCGCGACCTTCTGGTACTCGTTTTCGTCGGGGAACCGTTCGCGCTGGATTCGGGTAACGTAGAGGACGTCGAGCGACGGCAACACCTCCTCGAGGGATTCGTGCTCGCGGATGCCCGCGCCGTTGCCCGCCTGGTGGAGGTCGTAGACGACCTCGCGGGGCAGACGCAGGCTCTCGGGGCTGACGAAGTGCTGGCGCGCGTCGAAGTTCGTCAGCGCGTGGGCAAGCGAATGAACCGTTCGACCGTATTTCAGGTCGCCCATGATACCGACTGTCAGATCCTCGAGCCCCGCGTTCTCTCGAATCGTATAGAGATCTAGAAGCGTTTGTGTCGGGTGATGACCCGCGCCGTCACCCGCGTTCAACAGCGGGACGTCGACGAACTCGCTGGCCATCGTCGCCGCCCCCTGTTTCGGATGCCGGAGGACGAGCGCGTCCGCGTACCCCTCGATAACGCGAACCGTATCGGCGAGCGTCTCACCTTTCTTGACGCTCGAGGACTCGACAGAACCCATGTCGACGACGTCGCCCCCCAGACGTTTCATCGCGGCTTCGAAGCTCATCTTCGTCCGCGTGCTCGGCTCGAAAAAGAGCAATCCGAGCAACGACCCTGCGTGTCGATCCGCGACGGCGCTGGGATCGGCGTCGATCTCTGCGGCTCGGTCGAGTACGGTCTCGACGTCCGCCCGCGAGAGTTGTTTGCTCGTGATGAGGTGATCGTGGCGCATTCGTTCGTGTACGCTCTTGCGGGCACCTTCAATCCAACCATTCGGTTCGCTCGCAGTTCCTTTTGGCCCGAAAACAAAGGCAAAGAATTATGCGGCCACTGTCTCAAATGGACACAATCGAATGGAAGGGCGGCTCGAGACCGGAATCGACGTACTGGACCGGAAACTAGGTGGGGGGTTGCCACCGGGGTGTGTCGTCGCCTACACTGCAAGCCCCGCCAGCCAATCCGAGCTGTTACTGTACGAACTGACGGCAGCTCGGGGAACGCTATACCTGACTACGGAGCGCTCCGAGTCGGCTATCGAACAGGCGATCGACAACTCGCCATCGTCGGTCGGGAACCCGACGATCAGACACATTACCTCGGACGATCCACTCGAGGAGGCGACGCAGTTCGTCAACGCGCTCCCCGACGGCGCGAACCTCATCGTCGACACGATGGACGTCTTAGAGCGCAGCGACGCCGGCGAGTACATCACGTTCCTCAACGAGCTGAAAGACCGGATGCTCGAGACCGACAGCATCGCGGTCTTACATTGTCTCTCTGGGGAGAGCGTACCCGAGAATCGTGCCCGGACGAACCACGCCGTCGACGCAGTGTTCGACCTGCGAACCCAGATTGCCGGCACCGAACTCGAAAATCACCTCACGATACCGAAGTTCCGCCACGGAAATCAGCCGACCGACACGATCAAACTCGAACTGACCGAGGAGGTCGCGATCGACACCAGCCGGGATATCGCTTAGAATCGGAGGCGATACCACCACCCGAGCCGACACCAACGTGTGTTGGCACCACCGATATTATCGCCGAGCCGCTACCACTATCTACGGCAGGGCACCACATCATCACCTGCGCCATACACGCACGGACACCCTGCCGGCGTACCCCCCTTCTGACGTCACTCGACGCCGAGCAACAGCGAATTACACAGCGCGTCGGCCCCCTCGTCCTCGAGCAGTCGTCGCTGTCGCCGAGCACCGCTGTCGCGCTCGTAGACCTGCTTGATCCCGTCGATCCCGAGTCGCTTACACTCGCGGTCGACGACCTCCCCGAGGTCGACCGTTCCCTCGAGGTCGCGGTCGATGAACGAGGCGTCGTGTCCGTGGCGAATCGCGCGCCACTTGTTCTCGTCTATGAGTTCACGCCGGTGGTCCGACGCCATCCCACTCGCACCGTCCTCGTACTCCTCGGCCAGCGTACAGACCAGCGCGTGGGCGTACTCGACGAACGCGAGGACGATCTCCGGGTCGGCCTGTCCGTCGGGCGTCCGGAGTTCGACCGTTCCGTGGGCCGTGTGCGGCCGAACGTCGTACCAGAGTTCACCCCGGTCGCTGATCGAGTCGGTCTCGAGCATCCGCCGCTCGAAGCGGTCGAACGCCTCGAAGTCCTCGAAGTACGTCGGCATCCCCGTGTTCGGGAGCGCCTCGAAGATCTTGGCACGGGCCGACTGTAATCCAGTGTCGAACCCGTTCCAGTACGGTGAGTTCGCCGAGAGCGCGAGCATGATCGGCACGTACCACCGGAGTTCGTTGGCGATCCAGACCGCTTTGTCGGCGTCGTCGACGCCTACGTGGACGTGGACGCCAGCCGTCGTGTTCCGGTGTTGTGGGTACTGAATTCGGTCGAGTTGTGACCGATACCGGGGTTTTTCGGCGTGCTCGAGGTCGCGCCACTTCGCCATCGGGTGGAGACCGGCCGCCGCGATCCGGTAGTCGTGAGCGCGTGCGTGGTCGTCGAGTGCCCGGCGAACCTCGAGAAGCGAGTCGCGAGCGTCCGCGGGGTCTTCGATCAGGGGCGTTTGGGTCTCGATCACACACTTGAACAGTTCGTGATCGAGTCGCTCTCGCAGGATCTCCGGCGGGTCGTGTTCGTAGACGAGTTCGTCTGTCCCACTCGTCGGCCGGCCCTGCTCGTCGACGACGAAACACTCCTCTTCGATCCCCAGCGTGCCCATACGCGTAAACGATTCCGGCGACCCGCGTTCCATCGTCCCCAGTTTTCGGCCGCGACAGTAAATACGGTTTGGAGTCGGCACGCTGTGAGCGCGTGACCATCGAAGAGCACCCTCCCATGTGGTCCGTGCTGGGACGACCGTCGTCGGCCCATCAATCGGCTTCGAGTTCGATCACTCGACTTCGTCGTGGCTCGCGTTCGTTCACTTTCGGAACCCTTCTCTGGGTGCGCCGGGGCTGACGGACAGCAGAGCGTATGACTGCCGGTCGGTCGGCCCGCCAGTGTGCGATCGGCCGGAATAGACGCATCGCACTCCGTCTCAGACGTCCTCGAGCGCGTAGAGGGTTCCGTCCGTGCTCCCGACGTAGACGACGCCGTCGACGACTGCGGGGGAACTGGCCACCCCGCCGTCGGTCGAGAACCGCCATCGAATCTCGCCGTCTCGAGCCGAGAGGCCGTAGACGTAGCTGTCCTCGTTGCCGACGTAGATCGTGTCGCCGACGATGGCGGGGCTCGATCGTACCTGACCGAACCCGCTTGCAGACCAGTAGAACGCCTCCGGGTTGCCCGGTTCGTCCTCCGACTCGTCCTCGTCGTCCGCTTGTTCGGCGTCGGCCGAGAGCGCATAGAGGTTGGTATCGAAGCTCCCGACGTAGACGACGCCGTCGACGACTGCGGGACTCGAGACGACCGATCCCTCCGTCAGAAACGTCCAGCGAACGTCGCCAGAGTCCGCGTCGATCGCGTAGACGGTGTCGTCGTTGCTCCCGACGTAGACGACGCCGTCCGCGACCGTCGGCCGACTCTGAATCATGTCGCCGGTCGCGACCTCCCAGCGCGCCTCGACTGCCCCATCGTCGTCCCCATCTTCGTCGCCGCCCTCGGCCTCGAGGTCTTCGACGTCGACTGCGTACACCGACTGATCGCCGCTGGCGACGTAGACAGTCCCGTCCGCGACGGCGGGTGCCCGCTGGACGGAACCGCCGGTCTCGAACGTCCCGCGCTCCGTGCCGTCGTCGGCAGAGACCGCATAGAGGCTGTTGTCGGAACTCCCGACGTAGACGACGCCGTCGACGACCGTCGGACTCCCCGGAACCATCCCCTCGGTCTCGAAGCGCCAGCGCTCCTCGCCGTCGTCGACGGAGAGCGCGTAGAGATGTCCGTCCTGACTGCCGACGTAGACGACGCCGTCGACGACCGCCGGCGAACTCGGAACCGCGTCGCCGGTCTCGAAGCGCCAGCGCTCCTCGCCGTCGTCGGCAGCGACCGCGTAGACGGTTCCGTCCTGATTACCGACGTAGACGACGCCGTCGACGACCGCCGGACTGCTGTACACCGTCTCGCCGGTCGAAAACGTCCAGCGGGCGTCGACGTCCTCCGTCGGTCCCTGCCCGGGCGCGTGGCCCGTGTTCCTGGCGTCGAACTGGAACGTCGGCCAGTCCGCACGCTCGTCCGGGTCGCCCGCGGCCACGTCGACCTCCGTGTCGGTCGGTCCATCATCGTCCGAGCCGCCGAGACAGCCGGCGAGACCCGCGAGACAGGCCGCCGCGCCAGCGCGAAGGACTCCGCGTCGGTCACGTACACGTCTCATTTCGGATACAGAACTATCGGAAAGGGAGCCATATAGGCTTCCCGTAATCGCGCCCACCGTTCGTCGCCACGCCGTCGCCACACTACGTACCGACCGACGCCGCGTTCGTCGTTACCGTGGCCGGGCGACGACGCCGAGGTGATCGTCGTGGTAGGCGTCGAGTCGGCACCGCTCGAATATCTCGTATCCCTCCTCGAGATCCGTACACACCTCCTCGAAGACGTCCGATGGCTCGCGGGTGACGTCCTCGCTTCGGGCCTTCACGGCGAGCAGGAGCCGCCCGTCGTCGGCGAGAAACTGTCGATTCTCGAGGGCGACCCGCGCCTGGCCGCGCGTCGCGACGTCCTGGACGATGGCGTCGACGTCGGACTCGACGACGTGGGCGTACGTCTCCGGTTTCCGGGCGTCCGCGAGGAGAGGAAAGAGCCGGGGGCGGGAGGCCGCGGTCTCGAGCAGGTCTCTGGCCGGTCGCGGGGCGAATTCCACGGCGTAGGTCGGCCCGGCGAAGTCCGCGACGTGGCTCACCGTCGTTCCGCTGGCCGCACCGAGATAGAGCACCGTCTCCCCACCCTCGAGGCCGGTCTCCATCTCGAGTTCGAACATTGCACCGAGTTTCGATCGATCGGGGGCCCAGGCTCGCCACTCGCCGTCGGTCGGCTCGCCGTAGACCGGTTCGCCGCGGGTCGCCAGCCGTTCGGTCCCGTCGATCGTCCGGCGTTGGACACCTGTCGGAAGCAGACCGTTACTCATTCGTGCCTCCGTTCTCGTCGTCCCGATCGCCGTCGACAGCCGGTTCACCGTCATCGTCACCGTTCCCGATATCAGCGTCGCTGGTGCGCGCCTGAATCGTCTCGATGCGTTCGGCGAGTTCCGCCTCGAGTTCCGGTTTGCGTTCGCCGGAGTAGTGATCGACGCGGGCAGCGATTGCGAGCTTTCCCGCGAGCGCACGCGCCGCCGATCCGCGATGGTCGGGATGGGTGCCCCGGACCGCGTCGTGGACGTAGATGATCCCGTGTTTCGGCGACGGAGCGTGTCCGCGCAGGTGGGCGAACAGGGCATCCTCAGCGCCGAGTACCTGGATCGTTCCGCTGGGTTTCTTCGCTAAGCTCTCGAGGCCGCCAGCGAGCGAGACGAGTCGGGCCGCAAGGATCGGCCCCGCGAGCGCAGAGAGGTTCGGCGCGACCGTCGGCGCTCGTCGCTCGACGAACTCTCGGAGGTCGTCGGCCTCGTCGCCGAGGTCGGCGACACGTTCGGCGAGCGATCGGATCGCGGGCTCGCCTGCCACCGCCTCGCGGTCCTCGCTCGCCAGTTCGCGGGCGTACTCGAGGCCGGTTCCAGCGTCGGGGTCGACGGTGCCTGCCCACTCGGCGAGGCGTTCGGCGAGTTCGTTCGCCGTCCGTTCGCAGTCGTCCATCGCTCGAATCGCGTGGACCAGCTGGCGGTCGTCCGCCCGCTCGCGGGACTCGATCGCCGACCGCGCCGCCGCGGTCGTCGCCTCCTTCAGCGCGTCGTAGTAGCTCTCGCGATCCGCGGTAAATCCGGACTCGACGGCGAGGGCCGGCCAGTCCCGAGACACCTCACTCGAGCCGTCCCGGACCGCCGCGGCGGCCGACTCGAGATCGCTGGCGTCGACCCCGGAGAACCATCCGGCGTCGGGGGCGCTGTCGTTCATACCACGTCGTAGCCGCCGCCGTCGTATATGCGTTCCCGAAACGCGCTCCCGGTGTCCGCTCGAGATGGGTTCGACGGCCACGCGTTCGGGCGAACGAACGGAAAACGGTGCGTGTGGCCCGCTGGAGGACAGTTATTTCCCGAACAACCGTTCCCTGAGCGACCGGGAACTCGGGCGCTCTGCGAGCACCACCGAACAGTCGACCTCGGTGACGACGTCGTAGGCGACGGAACCACGGATCAGACGTGAGAGGAGTCCGCGTCCGGTCGCTCCGAGAACGATCAGCGAGTGGTCGCGAGCCGCCGTCGCGATCGCGTCTTCGACGTTGCCGGAGGTATCGACCCTGCTCGCCGCGTCTTCGAGACCGTGGTCGGCCGCCCACTCCTCGAGGAACGCTTCGCCGTCGGCCAGGCCGTCCGGGTCGTCGACGACGTGCAACAGCGTGATTTCGGCACCGATTCGCTCGCGGAGATAGCGAGCGATTTCGGCGCTCAACTCGGAGTCCGGACCGCCGGCGGTCGGCACCAGCACCCGGTCGAGACCCGTGCCGCGGTCGTCGAAGACGAGGAAGTCACACGGGAGGTCGTCCGTGAGTTCGTCGAGCGGGCGCTCCGCCCGCCCAGCGGACCACGGCCGACCGGACCCCCATCCCATCACGACCGTGTCCGCTTGCTCGCGTCGGGCGACGTCGAACACCTCCTCGAGCGAGCGGTGGGAGACGACGGTCCGGACGTCGACCGGCACGTCGAGTGTCTCCGTGCTCTCTCGAACCTGGGCCATCAACTGCTGTGACTCTTCGTCGATTCGCTTGACGTGTTCGGAACCTTCCTCGAGTGGCGTCTGGTCGGGCACCTGGACGACGTGGACGGCCTGGACGACGCCGTCGTTGGCTTTGGCGACGATACTCGCCAACTCGAGCAGGTTCGACTCGGTTCGGGGATTCGACACCGGAACGACGACGGTGTACTCGTCGTCCGACGGCTGGACGGCGCTCGCCGCGGTCACCGCCGCATCCGGCATCTCGGCGGATCGATCCAGGATGTACGCCCCGAGCAGCCCCTCGAGACTGGTCTTCGTTCGCGCGTAGCCGAAGTACCAGACGATCGCGAAGACGACGAACACCATGCTGATCAGCGTCGCGATCGGGTCCATGAAGCCGATCAACGCGAGCGAGAGGACGAAGCCGGCGATCGGCAAGAACGGATAGAACGGCACCTCGAAGTCGGGATCGTACTCCGGGGGGTTCGTCTCACGGAAGACGACCAGCGAGGCGTTGATCAACGCGTAGACGACGAGGTGAAGGACGCTCGCCGCACTCGAGAGGATCTCGACGGTCTCGCCGAGACCGATAATGAAGACGATGATCAGGAAGCCGGTGACGGCGATCGATCGGTACGGCGTCGCGAACCTCGGATGGATCTCGTTGAGTTTGTCGGAGACGATCTTGTCCCGGCCCATCGCGAAGTTGATCCGTGCGGAGGCGAGAATCGACGCGTTCGCACTCGAGGCCGTCGCGAGCAACGCTGCGAGGGTGATCGAGGTGACGCCGACCCCCAGAAGCGGGATCTCGAAGCCGGCGACGGGAAGCTGGTAGTCGAAGACGACCTCGGCCGCGTAGGACATCGGCGCGTTCTCGACCGTCTCGAGGAAGAACTCCTCGTGGGGAATTAGCCCCATCAAGAGCCCGACGAGAATCGTGTAGATGACCATCACGATTCCGACGCTGCCGATGATGGCGATCGGAAGGTTTCGACCGGGGTTTTTGAGTTCCTCACCGACGGTCGCGATCTTCGCGTAGCCGAGATAGGAGACGAAGACGAGTGCGGCACCGGGGAGGATCGCCGCCGTTCCTTCGGGGGTGTAGCTGCCGTCGACGGTGACCGTTCCCCAGTCGAACGAGAAGAAGCCGACGATGGCGAAGATCGTGAGAAGACCGAGCAGGATGGTGACGATGGCGGTCTGAATGCCGCCGGTTTCCTTTGCGCCCATGTAGTTGACGCCGACGAAGATGGTCCCTGCAATGATCGCCCCGATCTGGATTTCGTTCAGCGTGAGACCGATCTCGATCGTCCCGATGGCGACCGTGCCCAGGTCGACCGCCGGCAGGAGCGTGAACGTCCCGAGGAGGGGGATCGAAACCGTCGTTCCGTCGAGCAAGTCGGCGAGATAGCCGCCAAAGCCAATGCAGTAAAAGGCGCTCGCGAAGGCGAGGCCGATCCAGTCGCCCATCCCCGAGATCGAGCCAGCCAGTGGTCCGAGCGCGCGATTGATGTAGTAGTAAGCTCCGCCGGCTTTCGGCATCGCGGTCCCGAGTTCGCTCACCGAGAACGCGTTCACCATCGCGATACAGCCACCGATGATAAACGAGATGACGACCGCGGGCCCCGCCTCCTGTGCGGCGACGCCTGGTAAAACGAAGATGCCGGCGCCAACCATCGTCCCGATTCCGATCGCCAGCGCCGAAACGAGCCCGAGGTCCTTGGCGAGTTCTTCTTCGGTTTCAGCCATAATCCCCTCCGTCAATTAGTGGAAGAGAAGATAAACCAGATCTCATTTTCGTATTCATAGTTGTACTCTCGTCGACGGTACAGTAACCCACGTCGGACACACCTCTTAAATTATTTGTTCGCGGTTGATGTCTCGTTTATAGTTCTCTCCCACGCGTCGATTGTGGGACGTCACTAGACGCCGAACGTCGCACGGAGCATGTCTCGAGTGCCCGGGCCGAGTCCCACCGCGACGACGGTGATCATCAACAGGACGGCGTAGCGGGGACTCTCCTCGAACACCTCCTCGTTGAACACCCAGATGACGGCGACGGCGGCTGCGAGTTTGACCAGCAAGAACGGCCAGGCCGCGCCGGTGACGTCGACGACGCTCGCAGGGAGCATCGATCCAGTGACGTTGACGATCGCCTCGTTGACCGGATGTTTCGGCACCAGATTCCGACTGTGGCCGAACGCCACCGCCCAGTCGAGACCGATCACGTTCGCGACGCCGTCGACGGCGTGTGCCCAGATGACGACGAACCCCATGAACATGGTCCCGCTGTTGATCTGGGGTGCGAGCCGACCGATCGCGAACCAGACGACGACTGTCGCGGCGGTCGCACCGACGAGCGTCGTCGTCAGTAACAGCGGGTAAAAGGTCGCATACGGTTCCGTCGCCGCGAGCCATCCCAGGTAGCCGACGGTGGCCGCGAGCAACACCGTTCCGATTCCGGCGAGCGGATACTCGTAGCCCGAGACGTGGCCGTTGCGATCCAGCCAGACCGAGGCGACGACGGCCACGAACGTGACGAGAAAGACGGTGAAGTAGATCAGCGGACTGATCAAAAACCCTGACCACGGCAGTTCGATCGCGAGTTCGCCGGTGTCGCGGTAGGCGGCGACGTTCGCGTCCTCGACGACTCGCAGGGCACCGCCGAAGAGCATGAACGGGAACAGCGCGTAAAAGCCCGCCCGGTAGCGCTCGATGTTCAGCCGCCTGACGAGCAGGACGATCCCAGCCAAAAACAGGATCAGCGTCGGGATGTAGCCGGCATAGGAAACGAACGTGTAGCCGGGCGAGGCGGTCGGTCCGTCGTCGGGCCCGGCTTCGTCGATGTGGACCTGCTCGCCGCCGGCCCAGGCAACTTCCCTCCAGCCGTGGGCGTCGGCGACGACTGGACCCCAGTAATACTGCCAGATGAGATCGACGTACACCCGCTGTGGAAAGGCGATCGCAGCGAGGGTAACGATCGCCGCGAGGAGGGCGACGGTCACGGCCCACACACGGGCCGGCCCGTAGCGCTCGATGAACTCGTTCATATCCGATATCCGTGGCGGTGGGCGCTTACCGTTTCCGGTTTTCGCGTTTCCTGCAGTCGTCCACTCTGTCCGCTCGCTAACCCACGAATCGGTTCGCTATCACCCGGTAATCTGTCGAGCAGCCTCGAGTAACTCGTCGTGAATCCCGCCGTTCGACGCGACCAGCCCCTCGCTGTCGTGTCTCCACCGCTCGCCCTTGAGGTCGGTGACGACTCCACCCGCCTCGCGGACGAGGGCGACGCCGGCGACCGTATCCCAGGGGTTCGCCTGCAGGTTCGTCACGACGCCCTCGAGGGACCCCGAAGCGACCATCCCGAGCTCGAGTTGGGCACAGCCGTGGCGTCGGATGTCGCCAAAGCGCGTGACCAGGGCTTCGGCCGCCGCCGCGTACTGATCTCGCTGGTGGTAGTCCCACCAGAACGTGGGACAGACGGTCGACGCCTCCGGGTCCGTTCGATCGCTGACCGAGAGCGAATCACCGTTCAGAAACGGACCGCCGGGTCCGACCCGGTACGTATCGGCTAGCGCCGGACAGACCGTCGCCGCACCGACCGGTTCGCCGTCGACGACCGCGGCGACCGCAGTACCGAACGCGCGGCTGCCGGCCACGTAGTTGTTCGTACCGTCGATCGGGTCGACGATCCAGGCGGGGCCCTCCTCGGGCACCCGCTTCAGGGCGTCGTTTTCCTCGCCGACGATCGGATCGTCCGGAAACGTCTCGCGGACGACGTCGACGACCGCCACCTGGGCGTCCTTGTCGGCCTGGGTCACGACGTCCGTCTTCCCGTCTTTGAACTCGACCTCGAGGTCGGCCCGAAACGACTCCGCCGCGATCTCCGCACCTGCGTTCGCCGCTCGCAGAGCCACCTCGGCCCGCCGATCCGTAGACTCGCGTTCGCTCATTGACTCCCGTCCGCGCTCCGGGGTGAAAAGCTGTCGGATCTTCGACGAACGTCGGCTCGAGTGGAGAGTTTGGCCACCCAACGACCGATAGAGGGGATTTCCTTCAAAAACACGCGGAAGTTCGGCCGACACTCGAGTCTTGATGGGCGACCGAAGCGCCGAAACGCGGTATCGTAACCGGCGAGGCCGATCCGGCTGGAGCCGAGACGGGGTTCGGAGTCGCATTCCCGAGGCTGCGTGTTCCAGTCGGACGTGACCGAGGCGTCGGACCGATGCTGACGGCGAAACGGAGTGCCATCACCTCGAGTATTCCCCGCCTGCTCTGGTCGGTGAGTGTACGAGCTCCAAGCAGGATTGAGTTAGTCACATATTTGTTGTAGAGAGGCCAGCGTTCAATCGATGCAACGTACGTTCGACGTGAGACAGCTACTCACAGTTGTGGTGGGGGCGATCCTCATCTGTTCACTCTTTGCGCCGGCAATCGTTGGCGGCGCGATAGCAGATACCGGCCAGGAGACGACGAGCGAGTCGGTTACTGGCATGGACGCCGACCTGGAGTGTGAGTTCCCGCTCGAGCGAACGGACGCCCGCGGGGAGACGATCACACTCGAGGAGGAACCCGATCGAATCGTGACGCTGTATCCGGGTGACGCCCAGTTGGCGTTCCAGGTCGGGATCGAGGATCGAGTCGTCGGAATGCCGATCGGGCAGTATACCGACTCCCTCGAGACCGACGGTCAGACGGACATCAGTCGCGACGACGGCGTCACACCGGAGGTCGAGACCATCGTCGACCTCGATCCGGATTTCGTCCTCGCTGCGAACATCGCGCTCTTCGAGGAGGATCTGGTGGCCCAGATCGAGGAGGCTGGGATCCCCGTCTACGTTCTCGACGAGGCGAACTCGATCGAGGACGTCGAAGAGAACGTCGCCGCCACGGGCGAACTCTCCGGTGAGTGTGAGCGAGCGCAACTACGGAGCGAGTGGATGACCGACCGCCTCTCGATCCTCGAGGACGCCGTCGACGACGAGGACGAGCCGCTGGCGTACTACCCCACCGGCGACGGGTTTACGCCCGGTACCGATACCTTCCAGCACGACGTCCTCGAGGCCAG
>NZ_VTAW01000036.1 GCF_008245225.1 Natrialba swarupiae
TCGTCTCAAGTCGATCACCGAAACGGCGTTCGACCAGAGCCAGAGCGCGGTCGGCTCCGCCAGCGGTTCGAACCCGAGCCCCCAATAGATGCCCCAGTGGGTGACGTTCGTCGCGGTTACGGGCGTCGTCCTCGTCTCGTTGCTCGTTCTGTCACACCTCTCTCAGTCGGCGTTTGCCGACGGCGATTCCGAATCTGCGGGCGATGGCCGTGACGATCCCCCGCGTTCGACTGATCTCGAGTCGACCGATTCGAATTCGTCGGCCGCTGAATCTGGACCGCACCGGTCCGTCCCCAAACACGGTGAACCGCACGAATCGGAGCCGTCGCGAGACGACGAGTACGGTCGCGAGGATCGAACGGACGCTCGAGGGCGACCCCCGTCCGGAGAGGGCGTCGACCCGGCGTCGCTCTCGACCGGCGCACTCCTCGCGAACGTGGCCATCTCCCAGGGGCTGTTCGCCCTCGTGTTGCTCGGTGCGGTGGTCTATACGGGTATCCCGGCCGATGCGCTCGGCATCGAGTTCTCGAGGTCGTACGTCGAGCAGGGGATCCTCTGGGGAACTGTCGCGGGAATCCTCCTGTACGTCTCGAACGAAGTCGGCGCGTCCGTCGCGACCCGATTCGGATTCGATCACGACGAGCAGTTGCGGGAACTGCTGGCTCCCGGGTCCGTTCAGGGGTGGATCGTCCTGCTCGTCCTCGTCTTGCCGATCATCGCCGTCTTCGAGGAACTGCTCTTTCGGGCGGCGTTGATCGGCGTCGTCTCGGCGGGCTTCGACGTCTCGCCGTGGCTGCTCGCCGTCGTCTCCTCGATCGCGTTCGCCGTCGGACACGGTATCCAGGGATCGGTCGGCATCGTCGTCACCGGTCTCCTCGGATTCGTCCTCGCGGCGGTGTTTATCGTCACCGGCAGCTTCCTCGTCGTCGTCGTCGCCCACTACCTCATCAACGCCCTCGAGTTCGTCGTCCACGAGCGGTTCGACCTCGAGTGGGCGAGTTCCCTAGAGCGGTGAGGTCGGACGCGAAACCGACCGGTCGCCTCATTCAAGAGGGCGGGCGACGACGCACACGTATGAGCGGTCTCGACGAGGCGTCTGATGCGGTGTATCGAACGATTCTCTTCGGTATCGTTCTCTACTTCGTGCTGTTTGGCTACGGGACGATCGCGGGCGTGGGACTGGCAATTCTCGCGTCGCAGTTCGTCTTCGGCGTCGTGGCCGTCGCCGTCGGGACGCTCCTGTACACCCAGGCGGACAACGTGGAGCCGGCGATCCTCGGTGCGTCGATCTGTCTCGTCGTCGGTGGGACACTCCAGTTTGCCTTCCTGCTCGCGCCGTTTCCGGTCCTCGATCGGGCGTCGTCCATCGCCGTCTTCGTCGGCATCGGACTCTACATCCTCGCGGTCTGGCTCGAGTGATCAGACGATCCGATCGAACGTCTCGAGCGAGGGGAGTTCGTACGTCGGTTGCTGGTTCCCGCCCCGTCCGTTGCCAGTGTCGACCCAGGCCGAGTCGAGCCCCATCGCGTTCGCACCCGCGACGTCGGCGTGTAACGAATCCCCGACGTGGATCGCAGCGTCGGGTTCGACGTCGAGTGTCGCCAGCGCGTACTCGAACGGTGCAGCGTTGGGTTTCGGGTAGATCCCTTCGCTCGGCTCGGTAAAGACCCGGACGTCGAAGGCGTTCTCGATTCCCAGCGCGCGGAGTTTCTTCGTCTGGGTGGACCGTCCACCGTTCGTGATGAGCCCGACGTGGCCGCGATCACGAGCGGACTCGAGTGCGGCCGCGGCACCGGGTCGAAAGTCGACTGCCGTCGGATCCCGAACCTCGAGGTACCAGTCGGTCAGTCGCGAGGAGACCGACGGGTCGACGTTCGCCCGTTCGGCGACCTCGGTGAACAGGTGCTCGTAGAACTCCCGGTCCGTCTCGACCGTCGGCAACGCCGGCACGGCCGCCCGCAGGTCGGCCGGCGTACAGAACTGCTCCAGCCCCGCCCGCTGGAACGTCCGCTCGAGGAGCGTCGACGCGTCCTGTGTGGGCTCACAGAGCGTGTTGTCGAGGTCGAAGTAGATCGCGTCGTAGGCGGCCATCGATTGGTGGTTGGAACCCGACGGTTCTGAACGTTTCGACGAGTTCGTCGGAACGCCGGCGAGGTGACCCTCGCCGCGGATTCCAGGTGCGCCGCGGATTCCAGGTGTGTCACGGAGTCGTTTCGGTAGGTGTTATTTCGATCGCGCCGGTTGTCGGGGTATGGACGTCGTCAAACGGGTACACGTCGCCCCCCTCGGGTACGAGTTCGACCGCATCGTCGAACCGGTCCGCGACCAGCGGGCGGACCTCGTCTACCTCCTCGAGGACTCGACGACAGACGATCCGCCAGGCTACCACGAACAGCTCCTGACCGAACTCGAGTCGATCGTTCCGGAGGTCAGGACGCGGTCGTGTGACCTCTCCGACGTCTACGCCGTCCTCGGCGAGGTGACGACGATCGCGTCGAATCACGCCGGGGACAACGTCTACGTCAACGTCTCCGGCGGCGGGACGATTCCGGCGATCGGCGCGACGATCGCGTGCATGGACGTCTCGACGGACGCACAGGCCTACTACGTCGAGCCGGAGTCGTACGCTCACGACGGATCGGTCGAACCGGCCTCGTCCGGACTCGCGGAGACGACGCCGATCCCGACGTACCCGATCGACTCGCCGACGACCGACCAGGTAGCGATCATGGCGTTTCTCGCCGATCCGACCGCCTGGGACGGCTTTCACGAGGACCGAACTGCGCCGCCGAAGAAGAAGGATCTGATCGAGTACGCCAGGGATCGGGGACTCTCGTTTATGGCCGATCGGCGACCGCCGGCGGAACGCGGCGGCGAGGACAAGGGCGCTTTTCGCGTCCTGGATACACACGTTCTCGAGCCGCTGCTCGAGGACGGCTACGTGACGATCGAGCCCGTCGGTCGCCGTCGCGTCGTCGAACTCACCGAGCGCGGAAAGAACGCCTACCGGGCGTTCAGACACAAGCTCGCGGCGCTCGAGTGACCGTCAGGGGCCGTAGGAGATCGTCACGGGCGTACGAGTGACCGTCACGTCCGGCTCGATAGCTGCCACGCTCCCGCGGAATCGCAGAACTCGAGGGGACCTACTCTCCGCGGACGTCGTCGACGTCCGCGTACAGCAGCGTGCCCAGTCGAGCGAGTTCCAGATCGGCCTCGAGTCGTTCGACGTGAGCCCGGAGTTCGTCTTCGTCGAGCCCGCGTCGGTCGTCGTCTCGTGATTCGATCGATCGCTGTGTGCGACCGAGCAACCAGGGGGCGGCGTCGGCGAGGTACGATCCCGGCAACTCGAGTGCGTGGAGGCGGTCGCGCTCGACCGCGTCCAGGAGTTCGTATGCGACGATCAGCGTTCGGCGGAGGGCACGAACGTCGTCGGCGTCAGCGGGTGGGGTCAGGTAGCTCGCGATCGTCGCCTCTGCGTCGGCGACGTGCTCGGGATCGACGTCGAAGGTGTCCGCCATCCGCTCACACGTCAGCGGTTCGCGTCGAGTTCGGCGACTCGCGAGCCGACACGCTGCGAGGGCGGCCGCAGTCGAGCCGCACTCGAGCGCCGCCAGCTCTCCCGCACAGTCGAATGTGGCCCGAGCGACGTCGGCGACGTCCTCGGCTTCGAGGCGGCGAGTAACCTGCTCGATCGTCGGTGCGTCACCGGGTTCGACGTGGCGCTGACCCATACGACCGAATCGGTTCGGAGGGATATTATCTACTACTGAGAAAGTAATTCAACTATCGATACTATTTCTACTACCCAAACAATACGGTGTCCTGTCCGATCCGCCACGTTCAAGCCACTGCCCTTCGACCGTCGAGATATGAGCCGATCCGTTTGGATTAAAGCCGACGACGCCGTCGGCGACTGGGACGACCGCCGCGCGCGGATCACCGCCGCGCTCGAGGCGGGTGCAGACTGGGTACTGGTCGACGAGGAGGACGTCGAGCGAGTTCGCGAACTCGGCTCGATCAACGTCGCCGCGTTCCGAACCGGCGGCGACGTGACGCTCGTCGACGACGCCGAGGACGACGACCCCGTCGGCGCCATGCCGGACGCCGTCGTCGTCGGCAAGGACGGAGAGGGTGACGCGACGATCGACCTCCCGGAGGACTTCTCCGGCTCTGCCGACCTCTCGACGCTCCGACGCGACGACGAACTCGAGCGCGGGGCGTACGTTCGCATTCTCGGCACGGAGTACGAGGCGTTCGCCGAAACCGCAGCTCAGGAAGCCGACCACACCATCGTCGTCGGCGACGACTGGACGATCATCCCCCTCGAGAACCTGATCGCCCGGATCGGCGAGGAGACGGACCTGATCGCGGGCGTGACGTCCCCAGAGGAGGCGAAGACGGCCTTCGAGACGCTCGAACTCGGCTCCGACGGCGTCCTGTTGGATTCGGACGACCCGGACGAGATCCGCGAGACCGTCGAGGTCCGCGACGCGGCCGAACGGGAAACCCTCGAACTCGACTACGCCGAAGTGATCGAAGTCGAAGAGATCGGCAGCGCCGACCGCGTCTGTATCGATACCGGCAGCTTACTCGAACACGACGAGGGGATGTTGATCGGGTCGATGAGCCGCGGGCTGGTGTTCGTACACGCCGAAACCGCCGAGTCGCCGTACGTCGCCTCGCGCCCGTTCCGGGTCAACGCCGGGGCCGTCCACGCCTACGTCCGAACCCCCGACGGCGGCACCAAGTACCTCTCGGAACTCAAAAGCGGCGACGAGGTCCAGGTCGTCGACACGAACGGCAACACCCGCGAAGCGATCGTCGGCCGGGTCAAAATCGAGAAGCGACCGATGTTCCGGGTCGCCCTCGAGACCGACGACGGCGACCGCGTCGAGACACTGTTGCAAAACGCCGAGACGATCAAGGTTGCCTCCGGCGACGGACGCAAAGCCATCACCGATCTGGCGGCCGGCGACGAGCTCCTGTTGTACTACGAGGATACGGCTCGCCACTTCGGGGAACCCGTCGAGGAGAGCATCATCGAGAAGTAACGCCGAAGTCGCCGGTCAGCGCTTCGCTTCTACCGGCTCCGCCTCGGATCCGGTTTCGCCCGCGGCGTTCGAATCTTCCTCCTCCGGTTCGACCGGCTCGAGTCGCGTCGTACACCAGTGACAGAACGTCAGGTCCTCGTCGAGTTCCTTCCCGCACTCGGGACAGGACGGCCCGTCGACCGACTCGTTGCTCGACCCGGGTGGGAACCCCATCGCGCGAAACGTTGCGTCGATCGCCGCGAACAGGACGATAAACGAGAGGACGAACTGTCCCATCGTATCGATCTCGTCGCCGACCAGTTCCATCCCTTCACCGACCGACTCGATGGCGGTTATCTGCTCGATCGACGGGAGAAAGATCACGATAGCGGAAAGATACAGGCCGGCGAACACCAGGGTTCTGAGCCAGTCCCTGATGAGGGCATGGCCTGCACCCGGCATCAGCACCGAGAGGCCAGCCGCTGCCAGCGCGCGGAGCCACGTCATGTGCATACACTAGGGAAGCCGACTGGTTAACATTCCGATTCTGGGTGCGGTGCGTGACTCCGCCCCCCCTTACGGTGTGTCCTCCTTTCCCGACACGTTCTCCGTAGAGGACGTCGATTCGTGAAACAGGACGGAACCACACTGATCGCACTGGACGCGCCGACATTCCTCGAGGCGATCGTCGGTCGAGGACGGCCCGAGAACGCCTTCGAGCGTTCCGTCGCAGTTCGGACAGCGACGGACGAACAGCCGAAGCGTTCGCAACGCGACTCGCCGCTGCTCGCCCGACAGCGACCGCCAACGTGGCTCCACGTCCGGTATAATCGCCGTCGCCGACAGGTCCGCGAGCAACGCGGCCGCCGACGGCCAGCAACCGACGCGCGAGCCGTCGTAGCGCGCGAGGAGGCCGTCCGGGGCAACCTCGAGAACGAGCCGATCCGGCTCCAACTCGAGTGCTCGTCCGAGCTCCACGAGACGCGTTTCCGTCTCGCGAATCTCGACGGTCCGCTCGCGCCAGGCGCGTCGGAACGTCGGCTCGAGCGTTGGCGCCCCTGGGGTATCGAGGACGACCGAGAGCGACCGGATCAGCGTCTCGGCGTCGATCTCGCCCTCGCTTCGGCTCGAGACGGTGCCGTCGCTCCCCCGTTCCTGGCTCGCAGCGGCGCTCGCTCGCGCTGTATCCGTCACGTCGTTCGTTCGTACTGTACCCATCACGTCGTGTCTTCGCGCCGATTCGGTGTCGTCTCCCCGCTTCGACTCGGTACCGTCACGCCGGGCCGATCGGCCGACCACCGAGAGGGCGGCAGAAACCGTCCGATACATGCGACGGCGATCCACCGACTCACCCATTGGTATGCGTCGGTTACTGCGGACGACGGCCGGGCCGACCGTCGGCCGAACCCCGCTACCCGTTCACTCGAGTTCGGAAACCAGCCGCGACAGCGTCTCGAGGTCGTACTGGCCGGGGGCGGTCGCTTCGGCGGGATCGACCGGCGCGTACCCGATCTTCGAGCCGTACACCGGGGCGACCGCACGCGTGTGACTGCCCGCTTCGCCCATCGCCATGGTCGCGACCGTCTCCCCGTCGGAGCTGAGCAGGTGCGTCACGGCCAACACCGCGAGCGTGTCCGCGCGCGTCTCGGCCGTCACTGCGAGTTTTCCGACGTCGGCGTACTCGCAGGCGTCGGTGAGCGTCTCGATCATCTCGATCTCGTCGGGCGTCGCCTCGAAATCGTGGGCGGACGCGACGACCGCAACGTCTCGCTCGCGAGCCGTCTCGAGGACGCCGTCGGCGTCGCCGGAGCGACACGACTCGAGTTCGACGTCGATCGCGTCGACGGCGTCGATCCCGGTCGCCTCGACGAGCGCCTCGAGACGGTCCGCGTCGTCGCCGTCCCACTCCCCGCCTTCCCACGCCGGTCGGTTCGTCGCGAGGATCGGCAACTCGCCGTCGTAGGCCTCGAGTGCCGACAGCGGCTCGTCCGCGAGATCCATCCGAAACTCGACGGCGTCTGCGTGTTCGCGGGCGGCTGGCTCTTCTGTCAGGTCGGCGACTGCGGCGGTGAGAACGAACGAGTCGAACTCCATACTCATCTCTATCACAACTGACAGTCGCGATCCGAAAAACGGTATCGTTTGTGACGGCTCGTCGTCCGATCAGGCGACGCCGAGGGTCTCCTCGGCCTCGAGGAGTTCGTGATAGCGGTTCCGAATGGTCACTTCGGAGATGTCTGCGACGTCGGAGACGGCGGCCTGGGTGGTCTTCTCGTTCGTGAGAAGGGCGGCGGCGTAGACGGCGGCGGCCGCGAGGCCGACCGGCGACTTACCCGAGTGAACACCCTTCTCCTTGGCGTTCTGGAGCAGACCGCGTGCGCGGTGTTCGGCCTCGTCGGAGAGGTCGAGTCCCGACGCAAAGCGGGGAACGTAGCTTTCGGGATCGGCCGGCTGGACCTCGAGTCCGAGTTCACGGACGACGTAGCGGTAGGTGCGGGCGATCTCGTTTTTCTCGACGCGGGAGACGTCGGCGATTTCGTCGAGACTCCGGGGGACGCCGGCCTGGCGTGCGGCGGCGTAGACGCAGGCGGTGGAGACGCCCTCGATGGAGCGTCCTGGAAGCAGATCCTCGTCGAGTGCGCGCCGGTAGATGACCGACGCGGTCTCGCGGACGTTCGTCGGGAGGCCGAGTGCGCTGGCCATCCGATCGATCTCGCCGAGTGCCTGTTTCAGGTTGCGTTCCTTGGAGTCACGCGTCCGGAAGCGCTCGTTCCACTTGCGCAGGCGCTGCATCTTCTCGCGCTGGCGCGACCCGAGGGAGTTGCCGTAGGCGTCCTTGTTGCGCCAGTCGATGTTCGTCGACAGGCCCTTGTCGTGCATCGTGTTCGTCGTCGGTGCACCGACGCGGGACTTCTCGTTTTTCTCGGCGGCGTCGAACGCGCGCCACTCGGGGCCGCGGTCGACCGAGTCCTCCTCGACGACGAGGCCACAGTCCTCACAGACGGTCTCGCCGTGTTCGTCGTCGACGATGAGGTTTCCGGAACACTCCGGGCAGGCGACGTCGCTTTGCTCGCTCTCCGTTTGTTCGTCGGTCGTTTCGTGTTCGCTACGCCGTACTCTCGTGTTCGATGGTGCGTTGGTCATACGATGGCATCGGCTGCCCGGACAACGTGTCGCAAAAGCCCGGACAGATTCGTTACCTACTGGGTTCAAAGACTCCGGATATAAGGATTTCGAAATCATCGTCGATCACCGTCCGAAAACCGGTAATTCGGGGGAGTTGGTATGGGAAACCAAAACATTCAAGCGGTCAAAGTCACCTCGAACCGAGGACGCCAAATGACGCTCGGCCCAACGGCGAGTATGCACGTCGCCGTCGGAAGCACGAACCCAGTCAAACGCGAGGCGACCGACCGAGCGCTCGAGCGGTTCGATCCGGTCGTGGTGGCGGTTTCGGTCGACTCCGGTGTCGACGAACAGCCCGGATCGATCGCCGAGACGATCACCGGCGCGGAGAACCGCGCCCGTCGGGCCTTCGAAGGCTGCGAGGTCGACTACGGCGTCGGCCTCGAGGGCGGCGTCGCTCGATTCGAGAACGCGCCCGGACTCCATCTCGTCATGTGGGCCGCGGTGACCGACGGCGACCGACTCGAGCGGGCGAGCGGTCCGTCGGTTCGACTCCCCGACCGGGTCGCCGAACGAGTCGTAGCGGGCGAGGAACTCGGGCCGGTGATGGACGACGTGCTCAGTACTGACGGTATCGCCGAGGGCGAGGGCGCCGTCGGTGCCCTCACTGACGGATTGGTCGACCGGTCTGACGCGCTTGCGAGCGCGGTCGCCTGCGCGTTCGGTCCGTTCCGAACGGACCAGTATCGAGAGTCCTGACCGCTCGTCTGTGGCTCCCACCTAACCCCGTCTTTCGCTCCAAAACTGTCATCTATCCTTGACACTCGTCAGATTGGACGCATTAGCCGGCCGTACCAACAGATCGTTTCCTTTCGATTATTGTTCCATTACTATGGCGCAAAATCGACAGACTGCGGCCTGTTAACTGCACGTACCAAACCCCCTAAGGGCGTCCCAGTCGTCTCTGGAGACATGAGCACTGCAATGGCCCCCGACCTCACGAGCAAACAACGCCAGATTCTCCAGTATCTCCGGGAGAACGCCGCGACGAAGACGTACTTCAAATCGCGGCTCATCGGCAAGGAACTCGGGATGACGGCGAAAGAAGTCGGCTCCAACATCACCGCGCTCCAGCAAGGTGACTACGATATCGAGATCGAGAAGTGGGGCTACTCCTCGAGTACGACCTGGAAGGTCAACGCCTGATATTCCACCGGGCAAACACGAGCGCACACTCATCAGACGCCATCGTGTGATCGGTTCGGACTGCTGTCCGGCAGTTTTTCTCCACCCGTCTACCGTGACCGGTCGTCTCCTTAACCGAGACGGCGCTCCGTATCGGTCGCCAAACGGACTCTCGACGATACCCGCATCTCTCGATACGTCTCCGGGTCGTTCTCACTCGTCTCCGTCGTACTCCAGGAGTTGATCGGCGTTCCGGGCCAGTGTCGTCGAGCGTTCTCCGAACGAATCCGCGTGACGAACGACGAGCAACAGGATCGTCTCCGGCCGTTCGACCGCGTAGCCGTCCTCTCGAGAGAGCAAGCCGGCATCCTCGAGTTCGCCGGCGTACTTACTGACTGTCGGTGGAGACACCTCGAGCGACGTTGCCAGATCACCGGCAGTCGCATCGGGATCGAGTAACAGTTCGATCACCATTCCGCGTGGCGTCTCTCGACGCAGGTATCCGAGGGCGTGTTTTTCGAACTCGTCGAACCGCCCCGCGAGGACGAACCGCTTGTAGTCGCCGTCCTCGTAGCTTTCGATCGCGCCGCGGTCCTCGAGTCGGCGAAGGTGGTGTTGGGTCTCGCCGGTCCCGAGCTGGAGATCGTCCCGAACCTTCGAGAAGTGTGCGCCGGGTGTCGTCGACAGATAGCCGACGATCGCATCCCGCGCGTCGCTCTCACCCGTCTCGGCCGACGCCGATTCGGCGAAACCAGCGAGCGGGGCACCGGTGCCGATGGCTGCGAATCGGCGGAGGGTCGCCCGCTTGTCGTCGTCGACCCCGTCGGGCGTCGTCATATCTACCTACTGCCCGAAAGGAGACCGTGGGTAAAACCGGTTTCGCTCCGCTTCGTTCACTGAAACCTGAGAGTCGCTGCATCTTAGGAGTTCGTCCGGATGGCTCCGGGCGGATAACTCGGCCGCCGTCCTCGATAATCTCGTCGGGATCGGCGGTCGACGCGGTCCGCTCACTCCGTGATCGCCTGGGCTTCCCGTTCGATCGCCTCGACGTCCATCTCGTCCTCCTCGATCTCACCGATGATCTCGGCGATGTCGTCTAACCCGATCAGTTCACGAGTCTCGTCGTCGAACTCGAGACTCTCGAGTTGCTCGCCGTCTGCTTTGACGTCGCTACCAGAGAGGTGTTTGCCGTAGCGGCCGACCATCGAGGTGAGTTCCTGTGGCATAACGAACGTCGTCGACTCGCTCCCCCCAATCTCGGTCAGGGTGTCCATTCCCTTGTCGATGATGGCGCGTTCGCCCATCGATTCGGCGGATTTGGCTCGCAGGACCGTCGAGATGGCATTACCCTGGGCCTCGAGAATCTGGCTCTGTTTTTCACCCTGTGCGCGGATGATCTTACTCTGTTTCTCACCCTCTGCCTTTTCGACGGCACTGCGGCGTTCACCCTGGGCCTCGAGGATCATGGCACGACGACGCCGTTCGGCGGAGGTCTGTTTCTCCATCGCCTGCTGGACCTCCCGCGTCGGGTTAACTTCGCGGACCTCGACCGACTCGACGCGGATCCCCCACTCGTCGGTCGGCCCTTCGAGTTCGCGGCGAATCCGTCTGTTGATCTGTTCGCGTTTGTTCAGCGTGTCGTCGAGTTCCATGTCGCCGATCACGGCACGCAGGGTCGTCTGGGAGAGGTTCACGACGGCTCTCTTGTAGTTATCGACCTCGAGAAACGCCCGCTTTGCGTCCATCACCTTGATGTAGATGACGGCGTCGGCCGTCACCGGCGAGTTGTCTCGGGTGATCGCTTCCTGGCGGGGAACGTCGAGCGTCTGCGTTCGCATGTCGTAGCTGTACGTTCGCGAAACGAACGGTGGGACGACGTTCAATCCCGGCTCGAGCAGTTTCCGGTACTCGCCGAGGACGGTCAACGCTTTCTGCTCGTAGGCGTAGACGATCACGACGGAGCTTCGAAGGAGGGCGATGACGACGGCCAACACCAGCAACGCAACGATCAGGCCGACGGACGTCGCGAGAAACTGAAGCGGTACGGGACCCATACTCCAACAGCCGTCTGCTCACACAATAAGTATTTCCATCTGACATTTACTCGGAGAAAAGTCGGCGGTCCGTCCGACCGTCGAGCGACTCGGTCGGTCGAATACGGGTTCGAAAAATCGGTCGGTTCGTCCGAATCGATGATCTGCCGGGCGATCAGTCGCGCTGTGAGTCGTCGACGTCACCGAGTGGGACGTCGGAGCCGCCGTCGGTCTGTTGGAACTCCTGGTCCATCTCTTCGATCACTTCGTCGGGATCGGAGATGTTCGACGGATCCTGGCCTTCCTTGATCGCCTGGGCTTCCTGCTCCATGGCTTCGACGTCCATCTCGGCTTCCTGATCGATCTCGCCGATGATCTCGGCGATGTCGTCCAAGCCGATCAGTTCGCGGGTCTCGTCGTCGAAGTCGAGACTCTCGAGTGCGTCACTGTCGTCTTTAATATCGCTGCCGGAGAGGTGTTTGCCGTAGCGACCGACCATCGAGGTGAGTTCCTGTGGCATCACGAAGGTCGTGGATTCGCTCTGACCGATCTGCTCGAGCGTTTCCATTCCTTGATCGATGATGGCGCGTTCACCCATCGATTCGGCGGATTTCGCGCGCAGAACCGTCGAAATCGAGTCACCCTGTGCTTCGAGGATCTGGCTCTGTTTTTCACCCTGTGCGCGGATGATCTCACTCTGTTTGTCACCCTCTGCCTTTTCGACGGCGCTGCGGCGTTCACCCTGGGCCTCGAGGATCATGGCGCGGCGTTTCCGCTCTGCGGAGGTCTGTTGTTCCATCGCGCGCTGAACGTCCTTCGAGGGGTTGACCTCGCGGACCTCGACGCTCTCCACTCGAATACCCCACTCGTCGGTCGGTTCGTCGAGTTCGTGGCGGATCTTCGCGTTGATCTCCTGGCGTTTGTTCAGCGTGTCGTCGAGTTCCATGTCACCCAACACGGCACGGAGGGTCGTCTGGGCGAGGTTCGAGACAGCCTTCTTGTAGTTGTCGACCTCGAGGAACGCCTTCTTGGCGTCCATCACCTTGATGTAGACGACGGCGTCGGCCGTCACCGGTGAGTTGTCCCGCGTGATCGCTTCCTGGCGCGGGACGTCTAACGTCTGTGTGCGCATATCGAACCGGTAGGTGTTCGAGACGAACGGCGGGACGAAGTTGATACCCGGCTCGAGCAGTTTCCGGTACTCGCCGAAGACGGTGAGCGCGCGTTTCTCGTACGCGTCGACGATCTCGACCGCGCTAAACAGTGCGGCGAGAACGACGACGAGAGCGAGTGCACCGAGGAACAGCAGTGCACCGCCCAGCGCCTGCATTGGGAACAGCTCTAGGACCATATATCGCTCTTGTGGCGGTGACGGGAAAAGCGTTCCCTTATTTGACAAACATATTGGGACAGTAACGGACCACGGATGGACCGGACGGCGGGAACTCACTCGGACGAATGTTGGGGGTTTGGTGGTTGATACGGTCTGCTGTACGCTGTACAATCCAGACCGTTCTCACCTATCCGATAAACCGGTACGGTAGATCGTATCAACTCGTTTTCTCGGTCTCGCGTTCGGCCGCCTCCTCGGTCGAACCGCCGCCGTCAGACGACGGCCCGGACGCGGCGTCTTCTGCAAGTGCACGATCGATCTCGTCTTCGCCGATCGCGTTGAGAGACTCGACCGTGAGTACGTTCCCGCCGCCGGGATCGAGGACGATAATCTCCTCTCCTTCCTCGATCGTTCCGCTGGTCGTTCGAGCACTGTAGTACGGCGCGAACCCGCCGTCGTCGAGTTTCACCTCGCCATCTCGAGTCGTGATCGTCTCGGTGACGTATCCGGTCGCTCCAGCGAGCGAGCCGGAATCTTTCGTCTGTGGCGTTCCTTTCCCGCCGTAAAAGTCGAACTCGCGGTAGATGTACGTCGCGACCAGACCGATCAGCAGCGTTAACCCCGCGAGGATAAACGGGCTGAGCGAGCCCGGGAAGAGGACACCGACTAACCCCGCCCCCACGAGCGCGACGCCGACGACGATCAGGTGCGCACCGGGCGATAAGGCCTCTAACGCCATCAGTATGAGTCCCGCCGACAGGAGCGCCACCGGCATGTTTTCGAGGAGGACCTCGAGCATGAGTATGGCTAGGGGCTCCCCAGGTTAAATGTTTATTGCAGAACGACCCTGTCACGATTTCAGCCGACACTCTCCGAGAGCGATTATCGAACTCACGCTCACACGGCCATGCCGTACGTCCTATTCTTATTCCACGATACAAAATATTAATATAATATTGAATTAGTTTCCATATATGGGCCTAACACGACGAACGATGTTGGCTACCGTTGCTGTACTCACAGTCGGTGCGCGGAGTACGGCCGCCTCGTCCGGGTCGGCAGAGACGAACGGCGTTCGACCGTACGGACACGGACCGTACGGAACGTCTGTTTACCCTGCTGCGGTCCTCGATATCTCCGACGAACCATCACTGTCGCTCGAACACGTCGTCTGGACAACTGAAACGAGTGATACACCGTTTGACGTCACTGCGACCATCGGCAACGACGCCGAGACGACCGCCGAGGGCGACGTTACCGTGGCGGTCGTCGACGACGATGATGTGATGGTGTTTCGCGAAACGAAGTCACTCGAGATCGACGCAAACGCGAGTGAGACCGTCACGTTCGAAGATATTCTGGACGGCCTTCCCGAAGGCGAGTACGTTTTCTCCATCTCCGTCGCTGACGATCCCGGCGAGTTCGAAGCAACGGTGAAGGTCACTGACCGTGGCTACGACACAGACGAAGACGGGTGGGGGAGTGACCTCTCGAGGTACAGTATCGGCAACGACGGCGAGGTCGACAGTAACGGGCTCTCGGAGGCGTTTACGGACTGGCAGGGCGGCCAACTCCGCTCCGACGACCTTCGTCGAGTCTTTCACGCCTGGCAAGCCAGCGAAGCAATCTGACTGCTGCCACTGGTCGCAAGCGGCGGCCTCCGCCCGACTTCGGACGGAACCGTCACGTGGACACCTCGAAGTTGGACGAATCGGGTTTCGATATCCGATCGTTACGACGGCCCGTTCGTGATCGTCGTGTGCGCGCCGATGAGCGCGCCTGCGAGATCGAGGTCCTCGAGTCGCGTCCCCTCGTCGATGATCGATCGTCTGATATCGCCGTTCTGTACGGTGGCGTCGGGGAAGATGACTGCGTGCTCGAGATCGGTGTCTTCGAGTGTCACGTCGTCCATCACGTGGACGTTATCGCCGATCGTCGCGTTCTCGAGGACCGCCGACGCGGCGACGAGTGACTCCCCCTCGAGGTGCCAGGCGACGGCGTCGAGGTAGCTTTCGGGCGTTCCGATGTCGAACCACGCGCCCTCGAACGTGTAGGCGTACGTCGGTTCGCGGTTCTGGAGCCACTGGACGAACCAGCCCGGTTCGTCCGGGTTGTTTCCTTCCTCGAGGTAGGTCGGGAGCAAGGAGAGTGCATCCCGTGGAAACGCATAACAGGCAATCGAGACGAGGGTACTCTTTGGATCGTCGGGTTTCTCCTGGAAGTCGACGACGCGGTCGTCCTCGAGTTCGACCAGCCCGTAGGACTTCGCTTTCTCCCGGGAACCGACGTCGTAGGCGGCGAGGGTAGGTGCGTCCATCCGCTCGAAGTAGTCGAGAAAGTCAGAGACGGCGAAACTGATGAGGTTGTCACCGGCGATCACGAGGAGGTCGTCGTCGATTGCTTCGCGGTCGATCAGCTGAGCGAGCGCGCCGACCACGCCGAACTTGTCGTCTTCTTCGGTCGTCTCTTCGACCGAGAGCCGGGGTTTCTCGAACTCGCTGTCCGCGAGGTGAGCCTCGAAGTCGGCGGCGAACCGTTCGTTCGTGCTGACGTACACGCCGTCGATTCGGTCGTCCGCCTCGAGTTCCGCGAAGATTCGATCGACGACGGTCGAGTCGCCGATCGGGAGGAACATCTTGGGCCGGTGTTTCGTGATCGGCCACATTCGGGTCGCGTACCCGCCCGCAAGCACGACGGCCTTCATGGCACCGCGTTCGCGAGGGAGATGTAAGTGACTTCCCCTTTCACCAACCGGAAACTCGTATACGTCCGCCCTCCGTCGTTCCGGACGTATGCGTGAAGCCGACGAAACGACGCGACAACGACTCGCAGACGCCCTTCGTGTCGAGGCGGCGACGCCGAGCGAACTCGCGGAAACGCTCGATCTGACCCCGCACGCGGTGGTCGATCACGTCGAACACGTCGCGCGGTCGGTCAACGGCGGCGACGAACAGTTCCTCGTCGCACCGCCGACGTGTCGCGATTGCGGGTTCGACGACTTCGACCAGCTTCTCAACATGCCGTCACGGTGTCCGTCGTGTAAGAGCGAGTCGATCGCCGAGCCGACGTTCACGATCGAACAGTAATCCGAACCGAACACTCACACTGGCGCACATCTCTCCGACAGATTCGACACTAATATTTACACTGGGGGATACGAACCGGTACGGACCCTCCAACGGGTGTCGTCGCTCACGTTGCGCTGACGATCTACGATTTTCGCGTTCGTTCCGGTCGTCCGGCACCCGATCGGAGGGATTCGAGGATACGAATGACTACACCGTCTTACCCGGAGTTCGATCGCACCGAGTTCGTACTCGCTGTCCTCGAGTGGCTCGAGGGACGAGAGAACTCTCCCGAAGCGGTCGACGATACCCTGGACCTTCTCGCACACAGCCGCCGCCGTTCGTTCATACGAGTGATGCGAACCTACGGCGAGGCGCTTACGCTCCCGGACGCCGCCGAGGAGGTGGCCGTTCGAGAAACGGGGACACCGGTTGCGGAGCTATCGGCGGAACACGTCGCCAACGTCTACATCTCGTTGTACCACGATCACCTGCCACGGCTCGTCGACGCGGGCTTGCTCGAGTACGACCAGGAGCGCGATCTCGTCTCACCGGCGGCGATCTCGTAAGCCGCGTCTGACGGAGCTTTATCTTCGCGACCGTCCAATGCCGGCTATGGTCTCCCTGCTGATCTACGGGTCCTACGGCTATACTGGAACGTTGGTCACCCGCGAAGCCGTCTCACGGGGGCTGTCCCCGGTCGTCGCCGGCCGGGACGGAACGACGGTCACACGGCAGGCGAACGAACTCGGCCTCGAGGGGCGAGCCATCGATCTCGAGTCGAGCGATCTCGTCTCCCACCTCGAGGCGTTCGACGCGGTGTTGAACTGCGCCGGCCCCTTCGTCGATACGGCCGATCCGCTCGTTTCTGCCTGTCTCGAGGCCGAAACGGACTACCTCGACGTGACGGGCGAGTTCCCGGTGCTCGAACGGCTCCGCCAGCGCGACCGTGACGCCCGAGAAGCGGGGATAACGCTGTTGCCGGGGGTCGGGTTCGACGTCGTCCCGACGGATTGTCTCGCGGCGTTTCTCCACGACCAGCTCCCGTCGGCCGACCGGCTCACGCTTGGCGTCCGCGCCGACGCGTCGCCCTCGCGGGGGACCGCGATGACGGTGCTCGAACTGGCCGGAAACCGCGGTGTCGTCCGACGCAACGGTCGCCTTCTTCAGGTGCCACCAGCGTATCGAACCCGCGAAATCGACTTCGGCGACGGGCCGGAACACGCGGCGACGATCCCGCTCGGTGACGTCGTCACCGCCCCCTGGCACACCGGTATCGAGTCGGTCGAGGTCTACGCCGCGATGCCCTCGGTAGCCTCGACCGCGATGCGGGCGGCCGACCCGTTCCGTGGGCTGCTCGAAATCGGGCCCGTTCGAGCCGCGTTGCGGTGGGGGATCGACGCCTTCGTGACGGGTCCTGGCGAGCGGCAACTCCGCGAGGAGACCGTCACCGTCTGGGGGGAAGTCGTCGACGAGTCGGCCGACGATGGGTCCACGCGTCGGGTGCAGGCACGACTCGACACGCCGAACGTCTACGCGCTCACGGCCGACGCCGCGGTGTCGGCCGCCGAGTGTCTCCTGGGGGGGACGGATCGAGCCAATCGAGACGGGACTCCGACCGGGTTCCAGACTCCCGCCAGCGCGTTCGGTGCCGAGTTCGTCCTCGACCTCGAGGGAACCGACCGGGAACTGCTCGAGATGCCCAGCCAGGCGGAGTCGAACCGGACGCCGCTCGAGTCCGAGGACTAACGATCGGCGGGATACCGAGGACGACGTCGTCGGTTCGCCGATCGTCAGTTGTCCCGTCGTCGTCGGTCACTTCTCGCCTGGCGTACTCCCTCGTTCGTCCATCATCGCCTGGGTCCGTTCGATCCACGCGCCGCGATAGAACCCAACTCCGACGTACGCCATCGCCCAGAGGTAGTAGACGACGATCGAGGCGTAGATTGCCGGAACGCCGTACCCCCACTGGACGCCGACGACGTAGGACACCCCGAGCATGCCGACGAACATGCCGGTGACGCGACCGACGAGTGGCGTCCGCGTATCGCTTCCGCTCGTGAGCGCCCCCGCGAGGACGACGTACAACACCGTAAACGGAGCGGCGAGAGCGTACGCTCGAGCGAAGCCGGTCGCGTACCGAACCGTCTCCGGATCGTCCGAGAAGAATCCGACGAACCACTCGGCACCGACGAAGACGGCCGCGCCGAGTGCGCCGACGGTTACGAGGCCCAACAGTGCAGTCGCCCAGCCGTTGAACCGGGCCCCCTCGGGGTCGCCGTCGCCGAGGGTCTGTCCGACGACGATGCTCGCTCCGGTTCGATACCCTCGCGACAGCGGTGCGGTGATCTGCTGGTAGACGCGCCGCCCGATCTGGTAGGCGGCGTTGACCTCGGTCCCGAACAGCAGGAGGATCGCGTTGAACGGAAACTCCATGACGAACGTCAACAGCCCCTCGAGAATCCGAGGGGCGCTGATCGAGAGCAGTTGCTTGGTGATCGTCCATTCGCGAGGACGGACGAACGAGAGTGGCGTCCGGTGGCTCCAGATGGCGACGACGAGTACGAACGCCGAGAAGACGTTGCCGAACGCCGTCGCGAGTCCGACGCCGACGATGTGGAGTTCCGGGATCGGCCCGAGACCGAGGCCGAGAACCACCGTTCCGGCGATGTTGAACGCGTTCGAGACGGCGTTGACGTACATCGGCGTCCGCGTGTCGCCGGCACCCTGAATCGATCGAGCGGTGACGACCGCGACGTGTCGTGCGGGACTCGTCGCGAGGATAATCGCGAGATAGATCCCGCCCAGGCGGACGACTTCCGACTCCGCACCGAGGATGCGGATCCCCCACTGCCCGAACAGGACGCCGAAGACGACGAACGGAATCCCGGCAAGCGCGCCGAGTATCACCGCCTGTGTGATCGCTTCGTTGCGATTGGCGACCGCACCGCTTCCGGTGTCCTGACTCGAGAGTGCGATGACGCCGCTGCCGAGGCCGAGGCCGATTCGAAGCGGAAGCCGGGCGTACAGATCGGCCAGTCCGACCGCCGCGACCGCCGCCGGCGAGAACAGCCCGGTTACGGCCACGTCGGTCGTCCGCATCAGCGTCCGGAGAAATTGCTCGGCCATCACCGGCCAGGAGAGGCCGAAGACGCGTCGCCAGACGCCGAAGAGCCGTTGCCGTCCGCCCGAAAGCACGGTCCGACATCCGCGACGACAGCGCTTGAACCTACTGAACGCGGAACCCGAACCGGCGACCACTCGAGTGCACGCAGTTCCGGATCGGCGACCACTCGAGTGCGACCAACCCGGGAGCCACGGCGAACGAGGAGATCTCGGTGACCGACGCATTGGCGGTCGCGAACGCGGCCGAAGCACGCAGCGAGAGCGCGGTTCGGGGGCCGACGGCCGAGAACCGCGCCACAGCGAACGGGGGAGCCGTGAGCGAGCCGTGGGCGTCGAACGCTGTGAGAGCGTTGGAAACGCCCTCAAACCGAACGTGGCGTCTCTGAACGCGATCGGTCGGAGAGACGACAGACCCTTGGTCGCTCGAGGGAGAGTTCACTCCACGTCCGATTCATGCGAAACACGCGGCTGTCGATGCGAACTGCACGCCAGTCTACGCGAATCGCGTTTCTGGCGACGCGGACTGTACGGCTGTCGTCGGCAGACGGTTCAGCCGACGTCGTGACGAGTGGGGTGGGTGTCGAATCGAGATGATCGACCCGACGCTGCTCGCGTTCTACTTGCTCGCCGCGGGGGCGATGATCCTCTCTCCCGGCCCCGATACGATCTACGTCCTCACGCGGAGTTTCGGGGAGGGAAGCGCCGTCGGGGTGGCCTCGGCCGCCGGCATCAGCGCGGGAGTCGTACTCCACACGCTCGGGGCGGTCGTCGGCCTCGCTGCGCTCTTTCGGGCCTCGAGTACCGCCTTCCTCGCTGTCACGTACCTCGGTGCGGCCTACCTCGTCTACCTCGGCGTTCGAACGATCCGCGACGACGCGCTCGCGGTCGAACCCGTCGACCGAGCGGACACCGAGGCGACCGCGACCGCCTCGAGGTCGTCTCACCCGTTTACGGAGGCGGTGACCGTCAACGTCCTCAACCCGCAGGTGGCGCTGTTCTTCCTCGCGTTTCTTCCCCAGTTCGTCGACGGCCGCTGGATCGAACTTCAGCTGTCGATTCTGGGTGGGCTGTACGCGGTGCTCACCATGCTCTACCTCGGGTCGGTGGCGCTCGTCGCGGGCCGGTTTCGGCGGCTGCTCGTCTCCCGTCCCAACGTCGCCGGTGGAATTCGGTGGGCGTCGGGACTCGCGCTGATCGCTCTCGGGCTTCGACTATTCTTGTTCTGACCGTGCCGTGTGTCCGGTCGACCTGTGACCGTCAGTTATTGGCCTGAGACGTTCTCACCGGTTTATGACCTCACGTGAACGAGACCTCAGTAACAGGACGTCTCGACGCGCTCGTCGTACAGCCTCGAGAGTCGATCCGTGACCGGGCCGCCGCCGATTTCGGTCCCGTCTACGGTCGCGACCGGCCGCAGTTCCCAGGTCCGATTCGTGAGAAACGCCTCGTCGGCCTCGAGAACGTCCGCGAGGTCGTAGCGGCCCGCTCGAGTCTGGACGTCGGCCTCGGCGGCCAGCTCGAGGACGGTCTCGCGAGTGATCCCGGCGAGCACGTCGCAGTCGGTCGACGGCGTCAGGAGCGTTCCGTCGCGGACGAAAAACAGGTTGCTCGTCGCTCCCTCGGCGACGTTCCCCTCGAGGTCACACATGAGCGCCTCGTCGGGGAGGGGGTCGTCTGAGGTTCGCTCGTCGGTCTCGTGCTCGTTGGCCGTCGATCGAAGCTCCGTCCGCGCGATGATTCCGTTGAGATAGTTGTGGGTCTTCGCGCCGGCTGGAATCGCCTCCGTGGGGATGCGGCGGGTGTCGACCGACCGGACGACCGCCGGCTCGTTCCAGACCGGTTCGCCCTCGAGTCCGCCGCGGGGGAGCGGTTTGACGTAGATCACGACCGTCGGATCGACCTCGGGGCGGGGCGTCAGCTTCCCGGGCTGGACGCCGCGGGTGATCGACAGCCGGACGTAGGCGTCCGCGAGGTCGTTCGCCGCGAGCGTCTCGTCGATCCGCGCCCGGAGGTCGCCGGCGGCCAAACCGTGCTCGAGCGAGAGTGCGTCACAGGTTCGCTCGAGGCGCTCGACGTGGGCGTCCCAGCGGAAGATCGATCCGCCGTAGGCCCGCATCGTCTCGAAGGCGGCGTCGCCGTAGCGAAAGCCCCGGTCGTCGACACTGACGGTCGCCTCGCTCGCGGGCTCGAGGTCGCCGTCGACGTGGTACATCGGGTCGTCGGTCATGGATCGGGTCGTTTCTATCCGCTCGTCGGTGACAGACCACTATCAAACCACTGCTCCTGCTAATGGAACTTTCAGCGACTACGATATTCGATCCCGACGCTCTAGCGACGGTTTTCGAGTCGTCCGCGGCCGTCACCGTCCGCTTCTCGTACGCCGGCTACCTGATCGTGATCGACACCGACCCGCTCGAGGTGGCGGTGATCGACGGGGAACGCTGACGACTCGGCCATCGGTATCGACGGGGAATCGTTCACTACTCCCTCGAGTCGGTAAACTGTCCAGGGGGTGTGTCATTGGATCGGTCCCGTACCCCCTGTGTGACAATTTATTAGCGGTCGGGACGGATACCCCGGCCCTTGAGGTCTGAGTTGTTGACCAGCCGATACGTATAGGGAAGCGTTACCGGAGCAGTTATCGATCTATCCGAGCTCTGCCGAACGTCGTCTGCTTGATATAGAGCGTGTATTCAGCAGCTTCAGTATTCACATCTCGGTAACTCACTGGTCGGTAACTCACTGGTGTTTGAAGACAACAGTTAATACTTCTCGAATATTCTAACATATGATTATAATGAAAAACACTACGACAACCCGCCGGGGCGTTCTTGCCACGGCTGGATTAGCCACTGTGGGCGGGCTCGCAGGCTGTATCGATCAAGTCGCTGCGAGGACCACGAACACCGGCGCATCACCCGCTGCCATGTTTGGCGGGATTCGAGACGACCAGTTAATCCCCGTTACAGCTGGAGACACCATCCGATTCTCCCCGACTGTTCGTGTCGAAGAACAGTTCCTCTCCGGAGATATCGAACTCGAAGCATGGATGACGAACGCGAAAGTCGCCCCTGCGCAGGATTACAACTCCGTACGCTCGAATAAGTGCTGTCCTCCTGCGGTCGGTCGCATTCCCGATGAAGACGACGAAGATGACGAATCCGATGAAGACGACCAGACCAGTAATTCGACCGAACGATTACAACGGCTAACAGGTGCGAGTGATGACGAGATACGTGGGATGTACGAGTATCTCGAAGGCGAGCCCGTGTTAGGTGAACGGTGTGTCATCACGCTTCCGGATGCACGGGCACCACGAGGCGGACCGAGTATGGAGTCGTTGGTCACTCCGAATAGCCTGATCGAGTTCGTCACCGGTCGAGCGGATGGTGAAGGGACTGTCTACTCGTGGGGGAGTAATGAATACAAGACGGCTGTCGCCGAACAGGAAGACGATGACGACGATGAGAACGAATCGTGCACACAGCATACCGAAGGCTTGTCAAACGAGCAGTCGATATACTGCTGGGGTCATACTTCTACGACGGCGATCTCCGGACCAACCCACACGGACGGTACTCTCGACGCACTCACGTCCGACTCAGGCGTTGTCGTGGTGAATGTGACAAACAGACCCCCGACGGCTACTGACGAGAAATCGATGATTGGCGTGACCGCTGATGGACGACCGACCGACGTCGATGGGCTGGATGATTGGGGGCGCGAAAGTGGCCCTTCGTCATCCACTTCAACCGTGGTCTGTCAAGTCCTCGTGCAACCGGCTGGGTGTCCGTGTCCGTTCCCCGCGCTGTTACACGTCCAGCGCCACAAGAACAACGACCAGTACGTCTACTCGTGTGGATGGGTAATCGATGAGGCCTGCCTCTACGAGGACTCGACGACCGTGCTGACGGGGATTGGAAGGGGCCGCGGGAGCGGTGCAGGGAAGGTAAATATTCAGGATATCAACACATCTGGGTCTGGTGACATTAGCGGGGACGAGATTCGGCGCGTGTTGCCAGACGACGTTTCACCGGCTGGGTCACAGATGTTCTCTGGACACCTTGATCGAGCGGCTCGTTCAGGAATCATCCCCGACGGCGAGCTTGCCGAGAAAGTTGCACAAACCGTGTCCTCGGACGGTGACGTGTACTGTTCGTGTTACCCGTTCGATGGACATTGTCTGCACCTCGTGGACGACGGGAATACGTCCAACACGGTGAAGTTCAAGGCCGGAGCCGAACTCTCGAAGAGCGTCAACTAGCCTCCGCCCACTGGTCTTGTTCTATCTGTGAGCAGCGAGAGAATCCTGTCGGTCACGACGGGGTTCTGTCCTCGGGAAAAGATAGGTGGGCCCACATCTCAGTAGCACGTTCTCGCCCTGTATTCGTCACGACTCTCACTCGATATGAGAGGCGAATCGACAGAAGTTCTCGATCATCCGTTTGCCGACTCGAAGCGAGATGCCGTCCCCGCTCGAGGTGTCGTCGTGGCCCCGCGTGAGAATCGATTCGGGGTGGAACTGGACGCCAACGTGGGGTTTCTCGCGGTGGCGAACCGCCATCAGGACGCCGCGTTCGTCGGTCGTCCGGGCCGTCTCACAGAGCGAACCCGGCAGGTCGGCCCGGTCGACCGCAAGCGAGTGGTACCGGCCGACCTGGAACGTCTCGGGGAGCCCCGAAAAGATCCCGTCGCCGTCGTGGGAGACCGTCGACGGCTTCCCGTGGACGACCTCCGGCGCGTGGACGACGGGTGCGCCGTTTGCCGCACACAGTGCCTGGTGGCCGAGACAGACGCCCAGGATCGGGTACTCGGTCTTGGCGAACAGCGGGATCGAGATCCCAGCCTCCTGTGGGGTACCGGGGCCCGGCGAGACGACGATTCCGGTCGGCTCGAGGCCACGGACGCTCTCGAGATCGATCTCGTCGTTTCGCCGGACGATCACCTCGTCGGCGACCGTACCCACGTACTGAACGAGGTTGTACGCAAACGAGTCGTAGTTGTCCACTACCAGAATCCGCGTCTCGTCGGCTCCCGCAGGATCACTCATCGGAATCACCACCGCCACGTCCCTCGAGCGAGGCCGCTTCGCTCGCCGTCAGTTCGCTCTCCACCTCGAGACCCATTCCCGCTCGCTCGCCGAGCGCGTCGTCGACGGCGGTGATGAGCGCCCGCGCCTTGTCCAGGGTCTCGTCGTACTCGCGGTAGGGCTCGGAGTCGTGGACGATGCCGGCTCCGACCCGGAGGTGGTACTCCTCGCCGTGGCGGACGAGCGTCCGGATGACGATGTTGAGCGTCGCACGGCCGTCGAATCCGAAGATCCCGACGCCGCCCGTGTAGGGACCGCGACGCGTCGCCTCGAGTTCGTCGATGATCTCCATCGTTCGCGGCTTCGGCGCGCCGGTGATCGTCCCGCCAGGGAACGTCGCGGCGATCGCGTCGGCGAGCGTCGCCTCCGGCCGCAGCGTGCCGGTGACGTTCGAGACGAGGTGCATCACCTCCGAGTAGCGGTCGATCCGGCGATACTCGTCGACCTCGACGGAGCCGTACGCACAGACTTTCCCGAGGTCGTTTCGCTCGAGATCGACCAACATTGCGTGTTCGGCCCGCTCCTTCTCGTCTGCCAGCAGGTCCGCCTCGAGGTCGGCGTCCGCCTCGGCCGTCTCGCCCCGCGGTCTGGTCCCTGCGATCGGTTCGGTCCGGACGAAGTCGTCGTCTCGCTCGAGTAAGAGTTCGGGACTCGCGCTCACCAGGTCGGCCGCTCGGAACTCGAGCAGACACGAGTAGGGAGCGGGGTTGACCCGGCGGAGCGCGCCGTAGGCGGCGACCGGGTGGACCGCCGCGGGTGCGACCAGCCGCTGGGAGATGTTCGTCTGGAACGTATCGCCGTCCCGGACGTACTCTTTGACGCGGCGGACCCGCTCGGCGAACGCCTCCCGGCCGCAGTCGCTCTCGAAGGTCGCCTCCGAGGCGTCGACGGGCGGCCCGCCGACGGACGGGTCGCCCTCGAGCGCCCGGCGAGCGAGCTCGAGGGCCCGTTCCCGACCGCGTTCGTAGGCCGCCTCGAGCATCGCGTCGTCGATGTCTCCGTCCGTTGTGCCGCCCGATCCGGTGTGGTCGATCCGCGGACAGGCTGTGATCCGGAGGGTCACGTCGCCGTCGGTCGGCTCCGTCCAGGCCGCGAGTGCGTCGTAGACCCGAATCTCGAGACGCGGCAGTTCGCGGTCGTCGACGGCCGACTCGGGGAGATCCTCGAACTCACGGGCGACGTCGTAGGAGAGCCAGCCGACGGCTCCACAGGGGTAGGGGACGTCACACTCGCCGCGGACGAGTTCGGTGGAATCGAGTAGCCCCTCGAGTGCGGCGAGCGTCGGCGATCCGTCGTCGCCGTCTCGGGTCACCGCGTCCGGTCCAACCGTGAGCCGATCGACGGGGTCGACGCCGAAGTACCCCCGCCCCGGCTGGCCACCGGTCGTCTCGAGGTAGGCGCCGTCGTTGCGCTCTTCGCGCGCCCGGCGATAGGCACGGAACGGGTCGTCGACGGTGAGACGGGCTTCGACGGGGGTTCGGACGTCACACACTCCGTCTCGAGGTGCTTCGACGCCGCGAGCGGCGGCTCGGAACGACTCGAGTGTCGTGACGATCCGCGGCTCGTTCATACCCGCCGAGACGAAGTGGAGGGGTAATCCTCTTGCGGTTTTCACACTTTTCACCGCGGTCGATCTCCTCGAAACTCCGTCCTGTACTCGAGAACCGGGAGTACAGGTCGGTGTTCGACCGCCAGTCTCCGAGTCAGCACGCTTTTGCGGCGGTAGCCGGTTTACTCGAACGAACGCGACAGCTACTACGATGATCGATTCCGTCGTCGAAGCCGTCCAGATGCGGACTCGAGCCCTATTGTCGGCGACGCGACTGACGCAGTTTGCTGGGGTCGGTTTCGTCGGTGCGATCGTCGATTTCGTCGCACTCTACGCGCTCGTCGAGTGGACGGTGCTCGGCCCCGTCGTCGGAAAGGCGATCTCGTGGGAGCTATCGATCGTCGTCATCTTCGCGATCAACGAACGCTGGACGTTCAGCGAGTTCGGCTCCGTCGGGCCTCGAGCGCTCGGAAGGCGATTTCTTCGCTCGAACGCGGTTCGGTTTGCCGGCTTTCTCGTGACGCTCGCGGTGCTTACGGGGCTGGTGTACGGGTTCGGAGTCTGGTATCTTGCGGCGAATGCGGTCGGTGTCGGGATCGGCTTCTTCGTCAACTACACCTGTGAAAGTCTCTACACCTGGAAGGTACACCGTGACTAGCGCCACAAACCCCCACACGGCACCCGAATCACAACCCTTAACTACGGTACTCGGTTACGATGATGTAGCGGGATGGGATAGCCAGGAGATTCCGGCGGGCTCATAACCCGCAGACCGGTAGTTCAAATCTACCTCCCGCTACTTTTCGACGCGAATAATAACTCCGAGCGTAGCGAGGTGTGTCGTGAGCGTCGAAAATAGCGTAGTGGTAGTTTGAACTAGACGGCACCCGAGCGAAGCGAGGGTGACGGCGTAGTTCAAATCTACCTCCCACCCATAGTTCTCGTGTCGATTCACTAACGCAGATAGCGACGCCAACCGCTCACCTCCGCTCGAGCGAACACTTGGGTTCACTCGAGCAACCGAAAAAACGTCGTCTCTCGCGATCTGATTCACAAATCTGTCGGGTCGATCAGTGTGCCGCGTGGACGTGATCGCGAAGCGAGTCGCGATCGTCGAAGGCCTCGTTGCAGACGGCGCAGGTGTCGTGGTGCAACGGGAGGTGCTGGGTGAGCGCCGCGACCGATTCGAACTCTGCGTCACAGGACGAACAGGTGTGAGTCATTGCGATTGAACTAGCCGCGCCAGCGTACAAAAAAGGACCTTACAACTCCGCCAGCCGGGTTGGCTCTCTCTAACAATCGGTTCGAAGAGATTGTGAAACTGCTTCGAGTGGATCGTCATCGTCGTGACCCCCTTCGCGAGCGAAACGGTGTGGATTGCTCGAGCGAGTCGTTGCGGACGTGTGACTACCGGATCTTCTCGCCGATCGCGGCGTCGTCGTGGGTCGTCAGCAGATCGGCTTGCTCGCCCGCAGCGAGGATCATTCCGTTGGACTCGACGCCGAACAGTTCGGCGGGTTCCATGTTCGCGAGCAGAATACACTTCTCGCCGGGCAGTTCCTCGAGGTCGTGAAGCTGTTTGATGCCGGCGACGACCTGTCGGGTCTCGAAGCCGATGTCGACCTCGAGGCGTGCGAGGTCGTCTGCGCCGTCGATTCCCTCGGCAGTTTCGATGCGCCCGACGCGAATGTCTACGTCCTGGAACTCCTCGAAGCCGATGCGATCCTCGAGTAAGGGCTCGAGGTCGTCGGTGTCTGTCATGGCCTCGGATTCGTCCGACGGGGTGTCGTCGTTTTCGATTTCCGCTTCGTCTCCGTCCGCGTCGTCGTCGTCTGTCGCCGCTTCGACGCGTTCCTCGAGTTTCTCGGTGAGTTCGTCGACCCGGTCGTCTTCGATCTTCGCGAACAGTTCGCCGGGTTCGGCGAAGGTCTGGGGCGGCGTCTCGAGGGCGGCCTCGAGGTGGGTATCGGCGATCTCGCCGTCTTCGCCGATCTGCTCCCACAGCGCCTGTGATTTATCGGGCGTGATCGGCTCGAGCAGGACGGCGACGGCTTTGGCGATCTGGACGCAGTCGCGGATGACCTGTGCGGCCGCCTCGGGGTCCTCGTCGGTGAGCTTCCAGGGCTCGTTGCGCTGGATGTACTCGTTGCCGAACTGCGCTAAGCGGACGGCCGCCTGACCGACGCCGCGAAGCGAGTAGTCGTTGACGCTCTCTCGAACCTCGCCGATGGCACCCTCGATGCGCTCTTGAACGTCGGCCGAGACGTCCGTCTCCGGCGTCCCCTCGTAGTTGCGGTAGGCAAAGAGCAGCGATCGGTACCAGAAGTTGCCGACCGTACCCACGAGTTCGCCGTTTACCTTCTCCTGGAAGGCGTCCCAGGAGAAGTCGACGTCCTGCTGGAGGCCGCCGGTGGTCGTCAGATAGTACCGCAGGAGGTCGGGATGGAATCCCTCCTCGAGATACTCTTTCGCCCAGATTGCCCGGTTGCGGCTGGTCGAGAGCCCCTTCCCGTTGATCGTGATGAAACCGGTCGCGGCGACGCCACGGGGCGCGTTGTAGTCTGCGCCCTCGAGCATCGCGGGCCAGAAGATCGTGTGGTGCTGGATGATGTCGCGGCCGATGACGTGGACAATCTCGCCGTCGCCCCGCCAGACCTCCTCCCAGTCGTACTCCTCGGCCCCGACGCGCTCTGTGTACTGCTTCGTTGAGGAGATGTACTCGATCGGCGCGTCGACCCAGACGTAGAGGACGATCTCCTCGTCCTCCTCGCCGGGGTAGTCGATGCCCCAGTCCATATCGCGGGTGAGACACCAGTCTTGCAGTCCCTCTTCGATCCACTGGCGGGGCTGGTTGCGCGCGTTCGACGTCCCCTCTAAGTCGTCTAAGAACTCGGTGAGGTAGTCGGCGAACTCGGAGACGCGGAAGAACTTGTGAGTGCGTTCGCGATACTCCGCGGGGTTGCCCGTGCGGACGCTCGTCGGGTTCTCGATCTCTCCCGGCTCTAAGTGGCGTTGACAGCCCTCGTCGCATTCGTCGCCGCGGGCTTTCGCGCCACAGTAAGGACAGGTCCCCTCGACGTAGCGGTCGGGGAGGTAGTCGTCGGCCGTCGGATCGTAGGCGACGACGACCTCGTCTTCGTAGACGTAGTCGTTTTCGTCCAACGTCCGGACGATATCGCGGGTGAGTTCGGTGTTGGTCTCGTCGTGGGTGTGACCGTAGTTGTCGAACTCGACGTTGAACTTGGGGAACGTCTCCTCGTACTGTCGGTGCCACTCGAGGGCGAACTCGGCGGGATCGACGCCCTGTTCTTCGGCGTTGACGGCGACCGGCGTGCCGTGCATGTCGGAGCCGGAGACGTACGCCGTCTGCTGGCCAAGCGTCTCGAGGGCGCGGGAGAAGGCGTCCGCGCCGATGTATCCACGGAGGTGACCGATGTGCAGGTCGCCGTTGGCGTAGGGCAACCCGCAGGTCACGACCGCGGGGCGGTCCGTCGGAAAGTCGTCGTTGGTCATATGCGTGTGGTGTCGGTGGCGGGCGTAAAACCCGCCGGTTTTCGATCGCTACTCGGTTCTCGAGCGACCTCGTCGCTCCGTCGGTTCGAGGACAGCACGCAGGGTTTCGACGCCGCGTGGGCCCGTATGACCGGGTGCGCCGCGGCGCCTCCGCCGTGCAAAACAGTCACTACGGGCGCATCGAGCGGAACCGACGAGCGGCGGCTCGAGGTGCCATATTGACTTGCTCTTGCTCGCCGATCGGTATAACTGTTGTTTCTCCGTTGTGTCTCGACTCGAGTGCCGGAACCGCACCGCAGAGATCGACGAGCAGGGATCGAACACCTCGATGCGTACGGCACCGTCCGTATTCGGATATTTCCCGTCGATGGGGACCGTCCTACTCGCGTCGACGAACGCGACCACCGGTGTGCTCGAGCAGTCCTCGAGCGTAGAGATTCGAGGTCGATCGGTTCCCGATCCGGGGCCGTTGCACGGTGGCGCCGATATCCTGAGCGGGAGTATCGTTTGACTACGACGCGAAAACAGCAATTACTCCTGGCGACAGTCACGTGATGTTTTGACACAGTGGGTCGGTTCGCCGTCCATGAGTTCCGTCGAGATACCACGGGAGACGTGGGCGACGCGAATCGGATTCATCTTCGCGGCCGTCGGGAGCGCGGTCGGTCTGGGGAACATCTGGCGGTTCCCGTTCCAGGTTGGACAGGAGGGTGGCGCTGCCTTTCTGGTGATGTACCTCCTGTTCATCCTCGCCGTCGGCTTCCCTGCGATGCTCGTCGAGTTCGTCGTGGGCCGGTACACCGAACGAAATCCGGTCGGCGCGCTCAGGGAGATCGGTTCCGGTGCGTGGCGATACGTCGGCTGGATCTTCATCGCGACGGGTTTCGTCATCCTCTCGTACTACAGCGTTGTCGCCGGCTGGACGATCCGATACACGGTCCTCGGCTTGCAGGACGGCTATCTCGCGGACGCCGCCGAGGCGGAAGCCCAGTTCGTCACGCTGGCGAGCGGCCTGGACGCGATCGTCCTCCACGCCCTCTTCATGGCTGCGGTCATCCTCATTGTCGGCGCGGGAATCAAACGCGGCATCGAACTCGCGGTGACCGTGATGGTCCCCGCGATTATCGTCATCGTCGTCGGGCTGGCAGTCTACGCGGCGACGCTCGAGGGAGCGGGCGACGCCTACGCCTACTACCTCTCGCCGGACCTGGGCGTGATCGCCGCCAACTGGACGAGCATTCTTCCGGCGGCGGCCGGCCAGGCCTTCTTCACGCTCTCGCTCGGGATGGGGGTGATGATCACGTACGCCTCTTATCTCGGTGAGGATCGAAACCTCGCCGAAGACGGCGCGATCGTCATCGGCTTCGACACCGCGATCGCGTTCGTCACCGGCCTGATCGTCTTCCCGATCCTCTTTACGGCTGGGGTCGATCCAGCCGATCCGGGGGCGGGAGCGATCTTCGTCTCGCTCGCCGCCGCCTTCGGCGACCTCACCCTCGGCTGGCTCGTCGGCGCGGTCTTTTTCGGCACCGTCGCCATCGCCGCCCTCTCGAGTGCGATCAGCCTGATGGAGGTCGTCGTCTCCTACGTCGTCGACGAACACGCTGTCGACCGGCGCGTGGCGGCACTCGCGATCGGTGGCGGGATATTCGTCCTTGGGATTCCCTCGGCGTACGACCTCGTCCTCCTCGACCTGTTCGACCTCTTCGCCGACCAGATCCTGCTGGTACTCGGCGGGCTCCTGTTGGCGATCCTCGTCGGCTGGATTCTCTCCGACCTCGCGGTCGAGGAGCTATCGCTCGGAATCGGTGACCTCGGCGGCTACGGCACCGCCTGGATCTGGGCCGTGCGAATTCCGGTCGTCCTCGTGTTGATCGTCGCGCTCGTCCTCGGGGTTCTCGATTATCTCGAGTTCCTGACCGGACCGTTCGCGGAGTGGCTCGCCGACTGATCGCCCTCCACGAGCGATAGTCGAATCACAGATTAGTTCTCCGCCGATCCGTCGGCGTCGACGCTCCAGACGTCGACGAGTACACCGAGTCGACTGCCCGCGAGCAACGCGCCGCCGACGAGCACGAACCCGCCAAACGTGACCAGAAACGTCAGCCCGGCGAGATCCAGTACGATCGTAACCGCTGCCCCGACCCAGGCGAGCCAGCCGATCGCCTCCCACGGCCGCCCGCCGTACAGCCGCCAGATCGAAATCGAGAGCAAGAGCCCGCCCGCAGCCGCCGCGACGACCGCCCCCTCGAGCGTCGTCGACGCCACTGCCAACGCCGCGAACCCGACGAACGCCGCGACGTCGATCCCGTCGATCGCCATACGTCACACTCGCGGACGCGGCGATAAACTGGTGTCGATCGGAAAACCGACCGGGAGATCCACGAACCCCCTCCCCGTTCGACCGTCAGTCGCTCGGGATCGGGACGCTCGCACGGACCTCGAGTCGGTCCAGGTCGGCGACGAACGAGGCGAGCATCTCCCGGCTGACGTGGGGCATACAGACGACTCGAAGCTCACCCGTCGCGGTCCGAGAGATGCGCCACCCCTCCGCTCGCAACGCCTCGAACGTCGACTCCGGGACGTCGGCCGCGACGAGCGGAAGCGTCGGCTCGACGACCTCATACCCCCGCTTCTCGAGGACGTCTGCAAGCCACTCGGCGTTGTTCTGCGATCGCACGTACTGGCTCCGGTAGCCCGCGGGCCACAGTTCCTCCATCGCCGCGACGGCGCTCGCGACGCCCGCGCCCGATCGGGTGCCGGTGAGCGTCGCCTGTGACGTCGACTCGAGGTACGGCGTATCGACGGCGAGTTCGTCGAGGAGGTCGGAGTCTCGGACGAGCAATCCGCCCGCGGGGACCGCGGCCTGGCCCATCTTGTGGGGGTCGATCGTCATCGTGTCGACCGGCGCGTGGCCGAAGTGCCACTCGAAGTCGGTAAACGGGAGGACGAATCCGCCCCAGGCGGCGTCGACGTGTAACAGGGCGTCGACCGAGCGGGCGATCTCCCCCAGTTCCGGGATCGGATCGACCCGGCCGTACTCCGTCGTTCCGGCTACGGCGACGACCATCGCGGTGTCGGCGTCGACTGCCGAACGGACGGCCTCGAGATCGATACGATGGGAGTCGTCGGTCGGGACGACGCAGAGGTCGACGCCGAGGACGTCCGCCGCCTTTCGAAAACTGAAGTGAGCCGACGCCGGCATGACGACGGTCGGTCGGCGCGTCTGCGCGCGCTCGCGGGCGATCCGCACCGCCTGAATGTTCGCCTCCGTCCCGCCGCTTGCGACGTAGCCCGCCGGCTCCTCGAGACCGGCGATCTCTCCCAGCGTGGCGATGGCTTCCTCCTCGAGGGCCGAGATAGTGGGATACGTGCCGGGATCGCCGGGATTCGTCGCGAGAAATCGTTCGGCCGCCTCGCGGGCCACCGGGTGGGGTTTCGTACACATCGACGAGAGCACCCGGTCGAACGCCTGCGGCTCGATCTGCATGTCACGTGGATAGACAGTCGTGCGTTTATGCATTACGTTTACTCGGCGTTCAGCCGATCGAATAGCCGGTTAGATCCGTTCTCGAGCTCGGCTGGGAGCGGCAGTACCGCGTCGAAAAACCGGGTATTGACCGACCGTCAGCGAACCGACTCGAGTAACAGCTTCTGTTCGACCCGTTTGACTTCGTGTTGGACGTCGCGGACGGCGTCGATGTTCGCCGAGATCGAACTCACCCCCTCGTTGACGAGGAACTGGACCATGTCGGGTTTCGAGCCGGCCTGGCCGCAGATGCTCGTATCGACGTCGTGTTCGCGACAGGTCTCGATGACGTCGCCGATCAGTCGCAAGACGCCGGGGTGGAGTTCGTCGAAGCGGTCGGCGACGTGTTTGTTGTTCCGGTCGACCGCGAGCGTGTACTGGGTGAGGTCGTTCGTCCCGAAGGAGGCGAAGTCGATACCGGTGGCGGCCAGTTCGTCGGCACAGAGTGCTGACGCTGGCGTCTCGATCATGACGCCCCACTTTCGCTTCTCGGGATCGATCCCCGCCTTCGTCATCTGCCGTTTGGCGCGGTGGACGTCCTCCGCGTCGTTGACCAGCGGGAGCATGATCTCGACGTTGTCGTATCCCATCTCGTAGAGCCGGCGGAACGCCTCGAGTTCGTGGGCGAAGACGTCGGTCCGATCCAGCGATCGCCGGATGCCCCGGTAGCCGAGCATCGGGTTGTGTTCGGCGGGCTCGTCGGCGCCGCCCTCGAGTTCGCGGAACTCGTCGGTCGGCGCGTCGAGCGTGCGGACGCGAACGGGGCGGGGGTAGAACTCGTCTGCGACGCTGCGGATCCCCTGGACGAGTTCGTTCGTGTAGGCGTCGGCGCCGTTCTCTTCGATGAACTTCTCGGGTGTCTGGTTCAGCGAGAGGATCATGTGCTCGGTGCGCAGGAGGCCGACGCCGTCTGCGCCGGTCGCCGCCGCGCGTTCGGCGGCTTCGGGGATCGAGACGTTAACCTTGACCTCCGTCGCGGTCATGGGTTTGACCGGCGATTGCGGGCGGACCTCTTCGACCGGCTCCGTTTCCTCTTCGGGTTCGACCTCGGCTCCCTCGAGGACCGCGCCTCGCTCGCCGTCTAAGGTGACGACCTCGCCGTCGTTCAGGACGGTTGTCGCGTTGGTCGTCCCGACGATGGCGGGGACGCCGAGTTCGCGCGAGACGATCGCGGCGTGACTGGTCATCCCGCCCTCGTCGGTGATGATCCCCGAAGCGCGTTTCATCGCGGGCACCATGTCGGGCATCGTCATCTCGGTGACGATGACGTCGCCGTCGCTCACTTTGGCCAGATCGTCGAGTTTGGTGACGATCTTCGCCGGCCCGCTGACGATGCCGGGGCTCGAACCGAGTCCGTCGACGACGATCTCGCCGCTGTCGGTGCCCGTCGCGTCGCTTCCCTGTGCGGACTGGACGCTACCACTTCCGTCGGTGACGCCCGTAATGGGATCGGCGGTTTCCTCGAGTGAATCGGTCGCGGCGTCTGCCCTGTCGGTCTCGTCGATCGTCGTAATCGGACGCGACTGGAGCATGAACACCTCTCCGTCGACTATCGCCCACTCGACGTCCTGGGGTTCGTCGTAGTGGTCTTCGACGCGTTCGCCGAGGTCGACGAGCGCGTCGATCTCCGCGTCGGTGACGACGCGTTCGTCGCGTCTGTCTTCGGGAACCGCTCGCTCGACGGTTTCGCCGGTTTCGGCGTCTTTGACGTGCATCACCTTCTTCTCGGCGACGGTGACGTCGACCGACCGGTCCTCGCGCGAGACGACGTAGTTGTCCGGCGAGACGGCACCGGAGACGACGGCCTCACCGAGGCCCCACGCCGCCTCGATGATCATCGTCGGATCGCCCGTCGAGGGGTGGCTGGTGAACATCACGCCGGATTTTTTGGCGTCGACCATCTGCTGGACGACGACGGCGATGTTGACCGTCGAGTGGTCGAACCCCTGCTCCTGGCGGTAGTAGATCGCACGCTGGGTAAACAGCGACGCCCAGCACTCTCGAACGCGCTCGAGGAGCCGATCCTCGGTCACGTTGAGAAACGTCTCCTGTTGGCCGGCGAAGGAGGCATCCGGGAGATCCTCTGCGGTCGCCGACGAACGGACGGCGACGAACGCCCCACCGTCGTCCGACGAGTCGTCGGTGTCCGTCCCTATCTCGTCGTACGCAGCGAGGATCTCCTCGCGTAGGTCGTCGGGAAACGGCGTTTCGAGGATCAGTTCCTGTGCCCGGTCGGCGGCCTCGGCGAGAGCGGCGGAGTCGTCGGCGTCGACGTCGACGGCGGCGAACAGTTCGTCGTCGATGCCGGCCTCCTCGATGAACGATCGATACGTGCCGGCAGTTACGACGAATCCCGGCGGAACGGGCAGGCCCGCACCCGTGAGTTCTCCCAGGGAAGCACCTTTCCCGCCGACCGTCTCGAGGTCGTCGGCACCGATTTCGTCCAGCCAGAGTACAGCCATCTCTACTTGCGTGGACAGGAGAACGAATAAAGAAGGTTGCGACCGACGGTCGGAAATCGGAACTCGAAACTGAATTAGAATCCCGTGCGGGCGGAGATGTTTGTACTCGGTCTAGCAGTACTTCCGGGGTTTAGTTCCAGCAGCTGTTTTTCGGCGTAGAACACGTCTATTGACAGAATGAAAGAGACGAAACGTGCTCAGGCGGAAGGGCTACAGTTTCTCAGCAATTACTGTTCAGCATTCACGACTCGGTT
>NZ_VTAW01000037.1 GCF_008245225.1 Natrialba swarupiae
GAGGATCGCCAGATACGTGTCGATCTCCTTCTCGGAGAGCCCGAACCGCTCGAGAAGCGCCGTGAGCCCGTTGTCATCCATGAATTGTCAGTACGTCACAGGTTGCAACTCGAGGTGAAAAAATTCCCGGTCGGCCGTGGCGTCGATCACGGCGTCGAGCCGATCGATGGCGTCGATCGCGTACCCAGGTCGGTCTCGTCGCCCCGGCCCATTTTGAAAAGTAGGAATACATATTACAACAAATTTTAATCGGGTGGGGTCGTAGTGGCTGATACGATGGAACTTCACAGCGCCCTGAACGACGTCAAACGGTCGCGAGAGGACCCCCACCGATTTCCGGGTGAACGACGGTCGACGGCGGGTCTGTTCTCCGGTCTCGACGACCGACTCGTCCACGTTGCGCCCGACGGCTCGCTTAGGGATTACTCGTATCCACTCACCGGCCTCGCCGGGATCGAACGGTCGCGCTTCGGGCTCGAGGAAGACGGCACGACCGACTGGTTCGACGGCGGCCAACAGCGCTACGTCGAGGACACCGCGGTCGTCGAAACCGTCCACGAGATCGACGGACACACCGTCACGCAGTACGACCTGACCGTCGACAGGACCCACCTGACTCGCATCGAGTGCTCGAGTGCTCTCGACGATTCCGACGTCACGCTCAGGGCGTGTCTCGGGTTCACACCGGAGGGGCGGGCCGGTCGCGTCGGCCAGCTTCGCCACGGGGACGCGGTCGAGATTCACCACGACCGCGAGCGCGATTTCGCCGCGACATCGACCGACGCCACCGTCACCGGACACGTTCCCGAACAGTTCGAGGAACTGCTCGCGGCCGAACCGAGTGAGTTTCCGCGGTCGACCGACGACGGCCGTTACGAGGAGGGGCGGCTCAGCCCGATCGCGATTCTCGACGTCTCTCTCGAGGGGGCGACGCCGGCTGCGACCATCGCGACGGTTCTTTCAGAGCCGGACGACGGCCGAACCGCCGGCCTTGAACGCGCCCGTACCGCGGCATCCGACCACGGAAGCACGGACGCACTCCTCGAGGCGGGACGCAAACAGTACGACCGACGGCTTCCCGACGGCGTGAGCGCAGACGGCCTCGAGGGAATCGCCACGGACCTCCGCGTGCTGGCGTTCCTTCGGGCGGAAAACGGCGCTCGGATCGCCGGCCCCGAGTTCGATCCGTTCTTCCGATACACCGGCGGCTACGGCTACACCTGGTTCAGAGACGACGCGGAGATTTCGTCGTTTCTTCTCGAGGCCGACCACCGCGCCGACATCGGGTTATCGGAGTGGCACCGCGAGAGCGCGCAGTTCTACGTGAAGACGCAACTCGCCGACGGAACCTGGCCCCACCGCGTCTGGCCACACAACGGGCGACTCGCACCCGGCTGGGCACACGGCCGAGTGGAAGACGGGGACGCGAGGTCGGTCGACTACCAGGCCGACCAGACGGCGAGTGTCGCGACCTTCCTCGCGACCTACCTGCGACTCGTCGACCCGGACGACGACGCGGTTCGGGACGCGCTGATCACCACGCTCGACGGCCTCGACGCCGTCCTCGAAGACGACGGCCTCCCGGGTCGCGTCCAGAACGCCTGGGAGAACATGACCGGCCGCTTTACGCACACGGCGGCGACCTACCTCGAGGCGTACGCGGCGATCGCCCGAGCGCCGCTTCCGGACGACCGTCGTGATCACGCACGCGAGCGTGCCAAAGCGGTCTACGAGGGAATCGACAGCCTCTGGCTCGACGACCGTGGGCGGTACGCGTTGCGGCTCGAGGACGGTGAACTCGACGGCCGATTCGACGGGAGCACGTTCGCACTGGCGGCCGCTCACCGGGAGTACGACGCCCTCGCCGACGTCGACGACGATCGGATGAACCGACTCTGCCAGCACGTCGAGACGACGCTCGACGGGCTGTATCGCGATCCCGACGGGCCGATCGAAGGAATCGCACGCTTCGAAGGCGATTCCTGGCGGACCAGCGACCAGATCGAACCGAAGATCTGGACGGTGACGACCGCCTGGGGGGCACAGGCTGCGGCCGAACTCGGCCGACTCCTCGAAGGCCGCGACCCCGACGCGGCCGCCGATTTCGTAGACCTCGGACGCGAGTTACTCGCGCTCGTCGACCCAGACGGACCGCTTCGCCGGGACGGCGGCTACCTCCCCGAACAGCTGTTCGACGACGGGACTCCCGACAGCGCGACGCCGCTCGGCTGGCCCCACGCCCTCCGGATCGCGACGGCGACGGCACTCGAGACGACCGCTCGAGCCGGGGAATCGTCGAGTCAGCTTCCTGGACACGAGTAGGTGTGAGGAGGAGTTTCGAAAACGTACTTTCGAGTCTTGTTGGACGAGTCCGCTCGTCTCGTCTGCGTCAGGGCGTCGCGGTCGGCGCTTCGTTCTCGACGCCGAAAATGTCGCGTCCGGTGTCGTGATCGAACAGGTGGACGTCAGACTCGTCGAACGTAAGCGATACGCGGTCGCCCGGGGAGAGATCGACGCCGGCGTCGACGCGGGCGATGAACTCGTCGTCGACGTCCAGGTGGAGGTAGCTGTCCGAGCCGACCGGTTCGACGACGTCGACCGTGGCCGTGATCGCGTTTTTCGCACCCGCGTCGGTGACCGAAACGTTCTCCGGACGGACGCCGAGGGTGTACCGGTCCGCCTCGAGCGAAACGTCGTTGCGCTCGGCGTACCCTGCGGAGAGTTCGAACTGGAACCCGCCGGCGGGGTCCGACAGCTGGAGTCGTCCGCCCGTGGCGTCGACGGCGACGTCGAGGAAGTTCATCGACGGCGAGCCGACGAAGCCCGCGACGAACTCGTTGACCGGGTTCTCGTAGACGTCAGTCGGCTTCCCCTGTTGCTGGAGCGTGCCGTCGTTCAAGATGACGATCCGGTCGCCCATCGTCATCGCCTCGTGTTGATCGTGGGTGACGTAGACGGCCGTGATACCGAGTTCGTCCTGGATGCGCTGGATCTCGGCGCGCATGCTCGTCCGAAGCTTCGCGTCGAGGTTGGAAAGCGGCTCGTCGAACAGGAACAGGTCGGGTTCCCTGACGATCGCGCGGCCGAGTGCAACCCGCTGTTTCTGCCCGCCGGAGAGTTCGTCCGGCTTGTCCTCGAGCAGTTCTTCGATGTCCATCATCTCGGCCGTCTCGACGACCCGCGTCTCCCGTTCGTCCGCCGAGAGACCGGTACTCATCCGGAGCCCGAACGCCATGTTCTCGAAGACGGTCTTGTGTGGGTACAGCGCGTAGTTCTGGAACACCATCGCGACGTCCCTGTTTTTCGCGTGAACGTCCGTTACGTCCTCCTCGCCGATCCGAATGCGACCCGAAGTCGGCCGTTCGAGCCCGGCTAACATCCGGAGCGTCGTCGTTTTCCCACAGCCAGACGGTCCGACGACGGTGACGAACTCCCCATCTTCGATCTCGAGGTCGAGGTCGTCGACGGCGACGACGGTTCCGACGTCGTACTCCTTCCGGAGCGACTCGACGCTGACACGTGCCATTTTCCGGAAGTTCGGTGAGGAGCTATAAAATGCTTTCTCAAAAAGTCCGATTCAGGATGAATTAGTACAGCATATATTTTCAGTCGGCAGTGGATGTCCACCCGATTTCCTCATAACGTCGATCGGAACCCGAAGAACAGTCGCCACATATTCGGCGAATGACGCCCAAAACGCGCTGATTCGACGTTCAACGACGTTGATACACCCCTGCTCGAGACGGTATCCTAACAATTAAATATATGAAGATATAATTCATCACTGTTTACGTCATGTCACTGGAACGCAGGCAACTACTCGCAGGGATCGGTGGGATAGCAACGCTGTCGGTCGCCGGCTGTCTCGGCGGAGACGACGACCAGCCGACGACGCTGTGGCACGACTTCTCGGACGCCGAGGAGACCGACCTCGTCGAGCACGCCGAACGGTTCAACGAGGAGCGAGACGACGAGTTGAACCTCGAGGCGATCTCCGAGATCGAAGATCAACTCAGTACGGCGATCCCGGCCGGCGACGGACCGGAAACGTTCGCGTGGGCACACGACTGGGTCGGCAACTACCACGAACAGGGCTTTGCCTACGACGCCGCCGACGACGTGAATCTCGATCTCGACGCGACGTTTACGGACGCGGCGGCCGACGCCGTCCGCTTCGACGGTGCCGTCTACGGGATTCCATACGGCGCGGAGACGGTGGCACTCATGTACAACGAGGAACTGGTCGACGGGCCGCCGGAGACGCTCGAGGAGCTGGTCGAGATCATGGACGACTACCACGATCCCGCCGAGGGGCAGTACGGCCTCTCGTGTCCGCCGGCGGATCCGTACTTCACGAGCACGTTCCTCCACGCCTTCGGTGGCTACTTCTTCGACGACGAGACGGAATCGCTCGGCGTCGATCAAGACGAATTCATCGAGGGCGTCGAACTCCTCCAGGAGTCGATCTGGCCGTACGTTCCGCAGGATCCGGCCTACGAGTCCCAGGTGCCGGTGTTCGACGACGGCAACGCCCCGTTCGCGATCAACGGGCCGTGGGAGATCGACGGCTTCCGCGACTCCGGAATCGAGACGACCGTCGCTCCGATGCCCGACATCGCTGGTGGCGATCCGACGCCGTTTACCGGCATTCAGGTCTGGTACTTCACGGCCACGCTCGAGGACGCCGACGAGGAAGCCCTCGAGACGGCGATCGACTGGGCGGAGTGGCACTCGACGGACGAGGACGTCATCCTGACGAACGCCGAGAACCACGGCTTCATCCCCGTCCACCAGGAGTACGCCGACGACGACGAGCTCGGTGACGACGTCGAGGCGTTCGCCGAAAACGTCGCGATGGGCGTGCAGATGCCGTCACACCCCCGTATGGATCAGGTGTGGAACCCCGTCGAGGACGCCCTCGAGCAGGTGTTCAACGAACAGGAGAGCGCCGAAGACGCAATGAACGCGGCCGCCGACGAGATTCGGGGCCGCTGGGAGTAACGACGGGTCTTCCTCTCGTCTATGTCCACGTCATTCCTCGACCGCGTTACCGATCTCGGCCACCGACGGCTGAGAGCGGATCGAACCTCCCGAGACCTGTTCGGTTACCTCCTCGTCGGGCCAGGTATCGCCCTGTTTCTCTCGTTTATGTTGTTCCCGATCGTGTTCCTAATCTATCTCTCCGTTACCGACGCGACCCACGCCGGAACGGTCATCGGCGGGGAAGCCTCCCTCATCGGCGTCGACAACTACGTCGCCCTGTTCACCGACACCCAGTTCTGGAACTCACTCGGCATCACCTGGCTGTTCGTCGCCGTGAGTCTCCTGGCGAAACTCGTCGTCGCCGTGACGATCGCCGTCGTCCTCACCCACTCTCGAGTGCGAGGAAAACGGTACATGCGTGCGATCGTCATCGTTCCGATGGGCTTTCCCGAAATCTTCAGGGTGACGATCTGGCGCGGGCTGTTCAGTAGCGCCCGATTCGGGCCGCTAAACGAGATTCTGGCCATGTACAACGGCGCGGTCGAACGCCTCGTCGGCGTCGTCGACGCCGTCGCGTTCTTCGTCACCATAGAGGCGCCCGGACTGTTGCTCGTCGACATCCCGGTCGCCTGGCTCGGCGGTCGGTGGAGTACCTTCCTCGCGTACGTCACGACGGAGGTCTGGATGGCCTACCCGTTCATGGTGATCATCATCGTGAGCGCACTCCAGGACGTCCCGATGGAACTCCACGACGCGGCGAAAGTCGACGGCGCGGGCTATCTCCACCGGTTCTACCACGTCACGTTGCCTGCGATCAAGCGACCGGTGATGTTCGCGTCGATTCTCACCGCCGCCGCGTCGTTCCAGCAGTTCCTGGTCCCGTGGGTGTTCAACCGCGGCGGTCCCGGTCGACAGAACGAACTCCTCCTGGTGTACGGCTTCCGGGAGGCGATCGAACTCAACGAGTACGCCTTCGCGTCCGCGATCATGGTCACCGCCATCGCCTTCATCGGGATGTTCATGTGGCTCGCGGTCAAGAAAGGGCGGCTCGCGGAGGGGGTGAACTGAGATGCTCGAGACGATCACACAGACGGTCGAACAGGTACGAACCGGGCGGCGAACTATCGGCGACCTCGGCAAGACCGGGATCGGAACGGTCGGCGCCGTCGCAATGTTGGTCGTACTCATGTTCCCGGTCTACTGGATCGTGACGGCCTCGTTCTCCCAGGGTGCGGGGCTGATGAGTTCCGACGGGCTGTTCGCCGATCCCGCGACGTACAACCTGGATGCCTACCGGTGGGTCCTGTTCGAGTCGGACTTCGTCTTCGACAACGGTGAGGTCGGCGAGCCGGGGGCTCTGTTCAACAGCCTGATCGTCGTCTTCGTCACCGTCAGCGTCTCGCTGTCGGTCATCATCCCTGGCGCGTACGCGCTCTCGAGGCGGAAGTTCGCCGGGCGGGAGAAGATCCTCTACGGCTACGTCCTGTTCACGCAGGTCGGTGCCGGTCTCTCCATCGCGACGCTCATCGCGCTGTACGCGCTGTTCGTCAACCTCGGACTGAGCAACAACCTGCTCGTCCTCGGGGTCTTCTACGCCGCGGGGGCGATCCCGTTCAACACGTGGCTGCTCAAGACGTTCATGGACAACATTCCGGTCTCCTACGAGGAGGCCGCGATCGTCGACGGCGCGAGCCAGTGGCAGGTCATCCGTGAGGTGATCCTGCCGCTCTCGAAGCCCGGCATCGCCGTCGTACTGATCTTTACGTTCCTCGCCGGCTGGAACGAGTTCATCATCGCCCAGACGCTCCTCCGACCCGAGAACTACACCCTCTCGGTCGAACTCTACTCCCTTGCGGCCAACGAGTACGAGACGCCGTGGACCGAGTTCGCCGCGTTCGCGAGCCTCTTCGCCCTGCCGGTGGCGATCATCTACTTCGCCACCCAGAGCTACGTCGAAAGCGGCCTCTCGTTCGGCGGCATGGAAGGCTGAGGTGCCGAAAATCCTGCTCTTCTCGGCCTCGAAACGTTCTCGAGTCCGCTCGCGAGACGTTAACGGCCTCGCGTCTCCGACTCGCGTTCGACCTCGAGGACGACGGCCGTCTCGACGGTGATTTCGCGGTCGAACGCGGACTCCTCGTCCGCCGGTTCGCAATCGCTCGCGCCGTCGCTCCCGTCGCGAACGATCCTCTCACCCGTCGATAAATCCGTCTCACCGGTCAATAGATCCGTCTCGGCGACCGGTTCGTCGACTCCGATCGTCGCCGACCCCTCGCCGAAGTGGAGCGCGACGACGACCCGCCGGCGGCGTTCGGGATCTTCTCGAGCGTACGCCACGGCCGCGTCCGTCTCGGTTTCGTACTCGATGCGCTCGAGTGTAGCGTCGGTTTGCAGGGACGGGTGTGACTTTCGGAGGTCGACGAGTCGCCGGTAGTACGCGAGCAGTTCCTCGTCTTCCTCGCCCCAGTTCATCGGCTCGCGTCGCTTGCGGAGCCCGGCCTCCTGGCCCGCATAGAGCATCGGAATTCCCGGAAGCGTAAACGTCGCCGCGCCGGCGGCTAACTGGGCGTCCCGACCGTACGACGACAGGTACCGGTCCGTATCGTGGTTCTCGACGTAGGTGAGCCACAGCGAGGAGGGGTGACCGCCGCGTCGCGCCCGCTCGTCGACCGCGTCGAGGACGAGGCTCGCGTCCGGCGAGTCACCGTCGGCCTCGAGAACCGCGTCGGCGAAGGCGTCGATCACGGCGTTCGTCTCCTCCTCGACCCCGTCGGCGTCGGTCGCGACCGCGTCACCGATCGTCTCGAGTGCGCTGTAGAGTCTGTCGTCGTGGTGGGCGTGAAAGCGACCACCGCCCATTTCGACCGACGACGGGAGCGTCTCGTCGAGTAGGAAGAACTCGGCGTCGGCGCTCGTCACCCGGTCGTACACCTCGGCCCAGAAGCTCAGCGGCACGCCCCAGGCGACGTCGGTCCGGAAGCCGTCGACTTTCGGGGCCCAGAAGTCGACCACGGAGAGGAGGTACTCCCGAACCGCCGGGTTCCCGTGGTCGAGATTGGGAATCTCGTCCCAGTCGAAGTAGGCGTCGGGTTCGCGGGCGTCGAAATCCTCCCAGCGATACCAGTCGCGGTACCGTTCGTGATTCGGGTGATCCTCGTCGACGGCCGCCTCGAAGAAGGGGTGCGTGTCGGCCGTGTGGTTGATCACGAGATCGAAGACGACCCTGATTCCCCGCTCGTGGCAGGCGTCGACTAGTGCCTCGAACTCGGCGAGCGTGCCGAGATTCGGATCGACCCGAAAGTAATCCGTCGTGTGGTAGCCGTGGGGGCCGCCCAGCTCGTCGGGCGTCCCGAAGCCGCGTTTGGTCTCGAGAAACGGCGTCAGCCAGAGGACGTCGATGCCCAGCTTCTCGAGGTGGTCGAGCCGGTCGACGAACGTCTCGAACGTCGGCTCGGACTGGTCGGGAAACCGCCGCGTGAACGCCTCGTAAACGACCGCATTCTCGACCCACGCGGGCGCCCCGAACGGGCGCTCGATCCGTACGCCGCCGCCGTCCAAACCGTCGTCGGCCGAATCGTCGCCGTCCGAATCGTCGTCGGCTACACTGTCGCCGTCTGCACCGTCGCCGGCCGGAACCAACTCGAGGGCGTCGGGGAGCGAGTGCCGGCCGTCGGCAGCCACGGCGACCGCGTAGATCCGGGCGCGCTCGGTCACGTCCTCGATCTCGATAGTGCCGTCGGGAGCGACCGCGAGGTCGTCCCGGTCGTCGACGTAGTACTCGACTTCGAGCGCGTCTTCGCCGGCGTCACCCTCCACATCCTCGTCGCCGCTCACAGCGGTCGATCTCCCCGCTGACAACGTCGCGTCGGGCACGAGTTCGATCCGATCGTCGCCGGCCTCGTCCTCGAGACGGAGCCGCGGGCGGGGTTCGACCCCGTCACTGTCGGGGTCGGGAAACGCGCGAACGGTCAGTTCGTGGACGCCGTCGGGTGCCTCGAGTTCCAGGGTGTACGCGCCCGGAACGTCGGGTTCGAACTCGGCGACCGGCCCGTCCGTCGCCTCCGCGCTCGAGTCGGCCGGCGCGTCGGCGACGCGCCAGGCGTACTCCCCCTCGGCGTCCGGGTTCCAGGGCGCGAGGTCGTCTCTGGGTTCCATCTCGTTTCCGTTCGGATTGACGATTCCGTCGCCAACGGTGACGAACCGCGGCGGCCCTGGGTGATGGCTGCCGTCGCCGCTCTCGAACGCGCCGTCGGTCGATTTGCCGCCGTCGGTTCGTTCCCGTCCGGTTCGTCCTCGTTTAGTTCGGTCTTCTCGCTCGAGTGGCTCGCTCGAGTCGCGTCTTCGATCGGTCACAGTCGACTCTCTCTGTCGGAGGATAAATTTGTGATGTATTCGTACACCACTAATATGTTATTCGGTGTGCGCGTTCCCGGATAGACACTCGAGACCCGTCGTCGACCGGCTGGACGCGACGCTTCGCAGTCGAGTCGGCATCCGCAAAAACGCGAGAGACGTGCGGCGAAGTTAGGCTTCGTCGAACAGTTCTTCGCCGTCGACCATGCGCTCGGCAACGGCATCCATGTCGAGGGTGACGCCGAGTCCCGGCTCCTCGGGGACCTCGATGTAGCCGTCCTCGATGACGTCTTCCTCGACCAGGTCCTCCCACCAGCCGAGTTCGTAGGAGTGGTACTCGACGGCCAGCGAGTTCGGAATCGCCGCGCCGACGTGGGCGCTCGCGGTCGTCGCGACCGGCGAGGAGACGTTGTGCATCGCGACCGGCATGTAGTAGAGATCCGCCAGATCGGCGATCTTTCGCGTCTCGCGCATGCCGCCAACCTTCGGCATGTCGGGTGCGATGATGTCGACCGCTTGCTCTTCGATCAGTCGGCGCTGACCGTGTTTGCGGTAGACGTTCTCGCCGGCCGTGATCGGCGTCGTCGTCGACTGGGTGACCTCTCGCTGGACGTCGTGGTTCTCCGGCGGCACGGGGTCCTCGAGCCACCAGATGTCGTACTCCTCTAAGCGCTCCGCGAGGCGTTTCGCGCTGCCGGCGCTGAACGTCCAGTGACAGTCGAAGGCGACGTCGGCGCGCGAGCCGACGCGCTCGGTGACGGCCTCGACGATCGACGCCTTGTGCTCGATTTCGGGCTGGCGCAGGTGGCGGTTCGCGCGATCCTTCTCGTGGCCCGAGGGGACGTCTAAGTCGAACTTGAGCGCGTCGTAGCCGAGTTCGGAGACGACGCGTTCGGCCTCGTCGGCACAAGCGACGGGATCGGCTTCCTCCTCGGTGTGACAGTCACAGTAGACGCGCACCTCGTCGCGGTACTTGCCGCCGAGCAACTGGTAGGCGGGCACCTCGAGGATTTTGCCCGCCAGATCGTGAAGTGCGACCTCGATGCCGGCGATCGCGGTGACGGTGATGCCGCCGACCGAGCCCTCGCCGGACATCTTCTGGACGAGATGTTCACAGAGCCGGTCGATGTCGAGCGGGTTCTCGCCCTGCAAGAACGGCGTCATTCGCTCGATGAGTTCGGGTGCGCCGGCCCCCCAGTAGGCCTCACCGGTGCCGACGATGCCGGCGTCGGTGTAGATACGCACGAGCGTCCACGGGAAGTTCCCGTCGACCATCGTCGTCTGGATATCGGTGATCTCGACGTCGCGTCCGCCCCCGCGCTCTCGCGTGACGTTCATCGTCTCCGCCGAGAGATCCCGCATCGTGTACTCGGCGTTCGGATCGTGTAGCTGTGAGTAGTCGACTCCCATAGTAGAGATACTTACTCGAACGGTAGTAATAGTTACCATCTGTCGCCTGCGAGGGAGAAACTAGACGTGGATCGCCGACATCCCCCGTGGCGGGTGATCTCGACTGCCCGATCAGATCGCGTCGAACTCGACGGCCGTCTTCACGACATCGTCGCCCGTCTCGAAGGCGGCTTCGAACTCCTCGAGCCCGTAGACGCCAGTGACGAGGTCGTCGGTGAACCACTCCGGGAGCTGTGAGAGCGTATCGATCGCGGCCTCGAAGTGGCCCCGATGCGAGTTGACGGTCCCGACCAGCGCCTTGTTGTGCAAGACCATTTCCCGGTGGAGACGCCCGCCGTCGACCTCGAACTCCCACGGCTCGGGGACGCCCAGCAGGACCCCGACACCGTTGGGCGCGAGCGCGTCGACCGTCTCGAAGGCGTGTTTGGGATAGCCGGTCGCCTCGTATATAAGATCGATCCCTTCGTGTGCCTCGGGGATCTCTGGAACCGGAGTTTGGCGTGAGTCGACGTACGTCGCACCGAGCTCCTCGATCATCTCGATCGTCGGATCGGGTCGGTCACGTCGGCCGAGACAGTACGTCCGGTCGATCTCGAGGGTCTCCTCGAACATCGCGAGCGTGAGCAGGCCGAGCGATCCGTTGCCGAGGACCAGCGCCGACTCCGGCTCCCACTCGAACGCCGAGCGGGTGGCGACGGCGTGTTCGATCGCCTTCTCGGAGATACTGACCGGTTCGACCAGAAATCCGAGCGCTGCGAGGTCGTCCGGAATCGGGACGAGGTACTCCACGGGGCTCGTGACGTACTCGGCCATGAAGCCGTGGGCCCCGGCGATGCCGCGTTCGACGTACTCGCCGCCGGGTGCCATGTCGGGTTCGCCGCGCTCGAAGTACTCGTTGCCGACGCCGTCCGGTCGTCGCCGGACCGTTGGAACGACGTACTGGCCCTCCTCGAGGTCGGTCCCGTTTGCGTCCTCGACGACGCCGACGGCCTCGTGTCCGAGCACGAGTTCGTCTTCGCCCGCGGGAACGTCGCCGTGGTGGCCCGCGATGACTTCGTGGTCGGTCCCGTCGACACCTACCCGGAGTGTTCGAACCAGCGCTTCGCCGGCCGTCGGTTCGGGTCGTGGTCGTTCGACGAGAGTGGGTTCTCCGGCCCCCGGTTCCACAGCGATGGCTTTCATACCGTCCGAAACGAGCCGGTCAGACAAAAGATTTACCCATCCTGTAGTAAACATATGACAGTCGCGCCACAGCCGGTGTCACGAGTCGTCGAGAGCACCGGTATCGAGGCCAGCGACGTCGATACCGGTGCCGTCGACGCGACGCCGATCGCTCGTGAGAAACGGCAGTGGCGGCCGTCATCTAGGTCGTCGAAAGAAAGCTTCTTGTGTTGGTGTCAAGAATCTAATTGTATGGTCCCCGACTCCCCCTCCAGACCGCTCACTCGGCGTGCAGCGATCGCGCTCGCGGCGTCGGTACCCCTCTCCGGCTGTCTCGGCGCGATCAACAGCCTCATCGGCAACCAGGTCCCCTCGAGCGTCCCCGCGGATCTCGACCACGAGAGCCTGGGCGTCGTCGATACTGGCGGCGAGATCGATATCGTCACCGATGCCGATCTCACGCTCGTCTACTTCTTCGCGACGTGGTGTGGGCCGTGTGGTCCCCAACAGGAGGAACTCCACGACGTTCGCGACGAGTACGATACCGAGACACTGGCGATGCGTGCGATCTCCCCAGAGGACGACGAGCAAGACGTATTCGAGTACTGGGAGGCCGAAGAAGCCGAGTATCCTGCCTGCATCGATCCCGACTCGGACGTCCACGCGGAGTTCGGCATCAGTGCGTACCCGTCGCTCGTGCTGGTCGATTCCGACGGAGAGGTTCGATGGCACACCTCCGGGACGACCGACGCCGAAGACATCATCGAGCGAGTAGACGAGGAACTCGACGGATAACCCGTGCCCTCGGACCTACGCCTCCTGTTTGCGTTCACCGCTGGATCGGCGACGTTTTTCGCCCCGTGTGCGTTTCCGATGCTCCCGGGGTACGTCGCTTACTACCTCGGCGACGACGTCACGGGTTCGACGCGCGCGGCGATCAGACGGGGCTCGGTCGTGAGTCTCGTCGCCAGTGCGGGCATGTTCGCCGTCTACCTCGGACTGGTCGGCATCGCCGTCGCCGTCGGCTCGCAGTACTTCCACCGGCTGGTGTTACTCGGCGGCGCCGTCGGCCTCGCGCTGATCGTCCTCGGCGTCGCGATGGTCGGCGGGCTCACCCACGGCCGCCTGTTTACGATGCAATTGCCCGAACGCGACCGAAGCTATCGCGGCTACTTCGCCTTCGGCGTCGCCTACGCCATCGCGGCCGCCGGCTGTACGGCGCCGTTTTTCATCACGGTCGTCCTCTCGAGTCTCTCGAGTGGTCCGGTAGCGGCTTTCCTCACCGTCGGCGCGTACGCCGGTGGCATGGTCGTGATGCTCGTCGCGGTGACGCTTCTGACGGCGGTCGGTCACGAATCGCTGTTCCGCCGGATCGTCCCCTCGGGGCGGATCCTCGAGCGCGCTGGCGGCGTGCTGTTGATCGTCGCCGGCGTCGTCCAGCTCTACCTGTTCCTGTTCGAGTACGGCGGCCTCGCACAGCTCGGTCTCGTCTGATACGGATTGCCGTCCCGCTGTCCCGGCGCGACCGCTTCGTCCTGTATACGGATTGCTGTCCCTGTGTACCGCCGCACCCGAAGACGGGTCCAGGATGCGGCGGTACTGACGGACAGCAGACCGTATACTCCTCCGTCGATTCCGTAGGGCTAAGTGGCCACGTCCCAGAACAGAGGGGTAATGAACGGCAACCGATTCGGTCGCCTCTTTCAGGTGACCACGTTCGGCGAGAGCCACGGCGAGGCGATGGGCTGTACCGTCTCGGGCTGTCCCGCCGGCCTCGAGCTCTCCGAGGAGGACATCCAGGAGGACCTCGATCGGCGAAAGCCCGGCCAGTCGATGATCACCACCAGCCGCGGCGAGCCCGACGACGTGACGATCAACTCCGGCATTCAGGACGGCTACACGACGGGAACGCCGATCGGGATGGTTATCCAGAACAAAGACGCCCGGTCGGGCAAGTACGAACCGTTTATCACTGCGCCTCGTCCCTCCCACGGCGACTTCACCTATTCGGCCAAGTTCGGCACGCGAAACTGGGGCGGCGGCGGGCGCTCCTCCGCCCGCGAAACCGTAAACTGGGTCGCCGCGGGCGCGATCGCGAAGAAACTGCTCGCGCTTCAGGGGATCGAATGCAAAGCACACGTCAACCAGATCGGCGACGTCGAAGCGCCCGAAGTGAGCTTCGAGGAGATGCTCGAGCACAGCGAGGAAAACGACGTGCGCTGTGCCCACCCCGAGACCGCGGCGGAGATGCAGGAACTGATCGAGGAGTACCAGGAGGAAGGCGACTCCATCGGCGGCAGCATCGAGTTCGAGGCCCGCGGCGTTCCGGTCGGCCTCGGCGCGCCGCGGTTCGACTCGCTCTCGGCCAGGCTGGGCCAGGCGATGATGGCGATTCCGGCGGCGACTGCCTTCGAGTTCGGGCTGGGTACCGAGGCCGCGGAGTGGATCGGCAAGGACCGAAACGACGACTGGGAGTTCGACGACGACGGGAACCCGGTTCCGGTCGAGAACGACCACGGCGGTATTCAGGGCGGGATCTCGAGTGGCGAACCGATCTACGGCGAGGTAACCCTCCACGCGCCGACGTCGATTCCCAAGAGCCAACAGACCGCCGACTGGGAGACTGGCGAACTCAAAGAGGAGCAGGTCATTGGCCGCCACGACCCCGTTCTCCCGCCGCGTGGCGTCCCCGTCGTCGAGGCGATGCTCGCGCTCACCCTCGTCGACTTCATGTTGCTGTCGGGGCGGCTCAACCCCGACCGCGTCGACGACCAGCCCGGCGAGTACGATACCGACTACCACCCGAGCAATCCGCGAAACGAGTGAGCGGATTCTCTGCCCGCGAAGCGACTCGGCAACGGACGACTTCGACGGTGGCCTTCGCGTCACGGTGACCGTCCAGCAGAAGCGCCACGGTTGGTACCCAGCAGAAGGGCTAACCCGTCAGCTCCCCTACCCGACGTATGCGAGATTTTCACCTCCACTCGAACTACTCCGACGGCGAGTTCCTCGAGGCGATGGTCGAGGCCGCCGAGGTCGCCGGACTCGAGGGGATCGGCTTCGCCGACCACTGCAACGTCGCCCCGCGCGAGCACACGGTGACGATGCGAAGTCGCTACGGATTCAACCTCGATCTGACCTACGAGCGCCGGCGACGGGCCATCGAAGGACTTTGCGAGGAGGCGTCGATCGAGATCTACGACGCGGTGGAGATGGACTACGATCCCCAGGACGAAGCCGCGATTCGGGACTTTCTCGAGACGGCGGCGTTCGATTACACGATCGGGAGCGTGCACACGGTCGACGGGAGAAACGTACAGGTCCCATCGAATTTTCGGGGCCGAAACGACGCCGACCTCAACGGTGTCGTCGCGGCGTACTTCGATCGGCTCGTCGAGCTCGTTGAGTCCGAACTGTTCGACGTCGCCGGCCACGTCGACCTGATCGCACGGACGCCGCCGCTACGGGGACGGGCGACGGACGAGCAGTACCGGCGGGTCGCCCGCGCGTTCGCCGATTCGCGGACGGTCCCGGAGATAAACGCCGGCCGAGCGCTGACCGACGCCGGCATCGTCCACCCCAATGAGTCGTTTCTCGAGGAGCTTCGAGCGTTCGACGTCCCCGTCACGGTTGGCACCGACGCGCATCGGCCCGCCGAGGTTACTGACCGAGCGGAGTTCCTTCGCGAGTTTCTCGACGAGTGTGGGATCGATCCCGTCGGTCCGCCGGGGCTCGAACTTGAGAAACGGTAAACTAGTTTTCTATGAAAACTAATATCGATACGTAACGAGGAATTTACAACGGACGTTCATTCTTCATGAAAGACCCTTGGTAATCTATAGCAAAGGCTTTAGGTCCGGTAGAGCAAAATTCGGGTACGGTTGGCCCACCGGCCACTGATTTACCTATGAGCGACGACGAACTCATCTGGCGAATCGCAGGGGGTTCCGGAGACGGGATCGACTCGACGAGCCAGAATTTCGCGAAGGCGCTGATGCGCTCGGGGCTCGACGTATTCACACACCGCCACTATCCCTCGCGGATCCGTGGTGGCCACACGTACGTCGAGATCCGGGCCGCCGAGCACGAGGTACAGTCACGGGGAGACGGCTACAACTTCCTGCTTGCACTCGGGGACTCGTTCGCCCGAAACCCACAGGAAGAGGCCTACTACGGCAACGAGGAGATCAAACCTCTCTCGGAGAACCTAGACGAGTTGCGCGAGGGTGGCGTGATCGTCTACGACGAGGGACTGATCGACGAGGAAGCGGTTGCGACACTCGACCTCGAGGAACGTGCCGAAGAGAACGGTTGGCACGTCTATCCGGTCGATCTGCGCGGCCTCGCCAAGGAACACGGCCGCGAGGTCATGCGTAACACCGCAGGGGTCGGCGTCACCGCCGCCCTGCTCGATATGGAACTCGAGCACATCGAGGACCTGATGTCCGACGCGATGGGTGGCGACGTCCTCGAGTCGAACCTCGAGATTCTCCACGACGCCTACGAGATGGTCGAGGACGAGTTCGAGACCGGACACGACCTCCGCGCCCCGACGGGCGACCACGAGACCGAACAGGCGCTGCTGTCGGGCTCGAACGCGATCGCCTACGGTGCCATCGACGCCGGCTGTCGATTCATCGCCGGCTATCCGATGACGCCGTGGACCGACGTCTTCACCATCCTCAGCCAGAACTTCCCCGATATGGGCGGGGTTTCCGAGCAGGTCGAGGACGAAATCGCCGCAGCTGCACTCGCCGTCGGTGCGAGCCACGCCGGCGTCAAGGCGATGTCCGGCTCCTCCGGTGGCGGCTTCGCCCTGATGAGCGAACCGCTCGGGCTCGCGGAGATGACCGAGACGCCGATCGTCCTCGTCGAGTCGATGCGTGCCGGTCCCTCGACCGGGATGCCGACCAAGCCCGAACAGTCGGACCTCGAGTTCGTCCTCTATACGAGCCAGGCCGACTCCCAGCGCGTCGTCTTCGCGCCGGGCAACATCGAGGAAGCCTACGAGCAGACGCGACTGGCCTTCGAGATCGCCTGGGACTACCAGATTCCGGCGATCCTCATCTACGACCAGAAGCTCTCCGGCGAGAACAAGAACGTCGACGTCGACTTTTTCGACCGCGAGGTCTCGCCCGACCTCGGCTCGACGCTGACCGAAGAAGAGCTCAAGGAGGCTGCACACGACAACTCCGGGAAGTTCAAGCGCTTCAACTACGAGGACGCCGAGGACGGCGTCGCCTCGCGGTCGATCCCCGGCCAGAAGGGCGGACGCTACCTCGCGACCGGTAACGAGCACTCACCTGTCGGCCACATCAGCGAGGACCCCGACAACCGCGTCGCCCAGATGGAACGCCGCCTCGAGAAACTCGAGAACATCCGCGCGGAACTCGACGAGGAACGCGAGTCGACTCAGACCTACTTCGGCCCCGACGAGGCCGACTACGGCATCATCACCTGGGGCTCCTCACAGGGTGCCGTCCAGGAAGCCGTCGAGCGCCTGAACGAGCACGGTCACTCCGTCAAGGGGATCAGCGTCTCCGATATGATGCCCTTCCCCGAGACGGAAGTGACGGAGTTCTTAGAGAGCGTCGACGAGGCGATGGTCGTCGAGATGAACGCCACCGGACAGTTCCGCGGACTCATCCAGAAGGAACTGGGTCAGTACGGCGACAAGATGACTAGCCTGCTGAAGTTCAACGGCAACCCCTTCGAGCCCGCCGAGGTCGTCGAGGGTTACGAAGTCAACGTTGCCGAGGAGGACCAGCAGCCGGAGGCACAGGTACGAATCGAACCCGCGGCAGGTGACTAACCATGAGTGCATTCAACGCGATCGGTGAGAAACGAGAGATCGACCGGGACGAGTTTACGCCCGGTGTCGAACCGCAGCCGACCTGGTGTCCGGGCTGTGGCGACTTCGGTGTTCTGAAGTCGCTCAAGCAGGCGCTGCCGGAAGTCGGCAAGACGCCCGAGGAAGTGCTGACCGTCACCGGGATCGGCTGTTCCGGCAAACTGAACAGCTATCTGGATACGTACGGCTTCCACACGATCCACGGTCGCTCGCTGCCCGTGGCTCGGGCCGCCAAACTCGCGAACCCCGAACTCGAGGTCATCGCCGCCGGCGGCGACGGTGACGGCTACGGCATCGGTGGCAACCACTTCATCCACACGGCCCGCGAGAACCACGATATGACCTATATCGTGTTCAACAACGAGATCTTCGGCCTGACGAAGGGCCAGACCTCGCCCACCAGCCCGAAGGGCCACAAATCGAAGACCCAGCCATCCGGCAGCGCGAAGACGCCGCTGCGTCCGCTCTCGATGTCGCTCAACGCTGGCGCGAGCTACGTTGCTCGCACCGCTGCGGTCAACCCGAACCAGGCCAAGGAGATCATCAAGGAAGCCATCGAACACGACGGCTTCGCCCACGTCGACTTCCTGACGCAGTGTCCGACCTGGAACAAGGACGCTCGCCAGTACGTCCCCTACATCGACGTCCAGGAGTCCGACGACTACGACTTCGATCACACCAACCGGGAAGAGGCCGCCGAGATGATGCGTGAGACCGAGGACGTTCTGAACGAAGGTACCGTCCTGACCGGCCGCTACTACGTCGACGAGGACCGCCCGTCCTACCAGCAGGAGAAGCAGGCTGTCGGCGAGATGCCCGACCAGCCGCTCGCCGAACGGTACTTCGACGACGACGCCGAGTGGGAGCGTAGCTACGACCTGCTCGAGCGCCACAAGTAGGGCACGGACCGGTTCGCGTTCGCGTTTTCGATCGTTCCTGACCGCATCCCCGAGCCGCATTTCGCGGCGCTCCCGTTCGGTACTTGTTATCCGACCAACTGGCGACGCTCGAGGCAGTCTCGTGTCTCGAACGCTGTTCCGATGTCGGGACCGCCCGACGCCGACGTCGAATTGGAGAGACGTATCGCTGCGCTCGAGTACCCGCAGCCTCGAGTCGGGTGGGAAAAACTCGGATTTCCGTCATCGGTACACGCAACATTGTCCGCTATTTCGGACAGGATCGACAAGCGTAAAGTGACGCGAAGCGGAGGCATCGAACGAATGTCGTTCGATCGCTGGGCGGCGACTGCCGAGATGGTTCGAGCCCACTGGAGGGACCTCGAGCGAGACTGGCAAAGCGTTGCTGTCGGCGCGGTGATCGTCGTACTGGTCGGTGCGTTCGAACTTCCGATCCCCTGGTGATGTCCGCCCGCCGATTTCTCCCCGGGCTCGTGGTTCTCTGTCTCGGCGCGGTTCTCGCTCGAGGAATCGAACTCGTCCTCGGCGCGAACCACCTGCTCGTCGCGATCGGACTCGGATTCGTTCTGGCAAACGCCGTCGGCGTCCCCGATCGCCTCGAGCCGGGGATCGCCACTCACAAACTCTGGCTCGGTGCCGGAATCGTCCTCATGGGCGCATCCCTGACACTCGATACGCTGCTCGAGGCCGGCGTCGTCGTGGTGGCCGTCATCGCGCTCGTCACCGGATCGACGATCGTCGTCGTCGAACTGCTCTCGCGGAACGTCTTTGGCCTCGCCGATCGGCTCGGTTCGTTGCTCGCAGCCGGCTCCGGTATCTGTGGCGTTTCGGCCATCGTGGCGGTCGGCGGAGCGATCCGCGCACGCGAAAGTCAGGTCGCGTACGCGGCGGCGACGGTCTTGCTGTTCGATGCGGTGACGATCGTCGTCTTCCCGATCGTGGGTGACGTACTCGAACTGTCGGGGACCGTCTTCGGGATCTGGGCCGGTGTCAGCATGTTCTCGACGGGACCGGTCGTCGCCGTCGGCTTCGCTCATTCGGACGTCGCCGGCCAGTGGGCGACAGTGACGAAACTCGCACGAAACGCACTGATCGGCGTCGTGGTACTCGGGTACGCGGGGTACTACGCCCGATCGGCGGACGGAAGCCGACCCACGGTTCGGACGCTCTGGGACGAATTTCCGAAGTTCGTCCTCGGCTTTCTCGCGCTCGTCCTCGTCGCCACGGCAGGTGTGCTCTCCCCTGACCAGCTCGCTGCCATCGAAAATGCCTACAACTGGCTGTTCGTGCTCGCGTTCGTCGGTCTCGGAACGGAGATCCGGCTCACAGAACTCCGGAAGGCGGGACCGCTCCCCGTTCTCGTCGTACTGATCGCGTTGCTCGTTGCCAGTACGCTCTCGCTCGCGACCCTCTCGGTCCTTCTCTGATACGGACCGCTACACGTCGGTACCGGTCGATCACAGACCGGCGACCGATCGACCGGCAATCAGTCGTCACAGACCGTACGAAAACGCCCGGCGTGTCGAGATATCGGACCGTCGCAGACACAGGCGATATTTGCAGAAGGCGCTGCTGGCTCCAATCACGGCTAGATTCGTCGAAAGAAGCGACCACCAGAATCGAGCCGGCGGAAGGACGTGCGTCGATCACTCGGTGCCACGACGACTGTCGCGGGCGACGGTGGCCTCAGACTCGAGTAGCGGGCCCCTACCCCACGTTTCTGACTACTCGTGATCGACTGGTCTATCGTATGTGGGAAACTGTCCTACGGGTGGCTGTGACAGGCACGGATACGAGGGTATTGCTGGTTTCACCGTGAGGAGGGGAGCATTGCAGGCTGACGAGGGGTTACAAAACCCGAGTCCAAACGGCGGGGTAACGATGGATGGATACTATTCGCGTCGTGCTCTGTTGAAAGCGGCAGCTGTCGGTGGTGCGGTTTCGGTTGCGGGGTGTACGTCGTCCAACGGGGGGTCGGCCGTTCGAATCTCGGGTGGGGTCGGTCCGCTCCCGATGGTCGAGGTCTGGGCGGACATCTACGAGGACGAATCCGATGCCTCGTTCGACATCAGCGGCGGCGGAACGGGTGTCGGCGTCTCGGACGTACTGAACGATCAGGTCGACGTCGCGATGATGGGACGCCAGCCCGAACAGGAGGAGATCGATCAGGGACTGTTCGCCGTCCCGATGCTCGTCGATACGGTCGTCGGAACGGTCAACGTCGATAACCCCGTTCTCGACGACATTCAGGAGAGTGGGCTCACCCGCGAGGACCTCGAGGCGATCTTTACGCGGGAGATCACGAACTGGGGCGAACTCGTCGACGCCGACGTCGACGAGGATATCGTCGTCTACGGCCGCTCCGACGCCTCGGCCGCGTACAAGCAGTGGGGAGACTTCCTCGGCGGTGAGGACGAGGCCTACACCGAGAACGAACTCGAGGAGCTGGCCGACGCGAACCACGACGGCGATCAGCGAGTCGCGGAGGCAATCGCAAGCGACGAGAACGCTATCTCGCTGAACAACATCAACTACGTCTACGATCTGGAAAGCGGCGAACTCGAGGGCGACATCCGGCCGGTTCCGCTGGATCTCGACGGCGACGGCACGCTCTCGGAGGACGAGGAGTTCTACGAGACCCGCGAGGAGTTCCTCGCCGCCGTCGAGGAGGGAACGTATCCCGCGCCGCCGGCCCGCGAGATGTTCCTCGCCTCGAACGGTCCGTTCGAGGATGAAGCGTACGACTTCGTCGAGTTCGTGCTGACTGACGGCCAGCAGTACGTCCGCGAGAACGGCTACGTGCCACTCGAAGACGACCGACTCGACGAGGCCCAGGAAACCCTGGCGAACGGACCGTGAGGTGACCGATGGAGGAATCGATAGAATCGGGAGACGCCGATCGACGATCGGATCGCCTCGGCCGGCGACTGCTCGTCGAGCGACTGAGTAGCTACTGGCTTCGCGGCGCCGGCTACTTCGCGATCGGACTGTTCTGTCTGATCGTCCTGACGCTGGTCCACCGGTCGCTGCCGCTGCTCGCGGAGTACTCACTGGTGCAGATGTTGACGTCGGCGAACTGGGATCCGTCACAGAACCAGTTTGGCTTCCTGCCAGCGATCGTCGGCACGATCTACGTGGCCGCCCTTTCGATGCTCATGGGGACGCCGATCGCGATCCTGGTGGCGATCTACATCGCCGAGTACGCCGAGGGACGGCTGAAAGTAATCGTCTCGTCGTTCATCGACGTACTCGCCGCGATTCCGAGCGTCATCTTCGGACTCGTCGCGTTGCTCGTCGTGGTTCCGTTCGTCGGTAACTACCTCGCTCCGGCGGTCGGCGCCAGCGCGACCGGTCTGGGTATCTTCACCGTCAGCCTCGTGATGGCGATCGTCGTCACGCCGTTCATGATCTCGCTGTCCGTCGAGTCCCTCGAGGCCCTCCCCGACGAGTTGCGCGAGTCCTCCCTCGGCGTCGGCGCGACCAAGTTGGAGACGATCAGATCGGTCCTGTTGCGTGCGGCGGGGCCGGGTATCTTCTCGGCGGTCCTGCTCGGCTTCGGACGCGTCTTCGGCGCGACGATCGTCCCGGCCATGCTCATCGGCGGCCAGACGCAGATGCCGGACTCGCTGTTCGCGACGGGACAGACGCTCCCGACGCTGATCGTCAGCGACTTCGGCGAGTTGATGTCGATCCCGATCACCCAGTCCGCGCTGATCTTCGTCGGACTCATGCTGGTCGTCGTCGTCTGGTTTTTCAACTTCGGGGCCATGCTCGTCCAGCGGCGACTCAGACGGAGGTGGCAGTACTGATGGATCGATACGTCAAACAGCGGCTGTTCGGCGTGCTCGTCCGGGCTGCGACCGCACTCGTCGTCGGCGTCATGCTTCTGGTCGTCGGCGTGACGATCGTCAGAGGTGGCGCCGCGCTCCTCGGCGATCCGTCGATCGTGTTTACGCCGCCGGGATCGCGGTACATGCTCGAGGGAGACGGTGGCTTCCTCCACGCCGTCCTCGGGAGCATCTTCATCGTCGGTCCCGCGACGGTCGTCTCGATGGTTCTCGCCATCTCGACGGCGATCTACCTCCAGAGTGATTACTCGAGCGAGCGGTTCTCCGATACCGTGAACATGTTCCTGAACGTGCTCTGGGCGACGCCGCCGATCGTCTACGGGGTTTTCGTCCTGACGGTGATCATCGCCGTCGGCGCCCGGACCAGCCTGTTTTTCGGTATCGTCGCCATCGCGATCTTCCAGTACCCGATCATGACCCGGTACACCGACGAGGCGCTGCGGTCCGCGCCGGAGACGGTCACGGAGTCGGCGTACGGACTCGGCGCGACACGATTCGAGACGGCGCGGATGACCGTCCGTGCGGCGCTGCCCGGCGTCATCGCCGGAATCATCATGGGCTTTGCCCGCGGGATCGGCGACGCCGCGACGGTGCTGTTTACCGCCGGTCGGAGCACCCAGATGCCCGCCGGTCTCTTCGAACCGGCGACGACCCTGCCGATTCTCATCTTCGATCAGTCGACGTCGTTCAACGCTGAGGTTCGGTCACACGCGTACGCGGCGTCGTTCGTTCTCATCGTCGCCGTCCTCGCGCTAATCTTTCTCTCGAAGCTACTCGCCGGACGGTTCGCACGATACGCACCAGGAGGAAGACACTCATGAGCCAACAGATCGCACTTCGAACGGACGACCTCGCCGTAACGTACACCGGGAATCGCAACGTCGAGGCGCTGAAAGGCGTCGACGTCGAGTTTCCGGAAAACCGCCTGACAGCGATCATCGGCCCCTCCGGCTGTGGGAAGTCGACGCTGTTGAAGTCGCTGAACCGCCTCCACGACATCCAGTCGAACGTCGACGTCTCGGGTGACGTCCTCCTCGAGGGTCGCTCGATCTACGACACCGACGAGCCGGCACCCGAGATTCGCAGACGGATCGGCTACGTTCCGCAGACGCCGACGCCGTTACCGCTGTCGATCTACGAGAACGTCGCCTACGGCGTGAAGATCCACGGCGACTACGAGTCGAAATCGGATCTCGACGACCTGGTCGAGAGCTACCTGCGGAAGGTGAACCTCTGGGAGGAGGTTCGTGACCGTCTCGAGACGCCCGCAGCCGAACTGTCGACCGGCCAGATTCAGCGGCTCTGTCTTGCCCGCTCGCTCGCCGTCGAACCCGACGTGTTGCTCTGTGACGAAGTGACCTCGGCGCTCGACCCTATCTCGGCCGAACGGGTCGAGGAGACGCTCGAGTCACTGAAGACGGAGTACACGATCGTCATGGTCACACACAGCATGGACCAGGCCAGACGGCTCGCGGACGAAGTGGTGTTTCTCTACCTCGGCGAACTCGTCGAGTCGAACGACACCCGATCGTTCTTCGAAAACCCACAGCGTGAACGAACGCGGTCGTTCGTCAGGGGCCACACCATCGCCGAGACCGACGGCGACGAGACGAACGAGAACGACGCCGAAGCCGAATCGGAACCGGCAGACGAGCCGGTTCCAGCCGAACGGTAGCTCGAGGGGGCGTTCGACCAGTTGGTCGTTTCATACGGTTTGCGATGACTGATTGTCGGTCGATCGCTCGTCGGTCTGCGATCGGCCTAGATAAACTCATCGCAGTCCGTATCAGGTCCGATCGGCGGTTCCGTAGCTGCCCGAGGAGCGTCGGACGTCGATCTCGACGTCGTCGGGGAACTCGCGTGCGCCGACGCCGACAGCGGTGACTGCCTCGAGCGTACGAGAGCGCCGTTCGCCTCGGTCCGTCGACGCCAGCCCGTGTGGACTCGACGCCGCAGCCGAACAGCGTCGTCGAGTCGAAATTGTGGGATCAAACTCGAGGGATCACGAGACGAATGCAGACAGATGTTCCGACAGGCTCGCCCCCTCGCCACTCGAATTAGACTCCGGTGGACATCAAAGCTATCGGTATCCATATCTATATACTATATCTGTATATCTGTTCCATAGTGTCGAATTGCCGTTCAAACCACCTCACGGATGGCACCGACACAAGACCAGTGTCAATCCGGGCGGAGAGTCGGTACAATGCTCGAATTGTGGGTTTCATAGACTCGGTTCGTTGACTCCCCTTTCCTCTCAGCGGAACACCATTTGACGACTACCGATGTTTGTGTCGAGATCGGTTAATCGGCGTCAATACGTTTAGTTGGCGGCAAACACGATGCAATCGATCGGAACCGTCCGCAACGCAGTTCGTTCGGATAAATATAGTGATGGAATATACAGCAATAGGGACTAATATCATATACCCTATTATAGATTCGCACCGACAAATTCGAAAAGTAACTCGCCGCCACGCAACGCTCGGCGATCACTCTCGGAGCAAACTCACGTCGAACACCGGCTTGCACGTCTCACCGCCCAGAAACGCTTCGAACGCCTCGTCGACCTCGAGCAGCGAGTAGCGATCGTCGAGGACGGTCTCGAGGTCGACGTCACCCGTGGCGATCAGCCGAAGTGATCGGTCGAAATCCTCGTAGGTAGACGCATAGGAACACTGCAGGTCCAGTTCCGACCGGACCAGCGGCGAGTAGGGCATCGTCGTCTCGCCCGTCTGTCCGACGACGACGATCTGTCCGCCCTTGCGAACCTCGTCTACGGCCATCGTCAGCCCGGACGGGTGGCCCGTCGTATCGAAAACGACGTCGTAGCCGACCCCGTCGGTCAGTTCTTCGCGGACGGCCTCGAGGTGGTCTTCCTCGACGTTGACCGTCCGAAATCCAAGTTCCTCGGCCAGTGGGAGGCGATAGCTGACGTCGTTACCGACCCCCGCGACGACGACGTCACCCCCCTGTGCGTCGGCGATCTGAGCCGTGAGGAGACCGATCGGACCAGGACCGGCGACCATCACGCGATCGCCTGCGCCGACGCGGGAGTTGTGGACGACCGCTCGTGCCCCGATGCTGGTCGGTTCGACCAGCGAGGCGTGGCGCGGGTCGACGTCGTCGCCGACGCGCTGTAGCGCCGATTCGGGGACCGAGATGTACCCCGCGTACGCGCCGTCGTGGTCGACGCCGGTGATCACAGCGTCCTGACAGACGTTTTCCTCGCCGATCTTACACTGGTAACAGGAACCACAGCTACGGATCGGCCGTTCGACGACTCGGTCACCCAGCTCGAGGCCGGCGACGTCGTCACCAACCTCGACGACGCGGCCGGTGTACTCGTGGCCGATCACCGTCGGCAAGCTCATCCGTTCGAAGGCGGACTTGAACTTGTAGATACCTGCGTCGCTTCCACAGAGGCCGGCGTAGTCGACTTCGATCAACGCCTCGTCGGCAGCGGGTTCGGGTCGCGACCGATCGACGAGTTCCACCGCGCCGTACTCACGGCTCGTTTTGGCAAGTGCGCGCATACCTCGACTCGGCCAGCGGTCAGTATAATTCTGTTGGACGGTCGGTCGATCAGTACGAGTCGGAGGTGCCATCGGCCGTCCTCATCCCGTTGTGCTGTTACTCGATTATGGAGTTATTCGGATTATTTATCAACATACGTTCATCAGTACAACAAGTGCGTTCTCTATTGCTTTGGCAAGCCTGCACTGCAGGGTCGAATGCGGTGGTGTGGTCCGAGTCATCCCTGCAGTCGACGCTTGTCGGAGCACTATAGAGAGGGTGTACCAGTCTGCAGACCGTTCTCGACGACGGGAGGGCAGACGACATACGTATCGTATATTCGAATCGGAACCGCGTCATACGAGCTATCGGTCAGTTTCGCGTCTCCATCCCGTTCGGAAAATTACAACCATACACGTGTAATGATGGAGTTCCCCGACTCCGTCGAACGCGGTGAAACGAAGCCACACACCAGGTTCGGCTCGAAGGGGACTCATCCAGCCGCGTTTCCAGAGGGTCGATTTGGAACACGGGACATCTCGAGGACAGAATATGTTAGGAAACACTGTAGAGTAGCGTTCTCTACTACAGAATAGTATCGTCGAACAGATGGTCGAGACGGATCGACGAGACAGTATCGAAATCAGTGTAACGATGGATTCACCGCTTGCGATCGTGGAAACCTATTCGTAGATGGACCCGTGTAGCTGACGTATGGACGAGTACGTACACCATCCGGTAACCGTAACGGGCAAACGAGCGATCGTCGTCGGCGGAACCAGCGGACTCGGCCAGGCGATTGCGGTCGGGTTCGCCGCCGACGGTGCCGACGTCATCGCCACGAGTCGAAGCGAGGACCGTGTCGACGAGACCGCCGACCTCCTCGAGGACCACGGTGCGAAGACGGCCCGGGTACCGTGTGACGTCACCGACCGAGACTCGCTCGAGCGGGTTCGCGAGGTCGCCCAGGAGGCCCTCGGCGGAATCGACGTCGTGGTCGCCTCCCAGGGCGCGATCTCCCGCGAGGACGTCCTGGAAATCGACGACGAGGACTGGGGGTTCGTGACCGACGTCGCACTCGACGGCGTTCGGCGCGTCACGCAGACGTTCGCCCCGGCGATGGAGGAGGGCGGAAGCATCGTGAACATCTCCTCGCTCGCGGCGCGGCTGGCGATGGAGAACCTGCCCGCCTACTCGGCGGCGAAAGGGGGTGTCGAGGCGTTTACCCGCGCGTCCGCGAAGGAACTCGCACCCGACGTTCGAGTCAACGCCATCGCACCCGGCTTCTTCATCACCCCACAGAACGCCGACACCTACGCCGCGGGGACCGAGAAACGGACGCGAATTCAAGAGCGAACGCCGCTGGGTCGCGTCGGGGAGCGCGAGGAACTCGTCGGCACGGCGATCTACCTCTCGAGCGATGCGTCGTCGTACGTCACGGGCGAAGTGCTCACGGTCGACGGCGGATTTGCACCGAGTGCGTTCTGAGGCCCGCTCCACGTCGACAACCGACCAAACTCACGTGTGGTCGTCGTGTTGGTGCGAACCGAGTTGCGAAGAGATAGATCAGCAGCAAACTGGTACGGATCGTCTCCTGGGATACCGAATCGAACTGACATCGTTCGCGTGGCTTATCCCTTTTACCATTTTACTATACAGTATATGAAACGGAGTGGTTGTGCAACGATCAACCGAAGTGCCGTGAATCGATCGTTCGCAAAACAGCTTCCCGATATCGTCGCAGTGTTGCGATCGTCGTCGAAACCGCTGCACTCCCGGACACAGTCGAGTGCCAACCCAACCACTGCTGGTGGCCGCTTTGCGAGCGAGGGGAATCAATGAGTACAGATTCAAGTGTAAACGCCCTACAATAATGACTATGCCCGAACGAGAGCGTATTGCGGATACCCGTGCTCACACCGGTGAGGGGCCGCTATGGCACCCCGACGATCGACGACTGTACTGGGTCGACATTCCGGCCGGCGAACTCTACGGATACGACCCCGCACGCGACGAGTACGAACTCGTCTACGAGACCGACGGCGTCCCGCTCGGCGGGTACACGATCGAGGAGGACGGCGCGTTGCTGTTGTTCACCCACGGTACTGTCAGCCGGCTCGAGCCCGGCGACGACATCGCGCAACCGGTGGTCGAGATCGACGCCGAGACCCGGTTCAACGACGTTATCGCGGATCCCGAGGGTCGGGTATTCTGCGGGACGATGCCCGGCGACGACGAGCTGGGCGACCTCTATCGCCTCGAGCCCGACGGCACCGCGACCGTCGTCATCGAAAATATTGATATTCCAAATGGAATGGGGTTCTCTCGAAACCTCGAGACGTTTTACCTCACCGAGTCCGAGGCTCACGCGGTGTACGCGTTCGACTACGACCGGGAGACGGGCGCGCTTACGAACCGACGGACGTTCCTCGAGACGGGCGACGGCGACGGCGTTCCCGACGGCATGACCGTCGACGCGGACGACTACGTCTGGTCCGCGCGCTGGGACGGCGGTCGGGTCGTACGATACAAGCCCGACGGCAGGGACGTCGACACCATCGACCTCCCCGCACGGAAGGTCGCCTCGGTTACGTTCGGGGGACCAACGTACGAGGACCTGTACCTGACGACCGCGCTCACCGACGGCGACCGCGAAACGGAAGGCGAGGGCGCAGGCGCGGTGTTTCGGGTCCCCGACGTCGGCGTGAGCGGGGTACCGGAGTTTCGGTCGCGGATCGCCCTCGAGTGACGCGTCCCGTTGTCCACGCCGCAATATGGCGTTGTAATTCCGAGACGAACCAAATCTACACTATTACTCCGCCAGGCGTCGACTGCAGGGACGACTCGGACCACACCACCGCATTCGACCCTGCAGTGCAGGCTGGCCAAAGCACTCTCGTACCACGTCGTTCTCGAGCGGAGAATATCGGCGTTTCTGCTCGTCGTCCCTACTTGGAGTCCGCTCGTCGCGATGACGTCGTCGCCGATGGAAGGGGGCGTTCGTCCATCGTCAGGAGTAGTTGTACTCGAGTTCGATCACGTTCGCCGTGCCGAGGGCCGCCTCCGGCAGGTCGTTGTAGAACCTGTCGTCGCCGACCCGATGGACGGGACAGGAGACGCTGACGGCCGCGATACTACGGTCTGTGTCGTCGGTGATCGGGGCCGCGATACACCGCAGGCCGTTGAGTCGTTCCTCCCGATCGACGGCGTAGCGTTGCTCGCGCACCGTCTCGAGTTCCGCGAGGAACTCCTCGCGATCCGTGATCGTGTGACTCGTCTCCGCGGGGAGTCCGTGTTCCGTGAGGATGCGCTCGACCTCTTCGTCTGGCCGAAACGCCAGGATCGCTTTCCCGAGTCCGGTACAGTGCAGTCGAACTCGCTTTCCCTCGTGTGTATCGAGTTCGACCGCGTTGTCGCCTTTCGCTTGGTAAAGGTAGATACCCATTCCGTTTTTCTCGACCAGCAGGTTCACCAGTTCGCCGGTCTCGTCCGCGAGTTTGTCCACCTCGGCTTTCGCGGCGTCGTAGATCGGCGTTCGGTTTCTCGCGTACGCACCGAGACCGAGAAACGATAGCCCGATGTAGTACTGGTCGCCGTCCTTGTCGACGTACTCCTCGTTCGCGAGCGTCGTCAGGTGATTGTGGACCGCACTCTTGCCGATGTCGACACGGTCTGCGATCTCCGAGACGCCCGCGCCGTCGAGTTCTTGAATCACCTCGAGGATCTCGAACGTCCGGCTGACGGTTCGGACTGGATGTTTCGGTTCTGCCATACATCCATCTCACACTGAACTCATAAATAGATTGTTCTGCTCTATTGAAAATGGACGACAGCGGCGAGGCTAGGCTGTGCTTGGTAACAAGCTGAAGCCGAGGAAAGGAGATT
>NZ_VTAW01000038.1 GCF_008245225.1 Natrialba swarupiae
CTCGAACGAAGCTCCACCGCCTCTATCCGACTCTCGAAGAGGTCGAGAACTAGTCACTCGACGCTTGGGAAGGTACTGAGTGAGGTTCGAACTGATCGAGGCCGTATTGATGATCACGCCCGGGTCGTCTCGTGCAAGCATATTCTCAACGGCGACCTGCGTCCCGAAGAACACCCCCTTCGAGTTGACCGCGTGAATGCGGTCGAACTCCTCGGGGGTAACTTCGTGCATCGGTTTCGGGATCTGGAGTCCAGCATTGTTGACCATCACGTCGACCCCGCCGTACTCGCCGGCGTACTCGACCAACGCCTCGAGATCGGCACGCTCGGTCACGTCAGTTTCGACGTATTCGGCCGTTCCACCCCGTTCCTCGATAGCCGCGTCCGTCGGGATGTCTGCACCTTTAGGTTCACGCTCGATGTCTCCGTTCAAGACCGTCGCACCTGCTTCGGCGAACCGAATCGCTATCGCGCGACCGATACCCGACGATCCACCGGTGATGACGACGGTCGTTTCCGAGTAGTCGTACGTTAGTTCGGACATACGGTTAGATTGTCAGCCCCTCCGTATAAATAGCCCTGACCGGCGACTCGGGTCGCTGCGGGAGTCAAACGCCCGAGGGACTCCATCGCGGACCGATCCGCGATAAACGACGCAGTCGATCCGTATCTTTCACACATCCTTATTCGGTTTCACAAAATGTTTTGTGCTTCTACGCGACAGGTACTGTATGGCACCCGAGATAACCCGCATAGAGACAATAGAATTTAGCTATCCGATTCAGGACGTCGGGACCGACGGTAATGGGTTCAACTTGATGTACGAGCCGAACTCGACGCTCGAGAGTTCGACCCTCGCGATCAAGGTCCACACCGATACGGAAGTAACCGGGGAGTACGTTCTGGTCACCTCGACCGCGCCCGATCAGATCGACTCGTACGCCGACTACCTCGTCGGCAAGAACCCGCTCAAACGAGAGCGCCACTGGAGCGAGATCAAACGCGGCTTGCGCAAGTACGACCGAATGGGAATCGGTCCCGTCGACATCCCGTTGTGGGACTTCGCCGGTAAATACTACGACGCTCCCGTTCACGAACTGCTCGGTACGTACCGCGAACGGATTCCTGCATATGCCTCGACGTACCACGGGGACGACAACGGTGGACTTGACTCACCGAAAGCGTACGCCGACTTCGCAGAGGAGTGTCTCGATCTCGGCTATCAGGGCTTCAAGGTCCACGGTTGGGGCGGTAGCGACGAGTTTCGCGACGTCGACCGCGAGATCGAAACCGTCCACGCCGTCGGCGAGCGCGTCGGCGACGAGATGGACCTGATGCTCGATCCGGCCTGCGAGTACGAGACGTTCGCCGACGCCCTGAAAGTCGGCAAGGCCTGTGACGAACAGGACTTCCTCTGGTACGAGGATCCCTATCGGGACGGTGGCGTGTCTCAGCACGGACATCGAAAGCTCCGCGAGCAACTCGAGACGCCGCTACTGCTGACCGAGCATACCCGCGGGCTCGAACCGTTCACGGACTTTATCGCTAATGGAGCAACAGACTTCGCACGCGCTGACCCCGAGTACGACGGTGGGATTGTCGGTGCAATGAAGCGCGCCCGCATAGCCGAAGGGTTCGGCCTTGATGTCGAAGTGCACGCGCCGGGGCCGGCCCATCGTCACTGTATCGCGGCGATTCGCAATACGAACTTTTATGAGGTCGCACTCGTCCATCCCGATTGTCCGAACACGCAGCCCCCGATCTACGAGTGTGGCTACTCGGATATGCTCGACACCGTCGCCACAGACGGAACCGTGCCGGTTCCTGATGGACCGGGTCTCGGCGTTGAGTACGACTGGGATTACATCGAAGCGAATAACATCGATCACACGGTCTACGAGTAACCGCTGGACGGCCCCAGATAGCTAGTGGCGTTCCAAGCCTGCACTGATAGGTGAAACCGGTCACCCACACACGGTTTCACCCATCAGTTGACGCTTGGGACGGTACTAGTATTTCTTTCCAAGAAATGGTTGGTGCTGATTTGCAGATGAGCGGCCAGTAGACCGATACTCAGCGATAGCGAGCGGTCACAACACCGCTTTCGATGTTGGACCACACGACGTGTCAGGATCCACCGGCTTTTAGCGACAGTCTCTTTGTAACGCTATATTTTCGCATTATCCGAATAGTTGGCTAATACGCAGTGTATAACAGTTTATCACCCCGGCTATTTTACTGCTGTACGTACGTAAACAGTTCGCGGAGAGTACGGCCGGTTTCTCGTATTGTGAAAGTGGAGACGATTCCGCGACGAACACGGGGTTCGAACCGATCGCATCAGTTGCGGATTCGGATAATCGGAAGTGGAATCCAGGGCGTTCACCCGGGCAACGTTGCTGGTCAACGGACCCGCGACAGGTTATCAACGGCCCTCCGGTTTCCGTCGGTAAATTTCTGCGACTATGATCGCCGATATCGGTCGGGAAGAGAGTCTCGACCCCGTGATTCCGACATTGTGCGCCCTCGAGGGGGTCGACCAGCCGTCGACGCCGAGGGAAGCTCACGGCTCGAGCAGTCAAAGCGATGTAAACCCGATTACCAACGCGTTCGGTGACCTGCTTGACGATCTCGGATTTGAAAGCGATCCCGAGGTCGCAGAGGTGGCGGTTCGCGTAATCCTTCTCGCGGGCCGAGAAACCGCTCAAGTCGAACGTGATGGCGTCCTAGCCCAGTTCCTTGACGCGTTTACCCTCGTCGGCAAAGACAGCAAGGGTGGTCTCGTCTTCGGTGTAAAGAGTACAGTCGATCAGAACCTCATCGGACAGAAAAAACAGGTGAGAGACGATTGAAACGGCGAAATTGGTTGATTCCGGGTGCCAGAAAGCGCTTCTACCGGCTCCTAGAAGCCGTCGTAAACGGTCTTCTCGATCGTGTAGAAGTCGATCCCTGCGTCACCCTGCTCGCGCCAGGTTTCACTCGAGGAGCGCTTGAACCCGCCGAAAGGAACGTGGAGTTCGAGGCCGGTCGTCTTGTCGTTGACTTTGGCAACGCCAGCTTCGACCTCGCGGACGAAGCGTTCGGCTTCCGTGTGGTCGTCGGTGACAATGCTAGCTGAGAGGCCGTAGCTGATGTCGTTGGCCGTCTCGAGGCCGTCCTCGAAGCCGTCGACTTCGATGACGGCGAGGACGGGCCCGAACACCTCTTCCTGGGCGATGCGGTAGTCGTTGTCGACGTCCGAGAAGACGGTCGGCTCGACGTAGTAACCGTCGCCGAAACGCTCGCCCTCGGGCCGGCCACCGCCGGTCTCGAGCGTCGCGCCCTCATTGCTCGCGACATCGATGTACTCGAGGGTCCCCTCGAGTTCGCTTTCGGTGACCTGGGGGCCCATGTCGTACTCGTCGCCGGGGCCGATCTCGATCGATTCGGCCTGCGCGACGACGCTCTCGACGAACTCGTCGTAAATTTCGCTGTCGACGATCGCCCGTGAGCAGGCCGTACAGGCCTGGCCAGTCACACCGAAAGCGCCGTTGGCAACGATTTCGGCGGCTTCCTCGACATCGGCACTGTCCGTGACGACAGTGGGGTTCTTGCCACCGAGTTCGGTCTGAACGCGCTTGCCGTCGTCGGTTGCCTGGTCGTAGACCATGTGACCGACCTCGCCGGAGCCGGTAAAGGAGACGGCGTCGACGTCATCGTGGTTGATGATCGCATCGCCGACCGTACTACCGGGGCCAGTGACGAGGTTTGCGACGCCGTCTGGAAGGCCCGCTTCGTCCAGCGCATCGAAGATCTCGAGGGCGACGCCGGGCGCGACCGACGCCGGGTTGAGCACGACCGTGTTGCCGGTCGCGAGAGCGGGGGCGAGCTTCCAGGCCGGGATAGCGATGGGGTAGTTCCACGGCGTGATCAGGGAGACAACGCCGACCGGCTCGTTCTTCGTATAGAGGTTCGTACGCGGGCCGCTAGCGCTTTTAACCGAGCCCCCCAGATCACGGGTCTTCTCGGCATAGTAGTAGAAAATGTCGATCGCACGCTGGACCTCGCCGCCAGCCTCGGCGTGCGTTTTACCTTCCTCGCGCGTGAGGAGCTTCGTCAGCTCGTCCTTGCGGTCTGTGAGGATCGTCGCAGTCGCGCGAAGGATCGCACCGCGCTCCGGTGCCGGAGTGTCAGCCCACTCGTCCTGTGCGTCGGCGGCGGCCTTGACGGCCTCTCCGGCGTCCTTGACGCCGGAGTCCTGATACTCGGCGACGATCTCCGCGGGCGCTGCCGGATCCTCCGTCTCGAAGCTTTCGCCGGTCTCCGCATCCGTCCAACTACCGTTTACGTAGTTATGATACTGCTCAACCATACACAACCTATCGTACTACGGGTATACGATTCTTGTGATTGCTACCGTTTTCTCGCGGATCGATAGTCGCGATCCGGAGTTGCTGGGAGAGGAATTACGGTGCTAAAATCGATCCGAACATCCGGGAGAGAACACCACCACACGCGTCATTACCGGCTCCGCGAGGAGAGAAGACGTCCGTATGACTGTGCCCGGAAGGCGACGAATCGACGTTGTTGGTAGCCGAGAGTTGAACCGTTCTCGGCTCGGAACGTCACGGCGACCGGTCGGCGGAAAACGATGGCAAACCGCTCCCGTCGGTCAGTTGAGTAGCCTGGTACGGAACCTGAGCGAAAATCAGTAGTGACGTCCCGTTAGTCGTCGCCGCTCTCGTAGTTCTCTCCAGCGTTCGCGGGAATGCGCGTGTAGCCAAACAGAACCAACACGATGATAACAGCCACGTAGGGAACTGCCCCAAACAGCTCAGGAGCTATGTCCAGACCGATTTGCTGTAAACGGAGTTGAAGCGCATCAAGTCCAGCGAACAGCAACGCTGCAGCGAACGTGCCCAGTGGATTGTAGTTCCCCATGAGGTATGCGACGATACCGATGAACCCGTCGCCACCGACAATCGTCTGTCCCTGCCCGATGAACTGGCCAACGGTTGAGAGCGTCAAAGCCGCGCCGCCGATCCCCGAGAGTGCCCCAGAGATCATGATGCTCACGTATCTGACCCGGTTTACGTTGATGCCCGCAGTGTCGAGTGACTCGGGGTGTTCACCACTGGCGCGGACCCACATCCCGAACGAAGTGTGTTTTAGTACATACCACGCCACGGGGACCACGATTAGCATAATATACGTGGTGGGATAGTTGGTGAACAGCAACCGGCCGATCCACGGGATATCCGAGAGGATCGGAATCGCCACCTGATTAAATGTCGCCACGGTGGGGCTGTTGATGTTGCCCCAGTAGACACGGCTGAGAAACGGCGCCAGGCCGAGGAATATGAACCAGACGGCTAATCCCGCGATCACCTGATCGGCCTTGTACCTAATGCAGACGACACCGAACACGAGCGCACCGACTGAACCCACCACGACTGCTGCCAGTAGCCCGAGCCACACCGCGTTGTCAGCTCCGAGGGAGCCTGCAGTCGCACCCGTGACGAGTACGCTGGTGAAGGCACCGGCGATCAAGAAGCCCTCGATGCCGATGTTGATAACCCCACTCTTCTCGGAGTAGAGGCCACCGATCCCCGCGAGCGTGATCGGAACTGACAGCACCAGCGCGGTGTTGAAAAACCCGACGTTCACAATACTGGTTATCCCATCACGGTACGGTGAAACCAACAACGCAACGACTGCTACGATGGCCAGTGCCAACAAGCCGATACGCCGACGAGTCAGGGTTGTGTTTTCGATACGAGTCAGGTTCATATCTTCAATCATCGTTTGCCTCCGTTCCGGTTACAGCAGATGTCGCAGACGACTCGCCAAGGCCGAGTCGACGTCCGATCATGCGCATGAACTCAGGCATAGCCACGAACAAGATGATGATACCGCGAAGCACGCCAGCTAGTTGCCGGGGTACACCCAGTTGGAGGTCCAACGCGACGGACCCGCTCTGGAGAATACCAAACAGTGCGGCCGCTGGAATGACCCCGAGCGGGTTGTTTGCGGCCAACACCGAGACAGTGATCCCGTCGAAACCGACTTGCGGAACACTCGGTTGCCAGTATCCAAGTACCATGAACACGAACACCCCGCCGGCGAGACCGCCGATAACCCCCGACAAGGTGAAAGTACGAACGATTACCTGCTTCGAGTCAACGCCGCTGTACTCCGCCGCCGTGGGCTGTTCTCCGCTCACGCGAATGTTGTATCCGAGCGGTGAGTTGTTCAATAGATAGTGTGCCCCGACGGCGATCAGTAACGTCGGTACGAGGATGAGTATGGAGAAAGACGAGGCCGACGGGAAGATGATCGCCGGAGGGGTCGCATAATCCGGTATGAGTGTCGTCTGGACGGCAGCGCCCTCCCGCAGGAACGACCGGACGATCGTGAACGCGACCGCGGTGGCGATGAAGTTCAGCATGATCGTCGTAATGACCTCGTTGGCGTCATAGTAGGCCAGTAGGATACCTGGGAGCGCGCCGTACAGCGCACCGATGAGCGCAGCTGCCATCATGCCAAGAGCAAACAGGCCACCCCCGCCGACGACATTTGCCGGGAGGAGATCAGCAGTGTAGTGTACGACCGCCGCCCCTGCCAGACCACCGAAGATGAACTGACCTTGTGTTCCAATATTGAAGATGCCCGCTTGGAAGGTCACCGCGACCGCGACGCCAGCCAGGATCAACAACGTGGTCTCCCGGAGTGTCAGACCAAGACTGTACGGCGACCCGACTGCGCCGTTCAGCATCACGCTGTACACTTCGATGGGATTGTAACAGAACTGTAGTCCGCCGAGGCCGAAAACCGGTGATTCACAGCTCGCGAACGCACCCGATACGAGCAACAACAAAGCGCCAGCCACCAGCGCCAAGACAAACGAACCAAGGCTGATGAGGAGTCGTTCACGGCCCGATGCATCCACCATCCGACCCAGAATATGTTTCACCTCGTCGGGCAGTCTAGACTTCAAATCACTCATTTATTCTCGTCCTCGATCCTTTTCGCTTGTAATGTGTTCTCATTGGACACGGAATCAGTTTCTTCAGTTACTAGTTCCTGTCCGGCCATCAGCAATCCGAGTTCGCGTTCTGTCACTGTTTCGGGATCGACCGTGTCGATGATCTCACCCTCGTAAATCACGGCAATTCGGTCCGAGAGTTGTTGGAGCTCGTCCAGTTTCGAGGAAATCAGTAGTACGCCTCGGTCGTTTCGGCGGGCAGAGAGCAACTGTTCGTGGATGAACTCGATGCTTCCGACGTCGAGCCCTCGCGTCGGATTGCTCGCGATGACGAGTTTTGGGTCCCGCTCTAGCTCGCGGCCGACGAGTAGTTTCTGCTGGTTCCCACCGGAGAGTGATTTTACGGACGTTTCGACACCCGACGTTTTCACGTCGTATTCCGCTACGATCTCTTCAGCCAACTCGTCATCCCGCATCCGACGCCCGATCGGGAACGTGTGTTGCTCGCCTAGGATGACGTTCTCACCGTGGTCGAAATTCATCACGAGCCCCTGTTCCTGTCGGTCCGGAGGAATGTACGAGAGTCCAGCGTCGTTCAGCCGGTTACGGCCCCACTCAGTGGCGTCTTCACCGTCAAACGTGACTGAGCCGTCGTCCAACTCGATCAGACCGGCTATCGCGTCGGAGAGTACCGTCTGTCCGTTCCCGTCAACCCCCGCGATGCCGAGTACCTCGCCCTCCCGGACGGACAGGGTGACGTCATCGACGAGAGTCGCATCGTCCCCCTCTATCTGAAGGTCGTCTACACGGAGTAGTTCCTCCCCCTTCGGATGCGGGTCGCGGTCCAATTCGAGCAGTACCTCATCACCAACCATAAGTTCAGCGAGCCGATTGTTCGTCGCCTCCTCGGCCGGAATCGTCGTGATCCTCTTTCCATCCCGGAGTACGGAAATGTCGTCGGCGACAGACATCACCTCGTCGAGTTTGTGAGTGATGAAGATGATTGTTTTTCCCTGTTCAATTAACTCGTCGAAGACCACGAACAGAGACTCTATCTCGTCGGGCGTGAGCACGGCGGTCGGCTCGTCAAGGATGAGGATGTCCGCACCACGGTACAACGCTCTCAAAATCTCGACGCGCTGTCTGACGCCAACGCTTACGTCTTCGACGGCGTCCTCGGGGTTAATATCGAAACCGTACCGTTCGCTCAGTTCTTTCACTTCCCGCCTGGCGGTCTCCATGTCGACGCTCATTCCCAGGGATTTCTTCGGCTCCGATCCGAGGATAATGTTCTCAGTTATCGTCATCGGGCCAACCAGCTTGAAATGCTGATGGATCATCCCGATGCCCTCGTTGATGGCGTCCTGAGGGGACTCGAACTCCTTTTCTTCGCCGTCAATCCGGATCGTCCCGCCATCGGGCTGGTAGAGCCCGTACAGGATGTTCATCAACGTGGATTTGCCTGCACCGTTTTCTCCGAGAATAACGTGAACCTCTCCTTTGTTGACGCTGAGGCTGACGTCGTCATTCGCGACGACACCTGGGAATGTCTTTCGTATATCTGTTAGTTCAACTGAATGAGTCATGTGTCACCGATTTCGTTCTATATCTGGTAGATGTGGGTGGGTTATTTCCAGGCCCGGAAACTCACCCCCGACTGTACAGAGTACTTACTCGTCCACTGTTTCTGGTATAGAGATCTCGCCGTCGATGATCTGCTCGCGGGTGGTAGTGACCGCCTCTTGGGCAGAGTCGGAGACTGCACTCCCGATCTCCTGGCCGTACACGAGCTCGTGTGCTCCATCGGCGAGCCCGAGCTGAACGTCCGAGGAGCCATCGTAATCGCCGTTTACGACGTTTTCGATGGTGGTGAACACCGCACTGTCCATCCGTTTGGTCATGCTCGCGACGATGACGTCAGAGTAGTCGCTCGCAGTCTGGGACTGGTCCGTGTCGACGCCGATAGCCGGCCGTCCGGCCTGTTGGGCAGCCTCGAACATGCCGATCCCGGTCCCACCTGCAGCGTGGTACACGACGTCTGCCCCTTCGCTGTACATCGACTCTGCTATCGACTGGCCCTGATCTGGAGCGTTGAACTCGCCCGCGTAGGCAGACCGGAACTCGATGCTCTCGTCGAAGTCCTCGACGCCGGCCTCATATCCGGCCTCGAACCGTTCGATGACCGGATTACGTGCGCCGCCGACGAACCCGACGACACCCTCGCCGGAGGCCGACACCGTTTCCGATTCGAACCCTTCCGTCGCAATGTGGGCAGCCAGCGTACCGGCGAGGTACGAGCCCTGATGCTCCGTAAAGGAGATATTCGAGACGTTGTCCCGCCCCTCAACAGCAGCGTCGATCAGTGTCCAGTTCTGATCGGCGAAGTCGGCCGACACCGTCTCGATGGGCGTGACCTGGTCGAACGTCAGCCCGATAATGAGGTCGTAATCCGGGTCCTGCGACGACGCGAACTGGTTGTGGAAGTCCGCATACTCCGAATTGCTGTCCGGTTCGCCTGCGGAGTGGCTAATTCCGAGTTCCTCCTCGGCTTGCATTAGCCCCTCCTGGGCATTGTCGCTGAAGCCCTGGTCGCCGAGGCCAGCGACCGGATAGACGATTGCGACGTTTGTGGCGCCATCCGATCCGTTACCGCCGCTACTATCGGTATCATCCGACCCGTTACTACCACCGAGACAGCCAGCAAGGCCAACGAGAGTTCCCGCGCCAGTGGCTTTCACGAACGTTCTGCGATCTAAGGTTCGCTGAGACATATTCTAACAATAGACACAGGTTATTTATACTTTGGGGATTGCGCTCCGTGTGATGGAATCTCGGTACGGGGCACTATCTGATCTTACCTACGACAGGGTCCGAATCCAGCCACGGGTTCTTCGCCCTTGGCGTACGCTAAGCCGCGCGTTCCAGTTGTGTCGCGGTAACACTGACGTCTCCTCGAGGCGGGTCCCAACGGAAAATCCCGGGAGTACGCACCTTTATTACCCCACAATTGAATCATTGAACCGTATGGCCGCAGAGTACGATCCGGGAATGATAGAGGTCGATATCGAAGACGCGCTGCCGTCGCCTTTGTTTATCGCGCCGACCAAACGAGTAGTGCAGTACGAACACCGGCAGTGTCGGGACGAGGGAAAGGACATCTCGAGGCTAGAAGAACGGTTCGAAGCGCTCCTCGAGGCCGAGAGCGTGAGCCAGGCGGAGTTGCACGACCTCCTCGACGACGCTCGAGAACTCCCGGTCCGGTCTGACTACGAGTACGAGGAGCCATCCGGGCTCGAAGAGATCCGTGCTCTCCGTCCGAATGGGCCGCGTCAGTTAGAGGAGGGGTTCGACGACCTCGACGATCCGTACGACGTGGTATACGGCGGCTGGCTCGGCGCGATCGCCGGATGTTTCCTGGGAAAGCCAGTGCAGGGCTGGTCGCGGGACAAGATACACAAGTACCTCGAAGCGAGTAACCAGTACCCCCTCGAGGGGTACATACGGTCCCGGGAGTCTCTCGACGAAGAGTACGACATCTACAACACGGTCGAGTCCTCGGACGCATCGGACAGTTTATTCGTCAACGACGTGCCCTACATGCCCGTCGACGACGACATCGACTACATCGCTGTTGGCCTCGGAATTTTGAACGAACGCGGCTTCGAGTTCGAGCCGATGGACGTGGCAAACTACTGGCTTCAGAATCTCCCGGCGTTCAACACATACACCGCCGAACGGATGGCTTACCGGAATCTGATGAACCTCGTAACGCCCCCGGACTCCGCCTCACTTCGAAACCCCTACCGCGAGCACGTCGGCGCATTGATACGCGCGGACATGTGGGCGTACGTCGCGCTCGGCGACCCCGAGCAGGCGGCGGCGTATGCGTGGCGTGACGCCTCGATCAGTCACGTGAAAAACGGCATCTACGGCGAGATGTTCGCGGCTGCGATGATGGCCGCGGCGCCGTTCGAATCCGACGCCCGCCGCCTGCTGGAGATCGGACTCTCTGAAATCCCCGCCGACTGTCGTCTCGCGGACGCGGTCACCGACGTCATCGAGTGGTGGGAGGCCGACGTCGAGTACGAGGTTGCCGTGGAGCGAGTCCACGAACGATGGGACGAGTCCGACCAGTTCGACTGGGTTCATACGATCAGTAACGCCGAGGTGTTCACTATCGGGCTCCTTTGGGGCGAGGGTGACTTTGGTGAGTCCCTCTGCCTGGCCGTTCAAGCCGGGTTCGATACCGACTCACACGGGGCCACGCTCGGGTCGGTCCTCGGTCTGTTACACGGCGCGGACGCACTCCCCGAAAACTGGGTCGAACCGCTGAACGACACGGTCGAGACATCGCTCGTCTCCTACCAGCGCCAGCGAATTTCTGACCTCGCCGAGGAGACGGTGGACCTCGCCCGCGAGGCGAGCGAGTGATTTCATAGCGCCGATTTTAGGACAGTGATGCGGCCTTAGCTCTCGACGAGGGCGTCAATTGACTCCTCGAAAACCTCTCTGAACCGCTTCGTGTCTGCCGCGATCGCGACTTCGGCATTGGGTTCGTTGTCGGTTACCCGACGTTCGTCACAGACGACGGCACCCCGACAGAGACCGTCCGTCGTCTCCACGGCGAGGTGGTAGGACTCGAACGTCAGTACTTCCGGATCGATTAGGTGCGCAACGACGGCCGCGTCGTGGATCGCCGGGTCCATCCCGCCACCGAATTGCTTTATCTCGTCGGGATAGTCAAGCCACGGCCCGACGATGTCGTACGGTTCGTCCAGCCCGGAATACGTTTCAATCATCTCGAGTGAGACGGACGCGTCGTGTGTAGCGTCGAGTCCAACCATATGCGGCACCCCTGACTGGATGACCCGGCTCGCGGCGACCGGATCGTTGTGGAAGTTGGCCTCGGCCATCGGCGTCTTGTTCCCGGCGACCGTGGCTGCGCCGCCCATCAGGTAGATGCCATCGACCATCTCGGGGAGCGACGGTTCGAGCTGGAGGGCCATGGCGAGGTTCGTCATGGGCCCGACCGCGACGATGGTGATGTCCTCTCCGTACTCGCGGGCCTGCTGGACAATGAACTCCGCGCCGTGGGCGTCGACTGGCTCCGTCGTCGGCTCCGAGAGATCGCCACGGATGCCGTTCTCGCCGTGGATCCACTCCGCGGTGTCGAACGCTCCCTCCGTCGGTTCGGCCGCCCCACGCGCGACCGGCACGTCGGTTCGGTCGAACCGCTCAAGGATAGCGAGTGCGTTCCGCGTGGTGTTGTCGACGGTGGAGTTTCCACCGACCGTGCTCATACCCGCGACCTCGATCGACGGGTGTCCGAGCGCCATCGCGATCATCACGGCGTCATCGCTACCCGGGTCAACGTCCAGATGTACTCGTGTTACCATGTACAGCGATTAATAAGTCGAGAGTAATAACTATACTGCCTGTCGGACAGTCCGGCGGATCAGTCCAGAAAGTCCGTCACGTCCGAAAGCGTTGGTGACCCGCCGTGAGCACCGATAACAGTACAATTAAGCCCCCCAACGGCGCTCGCAAATCGGATTACCTCGTCCATCGTCATCTCTTCGAGCACCCACGCATGGATCAGCCCTGCGGTAAAGGCGTCACCCGCACCCGTCGTGTCCGTCACCTCCACGTCGAAGGCGGGCCGCCGTCGAACCTGGCCCTCGTCGAACAGGTAGACACCGTCGGAGCCACAGGTGATGGCTCCTGCCTCGAAGCCCCGTGCAACGAGTTGGGCACAGCAGTCACCCGGCTCCGCGTCCGTCCGGAGGTACGACCGCGCCGCTGAGATGTTGGTGACGAAGCGATAGACGTCAGGTGCGAGGTCGTCGAGTGCCCCTCGAGTGAGGCCACGCTCTGTTAGGTCCGTAAACTCGCCGGCGAGATCGTACACCAATGGTGTGTCCAACGATGCGATCCGTTCGACCGCCTCGAGGGGTGCGTACGCGGAAGTGAACACGGCATCCGCGGCCTCGATGGTCGCGATGTCGGTGTCCGTCAGCGTGAGTTCGAGTACCGACTCTCCGCCACCGATTATCGCTCGATTCCCGTCCGGATCCGTGAGGACGAGACAGTACGAGGTCCGCTTGTTGGGGAGGCGGTGTATCTGTAGGTCGTCGATCGACGACGAGTCGAGGCGGTCGATCAAGTCGTCACCGTCCTCGTCGTCCGCGACACAGGATATCAGCCCCGTCGAGTGACCGAGTTGGGAGAGGATTATCGCGACGTTCGTCTCCACGCCGCCGAGTCGCTGCTCGTACGCTTGGACAAACGCCCCCTCGTCCGGGCCAGGCAGATTCGTCAGGTGGTAGGTGTGGTCGATGAGTGTGTTGCCGACTGTGACAACGCGAGGATCACTCACGGTTACTCGGATCCAGCCCGCGCCGCCTCGGTGAACGCACGAACCTTCTCCGGATCCTTCCGTCGTTCGCCCGCGGACGTGTGCGTGTAAGAATCGACACCTGCCGGGTCGACGGCCTCCACGGCCTCTGTGACGTTCTCCGGCGAGAGCCCACCGGCCAGAATCACTGGCGTCTCCGTCGCTTCGACGATCCGCCGGCTTATCGACCAGTCGTGGGTCTCGCCCGACGCACCGATACCCTCGACCGCGTCAGTCGCAGTATCGAGGAGGAACCAGTCGGTGACTGAGTCCAACTGTTCGGCGATATCGACCGCACCATCGACAACGTCGAGCGCCCGCATCACGTCCATCGACTTCGGGAGCGCTTCGTTGATCTCGCGAATCTGCTCGACCGTCAGTGCGTCGACGTCCGGACAGAGGTGGAGGATATCGGGGTCGACAGCTTCAGCGTAGTCGAGTATCTCATCGACGTCCGTCTCGACCGTCAGCGCGACCGTGCGCATCCTGTCGGACGTCGCCTCGAATAGCGTTCGAGCCTCCTCGTTGGAGATCGATGCCGGGAGATCCTGATTACCAGCCGCGACACCAACGTGGTCTACGCCCGCGTTCGAACACGCGTGTACGTCGTCAACGGTAGTAAGCGAGTAGATCTGTACTATCATGATAGTAGGGTTCAGAATGCAATCTAATAAGATTCACGGAACGTGTGTTCATGTAACATGGTGAATTTAGCCACCGATGCGTTCGTTACGAAGGCACCATCTGGGTGAGGATGCGGGGAATGGGAAGGTGGTGTCAAGAGGCGCTAACGCAACTTCCCAACCCACTTGAAGACGCGCCCGCCATCGATACGTCGTCTACGGGAAGATCGCGAGCGTTGCGGTCTGGCCTACTGTCGGCTCTCGAGACGTCAGTCGCGCTTTCCGTGTCGCATACGAACACGAGAGGTGCTCACTCGAGAACGACGTCAATGATCGACATGGACGCGACATCGACCAGTCCGTTGTTCGTGAGTCGGAGTTCGGGGACAACCTCGAGCGAGAGGTTGTCAAGTTCCATGATACCTCCCGGAAGTGTCGTTCCGATGGTCAGGGCTGCTTCCTGTACTAACTCGAAGCGCTCGGCGACCGTCTCGAGGGGCTGATACGACAGGAGGCCGGCGATCGGCAGTGGAAGTTCGGAGATTCCGTTCTCCGGATCGTAGACGGCGAGCCCGCCGCCGACGTCTCGGAGGTGGTTTGCGACCGTTGCCATTGCGTCGTAGTCGGCGCCGACGACGACGAGGTTGTGTGCGTCGTGGGCAACCGTACTCGCCATCGCCCCGCGGTCGATCCCGAACCCGTGGACGAAGCCCCGCCCAATGGAGTCGTCGTCGCTGTGGCGTTCGATTACGGCCAGCGCCAGGACATCATCTTCGGTCGCATCCGTCGGAACGCCGTCGCGGACGGTGAGGCGCTCGATCGTTTCGGTCGTCACCTCGCCGGTGTGGTCGATCACCCGGACCGTCCGCTCGCCGTCGACGAGGTCAGGGTGGACGAAGTCAGCTGCCGACAACGGCGGACACGACATCGTGTTGTGATCGAGTTCGAACGCGGGCGGCTCGTCGACGGCCGCGAGCGGATCGACGACCCCGTCGACGACGACACGATCGACGGCCCACGTCTCGAGGTCATCGAGGAGCACGAGGTCGGCCGGTGCCCCCGGCTGGATCGCACCGGAGTCCAACCCGTAGGTTTCCGCGACGTTGATCGTCGCCAGTTGGACGGCCTCGACCGGGTCCGTGCCGGCGGCGATCACGCGCCGAAGCGCGTCGTCGATTCCGGCGTGCTCGACCAGGTCGTCGATGTAGAAGTTATCCGTACAGAGCATCAGCCGTCGACTGTCGACGGCGTCGATCAGCGGCATCAGTTCCTCGAGGTTCTTGCTCGAGGATCCCTCACGGAGGTGGATGCGCATCCCGCAGTCGGCTTTCTCCCGTGCCTCGGACAGGACGCGGCTCTCGTGTGCCGTATCGAGGTGGTGACAGAGCTCGTGTAGCTCGGTACCGGAGCGCCGGGGCAGGTGACCATCGACGGTTAGCCCGTGGCGCCGAGCGGCCGCGATCTTTGCGTGGATTTCCCCGTCGCCCTCGAGCACTCCCTCGGCATCCATCACCTCCGCGAGCCCAACGACGCGCTCTTCCTCGAGTAACGCCGCCGTGTCAGCGGCGTCGATCGTCGCGCCGGCATCTTGTAGGCCCGAGGCAGGGACGCTCGAAGGAACGGTAAAGACTGCTCGTAGCGGCGTTTGCTCGGCTTGTGCCAATAGTGCGCGGATGCCCGCGACGCCTAGGACGTTCCCGATCTCGTGTGGGTCCGCGACGATGCCGGTGACGCCGTGGGGAAGCACACCCTCGGCGTACTGAGGCAACGTCAGCATCGTCGACTCGACGTGCATGTGAGAATTGATCAACCCCGGCGCCACGTAGGCGGCCTCATACTCCGCGTTCGTCGGCCGGTCACCGAAGCCGACGATGACACCGTCGTCAACCGCGATCGTCCGCTCCTCGAGAGTCCCGGTGAGGACGTTGACCATCGTCCCTCGCACCAGCAGGTCGACGGTGGCTGTCATCTGTCAGGGGCGGCCGAACGCTCGTCAGCGCCCGGCTTCGGACCGAGTCGGCTCGAGTCGCCGACTACGGTCGTGGCCGGTGGTAGTGCCCCCATCATAGGTTTTCGAGCGTCTCCGCCAGCGTCGTCTGGAACCGCTCCAGATCGACGTCGACAGCGACGTCAACGTTCGGTTCTTCGCCGGGGGCCCCCCGGGTGTCACAGATCGTCGCGCCGCGGGACGGGCCGTGGCCAGTGTTGACCTCGACGGGGTAGGTTTCGTACTCGAAGATGTCATCGACAATGTCGATAACGACGGCGGCGTCGTGAACTGACGGCGGGTCGTCAATGCCCCGCTCCCGGATCGCATCGGTATCCTCGTACCCAAACCAGGCGGCGATCGTCTCGAACGGGACCCCCCGGCGGGCGTAGTCTTCGATCAGTTCAGGTGCCACCTTACTCCGGTTCGTGACGTCGAGACCACCCATCTTCGGGCGGGCGTACTGGACGACGTGACTCGCAGCCTCGGGGTCGACGTACACGTTGAACTCGGCTTCGGGCGTGACGTTGCCGCCGGTCATCGCTGCCCCACCCATGAGGTAGATGTCGGCGACCATGTCGGGCAAGTCGGGCTCGAGGTGCATCGCGGCGGCGAGATTAGTCCAGGGACCGACCGCGGCGATTGTGAGGTCATCACCGTGTGCACGCGCCTGTTCGACGATGAACGAGACACCGTGGTCGTCGATCACCTCGGCCGTCGGTTCCGGCATGTCGCCCCGGATACCGCCCGGTCCATGGACCTCTTCCGCGTGGACAAGGTCGCGACAAAAGGGCCGATCACAGCCCCGAGCGACTGGAACCTCTGTCCGATCTAGAAGCTCCAGGATCGCGAGGGTGTTTCGCGTCGTGTTCTCGAGCGTCGTGTTGCCGGCGACCGTGCTCAGCCCGACGAGTTCGAGGTCCGCGTGCGCCACCGCGGCTGCGATCGCGACGGCATCGTCACAGCCAGGGTCAGTATCGATGAGTAGCTTCTTTGTCATTGCGGTGTGTTCCGTGTCATTATGTATCATCTATTATCAGTGTTAGTGGTTGGCGTCCGATACGAGGATGTCGAAACCGGTGGTAACGGTTGTCATCTCGTCCAAGACGCCCCACCTGTCACAATCGTCTAGTCGTCCGCACGACCACTCGCCGTTTCGATGGCGACGTGCATCGCCCCGCTCTCAAGGATGCCCGAAGCGTTAGCCTCAGCCACGGCCCACGCGTGGTGAATCGGGGCACCGTCCCACCCAGACTGGCCACGAGGAAACTCGAGCCACCCCCCGACGACGTCGCCGGCCGGCGAGACGAGACCGCGAAACCGGCCGAACTCGTCGACCGTCCCACGACGGTCGTGACGCCGTAGTCGAGCGGTACCGACGGGCCACACGATCGCGGCACGGAGCCGTGACGTCAGTCCTGGGACGCCGACTCCCACGGCCACACGCCGGTCATCCGCATCCCTTCGGCGTGGCCCTCCTCGACCGCCGCCTCGCGGATCTCTTCGGGCGATCGTCGGTCGACGTCCTCGGCTGCGAGCAACTCGGTAACGGCGGCGGTGGTGGGCACCGCGAGCGCCCGGAGATCCCGCCGATCGACCTTGTCGAGCGTATCGGCGTGGGTGTGGCCCCACCCTCGCAGCGCGTCCCCGTCGTCTTTTGCCGTCACCATCGCACCGGGAATACCGCGGTAGACGAACGGCCACTGGTCGCCCCACGGAACTAGGCCATCGTCGAGTTCGATCGGGACGCCCAGATCGTCGCTTGTCGCCTCGAACGCGGCACCGATGGCGTCGATACCGTGGGTCGAGACGACTGGGTCGCGCGACGAACCAACCCCGTCGAGGTTGATCACCGCCCTCACCGTCTCCGGATCGGTCTCCGCGGCCCACGCCTCGCTCCCGAGAAGGTGGAGCTCCTCGGCACCGAAGGTGACGAACCGAACCCTGGTCTCGAGATCCCGCGTGGCGGTCGCGAGCAGGCGCGCCACCTCGGTGACGACCGCACAGCCCGCAGCGTTGTCGGTCGCCCCCTCGGAGATGTCGTGGGCGTCGTGGTGGGCCGTAACGAGGACCTCGGGACCCGTCTCGGGGCCGAGCGTCGCCGTTACCGACTGCGAGGTCGTTCGCTCGTTCTCACAGTCGACCGTGAGCGTGACGGAGGGGTCCCCCCGTTCGCAGGTGCGAGCAAGCCGCGAACCCAGCTCACGGGAGACGCCGACCGCCGGAATCGCACCCGCACCGTCGCCGGAACCAACGTTGCCTGTCGCGGGTAGACATCCGACCTGCTCGTTGGCGAAGATAAAGCCAGTTGCCCCCGCCTCGACAGCCCGGTAATACTTCTCCGTCCGGTGGATCCACCGGTCGCTGGTGGCCGGGGTGGCACTGGAGACGAGGACGATCGCTCCGTCGAGGTCAGTCTCCGCGAACTCCGGGGGGACACCGTCTCCGAGATCGATCAACGGCGCCGTCACGGTTGCTGCCGGCGAGCGGGGGAGAGCGAGCACCTGATGTGACCGATCGTACTGCCGGTCGGACTCACCGTGAACCGTCAGCGCAGACCGTCCGCGTGTCCAGCCGGGAATCGAGAACTGCCGCCGCTCGACATTATTACAGTCGTATCGCTCGAAGGTTTCCGCAAGAATCCTCGCGGCCTCCATCTCGCCGTCGCTGCCCGCGGCCCGGCTCTCGACGTCGGTCAGTCGCTCGAGAACGTCCCAGACGTGCGCCGCCGAGTACGCGTCGCCGATCAGGTCGGCTGAAACTGTCATCGACCACCACATCGGTCAGCGCCCGCAAAAACCCATCGTCCACAGGCTCGTCCAATCGGGCCCCCTCTGGACACAGATATCGTCACTCGTGAGTGTGTGGGCCACGTCGCCACCGATCAGTTCGATAGAACTACTGGGTGCCTGAACCGCTCCAGATAAGCGGGGCCGAAGACGGTTACCCGGAGGCCTCGGACGTCCTCTCGAGTTGGGCAAACAGTTCGTCGACCGTCAGCACCGTCTTCTCGAGTCCGAGTTGCTGTCCGATCTGCGTAACGATCGGCGGCGATACGTCGGTCTCCTCGAGTACGTCCGGTTGTCCGAACACCTCCCGCGCCGAGCCGTCGAGGAGCACCTCGCCGTTAGAGAGGGCGATTAATCGGTCGGCGTACCGGCTCGCGAAGTCGACGTCGTGGGTGATTACGACGACGAGAACCCCGTCCGAGACGAGCGACTCGACGAGATCGCCGAGCAGTTCGTTCCCCTCGGCGTCCTGTCCGCCGGTCGGTTCGTCCAAGACGACGATCGGGGTATCCATCGCGATCACCGACGCGACCGCCACGCGCTTGCGCTTGGGCTGGCCCATGTCGTACGGGTTTTTCTCCCGAACGTCCTCGAGTTCTAGGCGCTCGACCGCGTCCTCGACGAGTTCGTCGATGCGCTCGTCGTTGTACTCGAAATTCTTCGGGCCGTACCGGATCTCCTCGTCGACCGTGTTATGAAAGAGTTGGTCGTTCGGGTTCTGGAAGTTCAACCCGATCTCTTGTGCGATCCTGGCGACACGGTGCTCGCGTGTATCCAGATCACCAACGGTCACCTGCCCCTCAGTAGGTTCGAGTAACCCATTGAGGTGCTTTGCGAACGTCGTCTTCCCGGCACCGTTTTGCCCGATGAGACAGACGCAGCCTGCATCTAGATCGAGGGAAACGCCGCTGAGTGCTTCGACCTCCTCGTTGTACCGGAAGACGACGTCGTCCATCCGAATCCCAACGTCGTTGGCCACGAGACCGTCGGCGCTGGCGGCGCCGCCGTCCGTTACACCATCAGTCGTTCCGCCGGCCGGGCGAGTCGTAGGGGCGTAGGGCTGGAGTTCCTCGACAGCGTCGGCCATCGACACGGGAACCGGCGCAGTTTCGTCGACGTAGCCGTTCGAGCGAAGCCGTTGCCCGATCGTCACTGGATCTGGGACGGGGACGGCCCGATCTTCGATCGTCGGATCTGTGAGGACCTCGGTCGGGGTTCCGTCGTGAGTGATCTGGCCGTCGTCGATCACGATCAGGCGATCCAGGTGCGGCGCCAGACGCGTGAGGTCCTGGCTGATCAACACGATGGTGTACTCCTCGCGATCGAGGTTCGATACGATTCGGAACACCTCCTCGGAACCCTGCGGGTCGAGTTGTGAGGTCGGTTCGTCGAGAACGAGGATCTCCGGTTGCATCGCAAGGATCGACGCGAGTGCCACCCGCTGGGACTGCCCGCCCGACAGCCGCTGGGGGTTTCGCATGACGAGGTCTTCGATCCCTGCGAGTTCCAGACTCCACTTCGTCCGAGAGATGATTTCGTCGACCGGAAGGGCCAGGTTCTCGAGTCCGTAGCCAACCTCTTCGAGGACAGTCGTACTGGCGCCAGTGAGTTGGTCGAACGGGTTCTCGAACAACATCCCTGCTTTCATCGACTGCTCGCCAATCGTCGTCTCGCGCATGTCGACGCCGTCGACGGTGACAGTTCCGGACAAGTTCCCGTCGAAAAAGTTCGGAATGTAGCTAGGTATCAGCCGGCCGAACGTCGACTTGCCCGCATCGCTGGGACCAGTGACGCCGACGAACGAACCCTGTTCGATCGAACAGGTGACGTTCTCGAGTGCGTGTACGTCGTCCGATTGCGTCCGGTACGTGAACGTAACGTCGTCGATATCGATCAGACTCATAGTATCACCCGCCACACCGCAACCGCGATCACACAGGCAAACATCAGCCATCGAAGTGCCCGATCAAACGTCGTATCGGGTACGTCAAATAGGTACGTGCGCTCGCCTTCACGAGCGAATCCGCGCGACTCGAGTGCGAGTGCGCGGGTTTCGGTCGATATCAGCATACTAATCAACAGCGGCGCGAGAAGCGCAACGAGAGACGTCGCGCGACGCCAGAGGTTCGCGCTCGTATCGAGCCCGCGTGCCTGCTGTGCGTCTAGGATCGCGTTCGCTCGCTGGCGCATCTGCGGAATGAACTGCAGCGCAGCGAGAAAAACGTACGCGAGTTTGCTCGGCATCCGTTTTTCCATGAGGGCGATTGTCAGCCGCTTAGGGTGGGTCGTGACGATCGTTCCGAGCAGTGCAAGCATCAACACCAGAATCCGAAAGAGAATCAACAGCGCGAACAGCAATCCTTCCTCATAAACGATGATCTGCTCGAAAACGGGCACCGACTCGAAAATATACCAGGGTGTCTGATTCTCCGGATAGAACAGGCCCTGAATAACGACCAACGCCACCGTGAGCGGGATACCGATGACGGCAAGTACCTTTGCGATTGGTCGGTACACTCCCGTGACGACCACGACCATCGCGAGCAGTACGGACAGGACGAGACCAACCCGGAAGTCAGGAATGAGAAAGGCAATTGTGATCAAGCCCAGGCTAATGACGAGCTTTGTGACAGGGTTGAGCCGGTGGAGAAATGTGTCCCCCGGCTGGTAATCGATGACATTACCGGGTTGCTCGGCCTCTTCAAGGACATCGTCCAGATTAGTCCCGTATATCGTATGCTTTTCACTCATGTTAATAATTCAAATGGCGAGTTCATTGGATGGTCCAGTACCTCTATGAGATGGACTTCTGACCGAACGATGGACGGTACCGCTCGGGTACGGACTTCGCGATGAAGTACGCAATGAACACGCTCGCAATCTTGTCAACCGGTTCAACAAGGAACTGGGTTGCGACGACGCTGGTGATCAGTTCTTGGCCGGTTGCCAGGAACACGCCGGTTACGACGCTCGTCGGTCCACCAGTGACACCACCGAAGACGAGAACGACGATCGGCGAACTTACGATTACCGAGACCAAGACGACGACTACCGCGACGCCAACCAGTTTGAGGTAGCCTTTCCCCTCTCGGATGCGGAACCAGCCCCGTACTGCGAGATAGCCGACGGCGAGCGCAACGGCTGCCTGAACGAGACCGAACGGAAGTAATGTCGGCGACGCCGTGAACGATAGGACGACGTTTGTCAGTAGGCCGCCGACAACGGCGACGTACGGGCCCGCGAGCACAGCGAGCAGAATCGTTCCAATCATATCGAGATACAGTGGGATACGTAAGACGTTAGTCAACGTCCCACCAATGACGTTGATTCCGACAGCGACTGGTATCAACACCCATGCTACTGTCGTGAAATCGGACTGTGCACGTTTAATGAACGATGACTGCTTTCGGTCTTCGAACTCTTGTTCTCTAGTTGCCATATTTGCCTGTGGACTGTGTTATCTTCTGCCGTGTGAGATATGTCCTCACTAACAAAATATAACCACCGCATTATTTCTGGTTTTGGTGGCATAAATATATTAGCCTTCATCCAGCTGTGAAAGAGTAGAAACTCTATTTTAAACCCTCGGTTTTGCACGTTGGATATCCTATAACTCGAGTCGGCAAATCGGTAGAAGAGTCGCTGTTGAACAGGTATTTCGATGCTGTCTCGAACCCCACAACGTTGACGGTCCACCTATCGATGCGAAAATGCGAGCAGTTCCCTTCGCTAGTGATCAATTCGACATTCCGTGCATCGGGAAAATCAGTCAGCAGACGCTCTCTCGTAGCTGGTTAAGCAATATCCATGTCGTCCACACAACGTGCAGAGCTGAGTCACTATCAGAGTCTCAGTCAATCACATCGACAGCCGCACTGTCTTGTCCAGTAGGGGATGAATCTGCTTGAACTGTGCTCGGTCCGTCTCGAAGAGATGGTAGCAATGGGCTCCGGAACTATAGTAGATATTAGAAATAATTGCTCACTTTTGGGACAGAGATTCGATCAATAGCGGTATCAATCGCTGTTGTGAGTTCGTTGAGTGAGTCAAAGAAGCGGTTGCTAAGTGCCGCTTGGAGTTGTCTTGCCTTGTTTTGCCGCCGAATGACGACAGTCTCAGACGCTCTCACGATTATCTTCCGTCAGATTAACCGGGAAATGGACGCCGTCTGGCGATATGGTATCGCTCAGACGGCTAGCGCGAATGTGTCGAGACCTTGCCAAACAGCATGTTGACGATCCGGACGTACCCGCCGCGCCGGACGGCGCGGACGGGTACGCCAAGTGGACACAGATCGCGTTAATTCTGTTCCGCGTCGAACTGGAGAAGAGCCTCCGTGAAACTGAAGACTACCTCAACGAGATGCCAGGTGTTCTTGCTGTATTCGATCTCGACGAGGCACCGCACTACAGTTCGTTCTGCCGGTGGGAAGACGAGTATCGGATGCGTGAACTCCGCCGCCTGCTCCGCCGATAATGAGTACGAAAACTTTTGTGAGTTAAGATCGATGAGCAAGTAATGGAACGCTCACGTCGAAAGGAGATTAAGCG
>NZ_VTAW01000039.1 GCF_008245225.1 Natrialba swarupiae
CCCTTCTCGGAGCGCACCGCGGCGTTCTCCTCTTTCTTGAACTCGAACCGGGCTTCAGTGTCGGTTTCTTTGAGGTGATCTTGTTCGGAACTCATCGCCGGTACCTTCGACCGTGAGAACAAAAGGCTATTGTAGCAAATCCAATACATGAACCCATTGTGGTTGATAGCTCCGCCAGGATCCTAAATCATTAACTGATATTGATTACCTTCGGGTTTCGAAATATCCCAGACACTCGAACTCACAGCGGATGAACGAACCCGTGGGACAAGTGGACCGAGACGTGAAGCAGTCGCGTAGCATCGGGGTGGTTTCACATTTTGCGGTCACGGAAATTTCTGATTTCCCACACCTCCAAAATACTCCCCTTGTTCCCCTATCGACCAGAGCAATCACACGAATTGTTGTCACGTTGTTCCGGTGAGCCCTCGAACGGGGCCAGCAATCATCAGTGCCGAACGACAGCAGTCTGTATCAGCCCTCTGTGGCGACCTCGAGCAGCTCCTGGTACCGGTTCCTGATCGTTACTTTGCTCACGTCCATCGCTGTTGACAGCTCGTTCTGTGTCAAGTCCTCGCCGGTAAGTCGAGATGCCGCATAGAGTGCCGCTGCGGCGAGCCCGACCGGATGTCTACCACTGTGAACGCCCTCCTCGACGCCGGCCTCGAGGACCTCACGTGCAGTCCGCTCGGTTTCGTTCGACAGCTCGAGGCGGGAGGCATACCGCGGCAAGTACTCGAGTGGATCCGGCGGAGCCATCGGCAACTCGAGTTCGCGGACGAGGTACCGGTACGCTCGTGTTAACTCGAGGTAATCGATCCGGCTTACCGGTGCGAGTTCGTCGATCGATCTCGGGATTCCCGCCTGCCGAACTGCTGCGTAGAGGGCTGCCGTCGCCATCGCTTCGATGGATCGGCCGGGCAGTAGCTCCGCCTCGAGCGCTCGCCGATAGATGACGCTGGCAGTTTTGCAGGCGTCGTCGGGAACACCGAGTGCAGCGCCCATTCGTTCGATTTCACCGAGCGCGTGCTTCAGGTTTCGTTCAGCCGCATCTTTCGTCCGGAAGCGTTCGTCCCATCGACGCAACCGCTGGAACTGCTTTCGCCGTTTGTCGGAGAGCACTTGGCCGTAGCCGTCCGTATCGCGCCAATCGATTACCGTCGAAAGTCCGCGGTCGTGCAACAGTGTTGTGGTTGGGGCACCGACACGAGACTTGCGATTCCGCTCGGCCGAATCGAACGCACGCCACTCCGGTCCTCGATCGATCGGCTCGTCGCTGACCACGAGCCCACAGGATTCGCAATAGGTTTGATTTTCATCCGGATGGAGTCGGCCCCCGCACTCGGGGCAGCCGTTCCGTTCAGTCAGTTGGTTCGGTCGCCCTGTGCGATGCCGTTCGTCTGTCTGCCGTCGGGTCTCGGATTTCGTGTTCGTCATTGTCCAGTCACGTCTCGAATGGAGTCTCCAGCGGACCGCGTCGTATGCAGCTGCTTAGCACGGCTGGTATATCGCACTCTGTGAACTGGAGGTAATTACTTCTTCCGTAAAATCACGGCCTATGTAACCTATATTGGTTACTCCACCTGGATGGCCAATTGAGAACGATCAACCCTCTTCGAGAGGCTGTAACCGAGACCTGCGGAAAGAACGTAAACGAGCTCCGTGTCCCAAACGGAATCTCGTATCGCTATCACGTTGTACGAACGGCGAAGTCGAAAGCGTTCTCGCCTGGAGCAGCGTCAATCCAAGCGATCGAAACGGACCGTTCAAAATAGGTAACTGAAGGAGAGTCGCCGGTGTCAGACCGCAGTCACCGGCCGCATACACGTCTATATCCGTTCGGTTCGCAGTTGGCTGTCGAAAACCTCTGTCCCAATTCAGTGGTCGCCGGTTTTCGACTGCCACTCGTAGTCGCGGCGTTTGGCCGATTTGCCGAAGCCACACGACGAGCAGACCTCCTTTTTCACGTGATAGGACTTCTCTCCGCACCGACGACACTTGACGTGGGTCGTCTTGTTTTTCTTTCCTTGGCTCGGGGTTCCTGCACCAGTCATGGAGTGATCGAAACGACGTTGTCGCCGCGTATAATGGTTGTGTCTTCGGTCGGCTCCCCGTCCGATGGCGACTCCTCGCCCGGAATCGTGACGTCGTCCAACACGAGATTCATGTGCTGGTCGTAGCCGGCGAGGTCACCGACGTACTCGTCGCCGCTTTTGAGTCGTACCGTCACGCGTTCGCCCAGCGACGCCTCGAGGACGTCGAGCGGTCGTCCACTCATACGAAAGAGCGCAGGTGACGGACACTTAATCGTACCGGTCCAACGCGACCGTGTTCACACGACTCGATCCTCTCCGGCCGGTCGCCATCATTGGATCGACCAAACGGCTAAGTGTCCGGTCGTCGTCCCCTCGAGTATGGGAGAACGGAAATTCACGTTCATCGAGTTGCACCTAGACGGCGACACTCAGTTCGGTCCCCGCGAGATCGGCGAGGCGCTCCCGTTCGGCGAGGAGGCCGAACCGCCCGAACTGGAGACCGAGACCGACGACGAGGAAGAAGCCAGCGTCGCCGACGACGCCGGCTCGGCCGGTAAGGCGATCGGCGCAGTGGTCGCCCTCGCTGTCCTCGTCGCTATCGCCGCTGCAGCCAGGAAGTTCGGCGGCGACGACGAACCTGACCTCGAGGAGGAAGACCAGCCCGACGTGATCGTCAACTAACCGAGCCGAACGTTTTTGCGTCTCACAGCCGTATTCGTCACTGTGAACCTCTATCGCAGCGCCCGGGCCGTCGCCGGGGCGTCCGGCTCCGACGGCGAGGCGATCGACTGGCGCTCCGCTGCCGACGCCGCCAAGGCAGCGACGGACCCCGGTTCGGTCGCCCTCGAGCCCGGCGAGGCCGAGGCGTACGCACGCGACGTCAGGGAGGCTCGAGCCGCCGTCCGGACGGTTTCGGGGGCCGAGTTCGACGTCCCCGAGACCGTCGAGATCCAGAACCGCCACCACTGGATCGACGCTAACGTCGCCACCTTCGAGCGCGTGATGGGGACGCTCGAGGCTCATACGGACGTCTTTCCCGGCGTCGCTCGGACGATCAACACCGGGACGATGGCCGTGTTGCTCGGTTTTCTCGGCCGAAACGTCCTCGGTCAGTACGATCCGCTGTTGCTCGCCGACACCCCCGACGACGACCACGCGCTGTACTTCGTCCGCCCGAACATCTTACACGCCGCGGAGACGCTCGACGTCGATCCCGACCGCTTCCGGCGCTGGATTGCCTTCCACGAGGTGACCCACGCCGCGGAGTTCGGCGCGGCCCCGTGGCTCTCGACACACCTCGAGACCCGCATGGAAGATGGGATCACCGCCCTCTCGGCGGGTTCGTTCGATCGAAACGCGTTCCGCGAACTCGACGCCGCGATGACCGTCGTCGAGGGGTACGCCGAACTCCTGATGGACCACGCCTTCGACGACGAGTACGCAGATCTCCGTCGGAAACTCGACGCCCGCCGGCAGGGTCGCGGTCCGCTTCAGACGCTGTTCCGGCGACTGCTCGGTCTGGGCCTCAAACAGCGCCAGTACGAACGCGGGAAGAGCTTCTTCGAGGGCGTCGTCACCGCGAGCGACCTCGAGACCGCGAGTCGGGTCTGGGACCAGCCAGAGAACCTGCCCAGTCAGGACGAACTCGACGCGCCGCGGCTGTGGCTTCGACGCGTCGACCGGTAACGGATCGAGGCGACCATCGTTCTCGGAACGCACACCGCGATTGTAACCTGACACACGGCTCGCAGCGTCGAGCCAAAATCGGCGACGGGACGCTGGTTCCGGCCGAGAACTCGCGAGCAGGTGTGTATCGACGTTCAGCGGCTGCCAGAGGATGCGATCCAGCGGAGATACCACAACAACGCGCCGCCGGCGACGAGCCCGATGGCCGTCATCAGTCCGATCGTCGGAACTGACGCGTCACCCTGAAGCGCCATCGTCCCACCGGAGAGTCCGACTAACAGAACGAATCCGGCGGCGAGCCGTCGCCGCGAGCGTCGTCCATCCGGAGTCGAGCCCCGGCCGCGTCGTCGTGTCATAGCTCGTCGGCCGTACTGACGTGCATCGATGCGAACAGCCAGTCGTTTCCGGCGGACGCGGAGTCGTCGAGTCCAGCCCGATCAGCGTCTCCGAATTCAGCGTCTGTCAGGAGCAACGTCGCGCTCCATCGCGTCTCGAACTCGCGTCGCTCGTCGGATTCGAGGTCGGTCCAGGCCATCGTCACCTCGTCGGCGACGGTCGCGACCGGCCCGCGGTCGTCGACGACGAGTCGGTGACTCTCGACCGCCCAGTCGTCGGTCGTCTCGGTCTGTTCCCGGAGTGCCTCCGCGACCTCGTCGTATCCGAACAGTGCCTCGCCGATCCCGAACTTGACCGTCGAGTCGTCGGCGAGGAAGTACGGCTCGAGGGGGTCGCCCTCACGGAGCGCGTCGTAGTAGTCGCGGACGGTCTCCTCGGCGCGTGCGGTCATCGGCGGATACTCCGGCGGGCAATCACAAAGACGCATCGGACGCGAACGCAGGCCGCATCCGTGCCGTACCGGGGTTACCGTCCGTATCAAAACGGCCGCTCGGAGTCGGATTCGTGGCCGGCAGACCGGCGAGCGCTGGTTCCCGTCGCGGCTCGCTTGCGGGTCCGCTCGAGCGATTTGCCCTCGTTTCCCTCGAGTCCGCTGGTGTCGCCGGAGCGCTCGGAGGGCTCGCCGTCGGGCGGTTCGAACGCGACGCGCGCTCGTCCGCTCGTCTCGTCGAAGACGTGGTGGGTGTGTGGGTACGCGATCTCGACGTCTTCGCCCTCGAATGCGTTCCAGGCGTTTCGGTGGACGGCCGATCGGACCTTCAGCGGGAGGTAGGGCTCCTCGGTCCAGAGTTTCAGGTCGATCAGGATGCCGTGGTCGGCGAACTCCCGGACGAACGCCGTCGGCCCTGCCGGGAACCGCGACCGACCGATCCGGATCGGTGGCCCACCCTCGATGACGCCGTCGACCCGTCGTGCCGAGCGCTCGAGAAGAGAACAGGCTCGCTCGAGGTCGCCCTCGTAGGTGACACAGACCTCGAGCGAGAGTCGGTTCCGTTCGTCCTCCGCCGAGCGGTTGCGGACGTCGCGTTCGCGCATCGTCTCGTTCGGGATCACCAGAAACGAGTTGTCGAGTGCGTATATCCGGGTATAGCCGAGCGAGATGTCGTCGACGTAGCCGCGCTCCTCGCGGTCGACGAGTTCGATCATGTCGCCGACCTCGTAGGGGCGGTTGACGAGGATGAACAGCCCGCTGACGTAGCTCCGGCCGACCGGCGCGAGCACCGCTCCGAGAACGAGCGAGAGGACGGTAAACGAGAGCAAGACGTTCTGCGGACGAAATCCCAGCAGGCCGGCGAACGGGACGAACGCGTAGCAGACGATCCCGATTCGGACGATCAACAGGACCGCGTTCGCGGTCGTCGGCCGAAGCACGCGCTCCTCGAGTCGCGGACGAAGCCGATCGGTCAGGAACTTCGAGCCGTACCACGCCGCGACGACCGCGAGCCCGGCGAGGAGCCAGGAGAGCTCGAGTACGTCGACGACGTCCGCGACGGCCGCTGGGTGGACGTCTTCGTCACCGATGGATGAGGGGGTAACGGACACTGAACCAGTTTCCGCCGACGAACGAAAAAGCGCGGCCGTGGCAACAGCAGGCGTCGCGATTCGCCCCATCGATCGTTGGCCGATCGAGACTATCAGTATAAATTGACCGTCCCAATTCACCGGAGTGTATTCATACTCTTACGAACGAAATATACGATACGTCCATGAATCGTGAACAACTGTTTCTGTACGTCCTCCTGGCGATCGTCACGTTCTCGGTGTTCGTCGTCATCCGTCCGTTTCTCGAGTACGTTCTGTTGGCGCTTCTTCTCGCATACGTCCTGTTCCCGTTACACGTCCGGCTCCTCGAGTCTATGAGCGGTCGGCTGGCGTCCACTCGAGTCGCGGAGATGGCATCCGCGCTGACGCTGATTCTCGCGAGTTTCGTCGTGTTGGTCTTACCGATCCTATACATTTTGACGGCCTTCCTCGAGGATCTCCGATCGATCTCGCGCGGAGAGACGGACCTGCAGACCGCACTGATCGAGCGGGAACTTGCCGAGGTCGCTGGCGTAGACGTCGACATTCAGGAGACGGCCGGCCAGTTGACCGAGCTGTTGTTCTCCGTGTTCTTCCAGGACGTCTCGCACCTGATCGAACTCACGTTACACGTCTCGCTTGGCGTTGCACTCGTGCTCTTTCTGGTGTTTTACCTGTTGCTCGACGGGCCGGCGCTCGTCGCGTGGCTCGCGGATGCGAGTCCGCTTTCTCCGGCGGTCAGTTCGACGCTGATCGACCAGATCGATCGGACGACGTGGGGTGCCGTCGTCGGCCACGCCTTCGCGGCCGTCTTGCAGGCGCTGATCGCCGGCATCGGGCTCTATCTGGCCGGCATTTCGAACGTCGTGTTCTGGACGATCGTGATGATGGTGCTCGCGTTTTTACCGCTGATCGGCGTGTTTATGATCTGGGCGCCCGCCGCCGGCTATCTCTTCCTCATCGACGAGACGGGGGCGGCGATCTTTCTCGCCGTGTACGGTCTTACCGTCGTGAGCTTCATCGACTACTACGTTCGACCGATCGTGATCGACAAGCGAGCGAGACTGAACCCCGCGGTGATCCTCGTCGGCGTCTTCGGTGGGGTGTATACGCTCGGCTTCGTCGGACTGTTCGTCGGCCCGATCCTGATCGGCATCCTCGTCGCCATCGTCGAGACGTTCAGACAGGAGTACCGGTCGTCGGAGTCGGCGGAAACGAAGACGAGTGACGATCGCGTCGACACACCGACGTCGAGCGGGATCAGCCGTCTCCCTCGAGAAACGCAGAAGTGACCCGACGCATCGATCGCCCGCCACGCTGCGATCCGCGACGCGAACCGCTCACATAAACCCGCGGTCGACCTCGTCGGTCTCGATCAGTTCCTCGAGTTCGGCGCTCAGCAGTTCGTCGGCCTCCTCGAAGCGATCGGAGAGCTCCTCGAGTTGCTCGGGTCGGTCGTACTGATCGTACTCCATCGGACCGAACGCCGGACTCTCGACGGCCTCCATCACGTCGTCGAAGAAGTCCTGTGGCCGCGTCGGCGCGTCGGCGTGAGTCTCGACGACGGTCTCGAGACGCTTGGCGACGCTTTCGGCGTGTTCCTCGTCTTCGGGTGGCGACTGGACGGCAAAGCGCCCGCCTGCCTCCGCCTGTGGAAGGAAGCTGCCGATCTCGTCGTCGAGCTTTCGGGCGACCTGCGTGCCGACGCCCCGAACCTCGAAGGGGTTTTTCGCGTACGTTTTGAGGAAGAAGACGCCGCCCCGTGGGTGTCCAAGATAGAGATCCTCGCCGACGCCGCCCGCGCGGTCGCCGGCGACCGCTCGCCAGCCCTCGGAATCGACATCCCGGTCGGTGACGTCCTCGAGTATATCCTGCCACTCACGAATCCGCATAGCCGAGGATTGTGAGGCGAGCAGAAAGAACGTATCGGTCGACCGGAACGCGACGAACGAACCAAAAGGGCTACGATAATTCGATCGTCAGTACGCGTAACTGACGATTTCAAATGTCCACTCGAGAAACGTTCTCTCTCGCAGAACTGTTTCGTGTCGCACCAGTCAAGAGCAGCCTGCTCGTTTTCGGTCCGATCGGTCTCGCGGTCGGACAGGTGGTCAACAGCTACGTAAACGGCGTTTCTCCCGCCGTTGCAGTCGGGTTCGCCGCGGTTATGGTCGGGTTTGCCGTCGTCGCAACCGGCCACCACGCCGCCGAAGTTCGCCTCCGACGTCTCGAGGCGACGATCGAAGCCGACGCCGACGTCGAACCGCGGCCTGACCCAGAGTGAACACGACGACGGTATCGGTGACGGGAGACGAGGAGGTGACTTAGGATCGCGTATCCGGTTCGGTTGCGACCGTCCGGGCCTCCCGGGCCTCGTAGGCGTTGTATCCGGAGAGACCGGTGACGAGCAAGCCGGCGGCGAGCGTACTCCAGAACAGACTCCCGAGCATGCCGAGTAACGCGGCGGAGACGATCAGCCAGATACCGAGGACGGCGACGAGCGTGGAGACGCCGACGCTCAACGGAATATCGTTCGAGAGCCGGTAGACGTTGTAGCCGGCGGCCAGGAGGATTACTGCGCCGACGAGCACGTTGTTCCACAGCGACGCCCCGCCGACGTCGAACACCAGCACCGAGAGGGCGACCCACGCCCCGATCGCGGCGACGATGGCGCTGACGATCGACGTGTTGCGCCGGCGTTCTTCGTTGGCTACCTGCGTCGAGTCGTCCCGTGGATCGGGGCCCCCGTCCGGGTGGTCGCCGACGCCCGTGCCGGAGTCGACGTCGGCACCGGTGGTCGTCGGCTCCTCCTGTGAATCGGTATCGGTGGCGTCCCGGAGTTCGTCGGCCGGCCGATCGCTGTCGTCAGGGGGGCCGCCGACGTTTGGACGGTCGTCACTGTTCGGGTCGCTCATGGTGTGGGGGGTTCGCCTCCGGTGCCTTTAAGCGCCGGCGACCGTTTCGAGCCACCCCGGTCCCGGATAGGGGATAATCCGATGTTACTGCGCGAAATCGGGCGAAACTGTCCGTGAAGGATCGGGATCGATAGCGTTTTTGAGCGGTCGGCCCTGACGGACAGCCGTGAACGTACGCGGAACCGTCGCGGGCGAGGTCGGGGTGCGAACGGTGTCGACGAGCTACGGTGAGAGCGACCTCGCCGAGGTACCGCTTCGACTCGAGTCAGTCGACGAGCGCGGGGACGGGACGGCGACGGGAGCCACAGACCGACTCGACGACTCCCGTGACGACGAACGCGACGTGACGACGGTGACGCTCTGGAACAAGTGGACGGAGTCGGCCGAACTCCTCGAGCCGGGGATGGAGCTACTGGTCACGAACGCCGCGGCGGACGAGTACCGGGGCGAGCGGCGGTACAAGACGACCGGCGACTCCTACGTCGTCGTCGAGCCGAGCTTCCTGGTGAACGTGACGGCGATCAGAAACTGGGTTGAGTGTCCTCGACTCTACTACCTGAACAAGCTCTCGGGAGTCCCGCTTAACTACCCTGTCGTGAAGGGGACGCTCGTCCACGAGGTCTTCGGCGACCTCCTGCGGGGACGCGACCTCGAGGAGTCGATCGAAGCCCGCATCGAGGAGCGCGCACTCCAGCTCGGCCTGCTCGGCGAGACGCCCGAGGCCGCCGCCGAGGACGTCCGGGAGAACGCTGCCGCGATCGAAAGCTGGCTCGAACAGGGTCGGCTCACTGAAGACGACTCCTGGCGCTCGGAACAGCTACTCATCAGTGAGACGTTCGGCATCCGCGGCCGGGCCGACGCCGTTCGCCGCGGTGCGCCGGTCGAACTCAAGACGGGGAAGAACCTGAAGAAGGAACCGCGGTTCAAGGACAAGGTACAGGCCGCCTGCTACGCGTTGTTGCTCGAGGAACGCGGCGGCGACGTCGACACCGGCACCCTCCTCTATACGAAAAACTCCGCACTCGACCGCAACGAGGAGACCGGCGACCTCACGCCGGCGAAGGATTTCTCGATGGGTAACGGGCTCTTGAAATTCGTCGTCCGGCTCCGAAACGAGATCGCCGCGATGGAGATGGCAGGCGACGTTCCGACCGGCTACGAGGGCGACGCGAGGTGTGAGTACTGTTTCGAACAGGACACCTGCATGGTCGTCTCGGGCCGACTCGACCAGGAGTCGAAAGCCGGCCAGATCGGGCAGGCCCTGCCCGAGGAGGAACTCGAGTACTTCGAGCGCTTTTACCGGGCGATCGAGGAGGAACGCCGGGAGGTCCACCGCGAGTACGCCAAGCTCTGGGAACAAGACGCGCGGGAACGAGCCGACGACGACCGCGCGCTAATCGACCTCGAGTTCGTCGAGAAGCGGCCGCTCGAGGGCGGGCGCTGGGAACTTCACACGCGCCGCGAGGGCGGCGTGACCTCGAAGCTCCGGGAGGGAGACCTGGTGCTGGCGAGCGACGGCCACCCGGTCCGGGGCAACTCGGAACTCGCCCGGATCGAGCGGTTAGACGACGAAATCGTCCTGACGGCCGACGAGCCGGTCGAGGTGACCCGACTCGACGTCTACCCCTCCGAGTTGACGACGGATCGGTTGCTCGTTGCGCTCCACGACGTCCTGCTCAAAGGCGACGAGCGCCGAAAGGACGTCCTGTTTGGCCGGCAAGATCCGGCGTTCGACCGGCCCGCAGAGATGTTCGTCGAGAACAACGACGCACAGGACGAGGCGGTCCGCACGGCCGTCGGCGCGCGGGACCTCGCGTTGATCCACGGCCCGCCGGGAACCGGAAAGACCTACACCATCGCTCGCACCGTCCGCGCGATGGTCGAACGCGGCGAGCGCGTGCTCCTCTCCGCGTTCACGAACCGCGCCGTCGACAACGCCCTCGAGGCCGTCCTCGAACAGCTAGACGGCGTCGTCGACGCCGATCGGATCGTCCGCGTCGGCTCGAAAAGCGGCGTCCGCGAGGACATGGAGCCCTATCGCCTCGAGCGGGCCGGCGATCCGGCCGAACGCGTCGCCGAGTTACAGAACGCACAGATCGTGGCGGCGACGACGGCGACCTGCGGCTCACGGATCATGAAAGAGCAATCCTTCGACGCCGCGTTAGTCGACGAAGCCGCCCAGCTCACGGAGCCGGGGACGTTCGCGGCGGTCAACCTCGCCGATCGATTCGTGCTGGTCGGCGACCACGAACAGCTTCCGCCGGTCGTTCGGGCGGAGAACGATCTCACCGAGTCGCTGTTCGAGCGACTGGTCGAGCGCTACCCCGACGCGGGAGTCATGCTCGACCGCCAGTACCGGATGAATCAGCGCATCCAGGCGTTCGCCTCCCGCGAGTTCTACGACGGCCAGCTTCGACCCGCGACGCCCGACGTCGCCGGTCGAACGCTCGAGGATCTCGAGGGTGTCTCCCGCGAGGTCCTCCCCTCCGACCTCCGTGATTCCGTCGCGTTCGTCGACGTCGAGGGCGACGACGGCCGCTACACCGACGACGAGGAGGCCGCCCGAATCGCGGAGATCGTGCGAGCGTACGAGGACGCCGGCCTCGAGCGCTCAGAGATCGGCGTCATCGCGCCCTTCCGGGCGCAGGTCTCGACGATATCGAATCACGTTCCAACGGACGTCGCCGTCGACACCGTCGATCGATTCCAGGGCTCGAGTCAGGAGGTCATCGTCGTCTCCTTTACCGCGACCGGAACGCTCGAGGGACCGATCTTCGAGGATTACCGCCGGATCAACGTCGCGCTCACCCGCCCGAAGCGGGCGCTCGTTCTCGTCGGTGACCCACGGGCACTCGAGAGCGACCCGGTCTACGCCCGAATGCTCGAGTGGGCCCGACGGTGACGACCGCGTCGGGTTTCGGCGTGGCGTCGTCCGATCCGGTCTCGAGCGTCCGTAATCTGCGCGTGGACAGCCGTACGATCCGATTTTAGCAGCTGAAATCGACGTACGTAGTGCGTAGGGAACGAAATACCGACGGAAGCGGCGGTACGTGTGGAATACTCGCGTGCGCCACACCGCGTCGCAGTCGTGCGATTCGTCGTCGCGGACCGGAAAAGGGTGGTGGTAACTATAGTGGCGCCGCCCGGGGAAACGGTCATGTCGACGGGTGACCCAGTCTCGGTCGGCCTCCTCTCCGAATCGTTTCTCTACGAGTGGCAACGCCGTGCGATCGAGCGTCTCCAACGCGACGGTCGAGCGAACGTCGAGCTCGTCGTGAGCAACGCGAACAGTTCCGATGCGGTCGCCGAGTCGTGGAACTCGAAACGACTGATCGGACTCGAGGACGTCTCGCAGTTCGTCCAGCTACTCCGTCGAGAAGGGCCGTGGGCGCTGGTCCTCGCGGAACGAACGATCGGCCGGATTCTCGGGGACGAACAGCCGCTCTGGCATCGACACACTGTCGACGATCTCCACTGTCTCGAGGAGGCGACACACGTTCGTTGCGAGCCGCGAACGGACGGTCCGTGGTACGAGTTCCCCGACGAGGTCGTCGATCGGATCGCAAAGCGCTGTGACGTCGTCGTCCTGTTCGGGTTCGGGTTGATTCGGGGGGATATCCTGACCGCGACCGACCACGGCGTCTTGAGTTTCCACCCCGCGGACATCCGCCGCTATCGCGGGATGGGCGTTCCGCCGATATTCTACGACGGCCGCGACTCCGCCGGAACGACGCTCCAGCGGCTGAACGAGTCGGTCGACGGGGGCGAGGTCGTCCTCTCGAGGGACGTGAGCCTCCACGGCTGTGAGACGATGTGGGACGTCTTCGACCGGGTCGTGGCGGTCCAGAGCGAACTGCTGACCGAGGGAATCGACAGGGTGACCGATCCGGCGTTCGAACCGACGACGGTTCCGGACGATGAACTGGGCACGTTCTACCCGCGAAGCGAGCGCCGGACCATCGACTTCGCCGGACGAGTTCTGCTGAAGAATATCGCCGGTCGACTCCGACGACGCCGCCGATCACACCGGGAAACGACCGAGCACCTGATCCCGAGCGAGACCGCATCCGCGGAGTCAGGTGTGACCGAGGAGCCGGAATCGGAGACCGACGCGATTGCGGACGATTGACCGAGAGTGGACCACCGACAGCGGGAAACTGACACACCGGTGGTGGGTGACTGGACCACCGACGGCGGGGGGACTGGATCATCGACCGCAGCCGGTGGCGCGAGCGGACGGTCGAACCCCGAAAGGAGACTCGAGCCTGATCGAAACGTACGTAATCGAACATCTCAGCGAGATTGAACTGAGTAAGCGGTCGGCCATCGACCATCGTCGCTTTTGAACCGTCGTTCCCTCGTAACGGTATGGAACTTCCCCTCGGGACGGAAACCGTCGACGTCCAGCTCTCCGAGTACGACGTGACGGTCGCCGAACCCACCGGCGGCGATTCCGTCGACGTCCGTCGGGCCGCAGAACGCGCGCTCGAGGAGCCACTCGGCCGGCCGCTCGCGTCTACGGTCGACCCCGACGGCGACGTGGCGATCGTCGTCACCGACGTTACCCGGACGGCACCCGACGACGTCCTCCTTGAGGCCTTACTCGAGCGACTGCTCGCGTGTGGCGTCGACCGCGAACGGGTGACGGTCGTCATCGGACTGGGGTTGCACCGACCGATGACTGACGACGAAATCGAGTCGATGCTCGGCGAGCACGCCGATCTCGCGGTCAACCACGACCCCGACACCGTCGTCGAGGTTGGGCGGATCAGCGCCGCGTCACACGACTCGAGTGACGGGAGCGACGACGTGCCAGTCGAGATCGGCGAACCGGTCGCCGACGCCGATACGGTGCTCTCGACGGGCGTCGTCGAGCCCCACCAGTACGCCGGCTTCAGCGGCGGCGCGAAGACCGTCGTCATCGGTGCTGGAAGCGAGTCGCTGATCGGCTACACGCACGGTCCCGACATGCTCGCCAGGGACGGCGTTCGACTCGGTCGCGTCGAGGGGAACCCGTTCCGCGAGACCCTCGACGAGGCTGGTGACCTCGTCGGCCTCGACTTCGTGCTCAACCTCGCGTACGGTCCCGCCGGCGTCCTCGACGTGCAAGCGGGGGAGCCACGACGAGTCGTTCGCGAACTCGCGGCCGCCGCTCGAGACGCGTTCTCGGTGCCGATCGACCGGCAGTTCGACGCCGTTGTCTGCGGCGTCGGCGCGCCGAAAGATGCGACCCTCTACCAGGCGACCCGCGGCGCGACCTACGTCGCCCTCGGCGATCGAAATCCGACCCGTCCGGGTGGACGCCTCGTCGTCCCGGCAGCGCTTCCCGAAGGAGCGGGCGAGGGAACCGGCGAGAGGCGATTCTATCGGCGACTTCGGGACGCGTCTGACGCCGACTCGCTGTACGACGAGCTGAGGCGAGGATACGAACCCGGCGCCCAGCGTGCGTTCGTAGTCGCACGCGTCCTCCGCGATCACGACCTCGTCGTGACCGACACCGACTCGCCGGCAGTCGTCGAGGACTGTCTCATGCAGGCGAAACCACACGTCACCGACGCGCTCGAGCCGGACGACGACGTGCTGGTCGTTCCCGACGCGTTGAACACGCTGTTCGTCGACGGCTGAGACGAATTTCAGCGATTTCGAGGCGGAGCCCCCGGCCTCAAGTCGTGCGGGACCGTCGGTCCCACGCTACCCTCAACGAGCGAACCGCGTATGCGGTGAGCGAAGTAGGGTGGAGTTGGTTACGCGACAAGTTGGTCGGTATCTTCCTCGAGGATATCGATACACCACTGGACGTCGGCCATCGTCGCCGCGTTGCCGTCGCGTTCGATCGAGACGAGAACGCCGGATTTTCGACCCGGCGAATCGGGACACGAGACGACCCACGCATCCTCGAATACCTGAACGAGTGCGTTCAACGACCCCGACTCGAACGCACGCTCCTGGCGTCCGTGGCTCAACTGACAGACGATCGTCTGATCGACGATCGCCTGCGTGTCGGAGTGGGTGTACCGTTCGCGTACGTCATCACGCATCACGGAGTCCCAGTCCATCGGCTGATACCGGATCACGGCGCGAAGGTCTGCTCCGATCCGCCCGTAGACTGCGTCCCAGACCGTTCGCGCTGTGGGTCGTACAGTAGGCATAAGTGCTCCTGAATGATAAAGGGGGACAACAGCAGAAATAACCTATGGTCGCTGGGAATTCCCAGAGGTGGCCACGAACGGTTAGTCCCATCGCAGAACGTGTTCGTCGACGAGTCGGCTCTGCCCAACTCACGACATCCGAGGTCGATCGATCACTCGTCTGCGTCCGCTGACTCCCACAGCGGGTAGAGATCGTCCGTCACCGGGTCGACGATCGACTCACCGTCGAGGACGAGTTCAGCCTCGCCGCGGTGAACGGTTCCGATCGCCTTCGCCTCGAGTCCAGCCCGCTCGAGGTCGGTGAGACACTCCTCGACGCTGTCGGTCGGGGCCGTCGCGAGCAACGCGCCGGAGCCGAAGATCCGGAGCGGGTCGACGCCCGCCGCATCGCACAGCGTCTCTGTCTCCGCCCGGACCGGAATCGCATCGCGGTCGATCTCGAGTCGCACGCCCGACGCCCGTGCGAGTTCGAGCAAGCCAGCCGCGAGGCCGCCCTCGGTCGGGTCGTGCATCGCCGTCGCGTACTCCCGGACGATCCGTGCGTCGGGAACGACGCTGATCTCCTCGAAGAACGATTCAGCACGCTCGCGGGTCGCATCGTCGACGTCGAGTTCGTCGCCGAAATCCGCCGCGAGGATGGCCGTCCCTTCGATTCCGGTTCCCTTGGTGACGAGAACCGCATCACCGGGTTCGGCCCCGCCCGTCGGGACGTACGTCCGGGTCGCACCCATCGCCGTCAGCGAGACGAGCGGGCGCTCGAGTTGGTCGACGTACTCCGAGTGACCGCCGACGATCGACGCGCCGACCTCCTCGGCGGCGGCATCGAGGTCGGTTGCGATCGCCTCGAACGACGTCTCCTCGTCGGGGAGCATGACGACGACAGTGAGCCAGCGTGGATCGGCACCGGAGGCGGCGATATCGTTGCAGGCGACGTAGACGCCGAGCGTGCCGACCTGCGAGGCAGCAAGCGAGATCGGATCGGAGCTGACGACGAGGTCGCCGCCGGGCCAGTCGATCGCGGCGGCATCCTCGCCGTCCGCTGGCCCCTGGATCACCGTCTCGTCGACGCTCCCCGTCCGATCGAAGACGTGCTCGAGCAACTCGTCCGGCGGAACCTTCCCAGGCATACGACGAACTGGAACGATCGACGATTTGTAGCTGTCGGCTGCCGGGCCGGACTGGCGTAACTGCGACTACTTGAATGGACGGCCGTAACTGCGACTACTTGGATGGACGGCCGTAACTGCGACTACTTGGATGGACGGCCGTAACTGCGACTACTTGGATGGACGGCCGTAACTGCGAGAGCTGGACCGGACAACCTTCGGTGGCCGTCATACGGATTGTCGTCCCTGTGTACCGTCGCATCCGGGATCCGTTCTCCGGGTGCGGCGATACCGACGGGCAGCAGACCGTATCAGCCGCCGGTCGGCGCAAGCGCCCCCATCGTCGCTTCGATCTCCGATTCGTCGGCACCCCGCGGGAAGCTGACGGCGACCGCATCGACTCCCTCGAGTCTCTCGAAGCGCTCGAGTCGCTCGCGTGCAGTCTCGGGATCGCCCGCGGCACAGAGGTCGGAGAGGAGGTCGTCGGAGACGGACGCGAGCGCGCGCTCGCGATTGCCGTTCTGCCAGGCCTCGTGGATCACGGCGGCCTCGTCGTAGCCCTGGCGAACGAGCGAGTCGCGGTAGAACGTCCCCATCCCGCCGACGTAGAACGCGGCATGTCGGCGGGCGAGTTCCCGGGCTCGTTCGGCGTCGGTGAGCGCACAGCAGGTGACGCCGACGGTGACGCGAACGTCGTCCGGTTCGCGGTCGCCGAGTTCAGCGCCGCGTTCGACGTCCTCGAGTCGATCCGTGACACCCTGGGGCGTGAGCATGATCCCGTGCCAGCCGTCCGCGAAGCGTCCGGCGAGTTCGACCGCCTTCGGGCCCATTCCCGTGACCTCCACCGGCGGCGTCGGCTCGGGCGGATCGAACCGAAGTCGAAAGCCCGACAGCGAGAACTGTTCGCCGTCGTACTCGACTCGCTCGCCGGAGAGCACCTGGCGGACGATTTCGACCGTCTCGCGGGTTCGTCTGAGCGGGTTGTCGTACTCGAGGCCGTGCCAGTTCTCGATCACGGCGGGACCGCTGGGCCCGATACCGAGGCGAAATCGTCCGTCGGAGACCTCCTGGAGGGTCGCCGCAGTCTGGCCGAGTAGGGCCGGTGACCGCGAGTAAGCGTTGAGAATGCTCGAGCCGATCTCGACGTCGTCGGTTCGTTCGGCGATCGCAGTCAGGCCGGTCACGCCGTCTCGGCCCCACGTCTCGGGAAGCCAGACGCAGTCGTAACCGCCGTCTTCGGCCCGTCGGGCGTAGTCGACGAGCGAGTCGATCGAGGGCTGGGCGGCGACGGGAAGGTGGATTGCGGTGTCGGTCATCCTCTCATCGAAGAAGTGGGATCATGGACGGTAATCGTTTCGACGGAGACGACCGGAGGACAGTCCGAATCGGGCGGATTAATAGTTGAGTGGCTCTCCGTTACCCGGAAATCGGTCGGACGAGCCGTGGTCACTGCCTCCCTGTACCGGCCGTGAGCGTGTGACGACAGCAAGCGGTATCCCAATCCTTTTGCTGGTATTGTGCGACGAGTGAACTGAATGGGAACGGACAGCGACGAGGGCGTCGACACGCAGGAGGCGATCATGCAGGCGACCTACCGGGCCCTCTGTAAAGACGGGTACGCGAACCTGACTGTACAGGCGATCGCCGACGAGTTCGACAAGACGAAAGGCGTTATTCACTACCACTACGACACCAAGGAGGCCCTTCTCGTCGCCTTTCTCGAGTACTTGCTCGAGGCGTTCGAGCAGAACATCGCCGTCGACGACCAGGCGGACCCCGACGAACGGCTCCTGACGCTGATCGAGACGCTTCTGTTCGGCCCGCCCGAACGCGGCGAGTTCGACCACTGGGAGTTGATGACTGCACTGCTCGAGGTCCGCACAGAAGCGCCGTACAACCAGGAGTTTCGCCGACAGCTCACCCGGAACTACGAGACGGTCGAGGCGACTGTCGTTGCGATCGTCGAGGAGGGGATCGAGGACGGAACCTTCCGCGAGATCGACCCGGAACTCGTGGCGACGCTGTTGCTCACCTGTCTCAACGGCGCGCGCATCTACCAGGTAACCCTCCAGCGCGACGACGTCGCGACGGACACACAGGAGAGTCTAGAGGCAGTCGTCGCCGACTGGCTCCGTCGCTCCGAATCGGCCGACGAGCCGAGCTAACCCGCACGTCGATTGTGGCATGCATGGAACACTCTCGGGCGGACGCCAGAGGCGTCCCGTTGCTCACGGGGGTCAGTTACGACACGACTGATACGGATTGCTGTACCGTGTTACCGCTGAAGCCGCAGACGGATCGCGGGTTCGGCGGTACCGACGTACAGTACTGCGCAGAAATATTTGCTAACTTTCATCCGAAAGTATCAGCCGGAGTCAGTACCGATGACCGCGGTGTTGAACTCGTCGATGAGGTTCTCGAGGCGAGTCCTATTCCGGTGAGAAAACATCGCCTGCGCTCGAGTGGCGGGCCGGGTTCGGTCGCTGGACGGGTCGGTGGCGGTGATCGATGTTGATCCGGTAGAAGCGGTGGTCGACGATCCGTCCGGTTTGCGATGAGTGATCGCCGGTCGATCGCTCGTCGATCCGCGATCAGCCGGTAACGACTCATCGCAGTTCGTATCAGTGCTGGTATCGGTTCGGGCTCGAGTGGGGTGTCGTGTGCTCATGTCGGTCGTCGTGATTTGGATCGGAGTCGCGTGTGGGTGTATCGTCAGGGGACGATTCGTGTGACGTTCGGAGCTGTGGAGCTGCTTCGGGTGCAAGTACGTGTACGACCGACTGGTGTGCCATCTGTAGCTCTCCCTTCTGCCCTATCCTTCATAAAAGTTCATGTTCTATATCCCGGGGTGGTTATACAATATCACACAGCATAGTCCGGCCTGGGTCGTGCCCGCACGAAACGAAGGGGACTCCCTCCGCGGCGCGGTCGCGAGTCTCCTCGCGCTGGATACGGCCTGCGAGTACGAGGTGCTCGTCGTCGACGGCGACTGAAGCGATCCCAGGAGCGTACCGGAACGCTATCTGCAACTGGATCGCAAACGGCTGGGTGTGAGTCGGACAGCGTCGCCGACGGACAACTCCTCTCGAACAGTGTGTACAACCGGTTAGCTCGTGATCTCGCACCGGCAGGGCTGGCGCTTTTACTCCTCGGAGTTGATCGTCCAGCCGCCGTGACTGTGCCAGCCGAAGCCGAACGTCTGCTCGAGAGCGAGCCGCTGATGGCGCACCTCGGAACCTGCCTCGAGGGGCGACCACACGTCGCGCCGGTCTGGTATCGGTACGAGGACGGCGTCGTCGAAATCGTGACGACGGGGCGAAAGCTCGCTAACATTCGTGAGAACCCGCGCGTCGCGCTCTCGATACAGGCCGACGAGGCGGGCCAGACCGAGTGGATGGTGTCGCTGCTCGGAACCGCGACGGTCGTCGACGACGAGGAACAGACGGCGGCGGGCCGCCGCCGGATCAACGAGAAGTACGACGCGGAGCCGGACGCCTACGCGGAGAACACGCTCGTCCGGATCGAGGTTGGCTCGACGACGTACCGGACCTACTGACGGTCGCTGTCGACGCCGTCGAGGGCCTCGGGAAGGTCGCCGAACCCGTCCCCCTCGTACCGGTATGCGTCCCAGCCGGCCTGGGTCGCTCCGTCGACGTCGTCGTCGCTGTCGCCGACCATCACGTACTCCTCGGCTGGAAGCCGGCTCTCGAGCTCGCGGTACGGCTCCGTCGCCGGCTTGTGGGCGCCGACCTCGTACGAGACGGCGGTCGCGTCGAAGTACTGCTCGAGGTCGTACGCACGGAGTTTCGCCAGTTGCCATTCGGGCACGCCGTTCGTGAGGACTCCCAGGTCGAACGCACCTGCCAATCGCTCGAGGTCGGTGTGGGCGTTCTCGGGCGGCGACATGGCGTCGATTTCGGTCTCGAGCAGCGTCTCCCTGTAGGACTCGGGGTCCGCACAGTCGTCGATCCGATCGAAGGCCTGCCGGACGGGATCGGGATCGCACGCGAAGAAGGCCTCGAAAAACGCCTCGTCGTAGGTCTCGATCCACGTGTCAGTCGCGTCGCCGCGGACGTCCGCGATGGCGTCGGCGAGAATGTCGCGATACGGCCGGTCAAAGTGGAGTACGGTCCCGTCCAGATCGAACACGATTGCCGTCATGCAAGCGCGTTCACAGCTTAGTGAGTTAAAACAAGGGCTGACACGGTAGTGAAACGACGCCGTTCGACCGGGCACTGACCGTCACTCCCGTCCTGGCGACGGCTCGCACAGCCCGGGATGGGTCCCCATCTCGCGGACGCGGCGCATCTGCGCCCGCAACTGGGGTGTGCTAGCGGGAGCCTCGCCGGCGAGTGCGTCGTCCTCGATCTCGAGTTCGTCACTGTCCGCAGCGTTCGTCTCCGCCTCCCGATCCTCGAGTTCCTCGAGTTCCACCGGGAACCGGCGCAGGTCCTTGTGGATCGCGAGGCCGGCATAGGCGCCGTCGCCGGCCACGATGGTGGTCTGGTTCTGGCCGTGGGTGACGTCGCCGACGGCGTAGACGCCGTCGACGCTCGTTTCCCGACGGTCGTCGACCGCGATCGCGCCGTCGTCTCCGAGTTCACAGCCCAGATCCGACGCGAGGTCGGCGTTGTACGCCGAGCCGTACATCGCGAACCCGCCGAGGTAGTCACGGTCGGATCCGTCCCCGAAGGAGAGTCCACCGATCCACGGCGGCTCGTCGTCGTCGATCCGGCTGTCCTCGTAGGCCGAGACGACGGCCGTGTCGATCCGGTCGACCGGGTGGGCGCGCAGCTGTGCGTCCGTCTCGTCGTCTCACTCGGGATCCCGTCCGTCCAGCAGGAGGTCGACGTCGTCGGTGAAGTTGCACATGGTCATCGCGACGTGAGCGGCGGATTCGGTGTGGCCGAGCACGAAGACCGAGCCGTCGCCCAGGGAGTACGCGTCGCAGTGCAGACAGTAGTGGAGGCCCCGACCCGTAAACCGCTCGAGTTCCGGAACGTCCGGGCTGCGGTCCCGGAAGCCGGTCGCGAAGACGAGCCTGTCGGCCTCGGCGGTTGCGTGGGCTGACTCGAACCGGAATCGAGGGTCGTCCGAGTCGTCCCCGTCGGCCGCGTTCGCCCCATCCGCTACGCTCGTCACGGACTCGACGGCGTCGGGGTAGAAATCGCCGCCGTAGTGCTCGAGTTGCTCGACGGCGTGGGCGGCGAGTTCGCGCCCCGAGACGTCTTCGGAGACGCCGAGCAGGTTGTGGACGTGGCCGACCGCCGCGTGTCGACCGCCCTCCTTCTCGAAGACGGCGGTACGGTGGCCGAGTCAGGTCGTATAGATCGCCGTCGTCAGTCCGGCGGGACCGCCGCCGACGACGGCGACGTCGTAGGCGGGGATCGAACGATCGTTCATCGACGCCGAATTGGGCTCGAGGGGCGATGACGCTGTGGCGTGACTATGCATCGGGCGTTCGCTACGCACGCTGCGGGATCGAGTGCTCGAAGCGAAGGCGTCGGGAGTTGATCGGCACGACCAGCCGACTGCCCCTCGGCCGCCGGGACCGAATGTCGAATCCCGTATTACGCTCGGCCGCGAAGTATCGACCGATGGAGACGACGCTGACACCGCTGCTCGTCGAGATCGGAGCGACCCTCGAGGAGACGGGCGGAGCCCTCCAGTACGTCCTGGTGTTCGTCTTCGCGGCGATTCCCCTGATCGAGATCCTCGTCGTCGTTCCGATCGCGATCGGCCTCGGGCTGAATCCGATCGCGACCGGGGTCGTCGCGTTCGCCGGAAACGCCCTCTCGGTCTGTGGGCTCGTGGTCTTTCACCGCCGGCTGACCGAGTGGTGGCGCGCGAGACGCGGCACCAACGAGTCCGAGGGCGGCGGTCGCTACGCTCGAGCCCGTCGGCTCTGGGATCGGTACGGGTTGCCGGGACTCTCGCTCGGCGGGCCGGTTCTGACCGGCGTTCACGTCGCCGCGCTCGTCGCGCTGTTCGCCGGCAGCCGGAGCCGAGCGGTCGTGGGATGGATGACCGTCAGCATCGGCGCGTGGACCGCACTTCTGGTCGCCGGCTCGGTTTTCGGCTTCTCGGTGCTGGGGCTGCTCTGACCGATTCGGGTCGACAGAACAGTATGCTGAGGGTGCCACAGAAAACTTGACACGGTCAGTGTTAACAAGCAACTCTACTAACTTCTACAGTAAATCTGAGGTGAG
>NZ_VTAW01000003.1 GCF_008245225.1 Natrialba swarupiae
GTCTACGGCGAGATGAACGACCTCTCGGCGACCGTCGAGGAGATCGCTTCGACCGCCGACGACGTCGCGACCGTCTCGAGCGATGCCGCAGACCAGGCCACCATTGCCGGCGACGCGACTGGCGAAATACGTGCGGAGATGGGGGAGATCGAAACGCGTGCCGAGGCGATCACCGAGCAGGTCGAACGGCTCGATTCGGAGATGAACGAGATCAGCGAGATCGTCGACATGATCGACGAGATCGCCGATCAGACCAACTTGCTCGCGCTCAACGCCTCTATCGAGGCTGCCGCCGCCGGCGAGGAAGGAGATGGCTTCGCGGTCGTCGCTAACGAAGTCAAGTCCCTCGCCGAGGAGACCGGCGAGGCAACCGAGGAGGTCGACGCCCTCGTCTCGAGCGTCCAGTCGTCGGTCGACGAGACCGTCGACGAGATCGATCGGATGCGCGAGCGGGTCGAGGAAGGTGCCGACGTGGTCGAGGACGGTATCGAGGCGATCGACGCGATCACCGAGCGAGTCGAGACCGCAAACGAGAGCATCCAGTCGGTCAACGACGCTACCGACGAGCAAGCTCGAGCGAGCGAGCGCGTCGTCACGATGGTCGACGACGCCACCGAGATCAGCGAGAACACGAAAGCCGAGACCGAGACCGTCGCCGCCGCGGCCGAAGAACAGGCAGCGACCATCTCCGAAGTCGCCGACGGAGCCCAGTCGCTGACGGCGATGGCCGACGATCTCCGCCTCTCGCTCGACGCGTTCGACGTCGACGGACGCGGCGACTCCGACGGCGACCAGCACAGCGACTTCGAGGAGTCCGAGCACGAGGGAGAAACCGGCCTCGTCCTCGAGCACGACGAGGAGACCGACCTCGCCACCGCCGACACGGAGGACTGATACGGATTGCTGTATCGTGTTACCGCTGAACCCGCAGACGGGTCGCGGGTTCGGCAGTCCCGACTGACAGTAAACCGTATGATAGGACCGGTGGAACGGTTTTTTGAGTGTGTTCGCAGACGGATCGTGGCCGTCACGGCTGTGGCGTACAGCGACACCTTCCGAGACGGAGCATTTGAACGGAGTCGCACGTAACCGCGGTCGGTCTGTAGTTTCAGTGGTAAATCAGGTAATATTATAAAACGACCGCCAGCCGTCGAATGCGGTCTGTTCGCGGCAGTCGGCTGCACGGATCCATCACGTTTTTCTCACTGTGCCGGCATCGTTGTGACGATGGAACGACCGGTGACCGAAGCCGATCTGACGTTCGAATGCGTTCCCGACACCGATCAGTCGTTCGAGAACGCGCTGGCGAAAGCACGTGACGGCGATCGACTCACCGTCGACGACGCCGTCGAACTCCTGACGACGGGAACCGACATCGACGGCATCGACCGACGGCGAAAAGAACAGGTACTCGAGGCTGCAGACCGCCGCCGGGCCGAGATCGTCGGCGAGGAGGTCACCTTCGTCGCCAACCTCAACAACAACGTCACGACGGCGTGTAACGTCGGCTGTCTGTTCTGTAATTTCAAAGACTCCGCTCACACGTTCGAGGCCGATTACGAGGGTGAGATGACGGGGTTCACCAAAACGCCCGCGGAATCGCGGGAGATCGTTGCCGACGCAGTCGACCGCGGTATCTACGAAGTCACCTCTGTCTCCGGACTTCACCCCGCGTTCGTCCTCGACGAGGAACATCGCGAGATCCTCGAGGGCCACCCGAACCCGAAGGAGGTCAACTACATCCCGGCCGATCGGTACGAGACCGATCCCGGGACCTACGTCGAACAGATGGCCGCGATGAGCGTCGACGGGGTTCACGTCCACTCGATGACTCCCGAAGAGGGGTACCACGCCCGCCGGGGAACCGACTTGACCTACGAGGAGGTGTACAGTCGGCTGCAAGACGCCGGTCTCGACACCGTTCCCGGCACTGCCGCCGAAATCCTCGTCGACGAAGTACGGGACGTTATCTGTCCCGGTAAGATCGGCACCGACGAGTGGCTCGAGGCGATGGAAGCCGCCGCGTCGGTTGGTCTCGGACTGACGGCGACGATTATGTACGGCCACGTCGAAAACGAGGCTCACCGCGCGGTACACTTACAACGAATTCGAGAGCTTCAGGACCGCGTCGACGGCGCAATTACGGAGTTCGTCCCGCTTTCGTTTATTCATCAGAATACACCGCTTTTCGAACACGACGTCGTCTCCGGCGGCGCGAGCACCGACGAGGACGAACTGATGATCGCCGTCTCGAGGCTCTTTCTCGACAACGTCGATCACGTCCAGTCCTCGTGGGTCAAATACGGCGACGAGCAGGGGTTGAAGATGTTGAACTGCGGAGCCGACGACTTCATGGGAACGATTCTCTCCGAAGAGATTACTAAGCGAGCCGGCGGTACTTACGGCGAGTTCCGCTCGTTCGAGGAGTACGTCGACCTGATCACGTCGATCGGCCGAACGCCGGTCGAGCGATCGACCGACTACGACCGTCGCCGAGCGATCGATCCCGACGATCCGCCGTTCGGACCCGAACTCGGGCCGAACGCCGACGGAACGCCGCTTTTGACACGAGAGGAGCGATCCGAACGGGCGGTCCTCGCGGACGACTGATACGGATTGCGGTACCACTGTCCCGGCGAACCCGCAGACGGGTCGCGGGTTCGGCGGTCCCGACTGACAGTAACCCGTATGAGACGGATTGCTGTCGGCAGCTCGGGTCGAGAGCTCAATCACGTTGCCGGATCTCGAGGCCTGGTCGACTGGGGGTACTGGTACAGGTAGCGAGGGCGAGGGGCCCTCGCCAGATGATGACACAGGCGGCCACCGAGATCGATGCGACGACGAGAAGATACAGGATTCGCGGGCCGCCGACCACAGCGGCAGTTCCGGCGCCGAGAAAGACACCGATGAGCGCCGCGTTAGCTCCGACTCGCAGCGTATCGATTCCATCCGGAATCCGGGATCGGTCGTCTTTCACGGCAATAACAAATATAACCCAAGCACTAATAAAAGTTGTTAACTATTGGATTTATATTCATAACAAGTGGATGTCGGACGTGTGGCGACGGAGCTACTTGCAAAACAACCTCACTGCGAACGAACAAACGATTCGAAAGACGAAACCGCGTTAAATGTAGTCGATACTCGGCGGGAGTTCGAGTTTCATGCCTTTGCGCTCGCGGATTTCCATGATCTTATCGCGCTGGAGCGAGTCGGACATAACCTCGAATCCGGCGTTTTCGGTGTTCCAGGAGGCACGACCTTCGGTCGCGCTACGGATGTCCGAGGCGAACCCGATCATCTCGCCGACGGGTGCGATACCCTCGACGACCATGAGGTCTCCCTCCTGGTACATGTCGTCGACGCGGCCACGACGACCCTGGATTTCGCCGGAGGCGGCACCCATGTGGTCGTTTGGCACGTCGATACGGACGTCCTGCATCGGCTCGAGCATCTTGATCGTCCCGTCGATCAGCGCCTTGTGGAGCGCGTTTCGGGTCGCGGGGATGACCTGTGCCGGACCACGGTGGATGGTGTCCTCGTGGAGTCGGGCGTCGTGCAGGCGGATGAGCGTCCCCTGGACTGGCTCGTTCGCGAGTGGGCCGTTGTCCAGTGCGTCCTCAAACCCTTCGATGACCAGCTCCATCGTCTCGTTTAAGTGCTGGATCCCCTTCGTATCGTCGATGAGGATGTTCGTCCCGTGGATGTGTTCGACTTCCTGGGAGTCGTCCTTGTCCATGCCGGCTTCTTGCAGGGCCTCACGACGTTCCTGCTCTGGCATGTCCATCGAGGCCTCGCCCATTTTGATCGTCTCGACGAGTTCGTCCGTCATCGGCTCGATAGAGACGTAGAAGCGGTTGTGGCGGTTCGGCGAGATGCCTTCGATCTCGGCGCTTGGCTCTTGGGACTGTTCGCGGTAGACGACGATCGGCTCACCGGTGTTGACGGGGATTCCCTGGTTCTTCTCGATACGCTGGGTGATGACCTCGAGGTGAAGCTCACCCTGTCCCGAGATGAGGTGCTCGCCGGTGTCCTCGTTGATGGTAATCTGGATCGTGGGGTCTTCCTTGGAGACCTGACGCAGCGTTTCGATCAGCTTCGGCAGGTCGTCCATGGTCTGGGCCTCGACGGACTTCGTAATGACGGGCTCGGAGATGTGCTCGATCGATTCGAACGGCGTCATCTCGGTTTCCGAGACGGTCGAGCCAGCGATGGCGTCGCGAAGCCCGGTGACGGCGGCGATGTTCCCCGCGGGAACTTCGTCGACTTCCTCGCGCTCTCCACCCATGTAGATCCCGACGGACTGAACGCGGTTTTTCCCGGCAGTGCCGGAGACGTACAGATCCTGTCCCTTCTCGAGGCTACCCGAGAAGACACGACCCGACGCGATTTCGCCGGCGTGTGGGTCCATCGAGATGTCGGTAACCATGAAGACGACTTCGCCGGATTCGTCGACGAGACGCATCTGGTCGGCAAGGTCGGACTCTGCGTCACCACGCCAGATGCGTGGAATACGACGAGGCTGTGCGTCGACCGGGTTCGGGAAGTGCTCACAGACCATGTCGAGGACGACGTCCGACAGCGGCGTCTTCTCGTGAAGCTCCTGGCGCTTATCGGAGCGCTCGAGTTCCATGATCTCGGCGAAGTCCATGCCGGTGCGTTGCATCGAGGGCATCGAGACGCCCCACTTGTACAGCGCGGAGCCAAAGCCGACGGTGCCGCCCTCGACGGAGACGGTCCAGTCGTCGACGTCGTCCATGTCCTGAGTCATTCCGCGGATGAGCTCGTTGACGTCGTGGATGACCGAGAGCAGACGCTCCTGCATCTCCTCGGGTCCTTCCTGAAGCTCGGAGATGAGACGGTCGACCTTGTTGATGAACAGGGTCGGCTTGACGCCCTCGCGGAGTGCCTGGCGCAGGACCGTTTCGGTCTGTGGCATGGCACCCTCGACGGCGTCGACGACGACGAGCGCACCGTCGACGGCGCGCATCGCGCGGGTCACGTCGCCACCGAAGTCGACGTGGCCCGGCGTGTCGATCAGGTTGATGAGGTGGTTGGTATCTTCGTACTCGTGGGTCATCGACACGTTCGCCGCGTCGATGGTGATCCCACGTTCCTGCTCGTCTTCTTCCGTGTCCATCGCGAGCTGCTCGCCGGCAGTCTCGTCGGAGATCATGCCCGCACCAGCCAGCAGGTTGTCAGAAAGCGTTGTTTTCCCGTGGTCGACGTGAGCGGCGATGGCGATGTTCCGGATGTTCTCCGGTTCGTCCATCAGCCGTTCACACTCTTGGACGATCTTCTTGCGTCGGCCCATATACACCTTGTTACCGCCAGCGGGGTCAAAAGGGTAGTGTTTCGTCCTCGCGTAGATCCGGCGTTTTCCCCGGGTTGAGCGGTGTAATCTCTTTATTGAGTGAGTGAATAACACACAGATTACGGGACCTGCCGCGTTGCGGAAACCGCCGATCGCCCTCCGCCCGCGCTCGAGTTCGCGACCGCCACGAGTCGCGCCGGCTGCCCGAGTTCGAACGGAGTGACACCATCTGTTGTACGTCATTCCCGGTGGCTACCTGGGCAGGTCCGCTCGAGCGGTTGTGGGTACAGTCTGCGAAAACGGGCGTAAGAGACATACTGTAACGGACCTAGTACCGTACACGCATGGATATACGAATACAGGGCTCCGGTCCGACCGCTCCGTTTCTCAGCGCTCGAGGTCTCTTCGAGACCGAACACGACCTCACCCTGCCGGTCTACGTCCAGCTCCGGGAGGACCCGGACGAACGAACGTGGGCCGCCCACTACGACGACCGCCACGTCTTAAATATCTCGAGACAGGCTGCCTCGAGTGCGATGGCACGCGAACTCGCCCTCCACGAGTTCGCCCACATGGCCAGACACGAACAGGAACATCCCTCCCACGTCCAGTCGACCGAGGAGGTGCTCTACCTCGCACTCGCCGGGAAAAGCGTCGAGCGTCGAAAGCTCTCTCACTGTTATCAGATCGCAAACCACATGAAAGACATCTACGCCGACGACATCACGCTCTCGGTCGGCCCCGGCGAGAAACTGCTGTCGTTTCTCGAGTCTGGTCTCGCGGCGGCGGTCGCAAACAGGTCAGAGACCCCGACTCGGCCGGGACTCGAGCGGCTTTCGCCGAGCGCGGATCCCGAGATTACGGCGGTCAACGCGGCGTTTGCCCTCGCACTCGCCGAGCGCCACGACCTCGTCGACGACGATCATCGACTGTACGACCTCGCACACGCGGCGGCAATGGACGCTCCCGACGTGGAGTTCGCGGGGTTCAAGCGTCGCTTTCGGGAACTCGCCCGCGAACCCGACTCGAGTACCTACCGACAGGTGCTCGTCGACGCGACCCGGTCGTACGCCGGTGGGCCGGGGCCAGCAGCCGACTGAACTCGTCTAACGCAGTGATTCCCGATCGCCCAGTCCCGCGACGAACTCGGTTCGCTTCTGGGCTGGCGCCCCAGACGGTCGCCAGTCGCTCAGTGTCGAGGAGAGCACGACCGTTCCCGGTCCCGCCGGCCCATCGGGACAGCAGTCAGTCTCAGATCGGAGGGACGAACCGACCGGAGGAGTCTCGCGGTTTCGCGTAGGCCGCGACCGAGAGGATTCCTGCGACGACGCCACAGCCGATCGTGACGAACGCGAACAGCAGCGAGCCACCCACCAGCGCCGCCAGAAGCGAAAGCAGCGACAGCGACCCGGTAACGAGCGAGAGCGTTACGCAGAGCGCGCTCCGGATTCGCAACCGACCGAGAATTATCGCGATCAGTCCGCCGAAGGCGGTGATCGTTCCGCCGAACGTCACCAGCGCCAGAGCGAACAACAGCGTCTCCTGTAGGGCGAAGACGACCAGAAAGAACGCCACTCCGACGACCAGACCCACGGCTCTGTGGAACGGTCGACCAGAGCCGAAGATGCCGAGAGGCATACCTCATCCATCCCCCGTTAGTGGTAAAGTCTTGTCATCTCCTCGAGTGACCGGCACCACGTCGGGCGGGCGTGTCTGGATCGATCGAACGATCGGTCCGCTCGAGACCGTAGAGTACGGACTCGATGGTCGGTAACGTCGAGAAATGAAGACGGTGTCGAGTCGGTTAGCGTGCGGCCGCCGCGACGCGCTCTTTTTCTTCTTTCTGACTGATCGCGTACGTCTGGACGTCGTAGTTGGCCGCGCCAGTAAGCTGGCGTGTAATGGCCTCGGGGACCGACGTCTGCGTCTTGAACGAGTCGTTGTGGACGCCTTCGGCGAGGAACTTAAGCGCCTGGTCGACCCGGCGCTGTGGGGCAACGTCGACTGCTTTTGGAACCGAGATACCACCGTATTTTAGGCGGACAGTCTCCTCGCGCGGCGCGGCGTTCTCGACGGCGGTAACGAGCACCTGCACGGGGTTTTCCTCGGTGCGCTCGTGGATGAGTTCGAACGCCTCGCGGACGAAGTTCAGGTTCTGTTGTTTCTTGCCCGTGTTCTCCTCGGACTGCATGAGTCGATTGATGAAGCGCTCGACGATCGAGATCTGGGACTTCTGGAACTGCTTGCTCGCGTGGCGACCGGCGGTGTGTGCGACCGGCGTCACCGAGATATATCGTTCCGTCGAGGGATCCTCGTAGGCGATCTCGTCGATCTCCCACGTACCGAACAGCTTCGCGCCGACGTCGGCACCGCCCGCAGGGGCGTCCGGGTCGGGTTGGTCTTCTGCTGCCATGTTATCGCACCGGTTTCTCCGCGTTCCCGCGAACGAGTTCCAACAGCGCAACGCCGTTGACTTTGTCGACCTTGTAGTTGACACCCGAGAGGTCGCCCATCGCACGACCCTTCGCCCCACCGATACCGGCGATGGTGACTTCGTCGTGTTCGTCGATGAACGAGATGGCGCCGTCACCGGGACAGAACGCGGTGACCTGTTTGCCGTTTTTGATCAGCTGCACCCGGACGCATTTCCGGATCGCCGAGTTGGGCTGTTTGGCCTCGATGCCCACCTTTTCGAGTACGATACCTCGTCCTTGCGGGGCACCCTCGAGGGGGTCGGACTTCTCGCGAAGGCCCCGTGCGCGGCGCGCGTAGTCGGAGTCGGACCACCGCTGGTTCTGGCGGTCCTTCTTGAGCTTGCGCGCGGCGTACTTGCCGTTTGCCATAGGGGTCGCTATCCGACGAAGCCACTTAAGCGACCCGTTTTCGAGTTCCTCGAGACGGTCTGAGATCGATCTAACAGGGTGTAAGAAGAGATATGAGCGCGTTTCGTTCCTCGAGAACCCGTCTCACCGCGTCGCTCGCTTTCCGGAGTAGTTGAAGATGGGCGAGGACGCGGCTGTCAGCACCGCTCGAGGCCAAAGACGTCAGTGAGAGCGGACGCTGCTGGATCCTATCGTGAACGAAGACCTCCACCCCTGTCGCGGGAACGGAAAACGGGAGCGTCGTGATGAGAGAGACTTGGGTGCAAAGAACCACGAGGGCGCCGACGCGAACCTCGCCCTGTACAGCCGTCGTACTCGCACACACCGGGAGCACGTCGACCGAACGTTTAATCTTTTTTGAGATCATCTGGAAAGTAACGATGTTCGGGGCGCTGAAACGTCTGTTCTCGAGTGGATCGAACGCTACCGACGATGGCGACGACGGCAACGACGTCAACGATGTCGTTACGGAACTCAACGACGGACTCGAGGAGAAAGCCGAACTCGGGGACGAACTCGAGGTGGCCTACGAGGATCTCGAGACGGCGATCGACGAGTACCAGTCGACGGGACTCGAGAGCGACGCGGATCGGATCGGAACCAGCTTATGCGAGATCCGGGATCGGCTGAACGAACTCGAACGCCACACGGCTGGGATCGTCGAGACGTTCGACGCCGAGTTCGGGGACCCCCACGAGGAACCCATCACGGTGGATATGGATCTGCGAAAGCTGTACGACGAACTCGAGATGGAACTCGAGTCGGTCCGGAGAGAAAAACGGGAGATACAGACGGACGTCAACGCCTACGAGGACGACGTCGACGGCTACGTCGAGGTGTGGTCGATACTCGAGACGGATTCCGACGAGGAGTTCGCCGCACTCGCGAGCGACGACGACGTGATGGCGGCGGTAAACGAGTTTCACGAAACGTACGCGCCCGACGAAGACGAGTTCTGACGGCGGGGAGTGGTTTCGACCGAGAACTAGTACCGTTCCAAACGTCGACTGATGAGCGACATCGACACCAACCGCATGATTTCGCCCATCAGTTCAGGTTTGGAACGCCACTAGGCTCTCGCTCGCTTAGATCAGCTGAACGTCACTGATGTCGAAATGCCGGTCCGCGAGCCTGCGCGCCGCCTCGATAGTCCGGCCGTTCGTGCCGATCGCGACCCCGCGGTCGTCTTCTGCGACCTCGACGTAGGCGACGATATCCTCGTTTTCGCTGATCGTGACGTTGTAGACCGCCGCGGGTGCGAGCGTGTTCGCGACGAACTCCTCGGGGTCGTCGGCGTCTTCGACGAGCCGGACCGACGCATCGACGCGCTCTTCGTACTGTTGGATCGTCCGACCCTCGGGCCCGATCGCCTCGCCCATCTGCCCGCTCGAGACGACGACGATCAACCGGTCGTCGATCGGTTCGCCGTCAGTATCGTCCTCGAACAGACAGTCGATTCCGTCCGCTCCGGTGACGTCTTCGAACAGCGCGAGATGCTGGCGAGCGTCGTCGTCGAGGGTAAGGTCCATCGATTACTCTGCCTGTCGACCGCTCGAGGTCGTCGACCCCATCCGGAGGTCGACGTCGCCGGTGCCGAGTTTGATCGGTTTGCCGACGATGACGTTCTCGGTGACGCCGTCGAGTTCATCGATCTCGCCGTGGATCGCGGCATTGAGGAGGTGGTTGACCGTGACCTCGAACGCCGCACGCGCGAGGACCGATTGCTTCGAGCCGGAGATACCGTGACGCCCGATCGACTCGATCTCACCGTTGTTCGTCATCATGTCCGCGACCAACATCAGGTGTCGGACGTTGACGTCGTCCAGTCCCTGCTCGGCCAGCGTGTTGTTCGTCTCCTCGATGATGGCCTCTCGAGCCGCCTCGATACCGAGGTTGCGGTGGATCTCGTGGATGTTGTTACACGTCGTCCGCGAGGCGTCGACGCCTTCGATCTCTAAGACGTCGCCGAAGGCCGATCCCTCGGTATAGAGGACGAACTCCTCGGTATCGTCACTCATCTCCTCGCGTCGGATAACGACCCGCGAGACCTCTTCGATTCCTTTGAACGTGATATCACGGAGTTCCTCTACCAGCTGGAGGAGATCGCGGTAGGACGGTTCCTCTGGCCCGAACTGGATCTCGGTCCCCTTCTGGACCGTCTTTACACCGAGGTTGTCCTCGATGATCTCGGCGACCTCCTCGGACGTGATCATCCGCTCTTCGAGCGTATCGCGGTTGAGCGAGATCTGTACTCGCATGTCCGCGACGTTCGTCGAGACGTCGCCCAGCGCCAGAATCTTCGTCGCTTCGATGTTCCAGACGACCTCGTGTGCCTTCTCGCGTTCGGTGGCGTACTCGTCTTCGAGGTGGACGGTCATCATCGGCGTATCCGGCGTCTTCCGGGCGTCGACCAGCTCGATAAGACGGGGAAGACCCTGTGTAACGTCGATCTCCGCGACCCCCGCGTAGTGGAACGTGTTCATCGTCAGCTGGGTTCCCGGTTCGCCGATCGACTGGGCACTTACGGTGCCGACCGGGTCGAGCGGGTCGACTCGAGTCCCCAGATATCGCGTCTCGACGGCCTTCGCGAGTTCGTCCGCGTCCTCGACGGTCGCGCCCTCGCGTCCCTCGAGTTCCGCGTAAACGTCGTCTTTGAGCCGTCGGGGGAGGTTGGTATCCTCGACGACCGCAATCGTATCGTCGTCGACGTCGTATGTGACTTCAGTCATCGGAGGTCACCTCCGCACCCTCGACGAGACGATCGTCCGCGTGTTCGGAGAGGTTCGTCACCTCACGCCGCTCACCGAGGAACTCACGTCGTTCCTCTTCGGAGGCGAACTCCGAGTCGAGGACGCGGCCGGCGATTTCGCCGACGTCGATCGCGTTCTCCTCGCCGGAAGAGACTTTGACCGGCGAGGTGCCGTCCTCGCCGAACTCGAACTGGACGATGGTGTCGCTCGTATCGCGAACCGTGCCGTCGTACTGGGTCTCGAGTTCCGAGAGTGCGTTGATCAGCCGACGCTGGAGGTAGCCGGATTTCGACGTTCGCACTGCGGTGTCGACCAGGCCCTCGCGTCCACCCATCGCGTGGAAGAAGAACTCCCGTGGAGTGAGTCCGCTGGTGTAGGAGTTCTCGACGAAGCCGTGTGCTTCCGCCGAGAGATCGTTCGGTTCGTAGTGGCTGAGCGTGCGGTCCTCGTAGCCGCGGTTGATCCGCTCGCCGCGTACTGCCTGCTGGCCGACACAGCCGGCCATCTGGGTCAGGTTGAGCATCGAACCACGGGCACCCGAACTAGCCATGACGACGGCCGGGTTGTCGTCGGTGAAGTTCTCGTCCGCGATGTTACCAGCGTTGTCACGCGCACGCGAGAGCGTCTGCATGATCTTCATCTCGAGGGTCTCGTCGAGGGTTCGGCCGGGCAGAGACTCGAGTTCGCCCCGTTCGTAGGCTTCGATGAGTTCCTCGACGCGGTCGTTTGCGTCCTCGATTGTCTCGTCGATCCGGGCCTGTGCTTCCTCCGGGATCGTCTCGTCGTCGATACCGATCGAGAACCCGAAATGCATGATCGCCCGCATCGCGAGCGTCGACACCTCGTTGATGAAGATCCGCGAGCGAGTGTTGCCGTAGGCCTTCGTGATTCGATCGACGATCTCGCCGCCGAACTCTCCAACTTCGTCCTCGGCGATCGTCCCCTCGACGAGTTGGCCGTCCTCGATGATCACGTCGTCGCCGACCGTCCCGGTAAACTCGAGGTTGAGGTCGTCGGGCAGCAGTTCGCTGAAGACGTCGTGACCGGTCCAGAACGGATCACCCTCGTCGTCGACGCCGCTCGGTTCGGGTAGTTCGTCGATCCGCGTCGCACGCAGGAGATCCAGCGCCTGCGTCTCGTTGAACCGCGGATTGTCGTGGGTGAGCAGGTACGTTCCGCTGATGTGGTCCTGGATCGCGCCGATGATGTTCTCCCCGAATCGCGGCGAGAGGATCTGCTCCTGGACACGCATGAGGACGCGCGCTTCTGCGCGGGCCTCCTCGTTCTGGAGGGCGTGCATGTTCATCTCGTCACCGTCGAAGTCGGCGTTGTACGGCGGACAGACGACGGTGTTGAGTCGGAACGTCTTGTACGGCATGACCACGACCTCGTGGGCCATGATCGACATCCGATGGAGCGAGGGCTGGCGGTTGAAGATGACGATATCGCCGTCGACCAGATGGCGGTTGACCTCCCAGCCAGCCTCGACTTTCTCTGCGAGCTGTTCGCAGTTCTTCTCGGTCACCTTCAGTCGGCGGCCGTCGGGTCGGCGAACGTAGTTCGCACCGGGATGACCCTCGGGACCGTTGGAGACGTACCGACGGGCCTCCTCGAGATTGCGCTCGGTGACGTTCATCGTCTGGGTCATCTCTTTGGCCACGCGGTCCGGGACGCCGACCTCGTTCAGACTGAGCGTCGGGTCCGGCGAGATGACGGTTCGGGCCGAGAAGTTCACGCGCTTTCCGGACAGCGAGCCACGGAAGCGACCTTCCTTCCCCTTCAGACGCTGGGAGAGGGTCTTGAGTGGACGTCCGGAACGATGTCGTGCCGGTGGTGTCCCCGAAATCTCGTTATCCATGAACGTCGTGACGTGGTACTGCAGCAGTTCCCAGAGGTCCTCGATGATTAGCTGGGGCGCGCCTGCCTCGCGGTTCTCCATAAAGCGCTGATTGATCCGGATGATGTCGACCAGCTTGTGCGTGAGGTCGTCCTCGGAGCGCTGGCCGTTGTCGAGCGTGATCGACGGCCGTGTCGTCACGGGTGGAACCGGCAACACGGTCAGAATCATCCACTCGGGACGCGAGCGCTCAGAGTTGATGCCCAGCACCTCGATGTCCTCGTCCGGGATCGCCTCGAACCAGTCCCGGATATCGCTCGGCATCAGCTTGTTCGTGTCCTCCTCGGTGAGATCGATATCGAGCGTCGATTCGATCGCCGCCCGCTGGCTCTCCCGTGGCCGGAACGAGCCAGAGAGGATTTCGTTGACCCGCGAGATGTCGATGTCGGTCTCCTCGGCGAGTTCGTCCGGCGTCGTCCGCTCGCCGTCCTCGCCGCCCTGCATTGCCGCCGCGATGCGCTGGGAGTACTCGCTGGTCAGAACCTGCTGAACCTCGTAGTACGTGGTCGGCTTCTCGTGTTCGATATCGTACTGAACCTCCCCACAGTGAGGACAGCGATCTTTCTTCCGTGCCTGTCGAATCGCCGCTTTCAGTACGTCCTGTGGATCACGACCGAGACGGTGTGCTTCCGAAAGCCGGTCGCGAAACTCCTGCTTTTCGTCTTCGGTGAGCAACAGTCGCGAACACTCTCGGCACGTCCCACGCAGCAGTCGACGGATGAGTTTCGTAAAGCCGACGTGAATGACCGGCGCGGCAAGTTCGATGTGTCCGAAGTGACCCGGACACGATCCCGAATGCTGTCCACAGGTCGGACACTCGAGACCCGGATCGATGACGCCCAGACGCGTGTCCATCAGCCCCATATCGATGGGGAACCCGTCGTCGTCGTAGGTGTCCGCCGTAATGACCTTCGTGACCGAGAGGTCCCGATACGTCTCCGGGTCCATGAGCCCGAACTCGATCTCGTCGATTTCTTTTGGTGTTTGAATTGACATATTAGACTGCGTCCTTGAGGTTGAGCCGTGGTCGAATGCCGAGTGCCATCATCTCGTCGAGCAACAGTTTGAACGCGTAACTGATTTCGACGCGGTGGATGTCGCTTTCGTCGCCGGTGAGCTGGTCGTAGACACGACGTTGATTGACGTCCTGGACCGCGATCATACCGGTTTCGGCCGAGATGTAGACCTCCTCGCGGTCGGATTCGTCGACCAGTCGTTCTTTGAGCGTCATCGCCGCGCCGTGACCGATGAACACGTCCCGTTCCATCTCCCCGATACGGAGCCCACCTTCGCGAGCGCGACCCTCGGTGGGCTGGCGGGTGAGCACCTGCACCGGCCCGCGCGAGCGAGCGTGAAGCTTGTTCGAGACCATATGGTAGAGCTTCTGGTAGAAGATGATCCCGACGAAGATTTCGGCCTCGATCTTCTCTCCGGTGACGCCGGAGTACATCGTCTCCTTGCCCGCGGAGTCAAAGCCGTTGGCCTCGAGTCCGTTGCGGAGTTCGTCCTCGTCCTCGCCGAGGAACGGCGTGCCGTCCACTCGCCGACCCTCCATCGCGCCGAGTTTCCCGCCGATCATCTCTAAGATGTGTCCGACGGTCATCCGGGAGGGCAGTGCGTGCGGGTTCAAGACGAGGTCCGGTACGACTCCCTCTTCGGTGAACGGCATGTCCTCTTGGGGGGCGAGGTGGCCGACGACCCCTTTCTGGCCGTGGCGACTCGCGAACTTGTCCCCGAGTTCGGGGATCCGCTCGTCACGCACCGAGACCTTCGAGAGCTTCGAGCCGTCCTCGCCTTCCATCAGTGTAACGGTGTCGACGACGCCGCTCTCTCCGGAGCGCATCGTCACGCTCGTCTCCCGGCGCTTCTGTGGGGAGAGCCCGCCCATGTCGTCTGGTTCCTCTAAGAACCGTGGCGGGGAGGTCTTCCCGAGCAAGACGCTGTTCTCGTCGACCCGGGTCTCCGGATTCACGAGACCGTCTTCGTCGAGGTGCGCGTAGGCCTCCTCGCCGCGAGCGCCGCGAACGTCCTGGCTCGGAATCTCGAAGCGATCCTCCTGACCACCAGGGTAGCGTCGTTCTTCGCCCTCGTAGGTCCGGAAGAAATGCGACCGGGCGAGTGCACGCTCGACGCTGGCTTTGTTCATGACCAGCGCGTCCTCGATGTTGAACCCTTCGTAGCTCATCACGGCGACGACGAAGTTCTGGGCTGCGGGCCGCTCGTCGAAACCGATCTGTTCGGTCGTCTGGGTCTTGACCATCGATAGCTGCGGGTAATGCAGCAAGTGCTGGCGCGTATCCGGTCGGATCCGGTAGTTCGCACTGGGGAGGCCCAGCGACTGCTTGACCATTCCTGCCCCCATCGTAATGCGGGGCGAGGCATTGTGTTCTGGGTACGGGATCATCCCCGCACCGATCCCGAAGATCAGCGAGGGATCGATCTCGAGGTGAGTGTGTTTCTCGTTCAGATCGTCCTCGTCGACCGCCACGTAGATGTCCTCTTCTTCCTCGGCGTCGATGAACTCGATGTAGCCGTGGGAGACGAGATCCTCGAACTCGAGGTCATCGTCGCGAACCGCCTCGATTTCCGCCTCGGAGATGCGTGGTTCGCCGTTCTCGACGACCAAAAGCGGGCGACGAGCGCGACCTGCGTCGGCGTTGACGATCACTTCGCGGGTACGTTCTTTGACCGAGACGTTGACCATCTCGCTGACGTCGCCGATGCGACGCGCTTCGCGGATCTGTTCTGCGAGTTCGTGCGGATCGGGATGGGTCCCCACCAGCGACCCGTTGACGTAGACTTTGGCTTCTCGTTGTTGGCTGCTCATGTGTTTAGTCGTCTGCCGGCGTCGATCGTTCGATTCCCTCGATACCCGGAATGCCCTGTACCCCCATCGAGGCGAGTTCGCGTTTCAGCGCCTGTTCGTCCTCGACGTTCTGGGAGAGTTCCATCGCCTGTGCGAAGTTCTTCACCAACCCACAGTTCGGCCCCTCGGGTGTCTCCGAGGGACAGATGCGCCCCCACTGGGTCGCGTGGAGGTCCCGTGCCTCGAAGTGAGGCTGTGAGCGCGAAAGCGGCGAGCGCAGTCGGCGCAGGTGTGAAAGCACACCCATGAAGTCGGTCCGGTCGACCAGTTGGCTCACGCCGGAACGACCCCCGACCCAGTTACCCGTCGCGATCGGATGCTCTAAGCGTTCCGTGAGCACGTCCGACCGAACCACGGTCGAAACGGAGAGGTTCCGATTTCGCATGTTCGCACGCTCGAGCTGGTATTTGACGTCCCGGGCCAGCTTGTTCAGCGCCGTTCGGAAGAGGTCTTTCATCAGATCCCCGGAGACCTTCAGACGCTTGTTTGCGTAGTGGTCTTTGTCGTCCGATTCGCGGCGTCCGAGTGCGAGTTCGAAACAGGCCTCTGCCATCCGACAGAGATAGTGTGCCTTGTTGATCCGGACGTCTTCCTCGTCGACGCCGTCCTCGTGAAGGTGTGGCAGGAGGTAGCGGTCGATGACGTAGTTCGCTCGTTTGAGCTGGTAGTTCTTTCCCTGCCCGGAGGCGACGCGCTTCCCGAGCGTCTCGATGGCCTCCTCTTCGGTCTGGACGTCCGCTTCCTCTAAGTTCTCGAGCATGTACTTGACGACCTCGGGGTCGTTCGAGACCTTGTGGACGATCTCTTCGTCCGATTCGAGGCCAAGCGCACGCACGAGCGTGACGAAGTTGATGCTGCCGGAGACGGAGGGGAACGAGACCTCGAGTAAGCCGTCGCGGGTACGTTCACAGAGCACGAGCGCCCGATACCCGCGCCGCTGTGAAAACGTTTTGGCGACCTGGATCTCGTCGCCGTACTTGGTGTCGTACTCCGCGAGGATCTTGTTCGGTGCCAAGTCCTCGCTGGTCATCAGGACTCGCTCGGAGCCGTTGACGATGAAGTAGCCACCAGGGTCGGCGGGGTCTTCGCCGATCTCGATGAGTTCCTCGTCGGAGAAACCGGCGATGTTACACTTCTCGGAGCCGACCATGATCGGCATCCGGCCGATCTTCGTCTCGGTGGAGTCGACGACCCGTTCGTCGCCCTCCTCGCCTTTGACGATGGACATCTCCATGAAGACGGGCGCGGAGTAGGTGATGTTTCGGAGTCGTGCCTCCTGTGGATACAGCAGTTCCTCCGAGCCGTCAGCCTCGCGAACGCGTGGCGTGACGACACGGACGTCGCCGAGTTCGACGTGAACCGGCTCCTCGCCTTCCTTATCACCGATGTCGGTGTCGATCGTCTCCTTCTCGTCGACGACCTGCTGCATACCCCGATTCAGGAAGGCGTTAAAGGACCGATAGTGGTGTTCTGCGAGCCGTTCCTTCGAGAAATATTCGCGTGAAATGTCCCGTCGTTTGTCGCGGTCGAGTTCCATTGCCATTTATTCCACCACAAGTCGATATACGACTGCCTGGTCGGTCGTCCGTGAGTTGCGAACGATCTTGATGACGTCGCCGGTCTCCGCGTCGTCCGGAATCGCGGGATCGGTCCGTTTGATTTTGGGAAGGTCTGTGCGATCGATGTCGTACTCCGTGAGCACCTCCTCAAGGACCTCCTCCTCGAGGATCGTATGCTCCGGAACGAGTTCGTGTTGGCTTACGTCTACCATGTGTCGGTGTGAGTGTCGATGTGCCTGCGGGCTATTGGGAGAGAAGTGGCTGTCACGAGATACTACAGGGTGCTAACGGCGGCACGCATTTAACGGTTACTAACTCGAGCCAGAAGCGGGGCTAACCGACCGGGCGTCCCTGACCGGGATTGCCGATCACACCTAGCAGTACCCAATTCTCGGTTAAATTCCTTGTGGGTCGTGCAAGACAGTGACACGATCTTGGCGGTCGAATCGCCGGCCGTCGTGGCCCGATTCACCGTACCACACGGGCTCCGATTGGAAAGCCTTAATACTTCGACCGGGGAACTAAGAGTTGTAAGCCCGGATGGTGTAGTGGCCTATCATACAACCCTGTCACGGTTGTGACGCGGGTTCAAATCCCGCTCCGGGCGCTTCTTGGAATTTAATCCCGTAAGCAACCAGCTTACTGGTTGCGAATATCCTGAATTCCGAGAGCGGTAACGAGGGATTTGAACGACGGAACGAGCGAACGCAGTGAGCGAAGTTCAGGTGGTTCACATCCCGCTCCGGTCCTTTCTGCTGCCGTCAGTTCGTGACCACGGAGTGTCGTAACGAGCGAACGGCGACGACAGCGTAACGCCGACGAAGCTCACCGGGCGTGACATCTATAATTCCATTGGCACTATCGAGCGCTGTGAGACGAGCAGAGCAAAACCCTTAATACCGTCACCGGGAAACGCTGGGTTGCAAGCCCGGATGGTGTAGTGGCCTATCATACAACCCTGTCACGGTTGTGACGCGGGTTCAAATCCCGCTCCGGGCGCTTCTCGGAATTTAATCCCATAAGCAACCAGCTTACTGGTTGCGAATATCCTGAATTCCGAGAGCGGTAACGAGGGATTTGAACGACGGAACGAGCGAACGCAGTGAGCGAAGTTCAGGTGGTTCACATCCCGCTCCGATCGTTCTCTCGATTCCGACTCCTGAGCGAGGTGCCTCTGTGGCGAACGAAGGCCGAAATCGAGAGAACCCCCACAGGGGTTTGAATCAGGGAGGAGCTTTGTGCGACCGTGGTCCAACTCCCATTCTTGGCGACTCTTTAGACGGTTTTCGGGGTGGGTTCATCGTCCCTCGAGTGTAATCAAACGCATCGTTGCGTCGATCGTCCTCGCCTTTTTCACTGAAAACGGTTCCACGATCAGCATGCGCAACTCGAAGGATATCGGTGACCAAACCGAGGCGAGGGCGGTTTCGAAACTCGTTGCGAACGGATACAGTGTATCGATCCCGTTCGGGGACAACGACAAGTACGATCTCGTCGTCGATGACGGCTCTCGACTGTATCGGCTCCAGTGTAAGACTGCGTGGTCGAACAAGGAACGGACGATTCGGTTTAATACGCACACCCAAACGACGAAAGATGGTGCGTACCACGAGGAAACGTACCGCGGAGAGATAGACGCGTTTTTCGTATACCACCTACCTAACGAGACGTTTTACTGGATCGACGCGACCGATTCGAACAACCAGAAGATGGAGTTGCGATTCGAGTCTGAGATTGATCACCCGTCGATAAATTGGGCGGATGCGTACGAGTTTACCGACACCATTCCGAACTGAATAGAAGACGGTTTCGATAGCACTAATCATTTAGTATTCGCTCGAGTATCGCTCCACCGGGAGCAGACCAACACCTCACTATGGCGAACCCGATCACCGTCCTCGTCGTCGACAACGAACCCGGCTTCGCGGAGTTGGCCGGCGAAATGCTCGAGCGAGAACACGACCCGATCGTCTCGGTACCCGCGACGAGTGCCGACGAGGCACTCGAGGTTTTCGACAACCGGGAGGTCGACTGCATCGTCAGTGACTACGAGATGCCCGAACGGAACGGGATCGAGCTGTTAGAGCGGGTTCGTTCGACCGATCCGGAGCTTCCGTTTATCCTCTTTACCGGACGAGGATCGGAGGACGTCGCGAGTGAGGCGATCGCTGCGGGCGTAACCCAGTATCTCCAGAAGGGGACTGGAAACGAACAGTACACGCTGCTGGCGAATCAGATCACGAACGCTGTCTCGCAGTATCGGACCGAGATCGAGCTTCGGGAGAACAAGCGACGGTACGAGCGGACGCTGGCGACACTCCACGAGACGACCCGGAATCTGATGCGAGCCGGAACGAAACGGGAGATCTATCAGGAGGCGGTCGAGACGGCGGCGAAGATTCTCGACGTCGCCGTGGCGGCAGCGTACGTGTTCGAGCCGGACGAGGGTGTTCTCGAGTACGTCTCCGCTGCAGGGACGGGACGGGAACTCGTCGACTCGACGTCGACGGTCGAACGCGGCGATGGGCACGTCTGGGATGCGTTCTCCGCGGGCGAAAGCGTCTACCACGGCGACCTACCGAGCGCGGACGGAATTACGATGAACTCGTACTGTCGAAGCGAACTGATCGAGCCGCTGGGATCACACGGCGTGTTGGTCGTCGGAACGGAAGACGGCGACGGCTTCGACGAGACGATGATCGAACTGGTACACATTCTGGGAGCCAACACCGAGACGGCACTCGACCGTGCGGAGCGCGAGGAGCTAGTTCGTGAACACGACCGAACGCTGGCACGGCAGAACGAGGAGCTGACGCGGTTGAATCACATCAACGGAGTGATTCGCGAAATCAACCAGGGCGTGACGCGCGCCTCGACGCGGGCCGAGATCGAGCGAACGGTCTGTGAACGGCTCGCCGATACGGAGCGATACCGATTCGCCTGGATCGCCGACAGCGAGAGCGATCCACCGGTGCCGGCCGAGTGGGCAGGGATCGAAGCGGTGTACATCGATCGGATCCGCGCCGACGGTGAGCGAGCGCCGGAGACAGTTCTCGTCGACGAAACCCTCGAGCGCGAGGAGGTTCGAGTCGTCGAGAACGTTCTCGAGGCCGATGGCTGGGACCGCCGTCGAACGGAAGCACTGACGTACGGCTATCAGACAGTGCTGGCGGTCCCGCTGGTCGACGACGAACGCCACTACGGCGTGTTGCTCGTCCACGTCAGCGGCGTCGATTCGATCGGCGATGGGGAGCGTGAAGTGTTCGCCGAACTCGGGGAGACGATCGGTCACGCGATTCGGATGGTCGAACGGACGCGCGCGATGCTCACCGACAGCCGCATCGAGATCGAACTCGAGTGTCACGATTCGCGACTCCTGTTCAACCGGCTCTCGTCGACCGTCGGCGACCGGATCACGCTCGAGGGGCTGATCGACAGAGGAGAGACCGTCGTCGCGATCGTCGGCACACCGTCGCCGGCGGAGCTGGCCGAATTCGAGGATCAGCGGGCGTCGATCGACACGGCATCGGTCGTCTCCGAGGGCGAGAGTCGGAGTCTCCTCGAGGTGACGATCACGTCGTCGCCACTTCTGGACGTACTTCGGACGTACGACGTGCGATTGCGCGCCGCGACTGCCGACGGCGGAACGTCGACGCTCGTCCTCGAGCTCCCACAGAGCGTCGAAGCACGGTCAGTAATCGAAGCGATCGAGGAGGCACACCCCGAGACGGAACTGCTCGCCCGCCGCGAGACGACGAGCACGCAGTCGGTGGGTCGACTCGACACCCGACTCGAGGATCTGTTGACCGACAAGCAGTTCGAAGCGCTGCAAGCCGCACACTACAGCGGGTTCTTCGAGTGGCCCCGTGAGACCACGGGAGAGAACATCGCGGATGCACTCGAGATCTCCCCGCCCACGTACCACTATCACCTTCGGGCGGCGGAACGGACGCTCGTCTCGCTGGTGTTCGACGCCGATACTAAATAATTAGAGGAACGATTCTGACGTTGCTAAACAAATAAAGAGTATGTTTAATCCCCGGCAGGCAGTACGAAGAAATGGCGATCGACGGTAGACTGTCGCCACCCCCAATCCCCCCACCCCCACTTTCCGAACGTTACCTCCCTAGAGACGACTCCCACTCGATCCACTCGAATTGCCATCCGCGTCGAGACTGGGCGTTTCGATTCGCGTGTTCCCGATCCTCGCGAGCGGTGCGGTTTCGTTCGACGGCCCCGTGTTGTTCGCCGTCGATCAGTAGCGGGTCGAACGAGACCGCACCGAATCGGTCCCGGTCGCCGTCGCTCGAGACCGCCTCGAGTCGTTGTCGGTGGGTTCCACAGGGAAAGACCAGTCGACCGCCGTTGGTCAGTTGCTCCACCAGCCTGCGCGGGGGTCTGACTGCGGCGGCCTCGAGCAGGATACGATCGAACGGGGCGTACTCGGGGAGACCGTCGGCGCCGTCTCGCCAATCGACGAGGACGCCGTCGTAGCCGGCCTCGGCGAGGTTCGCCCGTGACTCGAACACCAGCGGGCGCGCGATGTCGACCGTGTGGACGTTCGTCTCGCCGACGAGTTCGGCTGCGACCGCGGCGGTGTAGCCGACGCCGGCACCGACGATCAGAACAGTATCGCCGTCCGTTGCTGAGAGAGCTTCGAACAGTCGGGCGACCGTACTCGGGGAGAGCACACGAGTTCCCAGGACATCGTGGTCGCGGTCCGCGTACGCGGTTCGCTCGTCGCCGACGAACTCGTGGCGGGGAACCGTACACATCGCAGTGGCGATGGCGTCGTCGGAGAGGGCGTCTCTGGGCGGGGACTCGAGCCCGTCGACCATATCCGCCCGCAGTACCGCAGGGTCCATACCTGAGCTATCCCCTCCGTCGGTATCAATGGCGCGCTTGCTCGAACGTGGCTGACCGCGGTCCGATCCTGTCGTAGCTCGAACCGATCGAGGACGAGGTCGTCGTCGCTCGCAGCCGTCACCCGCGCATCTGGACGAACCGGACGCCGCCGTGTTCGCTGCGGTCTAGGTGCCGCCCTCGCGTTTCGTCGCGTGGACGATCGTCTGGCGTCCCCGCCCGATCGGCGCGAGCAACTCGCCGCCGACACGAACCTGGGAGACGACTCGGTCCGGGAACTCGGCCATCGCGCAGGTGGCGTACGCGGCGTCGTACGGCGCGTGCTCGTTCCAGCCACGACCGCCGTCGCCGGCGTGGTAGCCACAGCCGGTTCCGATCTCGAGGACCTCGTCGACGGATTCGACGCCGAGTGTGTCGGCCATGACCGCGACCATCCGCTTCCGGGCAGCCCCGTAGTCGTCGACGTCGTCGGAGCCGAACCGATCGAACATGTCAGTGGCTACTCCCTCGCCGGCAGAAGGCTGTGGGGCGCTCGTCGTCTTCGGAGTGTGTCGGGCGGTCGACGGCAGCGACGGGGACGAGTCGTGGCTGTCAGAATCGTCACGAGGATGGAGACGGTGACAACTACCAGGCTGACCACGCGCTGCTCGTCTCGTCGTAGGCGTAGACGCGATTCGTGTCCTTCGCGAGGACCGTATCGCCCTCCATCTCGTAGCGGTCGCGGTGGTAGCCCGAGGCGTCGTCGCGGACGACGACGGCATCGATCTCGAACTCGTCGTCGCCGAAGCTCTCGACCGCGCCGACTTCGAACTCGTAGTCGCCGGGAACGTGGACCGTAATCGAGCGACTGTCGTCTCTCGAGCCGTCCTGTGGGTGGACGGTGACGTTGACCGCGACGTTGTCGACTTCGCGACTCCAGACCGTCTCGATCCGGTCGGCGTCGGCCTCCTCGGTGCGGCGCTGTCGGTCCAACTCGAGGCTGGTGACGCGGACGGTCGAGAGCACTTCGTCGGTCTCGAGGATAAACTCGTCGCCGACCTCGAGGGTCTCCTCTTCGGGAACAGTGACGTTCGCGGTGAACGACTCGCCCTCCTGGGAGACGACGACGTCGAGCGTGACCTCACGGGTCCGTTCGGGCTGGACCTTGTGAACGTGCCCGCACTCGCTACAGCGGACGGTGACAGTTCCGCCACCCTCGGTCGTGGTGAGCACCTCGTGGACCGTCTCGAGGTCCGGCGAACACGACGGACAGGGCGTCGGGACGCGGTCCGGAATATCAGTCATACCGCGTCGTAGACGCTACGTGCGTAAAAGACGATTGAACTGGACGCCGGTGAGAATGGGCGCGATTCACCATCAACGAGACCTTTAGCCATACGGTTATTGTGTGCCAACACCTAACACGACTATGGACGGGACACACGACGACATCGAGTTCCTCGTCAGTTCGACCCATCGCGTCGGGGTGCTCTCTACACTGGCAAAGGGTTCGTGTGACCGGGATGACCTGCGCGTTGCAACTGGCGCGTCCTCACCGACGATGGGACGAATCCTCTCCGATTTCCAGGATCGCCGGTGGATCGGACGAGATGGACGGACGTATCAGCTCACCGAACTGGGTGAGTTCGTGGCCGCCCGGTTCGAGGAGTTCAGGGACGCAATGGCGTACCAGCGGCGACTCCGGGAGGTCTGGCCGTGGCTGCCACACGAGATCGACGGGTTCACCGTTGGCTCGGTCACCGACGTGGTGGTCTCCCAGCCAGGGCCCGGATATCCGTACGAGCCCATCGACCGTCTCGCTGAACTGCTCGCAGAGTCGGAGACGATGTACGGGTTCGGCATGGCGCTGCTCAAATCGGGGAACCTGGAGCCGTTTTTCGACCACATCCAGGATGGTCTCGATTGCGAGTACATCTACCCGCCTGCGGTTTTCGAGGAGCTCCTCTCGTGGGACGAAAGAACGGTCGCGGAGACGGCGACGCGTGCCAACTACACCGTCTTGGTACACGACGAGCTTCCGCTCGACGATCGGTGTGGCATCAGTCTGTTCGACGAGCGGGTCTGCATCTGCTGTTACGACCCGGAGACGGGAGCGTTACGGTCGATGGTCGACACCGGAAGCGACGAGATGCGTACGTGGGCGAAGTCCCACTACGAGCAGTTCCGAGACGACGCCCGACCGCTCGAGGACGCAGACGACGTCCGCTCGCTCGAGTCATGCGGATTACTGTAACGATGTACTGGCGCAACCGCCGTCCGGGTCGCGGTTGCGCCGGAATAACGTACAGTAAACCGTATCAGTCCACTGATCGGCGGTCCAAAGAAATCGGTCTCGAGGATCGGGCTTTCACGGCGTGAAATATTTCACTAGACATGTATACGTCTGATCGCGGCGTACTCGATTTCGGGTGAACGCACGTGAGTAATCCCACTCGTCAATCCGGCTGGCAGATCGAACAGAACGCGTCCGAAGCATACGAACGGTATCTGGTCCCGCCGATTTTCGCGCCCTGGGCGGATCGGCTCGTCGAGGTCAGTGACGTCCACGAGGGGGATCGAGTCCTGGACGTCGCCTGCGGGACCGGCATTGTGGCGCGTCGTGTGGCGCCGTCGGTCGGCGATAGTGGCTCCGTCGTGGGCCTCGACGTCAACGAGGGGATGCTCGCAGTGGCAGAAGAAACTGCCACAGACGTCCAGTCGTCGATCGAGTGGCGAACGGGAGACGCCACCGATCTGCCGTTCGACGATGGGACGTTCGACGTCGTCTGCTGTCAACAGGCCCTCCAGTTCTTCGACGATCCCGTCGCGGCACTCGAGGAGATGCGTCGGGTTCTCACATCGGACGGGTGTCTGGCGCTTTTCGTCTGGCGATCGCTCGAGTACCAGCCCGCGTACGTGGCGTTGGCCGACGCCCTCGAGCGACGTATCGACGACGAGGCTGGGGCGGTGATGCGCTCTCCGTTCCCCCCGTGGGACGGAGAAGACCTCCGAGCGCTCGTTCTGGACGCGGGATTCGACGGCGTGTCGGTCACCATCGAGATCGGATCGGTCCGATACCCGTCGGTTGCGGAGTTCGTCCGCCGGGAGGCGGCGAGTTCGCCCGTCGCCGAATCGATCGCCGCTATCGAGCAAGCGGTGCGGGACGAACTGATCCAGGCGCTCGAGGATGCGTTGGAGACGTATCGCGACGACGACGGAGTGGTCTCACCGATGGAATCGTACGTCGTCGTGGTCGATGGGGAGCACTGACAGACCACCAGTAGCCCCAACCCCGACCTCGATACTGTACAGTCGCGAGAACCAGCGAGAACAGAAATATCGCCTCGAGACCGGATCGGCGTTCGATCCTACGCTGACGGCAACGTGAGTTCCTCGCCGTCGACGAACACCGTCGGCTCGCGGATGATTCCGTCGAGATGGAGGGGCGCGTCGGTCTCGCCGCCGATGCCGGCGTTGTCGCCGATGGCGATGTGAACGGTACCTGCAGCCTTCTCGTCTAACAGGACGGAGCCGACGAGTTCGGTGACGCCGACGTTCGTCCCGATGCCGAGTTCGGCGAGATTGTACGCCACATCGCCGGCGTCTTCGGCAGCCTCCTCGACCTGCTGGCGGATCTCGTCGTCCGAAATCTCGGTGACGAAGCCGTCCTCGACGACGAACTCGAGTTCCTGGCCCGCCTCGAGCAGGCCGTGTGGGCGCATCGTGCCGTCGACGACGTAGGTGCCGTCGGCCGATTCGGGGCTGATGAACACCTCGCCGGCAGGGAGGTTCGAGAACGATCCCGGCTGGCTCACGTCGCCGGTGTCGTCGAACCACTCGCGGTCGCCCAGCTCGAACGTGATGTCGGTGCCTCGATCGGTCGTCACGCGAATCTCGTCGGCGCCGGAGACCCGCTCGAGCGTCCGCTCACACTCCTCGTTGATTCGGTCGTAATCGGCATCGAGACCGGCGACGAACACCTCCTCGGTAATTCCCGGGAGCGTCGCCCCGCGAGCCCCGTCGTCGGTCGCGTCGGAACGTGCGCGGGTGTGACTCAAACTCTTGGTCGTCGGCGCGAGGAAGGCGCCGGCACCGCCGAGGGCGGCGGCCACGGGTGCGGGCGGTTCGGCACCGTGTTGCTCGCCCGGCGGGTACCGGACGACGGTGGCGTCGTCGGTGATCTCGCGTGCGACCTCGTACAGTGCCTCGCCGATGCGCTCGCGCTCGTCGTCGGTCACGACGACGCAGGACTCCTCGGATGCGAGTTCGAGACACTCCTGGACGGCCGTTTCGGCGGCGGCTCGGAGTTCGGACATACGCGTGCATCCGGGAGGACGAACGAAAGGTCTTCCCTTCGACTCCGTACAGGGGGAGTGTTGTACCGGTGATAGGGGTTATCGTAGAAGTTCAGAGTTTCTCGCTGGAGAACCGAGAGTCAGTGCCGAAGGTCCGGTTTCGAGACCCTCGGTAGGCTACGATAACCCCTATGAGATCACCGGAAGATCGGTCGCCGATAACAGCCCCGCTCAGTCGGCCTGCTCGAGGACGTCGACGCCGACCAACCCCTCACCGGTCAGTGCACGGACGTAGGCACCGCCGGCGACCGAGACGTGCGAGAAGTCGTCTTCATCGAGGTCGTACATCTCGATCGAGCGGGCCGTGTCGCCGCCGCCGACGACGGAGAAACAGTCCGTTTCGGCGATCGCCGAGAGGACGTCGACGGTGCCGTCGGCAAAGCGTTCGTCCTCGAAGACGCCGAGTGCGCCCTTGACGAAGACGGCCTCCGAGTCGCCGACGAGATCGACGTACTCGCCGGTGGTCTCACCTCCAACGTCGAGATAGGAGGTCGCCTTCTCGATCTCTTCGACAGTTTTCTCGGCGCGTTCGCCCTCGGCGTCCTCGTAGGCGAGGTCGCTCGCGAGGTGGAGACGGTCGCCGTACTCGGAGAGAACGCGTTCGATCGTCTCCCGATGGTCGTCCCACTGGTGGTCGAAAAAGTCGGTGCCGTCGACGTCGTAGCCGACGTCGTGACCGTCGGCGCGCAAGAAGAGTTCGCCGACGATGCCGCCGAGACAGAACCGGTCGACGGTGTCGTCGACCTGCTCGATGACGGGGATAAGGTCCTCGGCTTTCGTGCCGCCCAGCACCATGGTGACGGGGCTGTCGAACTCGCGCTCTTGGATCGCGGAGTTCGCGGTGTACTCGGCTTCCATCACACGGCCCGCGTAGGCGTCCATTACCTGTGGGAAGCCGACGAGCGAGGCGTGCGAGCGGTGGGCCGCCGAGTAAGCGTCGTTGACGTAGGCGTCGAACTCGGATGCGAGCGTCCGGACGAACGCCGTCTCCGCCTTGACCTCCGGGTCTTCCTCGGGCAGTTCCTCCTCACACATTCGGGCGTTCTCGAGGACGAGCACGTCGCCAGAGTCGAGGTCGTCGATCGCCTCGAGGGCCTCCTCACCGAAGGTGTCGGGGACGTAGCCGACCTCGCGGCCGAGGTGGTCGGCGAGGATCTCGGCGTGGCCCTCGAGCGGAACGAACGTCTCCCGGCCGGGTCGTCCCTGGTGGGCGAGGATGGCAACGGCGTGGTCCTCGGCGAGCAGTTCGGCGATCGTCTCCGCGTGACGGGCGAACCGGCGGTTGTCCTGGACGACCCCGTCTTCGACGGGGGCGTTGATATCGATGCGAACGAGCAGTCGCTGGCCGCACTCGAGGTCGTCTACGGTCTGGAACGTCGTCATTGTGAATAACTGGTGTATCGAATCGCTTAAACGTGAAAGAACGAGTTAGTGAGCGAGCGCTTCCTCGGAGCCGACGTCCTCGGATTCGGCGGCGATGTACGTCGCGAGGTCGAGCATCCGGTTCGAGAAGCCGAACTCGTTGTCGTACCAGGTGAGGATCTTCACGAGGCCACCGTCGAGAGACATCGTCGACTCGAGGTCGACGTAGGACGAAAACGGCAGGCCGACGATGTCACGGGAGACGATCTCGTCGTCGGTGTAGCCGAGGACGCCAGCGAGTTCGCCGTCTGCAGCCTCGCGGAACGCGTCGGCGAGTTCCTCCTCGGTGACGTCTTCGGCGAGGTCCACGGTGAGGTCGGTGATCGAGCCGTTGGGGACGGGGACGCGCATCGCCATCCCGTCGAGTTTCCCCTCGAGTTGTGGGAGCACTTCGGTGGTAGCGATGGCGGCGCCGGTCGACGTCGGGATGATGTTCTCGGCGGCGGTACGGCCGCGGCGGCGCTTGCCAAGCGGGCCGTCGATCAGGTTCTGCGTGCCGGTGTAAGCGTGGACGGTCGTCAGGAGGCCGGACTCGATGCCGAACTCCTCGTCTAAGATCTTAACGACCGGCGCGACGGAGTTTGTCGTACAGGAGGCGTTCGAGACGATATCTGCATCGTCGTACTCGTCGTGGTTGACGCCGTAGACGATCGTCTGGACCTCCCTCTCGCCTTTCGGCGGTGCGGAGATAATCACTTTCTCGGCACCGGCCTCGAGATGCTGGGCCGCGTCGTCGTGTGTGCGGAACAGGCCGGTTGCCTCGAACGCGACGTCGACGTCGAGGTCGTCCCACGGAAGATCGGTGGGATCGCGCTCGGAGAGCAGTTGAATCTCGTGGTCGCCGACCGAGAGCACGTCACCGTCGCGGGAAACGTCATCGAGTCGGCCGTGGACGGAATCGTACTGGGCGAGATACTCCATGTCGTCGTCGGCCATCACGTCGTTGATCGCGACGATCTCGACGTTGTCGTACTCGAGTGAGGCTCGTAGTACGTTCCGTCCGATACGCCCGAATCCGTTGAGACCGATACGCAACGAGTTCTCCTTTCCGTTCTCTCCCTCGTAAGAATGTTCACTCATATACGAGTTCTATGCCCCCCGCCGTTAAATTTGTTGTCCAATCCAAAACGTTGATGAACGGTCCACACAGACGATTCGAAACCTGGTATCCGAAGCGGGAGTAACGAAAAAATAACATAATTCAAATACATATGTGTAAATACTATTTTCCATCTTTGCCGCCTTCTTCTGCCAGTTTTTCCCATGTTACTCGATTTCGAGTTAACATCTGTAAATTATTTGCGAAACGGTTATGGGCGTCGGCGGTGGAGAGTAACTCGTATGATACGGGTCGGAGTCAACGGATACGGAACCATCGGTAAACGCGTCGCCGATGCGGTCCGTGCACAACCCGATATGGAGGTCTGTGGCGTCGCGAAACGCAGTCCGAACTACGTCGCCGTCGGCGCAACTGAAGCGGGATATCCCGTCTACGCTGCCGACGACGACCGTGCTCACGAGTTCGCCGCCGCCGGCATCGACCTCGCTGGATCGGTCGACAAACTCGTCGCCGAAAGCGATGTCGTGGTCGACGCGACACCCTCCGGCGTCGGTGCTGAGAACCGTCCGCTCTACGAACACCACGACACCCCCGCACTCTTCCAGGGTGGCGAGGATGCCACCGTCGCCGAAGTCAGTTTCAACGCCCGCGTCAACTACGACGAGGCCGAGGACGCCGACTACGTGCGTGTCGTCTCCTGTAACACGACCGGACTCTCCCGGTTTCTCGCACCACTCTACGAGAACTACGGTATCGAGAAGGCCCGCGTCACGCTGGTTCGCCGCGGCGGCGATCCGGACCAGACCGGACGAGGGCCGATCAACGACGCGGTTCCGGATCCGATTTCGATTCCCTCACACCACGGCCCTGACGTCCAGACCATCTTCCCGAAACTGGACATCGACACCATCGGGCTGAAGGTACCGACGACGATGATGCACCTCCACACCGTCAACGTCACCCTCGAGAACGAACCCGACGACGTCACCGAGATTCGCGACCGACTCCGATCCGAAGATCGCATTCTCACGATCCCCGATTACGCCGGCATCGACGGCGCGGGGACCCTGAAGGACTTCGCACTCGACGCCGGTCGCCCCCGCGGCGACATCTGGGAGAACTGCGTCTGGGAGGAGTCGATCACCCTTCGCGGCAGGGATCTCTACTGTATGCAGGCGATCCACCAGGAGTCCGACGTCGTTCCAGAGAACGTCGACGCGATCCGCGCCCTCTCGGGACATCTCACCGGCCCCGAAAGCCGCTCGCTCACGAACGAGACCCTCGGCATCGGCTTCAGCCGACTCGACGGCCGCGAGAGTCGAACGCTCGATCGACAGACGGCGGACTAATCGTTTTCGCGCGCGGAAAGTTTTTGCACCTCCCCTCCTTACCCACACCCATGCGACGAGACGACCGCGACGAACCGTTCGACGACCTCTTCCGTGAGATCGAACGGATGATGAACGAGATGATGAACGGAGCGGACGCGAACGTCAACTTCGACTCCGCGAACACCGCCGAGAACGGCTTCGGAATGGACACCCACGTCGATATCCACGAAACCGACAGCGAGATCCGCGTCGTCGCCGACCTTCCCGGCGTCGAGAAAGACCACATCGACCTCGAGTGTGACGGCAAAACGCTGACGATCTCTGCAGGTAGCGACCACCACCAGTACGACGAGCGCATCTCCCTGCCCCAGCGGGTCAACGAACACACGGCCTCGGCGACGTACAACAACGGCGTCCTCGAGGTCGTCTTCGAACCCGCCGAAGAATCGTCCGATATCAGCCTCGAATAACTCGACCGTCGCGGTCATAGCCGTTTTTGTCATCTAACCGTGACGAGCCTGGCCGCCGATCCGGGAGTGGCGTCTACCGAACGCCGCGAGATAGTCGTGTGGCGTATCGAACGGACGAGCTATCGGGGTAATCGGTCCGCCGTCGATCGGATCGCCTCTACGAGCCGATCGTAAAACCCGGGTTCGTACTTCGTCTCCTCGTCGATCGTCGGCCGTGCGTTCGTCTCGTTGACGACGAGTCGATCCTCGGTCTCGAGTACGTCGACGCCCAGAAACGGGATCTCGAGTTCCGACGCGACGGCTTCGGCCAGTTCGCGGTGCCGTGCTGGAAGGTCGACCCCGGTCGCTTCGGCTCCGCGATGGACGTTGTGTTTCCATTGGCCCTCCGCAACAGCCTCCTCGGGGAGTCGGCGCTCGACCGCGCCGACGTACTCGCCCTCGAGGACCATCACCCGGTAATCGATTGCGTCGGGGAGGTACTCTTGAATCAGAAACGAGCGGTCGCCCGTCGCCCGGTAGTCGTGGACGAGCGAGAGGTAATCACAGATCCCGAGAAACGAGTCCAGATCGTGGGCTTTCGCGACGCCGACGCCCCGCGTCGTCGAGTTAGGCTTGACCACAACTGGCGGCTCGAACCGCCCGAATACGTCCGCCAAGGTAGCTTCGCTCACGTCGTTCGAGACGTACACCGATCGCGCAACCGGCAGGTCGGCTCGCCCGAGTCGCGCCACCACTTCCGCTTTGTTCCGCGAGGTGAGCACCGCCTCGTGGTCGTTGAGCCAGGGAATCTCGAGGAGGGCGTCGGCGACGCCGCCTTCCATGAGTCGGCCGGGGTAGACGAAGCCGATGTCGTACTCGTCGGGCTCCCACGGCGGCGCGGACAGATCTATCACGCGCTCGCTCGCGGGAACGTGATGTACTTGCACGCCCCGCTTCTCGAGCGGCTCGCGCATCCGCTGGAACGTCTCCTCGGCGTTTGCGACGGCCAGATCGATCATACTCGTAGATACCCGTGAGCACGGAATACTGTATCGACCAGCGGACCCGGACGTAACCTACGCAGTTACCGTGACGTAAGACGGTACTTACGTCGATTCGCTCGAATGAACCGGCATGAGTCGTGACGTTTCGAGACGGCGATGGATACAACTGTGTGGTGGGGTGACTGCGGGTGCGCTGGCTGGGTGTCTCGACGACAATCCCATCACCGGCGACGGCGACGGGGACGGCGGCGAGGCGGGCGACGCCAGCGGGAGCGACGACGGGAGTGGTGGATCTGGAGGCGGGAGCGAAACCGGGGGTGAGATCGCGACGTTCGGAGACGTTCGATTCGAGAACTCCTACGCGATGGAGCTCAGCGAGTTCGAGATGGACGACGCGGCGAGGACCGTCGAAATCACCGGCCGGTACTATCGGGGAGACTACTATCAGCGTTCGATCGTTGACGGTCAGGAAGTAGAGAATTACCACGTCGACGGCGACCACTACATGGTCACCGACGGGATGTGCATCGAAGGCTCCGGATCGGAGGGGGGGCCGATCGGCGACGTCGACGCAGACGAGACCGCTGATTTCGAAAGCCACGAGGATCTCACCGGAACGCATCCCGAACTCGAGGCCGTTGGAACGGAATCGATCGACGGCGAAGAGATGACCGTCTTCGAGATCGACGACGGCGAACCGATCACGTACTACGTCAGTGTCGAAACCGGCTACCTGCGTCGCGCCGAGTTCGAAGACGGCACCATGGACTTTCACTCGTGGGGTGACGTTGACCCGATCGAGACGCCGGAGATGGACTGTCAGTCGTTCTGATCACCGTTCTGTTTGGGAGAGCGGGGTGATTGTCGCGGGTCGTTCTGACGGCATCACCACTCGAGGCCGACTCGATGGAATGTATCGCATTCGTTTGGAACGAAAACGAGAGATGTCTATAGGTGCCACTGCACGTCATTGCGACCTGATCGCCAGATGTTTCGGCGATCAGTGTGTAAATAGGTGCAGTTGTTCCTATCGGAGTTAGGCGATCAACTGCTCTTCGCCCTTCTCGACGACGATCCGACACGGCGGCGTGATCTTGTTGTACGCACGACGGAACGCCTCCTTCCCGAAGTCGGCGTCGTCGACGTCACACCAGATCGTAAAGATTCGGTCGCCCTTGTCGATCCGTGCGGCCGTGCCAACGATCTTGCCGAACGACTGGCGCATTCCGTCGGAGACACGGTCCGCACCCGCGCCGGTTGCCTGCTTGTTCTCCCGGATGACGTGGTGGGGGAACTTGCGCAGGATCATCTTGTAGTTGCCCTCGCCGGCGTTTTTGAGCATGTGGCGGTTCGCGGAGAGCCGGGAGGCCTCGAGCGATCCGTGGCGGATCTGGACCTCCTCTTCGGTGACGAGACTGATCTGAACCGGATAGTCGTCGGGCTCGGCACGGATGTCGCCCATCTTGTGCTGTGCGATCTTCGATCCGGGAATGCCAGTAATGTACTCGCGGCGCGTGTAGGCCGGCTTACTGATGTCCCGGTACATTGAGGCGGGTTTATCGGACATGGTTGTGATTACTTACGAAAACGGAGGCCTACCGAGCGGATAAAGGCTTCGAACCACGGATTCGGATCGAAGACCGCGAGACGGGGCGGATGGCACTGCTCGAGAGGACGGCCGGTGACCGCGTCTGGAATCGTATTCGAGAACAAAAGCGTGTGGTCGCTTTCACCGGCTGACGCCGACCGTGTACTCGCCGCCGGTTTTCCGGACGAGTCCCTGACTCGAGAGGGTTTCGAGGACGCTCAGCACCGACATCTTGTTCATCGCCAGCGTGCGGTTGAGGTCGTCGACCGTCGCGCCGTCGGCCGCCTCGAGATAGAGGTAGACGAGCTTTCCCTGCGGTGACTCGATGTTGGTTGGGAGGTCGTCGATCCGTTCGGTCGCGGGTTGCTGTTCTATCATAGTACGGACGACGCCGAATACCTGTATAAATCTGTGGTGCAGGAACTTGATACTATCTAAGTGATAATATTGGCATTATATGTATTGACATTCGATCCCACGAGCCAGATGTCGAGCGTGGGATCCAGTAAGGTGGGTTTCGACGCCTGTATGCGAATTTCGGCTCGTTGCTTTACACGATTGATAAGGAACATCCCGGAGCCTCGAGGTAGTATTAGATGTAATGACACGACACAATCCGGCTCGGAGTGAGACGCCCAGACGCGGCGAGTCGGCGGCGCGCTTAAGGCCGTTCCACCGAAATGAATTCGCATGATACGGAGTTTCCGGATCGGGTCGCTGTTTGGGATCCCGATCAAACTCGATCTCACGTTCTTGCTAGTGCTGCCGTTGTTCGCGTATCTCATCGGGGTACAGCTCGGGGAGGTCGCGGAGGTCATGAACCTCACACTGGGTGCGGGAATCGACGTGGGGGCCGTCACCCAGGGTTCGATGCCGTGGATACTCGGGTTAGCCGCCGCGATCGGACTGTTCGTCGGCGTCGTCCTCCACGAACTCGGTCACTCGTTGACGGCCCAGCGGTACGGGTTTCCGATCGACTCGATCACGCTCTGGCTGTTCGGCGGCGTCGCCGCGCTCTCCGAGATGCCCGAAGACTGGCGACAAGAGTTCACCATCGCCATCGCCGGCCCGATCGTCTCCGTGCTCGTCGGCATCGGCTCCTACGCGCTCTTTCTCGTGACCCCGGCGAGTCTGGATGGCGCGCGGTTCGTCCTCGCATATCTGGCGATACTGAACATTGCCCTCGCCGGATTCAACATGTTACCGGCGTTTCCGATGGACGGTGGCCGGGTGCTCCGTGCGTTTCTCGCGCGCTCGAAACCGTACGCGAAGGCCACCCAGCAGGCCGCAACCGTCGGAAAGTTTCTGGCGATCCTCATGGGCCTGTTCGGACTGCTCGCACAGTTCAACATCATCCTCATCGGCGTCGCCTTCTTCGTCTACATTGCGGCCTCGAGTGAGGCCCAGCAGGTGACGATGAAAGCCGCGTTCCAGGACGTCACCGTCGCCGACATCATGACGCCGGTCAACGACCTCGACACCGTCTCCCCCGGGACGACCATCGCCGAACTGATCCAGCGGATGTTCACCGAGCGTCACACGGGATTCCCGGTCGTCGACAGCGATGCGTTCGGTGACGGGCGGCTGATCGGGCTCGTCACGCTGTCGGACGCTCGAGAGATCGAGCCAGTCGAACGGGACGCGTACACGGTCGAGGACGTGATGACGACGGACCTGAAGACGATCACGCCCGACTCGGACGCGATGACCGCGATCGAGCGCATGCGCGAGAACAACATCGGTCGATTGCTGGTCGTCGAGGACTCGAGGACCGCTGGCGAGCCGTCGGACGGAGAGCCCGGGGACCTCATCGGCATCATCTCGCGGTCCGACCTGATGACTGCCTTCGATATCGTCCAAAAAAGCGGTGCAATCAATCCGTCAGGGCAGTCGCCGGCCGCGGACTGATACTGACTGCTATAAGTCCTTACCGGGGCAACCGCGCCTCGCCTTGCGGTTGCCCCGGTAAATAGTTACAGCAATCCGTATGAGACGGACCGCGATGAGTCGATACCGGTCGATCACAGACCGGCGGGCGACCGATCGGCAATCAGTCATTGCAGACCGTATGACGGTTCCACACCTGGGTGCCAACGGACGGTTCTATTTTCGGCGTACTGACCACAGTCACATCGATCTACGGGCCCCGAGTGATCGACGTTCGCTCGAGCCGAGAAAACGGCACGGAACGGCCGCCTCGAGTACCGATACCAACATTCTTAACCGCAACCGGGGCCGAGGATTCGCCGATGCCACCGGCCATCGAAACGACGGATCTCGTCAAGGAGTACGGGGATTTACGTGCCCTCCAGGAGCTGTCGTTGACCGTCGAGGAAGGGGAATTTTTTGGCCTCCTCGGGCCCAACGGCGCGGGGAAGACAACGTTCATCAACACGCTGGTTGGACTCGTCCGCAAGACCAGCGGTACGGCGGAAGTGTTCGGTTACGACGTCGAAACCGAGTACCAGCAGGCCCGCGATGCGATCGGGCTCGCCCCCCAAGAGTTCAACGTCGACCGCTTTTTCCCCATTCGCGAGGTGTTGATGCACAAGGCCGGTTACCACGGGATTTCTGAGGAGGAGGCCGCGGAACGCGCCGACGAAGTCCTCAAGCGCGTCGGTATCTACGACAAGCGAAACGAACGGTTCGACTGGCTCTCCGGCGGAATGAAACGCAGACTCCTGCTCGCACGGGCGCTGGTCACCGATCCCGACCTCCTGATTCTGGACGAACCGACCGCCGGGGTCGACGTCCAGCTTCGCCACGACCTCTGGGAACTGGTGACCGAACTCAACGAGGAGGGAACGACGATCCTGCTTACCACCCACTACATCGAGGAGGCCGAACGCCTCTGTGACCGCGTCGCGATCATGAACGAGGGCCGGAAGGTGACCGTCGCGACGCCCGACGACCTGAAAACCCGTGGCACCGATACGATCTCCGTCCGCCTCGAGTCGTCGGCGGCGACCGCACCTGCCCTCGACGGCTACGCCCACGGCGTCTCGCTCTCCGGCGACCAACTCGAGGTTCGGGTCGACGACGGCGGTGCGACCGCGCCGCAACTGTTGCACGACCTCGAGGCGATGGGCCACGAGATCGCCGACCTCGAGATTTCACGGACGTCACTCGAGGAAATTTTCGTCGACCTCACCAGAAGCGAGGACCGGACAGTGACGCGGTCGTCCGCATCGGACTCGAGCGGTGGAGCGGACGACGGCGCGGAAGAATCGGCATCGAAACGCGAACCCGAGCGTGAACAGGAGGGGGTCGCCTGATGCTGTCGGTTGGCTTTCGCGCGCTGTTTCGGCGCGAGATCCTGCGGTTCGTCCGTCGGCCGAAGAACACGTTCATGCCGCCGGCGATCACGAACGTGCTCTACTTCGCCGTCTTCGGGCTCATCCTCGGCGGACGGATCGACGAACCTGTCCCCGGTATCGGCTACATCCTCTTTCTGGTCCCGGGGCTCGTCGTGTTGGGAACGATCTCGAACGCCTTCGAGAACGCGTCGTTCTCGATCTTCCACGGTCGGTGGAACGAGTACATCCACGAGACGCTCACCTCGCCGCTTTCCTACGCCGAGATGGTGTTCGCCTACGTCGGTGCGAGCGCGGTTCGCGGCCTAATCGTCGGCGTCATTATCGCCGTTATCGGTCGCCTGTTCGTCCCGATCACTATCGCAAACGGGCTCTTTCTGGTCGCGACCATGATCGTCATCGCCGCTCTCTTCGCCGGGCTCGGGATCATCGGCGGGCTCGTCGCTCGAGATTTCGACGATCTGACCGTCATGAACCAGTTCATCCTCCGGCCGCTGGTGTTTTTCGGTGCGGTCTTTTACTCGTTGACCATGCTCGACCCCATCTGGCAGTACGTCTCGCTGTTGAATCCGATGGTCTACATGGTCGATAGCGTCCGGTACGGCCTGCTCGGTTACTCCGATATGTTCGAGGTCGCGCCGGCGGCGTTCGCGGACGTTGCACCGCTGGTCTCACTCGGCGTCTTGACGGCGCTTACGGTCGTCGTCCTCGCGGTCGATATCTACCTGTTCAAGATCGGCTACGGGTTGACCGACTGATCCGGAGACGACTCTCGGCATCCTATTACACTCGAGAGTCCAACACGGGTCGACCACGTTCCATCGCTCGCGTTTCCCACCGCTACGTCGGTGGCGGGAGCCGCGTCGAGACCGACCGCACCGCCTCGAGTCCCCGAACTTCGCCCTCTCGGTCGGGGACCGTCGTGACCTCGAGATTCGGGAACGTCTCGCGGATCTCTGCGACTCGGCGTTCGTGACGCTCGTATCTAGATCGACAGCGTGAACAGTCGTCTTCGGGGGTCTCGAACACGCGGTTGACGACGATCCGCTCGATCGGAACGCCCACCTCATTGAGCCGCTCGGTCAATCGCTCGGACTCGGCGATCGCCATCCGCTCGGGGATCACCACGACCCTGAACGACGTCGTGTCGGGATCGACCAGCAGATCGCGAGCGCGCTCGAGTCGATCCTGAAAGGCCGCGAGATTGTCCGTCCCACTGCTCGAGCCGGTCATCACCGACATCGGTCCGAGCACCGCGCTTTTTGCGGCGGTGCCGATCCGGCGAACCTGCGTTCGAAGGGAGCGGGTCGTCTCGAGGGCGAGTCCCATCACCTCCGGCATGTCGAACAGCCGCAAGGTGTGACCCGTGGGCGCGGTGTCGAAGACGACGACGTCCCAGTCGCCCTCGTCGACGTACTCGACTAACAGGTCGAGGGCGGCGATCTCGTCGCTCCCGGCCGGCGCACCGGAGGCAAAGATCTGTCGGACCTCCTCGTCCGAGAGCCGGATGCCAGCGCTCCGAAGGTCGGCCGCGAGCGCCCTCGCGATGCGTTCATAGCGCTCCTGTTGGGTTTCGGCGTCGATCTCGACGGCCCAGAGGGCGCCGTCGCCGGAGGATACGGCCGACTCGAGTTCGATCGGCTCCGGCCCGAGGTCGACTTCGAACGAGTCCGACAGCGAGTGAGCGGGATCCGTCGAAACGACGAGCGTCCGTCGACCGGCGTCTGCGAGTTCGAGCGCGGTCGCCGCCGCACAGGTCGTCTTGCCGACGCCACCTTTGCCGCCGTAGAGGAGACACTCGGTCATGACACTCGAGTACGTGCCAGCGGCCTATAGTAGCCACTGCCGGTCACTGCAGACCCGACCGGAGGCGAACGCGAACGAAACGAAAATAACACCACGAAGCCGCAGGCACCCACCACGTGTGTAGGGACCAGCCTTAGACGCCCGAGTCGCTAGCCTCGAGACGAGTCTCATGAATGAATATTCCCCTGACGAGCCCGTGAACATCCTGCTCGTCGAAGACAACCCGGGAGACGTCCGCCTCACCCTGGAAGCGTTCGAGTCGACGGACAGCGAGATCAAGTTTCACACCGTCACGGACGGGGAGGAGGCAGCGGAGTACGTCGATCGAGATGACGGCGCACTCGAAATCCACCCGGATATCATCCTCCTCGATCTGAACCTCCCCCGCGTTGACGGGTTTACCTTTCTCGAGCACCTGAAACGTGACCTCGATTACCCGCCGCCGCCGGTGCTCGTCCTCTCGAGTTCGAAGACCGAATCGGACATCCGCGAGAGCTACGAACGCGCCGCGAACGCCTACCTCACCAAACCACGGAGTCCGGACGAGTTCGATTCGCTGGCCCAGGCGATCGAGGATTTCTGGATCGAGTCGGCACAGCATCCGCCAGCGCCGTCGTGAGCGGGTGTCAACGGGCGAGACGGGGTTGGCGATCGGGAAGAGGAGAACGCGGCCAGATCAGAGGTCGACGCGATCGAATCGGTAGAGCGCGATCGCGAGTGGGACGACGATCCAGGCCAGCAAGACGACGAACGAGAACCAATCCTGTAAGAAGAACGGAACGCTGCCGTCGAACATGATCTCTTCGATCGCGACGCCGAGTTCGCTCTCGGCGGCGCTGGTGGCCACGGAGAGGGCGTTGTTGTACGCATAACCCGGGTCGATCGACTCGATGAAGTACGCCCAGTCGGGCATGCGCTCGAGTTCGATCGTCCCCTGGTCCGTCTCGACGGTGTAGGGAACACCGGAGATGTAATCGAAGGCCATGAGCAGATCGATGGCCTCGATGATCGCGTTCCAGACGACGTAAAACAGCAAGAAGACGCCGAACAGCGCTGCCCCGGCGATTGTCGTCGACCGGGTCAGCGACGAGATCGAAACGGCGAGGCTCGTGTAGGCGATCCCATAGAGGATCGACATCGCGAGCAGTCCGACGTAGTCGACGACGTCGAACGAGCCGATCAACGCGGCCACCACAACCGCGGCGAAGACGAACCCGACAATCAACGAGACCGACAGTACCGCGGATCGGCCGATGAGTTTGCCGAGAATAACGTCCTTTCGCGAGTGGGGAAGCGAGAGCAAGACCTTGATACTCCCGGATTCGCGCTCTCCGGAGATCGCCTTCCAGCCCAACACCAGCGCGATCAGCGGGATCACGAGCCTCGTTACGAACGAGGCAGCGACCACGAGTAGTTCGGTCGTGACGCCGGCTTCGGCGGCGCTCACGCCGAAGAAGACCTCGTCGAAATACGAGAGTAGGCCGGTCAAAACGACCAGCAGTGTGAAAAAGAAGATGCTCAGCCCCCAGAACACCCACGAGCGGAACGAATCCTTGAAATCCTTCTTCGCGATGGCGCGGACGCTCTCGAGGTTGATCGAACTCGAGGGCGAAGTCGGTGCCGATCCGCCTGCGGTTTCGGTGCTCATTGCGCTTGCACCTCCCTGCTCGCGGTGTACGTCTGGAAGACCTCGTCGAGCGAGGCCTCCGTCGTCGAGAAGTCCTCGATCTCGATCCCGCGTTCCTCGAGTTCGCCGAGGACGGCGGTCTTCGATCCCTCGACCTGGACGACGAGTTGCGGTGGGTTCTCGCCGTCGACGGCCGCGTTCGAGACGTCGGGGAGCGAGCGAACCGCCTGAAGGGCGTCGTCGTCGATCCGATCGACGGTGACGCGGAGGGTCTCGCCCTCGCTGACCGAGTCGCGAAGTCCCTCGACGGAGTCGACGGCGACCATCTCGCCGTCCCGAAGGATGCCGACGCGGTCACAGACTGCCTCGACCTGTTCCATGACGTGGCTCGAGAAAAAGACCGTCGCGCCGCGGTCGTTCTCCTCGCGGACGATTTCGCGCATCTCGCGTGCGCCGTTCGGGTCGAGACCGGTGGAGGGCTCGTCTAAGATCAGCAGGTCGGGTTCGCCGACCAGCGCCATCGCGAGCATGAGTCGCTGGGACATCCCCTTGGAGTAGCCGCCGGCTTTCCTGTCGATCGCATCGAGCAGACCGACGCGCTCGAGAAGGGTTTCGGGATCGTCCATCGACCCCTTGGACTCGATCGCGAACTCGAGGTGTTCTCTCGCGGTGAGGCGGTCGTACGTTTCGACGCCTTCCGGGAGAACGCCAGTTCGTGCGCGAATGTCGCGACTGTGCGTCTGGGCGTTCATCCCCAGTACCTCCACCTGGCCGGCCGTCGGACGGATGAAATCGAGGACGACGTTGATCGTCGTCGATTTCCCGGCCCCGTTCGGCCCGAGGAACCCGAACACCTCCCCTTCCTCCACCTCGAAGGAGAGTTCGGAGAGCGCGAGCGTCTGACCGTACGATTTGGTCAGGTTGTCGACTGTAAGAGCGGGCATAGCTGTGTGGACACACCGTTTCCCGATAAGGTTTGTCACTCGCGACCAAAAATATACGCTATCGGGTGGCGGGAAAAAACGACGGTCTCACACCGGGTCGTCCGGTGCGTACCGGTTTGCGGTCCGTTCGGCCTCGGTCGCGTACCGAGTTCGCGTCTCCTCGTCGTCGACTGGCTCGAGTGCGGATTCGGGGATCTCGACCGCGGCGGTGACGGGCGAGCCGGTTCGAAGAGACGCCGAGGAGCGCTCTCGCTGCTGATAGCGCGATCCGTCGGGAGTCGCGTAGACGATCGTCACGACGTTGCGGTCGCCGAACTCCCGTTCGACGAACCAGCACTGTACCGGCGCATCACTCATCGGCGAATATAGCGGATCGGTCGCCGAAAATGTACCGCTCTCTACGTGCCCGTCCGTTCGGACGTGATAGTCGATTGTGATGAACCAAACATTCAATTACTGAGACGGCTCACTGTGTCTCATGTCCACATCCGTTGGGACGGCACTGATAACCGACGTCTCGGACGAAAATCCGGGTGAGCGTGCAGCGACTGAGGCGCTTGCACAGCTTCCGGGGGAGGGGGTGGACTTCTGTCAGGTCTTCTGTCCGGTCGACTACGATTTCGATCGGATCATTACGGGGATACGCAACGTTATCGGACCGAACGCGAAACTCGTCGGCTGTTCGGCGAACGGCACGTTCACGCGCGACGTGGTCGAAGACGGAGTTGCGGTCGGTCTCGTCGCGAGCGACACGCTCTCGTTTTACACCGGTCTCGGTACCGGACTGCGTGAGAACGTCTCTCGAGCCGTCCGGGAGGCGATCGGCGATCTGCCCGAACGGGTCGACGATCATCCCTACGCCGCCGCGATTACGCTCCACGACGGCCTCAGCGGCGTCGGCGAGAAGCTCGCGTTGAGCTGTCAACAGAAACTCGGGCCCGAGGTGTCCATCGCGGGCGGCTCGGCGGCCGACAACCATCGACTCGAGGCGACGTACGTGTTCTGTGACGACGAAATCGTCGACGATGGGGTCGTCGTCGCCCTCATCGGTGCGAAACAGCGACCCGTGGTCGCGGTCGCACACGGCCACGAACCGCTGTCAGAACCGGTCGAAGTGACACGTGCGGACGGACCGACGGTCTACGAACTCGACGGCGAGCCGGCGTTCGACGTCTGGAAGGACGCCGTCCGCGACACCGTCGCCGAGGAGTTCGACGTCGATATCGACGATCTCGACGCCGACTCGAGGCTCCTCCAGGAGATCCTCTGTGAGTTCGAGTTCGGAATCAACCAGGGCGACCAGTACAAGATGCGCTGGCCGTGGATCGAAGACGACGAGGGCTCGATGCAGTTTACCGTCGACGTCCCCGAAGGAACGGTGGTACGGGTGATGCACGGCCGGCCCGAGGCCCAGATCGAATCCGCCGGTGAAACGATCCGCCGTGCACTCTCGGACGCGGGCGACGTACGGATGGCCGGCGCGTTCGTTTACGACTGTGCGTGTCGCGGAATCGTTCTCGGCGAGGAGTTCGAACGTGCCGTCGAGGAGATGGCCTCGGAGCTTTCGGTCCCGTTCGTCGGCTTCGAAACGTACGGCGAGATCTGTATGGGTCCAGGACAGTTCAGCGGCTATCACAACACGACGACCGTCGCCCTGTTACTTCCCGAGTGATGGACCACGACGACCTCGTTTCGACGTTCGGCGAAACCGTCGGCGTAGAGAAAGCCCAGTCGTTACTCGAGGACACACTCGACGATCTCGGCCTCGAGCAGGCGAAGTCGTACTCCAGTCACGAGGTCGCCGACATCTGTGAGACGATCGCTCGAGACACCGACGGCTACCTCGAGATCGTCGCGACCGAGATCCGCGTTCGGGAGCGAGCCCAGCGTCGTTTCGACGCGCTTATCGAGGAGCTCTCCGATCCCGTCGTGGCGGTCTCGTTTCACCAGTCGACCCCGATCGTCACCGGATACAATCCGGCGTTCGAGGCGACGTTCGGGTACGGCCAGGACGCAGTCGGGCGGTCGCTGCCGGCGTTGATCGTGCCGGCGGACGACCGCACTGACCCGCTCGACGTCTGGTTTCGGTCGGACGACGGACGTGGGACGGAACTCGATCGGCTGACCGACGACGGCGAGCGACGGACGTTTCTGTTCCAGCCGGTCGTCGTCTCGGGGTTCGGGGGTGAGATCGAAGGCTACGGTATCTATACGGATATCACAGACGAAAAGCGTCGGGAACGAACCCTCGAGCGCCAGAACGAACAGCTCGAGCGGTTCGTCAGCGTCGTCTCCCACGACCTTCGGAATCCGCTGACCGTCGCCCAGGGAAACGTCGACCTTGCACGTCAGCTGAACGACGACCCCGAAGTCGCCACCCGCCTCGAGGACGCAATCGACGCCCAGGAACGGATGGAACAGCTCGTCGAGGACCTGCTGGCGCTTGCCAGTCAGGGGCGGACCGTCGACGATCCTCGGTCGGTCGTCCTCGAGGACGTCGTCTCGAACGCCTGGCGCTACGTCGAGACGGCGGACGTCGAACTCGTCGAGACGTTCCCCGACGGGTTGACGATCGAGGCCGACGGCGATCGGCTCTCACAGCTATTCGAGAACCTGTTTCGCAACGCCGTCGAACACGGTTCGACGAGCCCCCAGTCGCAAACTCCCGAGGACGCCGTGGAGCACGGTTCGACGAGCCCTCGGTCGCAAACTCCCGAAGACGCCGTGGAGCACGGTTCGACGAGCCCTCGGTCGCAAACTCCCGAAGACGCCGTGGAGCACGGTTCGACGAGCCCCCAGTCGCAAACTCCCGAAGACGCCGTGGAGCACGGTTCGACGAGCCCTCGGTCGCAAACTCCCGAAGACGCCGTGGAGCACGGTTCGACGAGCCCTCGGTCGCAAACTCCCGAAGACGCCGTGGAGCACGGTTCGACGAGCCCTCGGTCGCAAACTCCCGAAGACGCCGTGGAGCACGGTTCAACGAGCCATGCCGGAGCTGACGGGTCTGCAGACGCCGTCGAACACGTGGCCGGTGACTCCACCGACGAAAGCGGCGAACGCACGGTTCACGTGGGGTGGGACGAGGGCGTCCTGTTCGTCGAGGACGACGGTCCGGGGATCCCGGCGGACGAACGCGAGAACGTCTTCGATCACGGCTACACGACGTCCGCGGACGGGACCGGCTTCGGCCTGGCTATCGTCGAGGCGATCGCGGACGCCCACGGCTGGGCGATCGACGTCGGCGAAGGGATCGACGGCGGCGCGAGGTTCGAAATTCGTGGTATCTCCGTCGGGAGTCGGCCCTGACGTACTTGGTCTTCGCCCACAGAGTCGGTATCGAACGGATGGGCTGGGCCGACCGCGTCGATCAGTTGCTGTACGACGGCGAACGCGTCAGATGCCGCCTCGAGGTCTCGACAGCAACGGTCGTCGTCACCAGCCATCGACTGCTCGCGTTCGTCGACTCGAGAGGCGGGCCGGCGTACCGATACGTCGATCTGCCGAACGTCGGCGCGGTCGACCTCCGGCGCGAGGGACGGTTCGCCCACCTGATTCGGGCGATCGTCGCCGCGATTCTCGGGATCGGGTTGGTCCTGACGAGTGCGGCGGTGAGCTTCGTCGAGTTGGTTCCGGACCCCGACCTCGAGGGCGGCGAGTCGGACGCGCCAGCCACCCCCGCCACCGGCGTTCTGGATGCCGTCGAGTCGACGCTCGCGCTGGTGGATCTCGCAGTCGTCGCGACCGGCGTCCTGTCGATCGGGATCGCCGCCGTGTTCGCACTGTTGTACGTCAGATCTCGTTCACGCCGGCTGGTGATCGAGGTCCGCGGTGACGACGACGTCGAACTCCCCGTGACGGGAGCAGACGACGTCGGGACGGCCGTCGTCGAACTCGAGGAGGCGATCCGACCCGAACCCTCGGTCGGTGCCCTCGGGGGGCCCACCGGTTCGGATCGCGACCGACTCGAGGGGCATCCGACGGTGGACGATCGCCACCGAACGGTCCGGGAACACGGCGACAGCCCCGTCGAACGTACTTCACAAGATCGCGGCTCGAACGAACGGAGATCGCTGGACGACAGTCCACTGGGACGTGGTTCGCGGAGCGACGGCCCGCGGGAACGTGGCTCGCTCGAGTCGGGGGAGTCGGCGGACAGTCGTGGGCCGACGGCGGAGTTTCCTGAGTCAGCAGATCCCACCTCACTCGAGCCGGAGGTGCCCCCTATCGACGAAGCGGACTCCCGTACCGCCGGTCTCGATGACGAGGGGTCGACCGACGCCTTCGACTGGGACCCCCTCGCGGGATCTGGCTCGGAGGAGAGGAGCGAGCCAGAGCGAACTCTCGAGACCGAACGGTGGTGGACCGACGACGAGAGAGACGGTGACGAGAGAAACCGCAACGAGGGGGATGGTGACGAAGGAGATGGTGACGAGAGAAACCGCAACGAGGGAGATGGCGACGAAAGAGACGGTGACGAGAGAAACCGCAACGAGGGAGATGGTGGCGAAGGAGATGGTGACGAAGGTGATGGCGACGAGAGAAACCGCAATGAGGGTGGTGGCAACGGTTATGGCGACGAGAGCCACGATGACGGAGATGGCGACAACGCTGAAGACGAGCGCGAGGAGTCAACCTAAAAGCCGCCGACTCCCTAGGGCCGCCGATGAACACTGAGGGGGTTCGCGAACGCGCGCGATCGTTGCCGCGTGAGCCCGGTGTCTACCAGTTTCAGGAGGGGGAGACGACGCTCTACGTCGGAAAGGCCGTCGACCTGCACAGTCGCGTCCGGTCGTACGCCGACCCGCGAAGCGGCCGGATTCGGCGGATGGTCGACCGCGCCGACGGACTCGAGATCGCGGTCACCGACACCGAAACCCAGGCGCTGTTGCTCGAGGCGAACCTGATCAAGCGCCACCAGCCGCGGTACAACGTCCGGCTCAAAGACGACAAATCGTACCCGATGGTCCAGGTGACCGGCCACGAGGCCCCGCGCATCGAGGTGACTCGAGATCCCGACGGTCGGAGAGCAGGGACCGCAAGCGGTGGGGACGGGGCGGCGACGGTCTTCGGCCCGTATACGAACATGGGGCGGGTCGAGACGGTCGTGAAGGCCCTCCGGGAAGTCTACGGCGTTCGTGGCTGTTCCGATCACAAGTACGCAGGCCGGGACAGACCCTGTCTCGACTACGAGATGGGGCTCTGTACCGCCCCCTGTACCCGCGAGATCGACCTCGAGCGCTACCGCGAGGACGTCACCGCCGTCGAACGGTTCCTCGAGGGCGAGGCGGGGATCCTCGCCGACCCGCTGCGCCGAGAGATGAAAACCGCCGCGGAAGACCGGAACTTCGAGCGGGCTGCCAACCTACGAGACCGCCTGGCGACCGTCGAGGCGTTCCACGGCGAGGGCGGCGAGGCCGTCCAGTCCGTCGGCGACGAGCGAGCGGTAGACGTGCTTGGGGTCGCCATCGAGGGCGAAACGGCGACGGTCGCCCGCCTCCGCGCCGAGAGCGGTAAACTGGTCGATCGGGAGCGACACACGCTCGAGGCACCGGGGCCGGCGACGCCTCCGTCCGCGAGCAGGGGGTCGACAGGGACCGACAGCAACGACGAAGGCGACCGCGAGCGGGGAGGCGTCCCGGCCGTCCTCGCGGCGTTTCTCGTCCAGTACTACGCCGAGCGAGACCTCCCGGACGCGCTGTTGCTCCCCGAACGTCACGGCGACGAGGAGGTCACGGCCTGGCTCGAGGCGGAAGGCGTCTCCGTGCGGGTACCCGGCGCGGGTCGGGAGGCGAAACTCGTCGAACTCGCGCTGAAAAACGCCCGGCAAAACGTCGGCGGGCGCGACGAGTGCGGGATGCTCGCCGACGCTCTCGAGATCGACACCGCCCGCCGGATCGAGGGGTTCGACGTGAGCCACGCACAGGGTAGTTCGGCGGTCGGCAGCAACGTCGTCGTCGTCGACGGAAGCGCGGAGACGGCCGATTACCGACGCAAGAAACTCGACGACCGAAACGACGACTACGCCAACATGCGGATGCTTCTCGAGTGGCGCGCACGCCGAGCGGTCGAGGGGCGAGACGACAGGCCCGATCCCGACCTGCTCGTGATCGACGGCGGCGAGGGGCAACTCGAGGCCGCCCGCGACGCACTCGCGGCGGTGGACTGGGACGTCCCCGCGATCGCGTTAGCGAAAGCCGACGAGCGGGTAATCACGCCGGAACGGGAGTACTCGTGGCCCGACGATGCGCCACACCTGCATCTCCTCCAGCGCGTCCGCGACGAGGCCCACCGCTTTGCCGTCCAGTACCACCGAACCGTCCGTGACGAGGTGAAGACGGTCCTCGACGACGTCCCCGGCGTCGGCCCGGAGACGCGAAAGCGGTTGCTGGGTCGCTTTGGGAGCGTCGAGAACGTCCGCGAGGCGAGTCTCGAGGATCTCCAGAGCGTCTCCGGCGTCGGCGAGAAGACCGCGGCGACGATCAAATCACGGCTGTAGCACGACGCTCCGAACGCCGACGATCGGGGTCGGCCGTCGCGTGATTCGGCGATCGCCCCACGAACAGGGCTATGTAGCTCGGGACCGTCTGTTAAATCGTGTCAAACGACGACTCGCTCGACGATCTGCTCGAGGAACTCGACAGCCAGCGCGACCTCGAGACCGCCCAGCAAGCGTTATCGATTCGCATGGAGAGCAGACGGTACGGGAAGCCAGTGACGATCGTCGAAGGATTCGACCTCCCGCAATCGGAGATCGAATCGGTGGCGTCTGATCTGAAAAGCGCGATGGGGACCGGTGGAACAGTCGACGACGGTCGGATCGAACTCCAGGGCGATCACCGTACCCGCGTGCCGCCGTTGCTTCGCGAGCGCGGGTTCGACGTTCGCGACTGACCGGCCTCGCCAGCCGTCGGTCACGACCGGCGTCTCCGAAGAATTCGCTGGCCGGTTCGTTCACTCGAGTTGTGCTCGCCCGCTCGTCGCGCTCCGGATGCGATCGCGGAGCGCCTCGCTTTCGGCGACGGGGACGCGGACGGCGAAGGAGACGTCGGCCTGGTAGTCGGCGTCGAACGCCCAGCCCTCGCTCTCGAGGATCGAGCGAACCGTTCCCGAATCGTCGTACTCGACGGTGATCGAGACGGTCTCGTGGGGTCGCCGTTCGACCACGCCCGCCTCGTCGACGGCGTCTTTCACCGCCGTCGAGTACGCCCGGACGAGTCCGCCGACGCCCAGGTTGGTTCCGCCGTAGTAGCGGGTGACGACGACCGCACAGTTCTCGAGGTCGCGCTGTGTGAGCACGTTCAGCGCCGGTTTGCCGGCCGAGCCCGTCGGCTCGCCGTCGTCACTCGAGTACTCGCGAAGGAGATCGCCGTCGGTGTCGGCCCGCACACGGTAGGCTGGAACGTTGTGCGTCGCGTCGGCGTACTCCGCACGGATCGCGTCGACGAACGACTCGGCAGCGTCGACGCCGTCGACCGGACGTGCGTGGCCGAGAAACTCGGATCCCTGGACGACGAACTCGGCCGTCGCCGGTCCCTCGAGCGTTCGATACGTTCGACTCACGACCGGTGGTCACCGACGGGTCGACCGTCACGTCTCGTCGTTTTCGGCATCGAGTCGCCGATCATATCGGCGAGTACGACAGCCCGCGAAAAGAGCACTCCGGTAGCCCGCCTGGGCCACCACGCTATTTATACACTAGGCGCTAGCATATACCATGGGAGAGCTCACACTCGAGTCCGCGTTCGTAGACGAACTGATTGGGGCCTGTCGGGCGACAGTCGGCGACGAACTACGGAGTATCACGTACTTCACCGAAGCGGGCGTCGAACAGCTGTATCTTCGATCCGACCTCGAGCAGACGGCCGATCTGGTCGGGTTCGCCGATCACGAACGGCTGGGCTTTCGCTCCCAGTCGGCCTATCGGGACACCGAACTCGGCGGCTACGGGGCGACGATACGGATGTTCGAGAACGGCTACCTGAGCCGAGTTATCCGGGACGGCCACGGCGTCTGGGTGACGACGGACGATCTCTCGATGGAGCGATTTGAGGAACTCTCGAGCGTGCTCGCGTCGATCCTCGACGAGGCAGACCACACGACCGACAGCGACAGGAGTCGATGAACCGATTCTCCCCCACTCGTATGCAAGCGCCCAGCGCCGACCACGGCGGCCGCTGGTGCGAGCCAGAGTGCAACGACGGAAACCGACTACTGAATCTCGATCTTTCGGACGAACTCGAGGTTTCGTAGCTTCGTGATGGCCTTGCCAGGGAGGTCCTCGTCGGTCACGATATACAGGCGCGGTTCGTCGGTGAACTCCGGGTCCTCGCTGATCGTCTGGCGGATCGAAATGTCGCTGTCCGCGAGCGTTCCGGTGACCGTCGCGACGACCCCCTTTTGTTCCGGATCGGAGACGGCAATCGACAGAACGGTCAGATCGAGGACGGGTGCGAGGTCCATCAGGCTCGGCACCTGCGAGATGTTCTGGAAGATCCTGCGGAGTTCGGAATCCTCGAGGATGACGTCGGTCGTCGAGTCGACGACCCGGCGATCGACGTCGATTTCGCGGGCGATACCCGTGTTCGGAATCTCGATACCACCGGAGACGACCCGACCCTCGTCGTTGACGGAGAAGCCCCGCTCGAGCAACAGGCGGATGACCGCCTGCTGACTCGGCGAGCCCTCGAACTTCTCCATAATCTCGTCGAACATTTGTAGGATGTACGGGTTCGCGCTTATAATGGTCGGTGGTTGACGTCGATCCGCTCCGCCCTGTCGACGATCGTCAGCCGATCACGGTCTGAGACGGATGCTGTACCGGTTTACCGCTGCATTCGGACCCGTTCTCCGGGTGTGGCGGGAATGACGGACAGCAGACCGTATGACTGACGTTTTTACGGTGTCGAATCGTATCGCCGGCCATGCGCGCACTTCGACGCTGTGATTTCTGTGGAGCCGACGCCGTCGGGACCTTTGAGATCGTTCCGCCGGAACTCGAGCCGAGCGAGGACGAACAACGCCGCGTCGTCCTCTGTACCGACTGCCGGAACCGCCTCGAGACGCTGCTCGAACCACTCCTCGTCTACGCGGGCGCCACCCAAAACGGCGGGGAGGCCCGGAACGAACGCAACGGTGGCGAGGTAGGCAGCAACTCTCGAGACGGGATCGTACTCGAGCGTGACGACGAGACCGGCTCCAACGTGAACGAACCGGAAGGCGACAGCGGTGGCAGTGCCGGTGGCGAACGGTCAGTGGAGTCGACGTCGGAGGCGAACGATCGAGACGAGGGGCCGTCTCCGAACGCAACCGAATCGGGCGAACGGCCGTCTCCGAACGCAACCGAATCGGGTGAACGACCGTCTCCGGACGCAGCCGAGTCCGACGAACGCGAGCCGACATCGACGACAGCGTCGAGCGAGTCGGCAGCGAACGTCGCGCAGGCGGCAACGGGAGGGTCGGACGAACGAGCGAGACCGCCACAAGGGTACGCAAAAGCGATTCGACTGCTCCGAAACCGCGAATTCCCCATGGAGCGCGAGGCCGTCGAAACACTAATCGCCGGCGCGTACGACCTCGAGTCCCACGAGACGGCGGAGATCGTCGACCACGCACTCGAGAACGACGAGTTCCTTGAGCGCGGCGAAACGCTTCACCGCTCGTAGCGAACCCGCGCGTCGCGAACCGGAATGTGCGGGCGAAAACTGCGCACGACGCGTTTCCCAGCGATCGTGCCTCGAGTGCGTGCTACAGCGTCCCCTTCGTACTGGGCGTCCCGTCGCGGCGTTCGTCGACCCGGGTCGCGTCGTCGAGCGTCCGCGCGAGCGCCTTGAACAGCGCTTCGACCTCGTGGTGGGCGTTCTCGCCGTCGACCGCGAGATGAAGCGTCACTCCAGCGTTCATCGCGAGCGACTCGCCGAAGTGTCTCGCCATATCGCTCGTGAACTCGCCGACTGCGTCCTGGGAGAACGAGCCGTCGAAGTAAAACCGCGGCCGCCCGCTTACGTCTACGACGGCGCTGGCGACGGCCTCGTCCAAGGGCACTCGCCGATCGGCGTAGCGGACGATTCCCGACCGGTTGCCGAGCGCCTCGTCGATCGCCGTTCCGAGGACGATCGCGACGTCCTCGACCGTGTGGTGGTCGTCGATCTCGAGGTCGCCGTCGCAGTCGATCTCGAGGTCGAACAGGCCGTGTTTGGCGAACGACGTCAGCATGTGATCGAAGAAGCCGATCCCCGTCTCGACCGTCGCAGTTCCGTCGCCGTCGATCGCGATCGTACACTCGATCGACGTTTCTCCCGTCTCGCGCGTTACGGTCGCCGTACGCTCGCTCATGTCGAACCGATCGCACCACCGATACAAGGCGGTTGCGCTCGTGGCCGACGCGCCGCTCGGAGACGTCTCGTTCGGCCACTCACCAACCGATACGAACGATCGTATAGGATAGAGAGAAATACGCTCAGATTGAATTATGAAACGTCTATGGTGATCTAGAAGCGTCTCGAAACGTGATCCATCACGGCCTACTCCGGTGAAACGGATCGAAACGCAGCCAATATTCTCGCCGTTATATGATGAGAAAGACGAATGTCGTGTATACGAAACGGTGTTCCGTACCGATGTCAAACCACTCTCCACTCCCGAACGAATCGATCGGTCAGTCCGGCTCCGAGACCGACCACTTGTCCGGATACCGTCGTCTCGTTCACTCGCTCAAAGGTCCCGCACAGTTCCTGTCGTTTTGGATCGCGATCACGCTCCCGTTCGTCCACCTGCCGCTTCTCGCACAGGGTCTCGGTGACCGACGAATTACCGTCGCGTTCCTCGCTCTCCTGACAGTCAACGTCCTCGCGTTGTACGTCGGTCACGGCCACAATCGAGAGTGAGCCCGATTGCGGGACCGATTTTCCGGCGCCAGCGGCGAACCGACTCCGAGTCAGTTATTTTACTCCCGCGACGACACTCGGTAATCGATGAGGGTACGCGTCGACTGGCGCTCGAGTTGTAGTCTCACCGGGACGGTACTGAAGTGGCTCGCCGTCCCGCTGCTCGCTCCCGCTGCGCTCGCGTTGCTCGACGGCGGCGATCCGGTCCCGTTCGTCGTCGCCATCGCGGTGACCATCGTCGTCGGGATCGGCCTCGAGCAACTCAGTGCCGAGCGCGAACTCGGGCAACGCGAGTCGTTTCTGATGGTTGCGTTGACCTGGTTAGGCGTCGCGTTCGTCGGCGCGATCCCGTTTTTCCTCGCCGGCCTCGGCTCGGGCGGCGAGTCGTCGTTTGCAGGGGTCGTCGACGGACCGGTCAACGCCCTCTTCGAGAGTATGAGCGGTCTAACGACGACCGGCGCGACGATCATGAACGGCTGGGACTTCGAGAACCAGCCGCGATCGATCCTGCTCTGGCGGCAACTCATCCAGTGGCTCGGCGGACTCGGCATTCTGATCGTCGCGATCGGACTCCTCTCGCACCTGATGGTCGGTGGTGCACAGCTGATGGAGACCGAAACGCAGACCAGGAACGTCAGGAAGCTTCGACCGCACATCTCCGAGACGGCGCGGCTCATCTGGACCATTTACGTCGGCATCACGGTGTTGGCGGTGGTCGTCTTCTACGGTCTCCACCTGCTCGGGCTCGCCCCGAACATGACGCTGTTCAACGCCGTCTCGCACGCGCTGACGAGCGTCGCTACCGCCGGATTCTCGCCCGAGCCCCAGAGCATCGGTGCGTTCGAGCCGATCGTCCAGTGGTCGGTCATACCGTTCATGATCGTCGGCTCGACCAACTTCGTCCTGTTGTACTACATCACGCAAGGCGAGTTCGACCGCCCCGTCAACTCCGAGGAACTCCGATTCTACCTGGCCACGCTCGCGTTCTTCGGCGCGGTCGTCGTCGCAATCCTCGCGTTCGATCCCGACATCGAGCTGGGACTCGAGCCCACGATCCGCCACGGCCTGTTCAACGTCGTCTCGCTGGTGACGACGACCGGCTACGCCTCGACGGACTTCAACCTCTGGACGCCGGGCGCGAAACACATGCTGTTCCTCTGTATGTTCCTCGGCGGGATGGCCGGCAGCACGACCTGTTCGATCAAGTCGTTGCGCTGGCTAGTCGTCCTCAAGGCGTTCAAACGCAACCTCTTCACTGCGGTTCACCCGGACGCCGTCCGCCCGCTTCGGGTCAGCGGCGGCGTCGTCGACGAGGAGACGATCAACGACATCTTCGGCTACGTCATGCTCGCCATCGTCATCTTCTTCGTGCTCACCATCTTCCTGGTCGTCGACGCCGCTCGAGCCGGCGAGTTCGTCACCGAGTTCGAGGCGCTCGGTGCCGCCGCCTCCATCTTCCTCAACATCGGACCCGCGTTCGGGATGGCCGGGCCGATGGACAACTACGCCGGCTTCCCCACGAGCTCTCGAGCCGTCATGATCGTCATGATGTGGATCGGCCGCATCGAGATCGTCCCCGTCCTCGTCCTGTTGTTACCGGCGTTCTGGCGCTCGTAGGCTGGTTCGCCGTCGTGTCTCTCGACGCGGGCTCGAGCCGAGATCACCCCCTGCGGTTCGGATCGCGAAACCGCTCGCCGGTCGCGCCCGTCAGTGCCTGCACCAGGATGCGCCGCTCGCCGCGTCGAAGGATTCCGCTCGCCGTCGACTTGTCGATCCCGAGGTTCGTCGCGAGCTCCGCGAGCGTGCAGTTTCGCGGCACGTCGAAGTAGCCCTCGCGAAGCGCTGTCCCGAGGAGCTCGCGCTGTCTGTCGGTGAACAACGCTGCCAACGTCCCGGATTCGACGAGCGACTGGAGTTCGTAGGGGTACTCGGTCGCATCGAGAATCGCCTGGAATCGGTCGAACTCCGCACGCGTCCCGGTAAAATCAAGCTCGTACCGGCCGTTCTCGACGGCGATAGGGAACTCGAGGGGGAACGCCGACTCCTCGACGAACCCGTACAACATCGTATCGGTCGTCTCGTACTTCGCGAGCGATCCTCGGCCAACTCGAGACGGCTGTACCGAACGATCGACGGATGGGCGGCGACGGTGTCCGCGACTTCGTGAGGATCGGCAGCGACGACTTCGCCCATTTTGACGGCCGTCTCGTCCGTCTGCGTTCCCGCGAGCAACCGAAACGTCGCGTCGGGAAACGACTGAGAGAGTTCGGCGACCCACGCGTCTTCGGATAGGCGAATACGCAACGATGCGGTGATCATCCGATCGTCCTCGAGGACGGGAGGAACCCACCAACGTTTTTCGCCCCCTCGTAGTGTTCCGTCTGCTCGAGCGTCTCTCTCGGCCGACCCCAACGTGTTGGGGAAGGCTATTCGGTGGAGTTCGCCCAGATCGAAGTATGGACACTGAGACGACGGGAAGACAACCGATAGGAGAGACGGTGATGACAGCGTGATCGACTCGAGCGCAGACTGGTGGCTCGCTGACCCGACCCTCTGGATTCACGTCCTCGCGGGCGTCCTCGCGTTGGCCGCGGGACTCGCTGCGATCGTCACGAAAAAAGGGGGCCGTCGCCACAACGTCGCCGGCAAGGCGTACGCGCTGTCGATGGCGGTCGTGGTCGTCACGGCGGTTCCGCTGGCGGTCTGGACGGCGAACTGGTTCCTGCTCGCGATCGCCGTCTTCAGCGGCTATCTCGTCTTCGGGGGCTACCGCGTGATCGCCCGCCGACGCGCCGGGTTGAGCGCACCGACGCCGGTCGACTACTCGGGACACGGCTCGATGCTGGCTGTCGGCGGCCTGATGGTCGTCTTCGGCGGGTGGCAGACGGTCACCGGTCCCCCGGGACTGGCACCGGCGCTGGCCGTCTTCGGCGGGATCGGTGCCGGGTTCGCCGTATTCACTCTGCTCGAGTTTCGATCGCCACCCGGCGAACGCACGCCGTGGATTAACTGGCATATCGGCTTCATGGGCGGTGCCTACATCGCGACCGTGACCGCCACGGTCACGGTCAATTTGACGATGATTCCGCCGCTGGTCCGGTGGCTGGGCCCGACCGCGGTCGGCGTGCCGCTCATCGTCTACGCGACCCGAACGTACGGGCCGCGGTTCGCACCCACGACGTGACTCAGGCCCCGAGCGCTCGAGATCGAGACGTCGGGGCCGGAACGCAAGCGTCCTGCCAGGACGAGAGTCGTCGGCCCACCACCGACCAGCCGACCCTGGTCAGTCCTCGAGTGCGTCCTGTGCCTCCGCGAGCGTAAACTGGGCCTCGTAGAGTGCGCTTCCGACGACGGCGGCCGCCGCACCGGCGTCGGCAAGCGCCCGGACGTCATCGAGGGTCGCGACGCCGCCGCTCGCGATCACCGGGATCTCGGTCGCCTCTACGAGTTCTCGGACCGGCTCGGTCGCGACCCCCTCGAGTTTTCCCTCGACGTCGACGTTCGTAAAGAGGATCGCGCCTGCGCCCAGTTCCTCGTATCGGTTCGCGGCGTCAGCGGGCGAGATTCCCGCCCCTTCGGTCCATCCCTCGACGACGACCTCGCCGTCTTTCGCGTCGAGACTGACGACGACACTACCGGGGTACTCCTCGCTGATCTCCGCGACGATTTCGGGTTCTTCGACCGCCGCCGTCCCGAGGATGACGCGATCGACGCCGCGCTCGAGCAGATCGACGGCGTCCGAGACGGTCCGGATACCGCCGCCGAGCTGGGTCGGAACGTCGACTTCCTCGACGACGGAATCGATCGCTTCGGCGTTTTCCCGTTCGCCCTCGAACGCGCCGTCTAAGTCGACGAGGTGGAGTGACGACGCGCCGGCGTCGATCCATCGCCGGGCGGCCTCGACGGGTTCGCCGTAGCTCTTCTCGGTTCCGCGCTCGCCCTGGACGAGCTGGACGACCTCGCCGTCCTGTACGTCGACCGCCGGAATCACGTCGAATCCGCCTTCGCCGATGGAGTTCTCGCTCGAGTCGTTCATACGCGTGTGAGTGCGTCCAACGGGAGTAAAGGCGACGGTTTCGTGACCTCTTGTGAACGCGGCGCTCGAGTGGTGGGAGAACCGCGGTCGCTGGGAGGACAGTCTGGTCACGGGAGCATGAACGAGGCGGTTAGGATGTGGATAACCGACAGAGACGGTGCAGGTAACTCCAGTACTTACTTTATCCGAACAGTCGTACTAGTTGTCGATGGTCGAAACGCTTCTACTGGTTGGTATCGTCGCCTCGGTCTTCGTCGGATTCAACATCGGCGGATCGTCGACGGGGATTACGTGGGGGCCATCGGTCGGTGCCGGCATCGTAAAGAAGACGACTGCGGCGGCGATCATGACGGTCTTCGTCTTTCTCGGCGGCATTACCGTCGGTCAAAACGTGATGGAGACCCTCAGTGAGGGCATTATTACGACCGACCTCACGCTCTCTGCAGGTGTCGCCGTCCTCTTTTTCATCGGCCTGGGAATCCTCGTCGCCAACATTTTCGGCGTTCCCGTCCCGACATCGATGACGACCGTCGGAGCAATCGCCGGACTGGGGCTGGCAACCGGTACGCTCAACTACGCGACGATCGCGGAGATCATCTCCTGGTGGGTCGTCACGCCGATCATCGGGTTCTGGATCGGCGGCATCATCGGCCGATACATCTATCCGGAAGTCAACCGGCGAGTAACGATCGAGAAAACCGACGGGCCGTTGCTGACCCTCGATCGACAGGGAGCGGTTCCGAAGCCGGCGCTTGGGCCAAATACGACCTGGACGGAGATCGAGATTACGGTAGTCGTCCTCGCTATCGGCTGTTACATGGCGTTCAGCGCTGGAGCGAGTAACGTTCCGAACGCCGCTGCGCCACTTGTCGGTGAAGCCGGACTGGACGTGAACACCGCAGTCATCATCGCCACGGTCGCGATCGGTCTGGGCGGGTTCACCATCGCCCGCCGGACGATGGATTCGGTCGGCGGCGAACTGAGCGACATCCCGCTGCTCGCGGCGCTTTTCGTCATGGTAACCGCCTCCACGATCACGACGATCCTCTCCTGGATCGGCATCCCGATCAGCCTCGTGATGGCGACCGTGATGACGATCGTCGGCATCGGCTGGGGGCGGGCGACCCGCCCGATCACGTTCCGTGAGGCCGTCACCCGTGACCCAGAGATGGAGGATCGCGAGATCGAACTGGGCGCGATCGTCGCCGAGGAGGAGGAGGACGAACCGGCACCCCCGATCGGTGAAGAAGAAGCCGACGAAGTGCTTCACGGGAGCGATCTATTCAACCCCCGAGCGGTGATCAAGTACGTTTCGATGTGGATTATCGGCCCGTCGATGTCCACCACTCTCGCCTACGGGTTCTTCACACTCGTTCCGGGCGTCGCCTGACGGTAGGGGTACTTACGTTTCCGGCTATCCTATCACGACCCATGCTTTCGAAAGTTCTCGTCCCGATGGACGACTCCGAGCCTGCCGGTCACGCCCTCGAGTACGCACTCGAGAACCACCCCGATGCCGACGTCACCGTCCTCCACGTCGTCGGCGTCCCATCGATGATGATGGGCGTTGCCGTAGGGCTCACGCTCGAAGAGGACATTAGCGAGGCCGCTGCCGAACGCGCCGAACCCGTCTTCGAACGTGCACTCGAGATCGCCGACGACCGGGACCGCGAGATCGAAACGATCGTCGGTATCGGTCATCCCGCTCGGAACGTCGTCGACCGTGCGGACGACTACGACACGGTTGTAATCGGTGCTCACGGGTCTGACCGGGGTCGATCGACGCGTCGATTTCTCGTCGGAAACGTCGCCGAGACGGTATCGAAACGGGCCCCGATTCCGGTGACGATCGTCCGCTAACGCGTCGTTCCCGACCGGGCGTTACGTTTCTGACTCCCCCTCGACCATTTCCTCGACTTCGTCCTCTCGAGGACGGCGGTCGACGCGCTCGTCGACGGCATCGACCTTCGCTTGGACTTCGTCGACCTGCTTTTTGACCGTTTCACCGACCGTCTCCTCGACCGTTTCACTGACTGTCTCCTCGACCGTTTCACTGACCGTCTCCTCGACCGTTTCACCGACTGTCTCTTCGACCGTTTCACTGACCGTCTCCTCGACCGTTTCACCGACCGTCTCTTCGACCGTTTCACCGACCGTCTCCTCGACCGTTTCACTGACCGTCTCCTCGACCGTTTCACCGACCGTCTCCTCGACCTGCGACTGAACGTCGCTGACCTGTTTCTCGACTGTCTCGCTGACCGTCTCCTCGACCTGTGACTGAACGTCGCTGACTTGCTTCTCGACCGTTTCACCGACCGTCTCCTCGACTTGCGACTGAACGTCGCTGACTCGCTTTTCGACGGTCTCACCGACCGTCTCCTCGACTGTCTGTGTCATCCAGTCCGGATCGAACCGTGCCATCTTCCAGACGACGTGGACGACGTACGACGCGAACACACCGACACCGAACGCGACACCGACGTTCGTATCGAGCGTCACGATCAGGGCGATCGAGAGGACGATCAATGCTCCATAAGCGAGGTCGACGGCCGCGTCGACGCGAACCGGATTTAACATCGTTGTTCGTTACTTATTCGGCTCGAGATGTATCCTCGACGCCGACCGATACGACCATTTCGAACCTGGCGATGGACCGGTTCGATCCGTTCTCCATCCGTTCGTAACCTGCGTTCCCGATTGGAGTACATGCTACTGGTCCGTACGGGAGTCCAGTTGAAATCGTTTGGTATGACACTCGAGACATAGCGGGAGGAAAGCAACGGGCCCACGCGCAATTCAGCTACCGGTCTGGTGAATTGCCTCGGGGTCAAATGAGTCGAGAGACTTCGTCTCTCGTCATCAAGCGAGACCGGTGATCTCGCGGACATCGCGGGGCTTCGCTCCGCTCAGTCACGGAAATCTCCGATTTCCGGACGACTCCCGAGGAACTCGTCTTTGCTCGTCTGTAGACGTCACGACTGGCCCGGACGCACACCGGCACTCTCCGGCGGTCCGTTCATACGGTCTGCTGTCCGTCAGTACCGCCGCACCCTGGGCCCGTTCTCCGGGTGCGGCGATACACAGTTACAGCAATCCGTATCAGTTCCGGCGGGACCGGTGTCTGGGTCGCGGCCCGACCGGTACAGTAGTCCAAATCACGCACGGATAGGCGCGTTTTTACCGTTGGATCGCGTGGTTATCGGCTGTGACAGAAGTACTGCTTATCGTGGGATTGCTCGTTGCGGTCTTCGTCGGTTACAATATCGGTGGTGCGACCACAGGGCCAGCGTTCGGACCTGCCGTCGGCGCAAACGTCATCACGAAACTGATGGCGGCGGCGTTGATGTCCGTCTTTTTTTTCGTCGGTGCGATCACGATCGGACCGGCTGTCGTCGACACGCTCGGCCGAGACCTCGTCAACGATACCGCGATCTTTACCCTGCGATCGAACGTCGCCGTCCTCTTTTTCATCGGCGGCGCGTTGTTTCTCGGCAACTACGCTGGCGTCCCCGCCTCGACGTCGATGACAGCAGTCGGCGCGATCGCCGCACTGGGGCTTGCGACCGGCGAACTCGACTTCGGAGTGCTCGGACAGATCGTGATCTGGTGGGTCGTCGCGCCGATCATCGGCTTCTGGGTCGCTGGCGTCGTCGGCCGGTACTTCTATCCACAGATCAACGAGTGGATCGCGATCGAAGCCAGTCGTGACGGCCACGAGATGATTACCGTGGATCGCTCGGGCGTCGTACCCAGACTGCAATTCGGCGACGGAGCCGATCGACGCGAGATCACCGGCGCGTTCATCGTCGTCGCCATCGGCTGTCTGATGGGCTTTTCCTCGGGGACGAGCAATATCGCGAACGCGATCGCACCGATCTACGGTGCCGACGTCGACATGGTCGGCCTCCTAGGACTGGGCAACGTCATTTCGGTCGACGCCGTCGCCGGCGTCTCCATCGATATGATCCTCCTCGTCGTGATCGGCTCGGCCGCCGTCGCGATCGGCTGTTTCACGATCGCCCGGCGGACCCTCGATACCCTCGGCAACGACATCACCAATCTGCCGCTGACGGCGGCGATTGTCGTCGCTGTCGTCAGTTCGGGCATCGTCATCAGCCTCTCGACCATCGGCATTCCCGCCAGCTTCGTCGTCATTGCCACGATGAGCATCATCGGACTCGGCTGGGGCCGGGCGACGCGGACGACGACGATCTCCGACGCCGCTCGAGGCGAAGAAACTCCCGTTTCGGTCGGTGCACTGACCGCCGAGGAAGAGGGCGAAATCCCCCCCGAGATCGGCGAGGAAGACCCCGAGGATATCCCGAGCGCCTCGGACCTGTTCGATCCGTCGACGACCGCCCGTGTCATCCTCATGCAAAACGTCGTCCCGATCATCTCGACCGTCGGGGCGTTTCTTACGTTCCGGTTCGTTCCGATCTTCGGATTCTAATTCGGACGCGATCTCCTCTCCCTGACTCGAGACCGACGTCTCACTGCGGTCGTCGAGTTATCACTCACGGATGACGTCGACAGAAATGGTTGCAGTGGCCTGGTGGCCACAGTACGCTTAAATGACGCGGTTCTGCAGGTAGTCGAGGTGTTTCGCGTTGTAAACGATCTTGACCTCGTCGGTCTCGGCCGACCCGATACAGGTCAGGACGACGTTTTTCTCGTCGACTTCCTCGTCGGAGAGGATCTGCTGCATGTCCATGTTGATCTCCCCATCGACGATGATGGCCGCACAGTTCGCACAGGCACCGGCACGGCACGAGAAGGGCCAGTCGTAGCCCTGCGCCTCGGCGGCCTCGAGGATGTACTCGCCTTCGTTAACCTCGAGCGTTCCGTAGTCCTCGTCGTCGAGACCCTGTTCAGCGGCCTCCTCGAAGATGTTGTCGTCGTAAATATCCCAGCCGTTGTCGTCCACTACTTCGTAGTTGAGGTATTCTACCGTGGGCATCACCCGAGGATTCACGTCCCGTACTGGTATAGCTTGCTGTTCAGTCTTCAATCGTTTTTGAGTATACTTTCTCATCAGTAGTAGTTATTTGGCGTATCGGTACTGGTCGACCAGTGCTACCGGGATATATTGGTGAACTAGTGGGGGTATTCGTACGAGAGCAGTAGTATTTCAAAATTATCCGCTAGCGTCTCAGTCACTGTGCAGCCGTTCGATCGATCGCCGACGTTTCCGCGGGGAGACGGTCGATTCGTACGGGATATCCGCTCGAAGCGCGGTTAGCGCTCCTCGAGCTCCGCAGCGGTCGACCGAATCGTCACTGGAGCAACGCCAGCGACGTCGGCGACGTCAGCCTGAGTGATCGATGACGGGTCGTTTTCACCCCCTGCAGCTTTGTAGAGACAGGCCGCTGCAACGCCGCTCGGATTGCGTCCACCGATCGACCCCTCCTCGAGCAGCGTCCGAACGTGTTCACGGGCCCGCCGTTCGACACTCGTCTCGAGATCGAGTTTCGAGGCGTATCTCGGTAGATACTGGCTGGGATCGATCGGCCCTGTCGGGAGTCCTAACTCCCGATTCAATGCGTTGTATGCCGCCTTGAGTTCGTTCTCGTCTGCACGGGCAACGTCGACGATTTCGTCGATGGTTCGGGGGATCGAACACATTCGACAGGTCGCATAAATCGAGGCTGCGGAAAACCCCTCGAGTGATCGTCCCTGGAGTAGTCCCTCGGATTGGGCTGACTTGAACAGGGAACACGACTCCTCGCGAACGGTATCCGGAAGTGAGAGCAGTGCGTGAACACGTCTGATCTCGGCAAACCCGTAGATCTGGTTTCGTTCGACTTTCGAGGAGACCCGTGCGCGATTGTGTTCACGCCGGAGGCGGGCTATCTGTCGTCGTTTTCGCCCGGTCAGTCGGGAACTGTAGGAATCCGACCCCGAGGCGTATCCGATCTCCGTCGACAGTCCTCGATCGTGTCTCGATCTGGTCAGCGGTGCGCCGGTCCGTCGTCGGTCAGTGTCGTCGTCGTCGAACGATCGCCACTCGGGACCCCGATCGATTGCATCCTCTTCGGAGACGAGACCGCACTTCTCACAGACGGTTTCGGTGCCTCGTTTCCGCAATCGACCATCGCATTCCGGACAGGTCATAAACGAATCGGTCTGCACGATTGGTAATTACCTTCGACTGTTACTGATTCTACTATTGTATTTAAACAGTTGGCCTACAGAATTAACCTACCTGGTATGCTAACCGTTGGCTTAGCGACGCCATCCGATGTCCATTTCCGCTTCGACGGCGTCCGTCCCCGTATGACCGTAGATTCACCGGTAGTTTCCGCGCGAAACAGATCACGGAGTTTGGTGAGGGACGTATGACGGGCCGTGATGAGTTCTACAACAAGGCGAAACAGCAGGGCTACCGCAGTCGGGCGGCCTACAAGCTCAAACAGTTAGACGACCTCGAGAACGTGATCTCCGGCGGCGACACCGTCGTCGACCTCGGGGCCGCGCCGGGCGGGTGGCTCCAGGTGGCGGCCGAGAAGGTCGGCCCCCAAGGGAGCGTCATCGGCGTCGACCTCCAGCGGATCAAAGACCTCGAGGACGAGGACCTCGCCGCCCGCGTCGAGACGATCCGCGGCGACATGACCCAGGAACGGACCAGAGAGCGCGTCGTCGAGGCCGCAGGCGGGACGGCCGGTTCGGATACCGACGAGGAGTCGGCCGCTCGAGACGGCGGTCCGGTCGACGCCGTCGTCTCGGACATGGCACCCAACGTCTCCGGCGAGTACTCCCTCGACCAGGCCCGGTCGCTGCACCTCGCGCGCCAGGCGTTCGAGACGGCACTCGAGTTGCTCGACTCCGGGGGCGACTTCGTCGTGAAGGTCTTCGACGGGCCGGACGTCGACGCGTTCCGAGCGGACCTCGAGGAGGAGTTCAAATACGTGCGCGCGACCAGTCCGGACGCCTCGCGAAAGGAGTCCTCCGAGATCTACCTCATCGGAAAGGGGCGGATCACCGCCCCTCTCGCGAAAGGAGACGAACTCGAGGTCGAGATCGTCGACGTCGGAAACGAGGGCGACGGTATCGCCTCCGTCGAGGGGTATCGGCTGTTCGTTCCGGCGACCGAGGCGGGCGAAACCGTCACGGTCCGCGTCGAGGACATCAAGCCGAACTTCGGATTCGCCCAGCGAGTCGACCGGGAGTAGCGGATCCGGCGGTTTTCGGTCGTCGGCTACTCCTCCGTCTCGAGGCGGTTGTGACGCGCGTCGATCTCGTCTAAGATATCGAGGTTCTTGCGGATCGAGGCACGGATCGCGTCGCTTCTGTTGACGTACTTGCCGTCGTCGCCGACGTGGTCGTCGAGGTCGTCGAGTAATTCCTGTGGAACCTCAACGCTGATCTTTGGCATAGCGGGGGTTCGAACGCGAAGGGCTTAATTCGCCCCGTCTCGAGGACGGCGGTGTCGTGCGACGCGCCGTGAGTTATCGGCCGAGCAGTCCTTCGTCGAGTGTCGGTCCGCCGCCGCTACCGCCGAACAGTCGCCCGCCGGCGGTGAGCACGTAGAGGACGGCGAGTCCGAGCACGTACGTCAGCGCGATGGGGATGGCGAACAACAACATCGTGAGGATCCCTTTCGGACTGGCGACGGCGGCGACGGCGAAGATGCCGACGACGACGGGCCGCCAGTGGGCGAGCATCGAGCGGTAGTTGACGATACCGCCGACGTGAAAGAGCGCCATCGTGACGATGATGTTAAAGAGGAAGCCGATGCCGACGGTCGTGAAGATGACGAGCCAGAAGAAGCTACTGATGCGGTAGGAGACGACCATCCCGTTGGTGATCGCGTCGGAGACGAGATACGAGATGACCGCGGGCGCGATCCAGAAGAACCCGAGATAGGTTCCGAACGCGAAGCCGCCGAGCAACGAGCCGCCCCAGACGACGAAGATGCGCCGGTCGCCGTAGACCAGCCCGCGCTCTTTCAGTGCCGGCCAGGCGTAATAGAGCACCAACGGCAAGACGGCGACGATCGCCGCCAGCACGCTCACCTTCACCTCGAAGATGAGGACCTCGACCGGGTGGAGCGCGATGACGATGTCCATCTGCATGATGAGTTCCTGGAACGTCAGCCCGACGGGGTCGACGCCGTTACGGAGTGCGACCTCTCGAAGGACTTCGTCCGGAACGCGGGCCAGGAACGTCTCGAGGACCCGCCCGAGTCCGCCGCTGTAGAGCCAGAAGAACGTCCCGCCCATGACGATCATGAACAGGCCGACGATGCGGAACATCTTCGAGGTGAGGCTGTTGAAGACGAACGCGATGTCGTAGGCGTAGCCGCCGATGTCGTCTTCGGACGTCTCCTCGTCGGTGAACGGATCGAGCATCCCGGCGGCGGTGCTCGCGAAGACGCTGTCGTCCTCGTCGTCGGCCTGGGCGCTCGAGGCCGGTCCATCGGCTCCTGTGCCACCGGCGTCCGACTCGCCGTCTCCGGCCGCCTCCGCCTCGGCGGCTTCCGCCTGGAGCGTGTCGAACCGGTTCAAGATCGCCTTCGCTTTGTCCCGGTTGTCGTCGTACATCGCTTCCCGGGAGTACTCGAGGGCCTCCTCTTCTTCCATCGCGAGGAAGACCGGTGCGGGCACCTCCTCGACGTCGTCGGCTGCGAGCGTCTCGAAGTCGACGTCGTTGGGATCGTCAGCGGACCGAATGTCGTCTTCACGGGGGTAGACCGGTGCCTGCAACACGCGAACCGTGTAGCCGAGCAAGATGAGGAGGCCGACGCCAGCGGCGATGGCGACCCCGACCGCGACGTCGCCGAGCAGGCCGTACTCGATGGCGACCGCCTCGAGGGTGCCGCCGTCGTCGGGGCGAACGATTGCAGGGAAGTGGGGGTAGACCGACTCCGCCATGTACTGGAAGCCGCCCTGGTTGACGACCGATGCGGTGGCGACGGCGACGACAGTCAGGACGGCAGCAAACCGTAAGAGGAGCCACTTGATGTGGTCGGCACCGGTGCCGTCGGTTTCGGCGGCACCGCGTCGACGCACGTTCGTGACGACTTTGGCGAGACCGAGGCTGAAGACGTACAGGGCGACCATCGGCATCGCCCACATGATGAGGGTGAACGGATCCGGCGGGGAAAACAGCGCGCCGAAGACGACGACGCCGACGACGGCGTGGCGCCACTTGTCGCGGAACGTCTCGTAGGGGACGATTTCGGTGTACGAAAGCACGCCCATGAGCAACGGAAGCTGGGCAGCGAGCCCGAACGAGAGGGTCAACAGCGCGATGAACTCGGTGAACTCCGTGATGCCGAAGCTGGGTTTGACGCCCGCGCTGACGGCGTTCGACGCCAGGAAGTCGAAGGCGTACGGGAAGAAGACCCCGTAGGCGTAGACGACCCCGCCACAGAACAGGACGATCGCACTCGTCGCGAACCCCGCAAGATACAGCTTCGAGATCGGCACGACGCTGTCGTACCCGCGTCGTCGCAACGCGTTTCTGGAGAGATACAGCAGGGCGGGAATCGCGACGAGAATCCCGACGAAGATACCGATCTTGGCCTGTAACAGGATCACCTCGAACGGCGTTCGGGTGATGAGGTCCGTCGAATCGGCGACGTACGGCTGCATCTCGGCTTTTGCCGTCGCCTCGAGGAAGTCCCAGATCCAGATTCGCAGAGCGTAGAACGAGCCCATGAAGCCGATCACGAAGACGATGAACACCTTCTGCAGATGTGTCTGCACGCTCGATAGCAGCGCACCGAGGGTTTCCCGACCCGCCGCGACGGTCTGGATGGTATCCTCACCGACGGCAGAACTCATTTCCTGTCTCTGGGTAACTGACATCCGGTTATCAACCTTTCGAGTAGGATACGACTGTTCGGGCGAACGAACCGCCCCTTCCCTTGTCACTCTCTCTCAGTGCTCGTAAGAAAAAGGCCTATAACTGGCGGCCTATCTATATCTCGATAGATGTCGGAGGAGCCGTCGGAGGAGGGGGAGTTGGAGACTCCCGCGGAGTCACGCGAAACCCCCGACGAGCCGCCGCGTTCGGAAACCGATGCAAATGCGGACGAGCCGATCGAGGCGGACGAGCCGGCGGATGCCGAACCGACGACCACGGACGACGCGGCGGACGAGCCGGCGGATGCCGAACCGACGACCACGGACGACGCGGCGGGCGAGGACCCTCCGCTCGAGACCGACGGTGAAGGGGTCGTCGGCGGCGGTCACGAACCGGAACCGGGCGATCCGGAGTTTCCAGACCCGGACGACGACGTTGGCGGGATCTCGACGCCGCCGGACGACCAGGAGATGCCGTTGGCGGATCACATCGAGGAGATGGTGCTTCGGTTCGCCGTCGTCTTGCTGTTTGCCTCCGCTGGGACGGCGATCGGTCTGCTGTTTGCCTCGCAGGCGATCGAGCACATCTGGCTCAACGTCTTCCCGTACGAGATCGACCAGGTGCCGCCACCACACGTCTACCACCCGCTCGAGCTGTGGCTGACCCGGATCAAGCTCTCGGCGCTACTGGGTATCCTGATCGGGCTCCCGGTGTTCGTCTATCAGTGCTATCTGTTCATGCGTCCCGGACTGTACCCCAACGAGCGCAAGTACTACCTCGCGGCGGTACCGACGAGTGTCGTTCTCGCCGGCGTCGGCATGCTGTTTTCGTACGTACTCGTCTTGCCGATTCTCTTCCAGTACTTTACGTTCTACGCTGAGGGGAGTGCGGGTATCGCGTACGCACTCGGCGAGACGTTCGACATGATCATCACGCTCACCGGCTTGCTTGCGGTCGTCTTCCAGATCCCGTTGTTCATCATGCTCGCGATCATGATGGGCGTCACGACTCGACGGTGGCTCGCCGACAAGCGACTGTACTTCTGGGCGGGCTTTCTCGGTCTCTCGTTTATGTTCGCGTTCGATCCGACCGGGATGGCCCCGATTCTCGTCGCGATCACGATGATCTGTCTGTTCGAGGGGACGTTGCTGATTCTGAAGTGGGTCGGTCGGGAGTAGGCCTCGGATTGAATACGTCCGATACGGACTTCTGTCACACGCGATCTCCAACCACGTCACCGGTGATCTCGTGTCCGCTCGTAGGCGTAGTCGACGGCGTCCTCGAGCGATCCTGGGCCGTCGTAGCGTGCTGCGAAGAGGTCCATGAACGTGCGTGAGATGGATTCACACCGATCGAACGTGAGGACGGTTCGAACGCGAATCGTCTCGGCGAACTCGAGGCCGGGGTAACACGTCGCCGTCAGCGTGTATCCCGGGTGGTCGTCACCATCGAGAGAAGCTGGAGCGACTTTCAGACGGAGATCACCCGAGACGTGACGATACGTTCGATACTGAAGTTCTCGATCCGTGTCGGCGGGGGTGTACGCCCGACACGCTTCGGTGTCCCACTCGGGCGGCACGTCGGCGTCCATCGATGGGGTATACCTTTCCAATAGTCACGTTCGTATCGTATTGTGCAATATTCCCGACTGATAGCTCACGAATCTCATCAGTGGAAGGTTTTTCGTCTCCAATAGGATTATATTCTGGACGGGCGTACGAGCGAACTTCGTCGTTCCGACCGATCGAAGAGATATCACTCGAGTTCGGAGAGGGTGGCCCCGTCGTGGGTAGCCGCCGGAACGGATGCCAACAGATGCGTTATCCGACAGTAGCCGCTTGCTGCCGACCGGACAGCCGGGCCCGTCGGTTAGACCTCGACCGGTCGATCGCTCTCGGCGCTCTCGGACAGCGCATCGATAACCGCCATGTTTGCGATCGCCTCCGCCCCGCCGGTTCGGGGCTGGCGGCCCGCCTCGACGCTCGCGACGAACTCCTCGATCTCGAGTCGGTACTGATCGACGGGATCGAACGTCTCGACGCCGTGGCGACCGTCGATTCGGTACTCGAGTTCGACCGGCTGACTCGAGGGGTTGAACGCGTCTCTGGCCTCGATCCAGCCGTTCGCCCCCTCGACGCGGTAGCGCTGGACCGTCTGTGTGTCGAATCCGCAGGCGATGCGTGCGGACGCATCGCTTTCGTACTCGAGGATTCCCGCGAGTTCGGTGTCGACGCCCGCGTCTTTCGAGTCGGCCGTAAACGCGTACGCCCGGTCCGGTTCGCCGAGGAACTGTCGGACCGCCGAGACGGCATAACAGCCGACGTCCATCAAACTGCCGCCGGCCAGTTCGGACGAGAGGCGAATGTCGTCGGGGGCCCCGAACAGCGGGAACTTGAACGCCGCCGTCGCCGAACAGACGTCCTCGAGTTCCTCGTCGGCGAGTTCGATCGCGCGCTCGGTTCGAGGATGGTAGCGGTACATGAATCCCTCCATCAGCGTTACGTCGCGCTCGGCACAGTAGTCGACGACCTCGCGGGCTTCGGCGGCGGCGGCGGTCAGCGGTTTCTCACAGAGGACGTCGACGCCGGCGTCGGCCGCCCGCTTCGTCCATCGAGCGTGGTGTGCGTTCGGAAGCGGGACGTAGACCGCGTCGATGTCGGCGTCGAACACCCCCTCGTATTCGTCGTAGTGTGCGTCGATCGAGTGCTCCTCGGCGAACGATCGTGCCCGATTGCCGTCGCGGGAGGCAACCGCCGTCACCTCGCGGTCGGTCGCCTCGATCGCCGGCAGAAAGGATTTCCGGGCGATCCCTGCCGTACTGAGCAGTCCGAAATTCATAGTGGCTGTTACACGACTCGTAGTAAATACTCCCCGACTCCCCTCAGGTTGCCACGGTCGTAGCCCGTTCCGACGGCCGCAGGCGTCCGTCCGTCGAATCACCTTGGCCGTCCGACGGATTGACCCGGTCGTGCCGTAATCGTCATCCCCGACGGTTAAGTCCGACTCCGTAGTAGTTCGTCCTTCGAGACCACGATGTCCGTATCCGATCGATTCCAACGACTGCGGTCGTCCCGCGGAGCCGACGACCCTCCTCCGAGTATCGAGGCCGAGTCGCGCGCCGAACACGCCGCTCGAGCGACCGTCCGCGGGCTGCAAGCGGGGTTCGTCGCGACACTCATCATGACCGCGTTCCGGCTGCCGATCATGCGGTCCCTGCCGCCGTCGGCGAACTTCTGGGCGCAGTACGTTTCCGGTGGCGATCCTGAGGAGCACCCGATCGCCGGACTCGTCTTACACGTCCTTTACGGTGTGCAGGCGGGTGCCCTCTTCGGCGGACTCTTCGCGCTTCTGGACGCCGAACGCTCGATCGAAGCCGAACAACGCGGATTGGTCTGGGGGTCGGTTTACGGAATGGCGCTCTCCGTGTTCGGTTCCCAGGTTATGTTGAAAGAGCTCCTCGATATCCGACTCGAGGGCGACGAACTCGCGTTGTTTCACGCCGGTCACCTCGTCTACGGGCTTGCCCTCGGGGCGTGGGTCGGTTCGCGAACCGAGGGGGTCCGAGATCCCGGGAAGGAGTACGAGTACGGCGACGGGAACTGATAAGCTGTATCGTCGCCAACCGAGTGTTTCGTAGTCCTCGACTCGTTCACGTCGTTCGCTCCCGTGTTCCGTCTCTCTGATACGCATTCCTGTCCGGATCTCCCGGCGAACCCACCGCCCGGGTCGCGGGTGTGCCGGCACTGACTGACAGGAAAGCGTATGAGCGTCTCCAATACTCCCGATGAGTTCACAACGTCTTCCCGTTTCGAACCAACGCTTGTTACTGTCTCCACTCGAGTTACCAACTCTTAGTAGCCGTATTACGAATGGGATATTCCGCCCATAACAACCCGTAAGAGGCTCCAAACCGGATAGTTCGGTATGGACTTGGGGCTCGTGGCTGGCGTCGTTCTCATCGGGTTCGTCCACGGCGTCCTTCCCGACCACGGCTGGCCGATCGCGGCGACGTACGCGCTCAACCGTGATCGGCGCTTCCTGTACGGGCTGATCGCCGCGTTGATCCTCGGGATCGGTCACCTCGTCAGCAGCGTCGCGCTCGTGCTCGCGTATTTCTGGTTCAGCGCATTCGCCGCCTTCGCGGAGGGTCCGTGGCTTCGGTACGTCGCCGGTACGCTCCTGATTCTTCTCGGGATTCACGAGTATCGGAACGGCGGACACGGCCACGCCCACGAACACGGTCGCGATGGTAGCCACGATCACGGCGACGAACACAGCCATCACGAACACGATGTCCACCACCACGACGAGCACACGGGGAGCGAACACGCTCGTGCCCACAACCCTCACCACACCGACGGCGGCGAACCCCACGGTGCTCACACCGATCCAGGACTGTTCGCGCGCATTCGTCACGCGTTACCGGCCAGCGGCCACCAGCACTTGAGCGAAGAACACGCAGAGCGCGGCCTGATGGCGCTCGGAACGACGGCGCTCCTGCTCGGGTTCGCTCACGAGGAACCGGTACAGATTCTGGCGATCTGTGTCGGAACGGCGGCCTGTCTCGAGTTGATGCTCGTCTACTCGATTGCCGTCATCGTCGCAATCGTCGTCCCGACGCTGCTGTTGATCGGGGGGTATGAACGCCACCGCGATCGGATCGAACGGCTTACCCCGTATCTACCGGCGATCACCGCAGTGGTCCTCGTCGGAATGGGAATCGCCTTCATCACGGGAATCGTCTGACCCCGATTCCGGATCGGGTCGCATATCGGGTTCCGCACCGAGGGCGTCGAACGCCCGGTCGATCCGCTCGCGGCAGTAGAGGGGTACCTCTTGGGCCGTCAACGGGTTTCGTGGCGTGGTCTCGTTGATCTGCGAGAGTCGGCGAGGATGCGTTCAGAACGATTGTTGGGTCCGCATGACCTCGTCGGTGTCGTGGGGACTGTCCCCGCGATCACTGTAGTGCGGTCGTCCCACGGCGTCTCGCCTGACACCGTTGAGAACGGCCAGCTCGAGTTCGTTCCGGCTCTCGTAGGTCTCGTGGCCCGAGGTCTCGAGAATCGTTCGCAACGTATCCGACTCGTGGGGATAGGTGATCTCGACGTCCGGAAACTCCACCAGTAGCTCCTCGGTCGTCAGTGGGAACGTCACGTCCTGAAACAGCTGGTTTACCGCACCGACCTCGACCGATGTAATCTCGTCGGTATCGTCTGTGTGACTCATCGACCGTCCTTACCGGGAACGGTGGCAAAGTAGTGTAGCCTGCAGGTGACGACCGGTTCCCAGAAACCGCTTTTTAGCCCGTTTTGCTCGCTAATTCGCTAGTTCCATCCGATCACTCCAGTATCGCCGTCGCGACTACGGGTCTCCGATTCACACGAACGGCGGCGACGGGTTGGATTCAGGGTGAGTGCGGCCCACGCGTTGCCTCCAGGGCAAGGCATACGGTCGTCTCGCTGAAACGAACCACCATGAACCATCGACGACTCGGTTCGACGGGACGGACGGTTTCGGAGGTCGGCCTCGGCACGTGGAACATCGGCGGCTCCTGGGGCGAGGTCTCCGACGAGACCGGGCGAGCGGTCGTCAGATCTGCTCTCGACGCCGGCATCGACTTCCTCGATACCGCGGACGTCTACGGCGATGGCCGCAGCGAACGCCACATCGCCCACGTTCTCGAGGAGCGTGACGTCTCCGGCGACGTCTTCGTCGCCACGAAGGCAGGTCGCCGCCTCGACCCCCACGAGGCCGACCGGTACGCCTACGACGATCTCTCGCCGTTCGTCGACCGAAGCCGCGAGTACCTCAGCCAGGAGACGCTCGACCTCCTCCAGTTGCACTGTCCCCCTACCGACGCCTACTACCAGCCCTCGACGTTCGAGGCGCTCGAGCGCTTCGTCGCGGAGGATCGGATCGCGAACGCCGGCGTGAGCGTCGAGCGCGTCGAGGAGGCGCTCAAGGCGATCGAGTACGACGTGATCGACACCGTCCAGATCATCTTCAACCCGTTCCGCCAGCGTCCGAAGGAGCTGTTCTTCGAGCGTGCTCGCAGGGAAGACGTCGGCGTCATCGTCCGCGTTCCCTACGCCTCGGGGCTGCTCACGGGTGCGCTCGAGCGCGGCCAGACGTTCCCCGAGGACGACCACCGCAACTTCAACCGCGAGGGCGAGGCGTTCGACGTCGGCGAGACGTTCGCCGGCGTCCCCTACGAGACGGGCCACGACGCCGTCGAGGCGCTCGAGCCCCACGTGCCCAAGGGATTGACGATGGCCGAGCTAACGCTCCGGTGGATACTCGACCACGAGGCCGTCTCGACGGTGATCCCCGGCACGACGTCGCCGGAACACGTCCGGGCCAACGCGGCGGCGTCGGATCTCGACGCGCTCTCCAACCGCGTCCACGGCGCTGTCAGGGACGTCTACGAGGAGTTCGTCTCCGAGCACGTCCACCACCGCTGGTGAGATACGGCGGGACTCCGATTCTCCTCTCGCGTCGAGTGGGGACGACGACCGTCCGACGCACTCTCGCGATCTGTTCCACTCGACCAGGCGCGATCGGGCAATCGCTTCGACGGCTTCACCGCAAGAGCAAGAGTTAGGTTCCCCATTTTCGAACCCATAGACGGAACCCAATGGGGGACAACCAACACGACGTGGTCGTCGTCGGGGGCGGAATAGCGGGCTGTTTCGCGGCGGCGACCGCAGCGGCCGCAGGACTCGGCGTCGTCCAACTGGAGCGAAAATCACGTGAACGAGGCGGATTCATCGCCTGCGGCGACGCGATCAAAAGCCCCAGAAACCCGAGTGACTATCCGGGGCCGATCGACATGGACGCAATCGCCGACGACGAGTCGGTGCTCGTCGACAACAACATCGACCGGATCGAGTTCTGGGACGAACAACTCGACGTCCGAAAGGTGTTACCCTACGAGACGAGCAGTAACGTCGTCGACCGCTACGAGTTCGGCCAGCGACTGCTCGAGCAGGCCGCTGATTGTGGCGTCGAGCAACACTACGACACGGTTGTCAACGAGGTGCTCCAGAACGGTCGGGTCACCGGCGTCAAGGCGATTCGACAGGGCGAGCCGGTTACCTACGAGTGTGACGTGGTGGTCGACGCCGCGGGCGCACAGTCGATCCTGCAGGATATGGTCGACTTCGAGAGGCTCGATACGCCGGGTGACTCGACGTTCGAGATGCCCCACTACACTCACTTCGGGTCGGCCTACCGCGAGATCATCGAGACCGAGGAGCCCGTATCGTATCACGACGCCATCGTCGGGAAACCGCTCGAAGAGCTGGGGTATATCTGGTACTTCCCGCGTACGCCGACGCAGATCAACGTCGGCCTGGGGTTTCAGATGAACAAGGAGCCGATTCCGCTCGTCGACCGCCTGCGACGCGACGTCGCAGATCGAGCCGAGTTTCGGGGCGCGGACGTCGCCGAGAAGTTCGACGGGAAGAACAAACTCGGATCGTCGATCGCGCTCCGTCGACCGCTGGATTCGATGGTCGCGCCCGGCTACCTGGCCGCGGGCGGCGCGGCCGGAACGACCCATCCGATCACGGGCAAAGGCATCCGCGGCGCGGCCTACTCCGGCTACTCCGCCGGGCGGGCCGCCGTCCAGGCTATCGAGGACGGCGACGTCTCCGAGGACGGTCTCTGGGAGCACAACCGCTGGCTGTACCGCGAGCACGGAGAGGCGGCGAAACTCGCCTCGTGGGACGCCTACAACGTCGCCGCGAGTTCGATCGACGTGAGCGTCCTCCGGGCCGTCACCGCGTTGCTCCCCGAGGCGGAGCTTCGGGAGATCGTCGGCACCGCCAGGGAGGTCGATAGCCTCTCGAGCAAGGCGCTCGTCGCCACCGGCGTGCTGAAGAACTTCGTCTCGGAGTATCGCAGGGGAACGTTCGACCGACTCGGCGTAAGTACGGGAGAGCTGTACGACGCCGTCCGCGGGGTCAGAACGACCCGCCGCTACGTCTCCGAGTACGAACGACAGTACGACGCCTACCCGGCGGACCGCGCCGCGTTCGACGCGTGGCGGTCGGATCGCGACCGAATCGACCGGGAGTTCTACGACGCCCTCGAGCTCGCTCCTAGCGAACACAAGTACTGATACGGTCTGGGGCGACTGATTACCGGTCGATCGCCCGTCGGTGCGCGGTCGGTCGAGACCGACGCATCGTAGTCCGTACGAGACGAACTGCATCCGAACGAGTAGCTATACGTGAGTTGATGGGAAAGACAGAGCCGATGGCACGAATCGACCGGCTCACCGTCTATCCGGTCAAGGGACTCGACGGTATCGACCTCGAGGCGGCGACCGTCCTCGAGGGCGGGACGCTCGCGTACGACCGCGAGTTCGCCCTGTTCGACGCCGACGGCGAAGTGATCAACGGCAAGCGAACGCCACGGGTCCACGAGCTCTCGACCGATTTCGACCCCGACACTCGCGAACTCGTCGTCGAGGCACCCGGCGCCGACACTCGGCGGTTCGACCTCGAGTCGGACGCCGACCGCGAGCGGGCTGAACTCTGGTTCGGCGACTACGTCGACGAGGAGCTAACCCTCGAGCGCGACCGCTCGCTGGGCTTCGTCGACCGCCGGGAGATGGGGCCGTCCGTAATCAGCACCGCCTCCCTCCGCGAGGTCGCCTCGTGGTTCGACGGGATGTCCGTCGACGGCGCGCGGCGACGGCTCCGCGCGAACGTCGAGATTTCGGACGTGCCGGCGTTCTGGGAGGATCGGATCGTCGGCGACGACGCACCGGCGCTCGATATCGATGGGATCCGACTCGAGGGTGTGACGCCCTGCGGTCGCTGCGTCGTTCCCGCCCGCGATCCGGAGACGGGCGACCCGATAGAGGAGTTTCAAGAACGGTTCGTCGAGCAGCGCCGGGAGACGTTTCCGGCGTGGGCCGACGGCGACGCGTTCGACCACTACTACACGTTGATGATCATCGCGCGGATTCCGGCGGACGACCGTGGGAAGCGGCTCCGCGTCGGCGATCCCGTAACGGTCGTAGACGAGTGAACGCAGGTTGGACTGGTCACGTCAGTTCCGACTCGACGTCGCATCTCACCGGTGGAATCGCGTGGAGAGGACCAAAACAATACCCTGATCGATCGCGTACTGATCGCATGGGTCGCTCGCCACTGATCACGCTGTCCGGGCCGCCCGCCGCCGGGACGACGACGTGTTCCGAACTGCTCTCGATGGCGTACGGCTACGAAATTTTGAACGGCGGCGATATCTTCAGAGAACTCGCCGCCGAGCGCGATACGTCCGCCGCGGAGTTCACCGCCGTCGCCGAGTCGGACCCCTCGATCGACCGCGAACTGGATCGCCGACTCGAGGACGCCATCGACGCCCACCTCGACGGAACGCGGGAGCCGGCCGGTGAGGGACTGGTCGTCGAATCCCGGCTCGCGGGCTGGCACGCCGACGGCCGCGCGACGCTGTCGGTATGGCTCGACGCACCGCTCGAGGTTCGTGCGGACAGGCTCGACGACCGGGAGGAGACGCCGGCGGAACTTCGCGAACGCGAGCGAAGCGACGCCGAGCGGTATCGAGAGTACTACGGAATCGACATTACCGATCTCTCGATCTACGACCTCGTGATCGATACGGGGACGCTGTCGGAGGGGGCGACGTTCCAGGCGGTGAAAACGGCGATCGACGACGTCCGCGGCGTCGAGCACACGTACCGGGAGCTGTAGCCGACGATCGCTACAGCTCCGCGGTCGCCGACCGCTCGGCGACGATCCGCTCGAAATTCTCGAAGACGCGCGTCGCATTCATCGCCTCGAACCCGTACTCGTCTTCGGTCCAATCGTACTCGGACGCGAGGCGCTCGCGGTGGTCGGCCGTGAACTCGGGGTGGAACTGGACGGTCCACAGCGGTGCCTCGTGGTGACGTGTGGCAAACGCCGGGTAGTAGTCGGCGGCGGCGATCACGTCCATCTCCTCGGCGGGCTCGGTCACGACGTCGCCGTGGGCGACGGGAACGACCGGGTCGACGCCCTCGAACAGCGGGTCGTCGGCGAACTCGACCGCGACGGGCCGGCAGGTCGTCCCGACGTGTTCGACGGTCCCGCCGAGTGCCGTATTGACGATCTGGTGGCCGAAACAGACGCCCAGCGTCGGAATCTCTCGTTCGACGAGTTCTCGGACGAGTTCCTCCTGTTCGTCGATCCAGGGGCGGTCGTCGCGCTCGTAGACGCCGGCCGTGCTGCCGGTGAGGACGATACCGTCGGCGGCCTCGAGATCCGGCCGCTCGCCCGCGGGGTAATCGACCTCGAGAGGGCCCGAGACGTTGCTCGCGAGGGCGTCGCAGTGGTACGCACAGTCGGAATCGACCTCGTTGCGGACGACGGTCAGCGCCGGCGCTGTCATCGCTTCACCGTACGGTCTCCGGCGGAAAAACGCTACCGGGCCGGTCGCCGATCTCACGGCGAGCGTGACGTCGGCGCTATACGGAACTCGAGGCGCTCGAGCCGCCGCGTCGAAGCACGCCGACGAGCCCCTGTGCGAGCAGGCCGATGACCGTCCACTTCCAGGCCATTGCGGCGACGCCGAGCAACAGGAGCCCGCGTGTTCGACGTCCGCGGGCGAACGCCCGTTTCGCCTCCGTGAGCACCGAGACGACGGTGAGTGATCGCGTCGCTTTCGAGCCGAGTAGTCGTTTGAGTACCATACCTGTCCTTGCCTCGCCGACGGGATAACGCCACCGCCGTATCCCGCAAGGACTCGCGGACGATCGTCTCGGCTGAGACTCCGATCGGTGTGTACTCCGTTTCGATTGCTACCGTGTACACGGTGAACACGGCTGGACTGGGTACGCTTGGAGTCCTCGAGCAACCGTACCATGGATACCCGTTCACGAGCGGATGAACGAGGCACATCCACTGACGATCGTTCTGGCAGCCTGGAGCAACACGCACACAGTGAAAGCGATCGACGAGCCGATGACGAGTCCGAGCGGAACGAGTACACCGGACTCGCTCTCTCCGATGGCAAAACCAGCGGAGAACATGAAAATTACGTACAGCGCCAGAATCGTGTGGAAGCACAGTAAGGCCACGAGGAGTTTACTCACGGTGAAATCGTGGACGTACCGGATCAGCGAAACACAACCCAGTAGCAAAACGATGACCGAACTGAGAAACGGCCAGACGATAATGACGGCTGCAAATACCAGACCGGCTTGTGGATCCGGATCACTGTAGACAACTTGGAATACGGCAACGCCAGCGAGAACCACGATCGGGAGCACGCTCACAGTTTCAACGGCCCGGAGCAACGGTTCCGACACCACCGAACGGAAGCTGGTACTTACAGCCACGAAAATTCGTATCGAGGTCTTTTCATCAGACATAATAGTAGTATCGATAAGAGATACGATACACGAAACGATCGTCAGAGACAGGGATCCCTACGCACTGTGGGACAGGTGAATCATCGGAGTCGGTCTCCGAACGGGTATCTGATACGGATTACTGTAACGATTTACCGGCGCAACCACCGCCCGGGTCGCGGTTGCGCCGGAAATGACTTACAGTAAACCGTATGAGCAGGTGCTCCGTCGAACGACGGTGCGACGATCACAACTCTGCTAGCATCCTCACAGCCTGGACCAGCACGTGGATAGTGACGCCCACCGACGAACCGATAACCAGAACCCCCCCAGCGTAAATCAGACCCCGTACCGTACTCTGGTCGAAGTACCCCTGTACAGCGAGTGCGATGAGCAGGAACCCTCCAATAAATACGAGCAGGAACCCGACGACGAGCCGATTCACGGTAACGCCGTCGAGGACGTACCGAATCGTCGACACACCAGCCACGACGAGAATAGTGATCGCACCGATTGCTGTCCAAACGAGACTGACGTATACGAAAAACACCCTGTCTAATACAGCCATCCCCCCATCCAGCGACAGAAATACGACAACTCCAGCAGAAAGCACGATTGGAAGGACGCTTAGAATCTCGATAGCCACGAGCACGAATTCCCTGACCAACGAGGAACTGCTATTGGTTTTACTCGCCATTAGTCGTATACAACCCGCTATCGCCTGATCGAATATAAGTACCGTTCAGTAACATAAGTACAGTTCAGTAACTGGACTATGGGGCTGGCCGCCCGATCGTATAGAGGAACATCGGCGTCTGTCCGTCGCTTCGTGGCGCGAAGAAATCGGAGACGACGTCGTCGTAGAACGTCAAGCCGGTGCCGCCGAGATCGCGGTGGGCGTACGTTCCGAGGTAGAGCCGACCCGCCGTGACTGCCGCCTCGAGCTGTGCGATCCGGTACCCTCGGTCGCCGTAGGCGTCGACGATCGCCTCGAGATCCGCGAGGAAGTAGAGACAGGCGGCCGCGTCGCCGCCGAGGCGTTGATCCAGCGCGAGGTGGCTCGCCTCGCGGCGGAACTCGCCCTCTCGAAGTCGCTCGAGTTCGCCCGCGGTGGGATGGTAGTGGTAGGTACCTGGCTCGAGCCCGGAGACGCCGTTGACGATCAGATAGGGGTCTACGAACGAGAGCGGCGGGTTGCCGCCGTCCGTACCGGTGCCGTCGGCGCTGTCCTCGAGTGGCCCACCGCGCGGAACGTCCATCGGAACGCCGCGGACGGCGCGATCGAGCACGGTCGACAGTTTCCGGAAGCTGATCGGCTCGCGGTCGTACTCCCGGCACGAACCGCGACGTCGGATCGTCCGGTGGAGCGGGCGACTCGAGGCCGTCTCGTGGTCGACCGGCTCGAGCGGAATCCGTTCCCCGTCACCGGGTTCTCGCGTGCCGACGGGTGCGGTTTCGCCTGCGAATCGTCCGGATCGCCACGATTCGGCGTCGTCACCGTCCGCGAGCGTACCGGCCGTCCAGGCGTCGTAGATCAGTGGGAACTCCCGTTCGTTCGGCGAGAGCGGGGCGGTCTCAGGGTCGATCGGATCGACGCCGTAAGCGCCGTCGCTCGAGGGGATGTCCTCGCCGGCACCGATCGGAACGATCTCGAGGGGCGCTTCGCGGGCCGGATCGACGCCGATCAGGTCGGCGACCGGCTCGTCGGCGAAGCCGGTGACGATCTCGGCGCGGTACTCGAGGCCGTGGGCGACCGAAAGCAGATTTGCGAGCGTCGTTCCCGAGTCCCAGAACGCGTGGCGAAAGGTTCGATCCCCGTACTTCCAGGCGTTTCGCCACCAGGTCGAGGTTGTGACGATCGACAGCGGGGCGTCCGCGACGGCCTCGTAATTCGTCGCCCTCGCGAGGACGTCCCGGTACTCGCCCTCGCGTACCACGTCGAGTGACAGCGTCCGAGGATCGAAGTGGTAGACGCCGGCCGCGAGCCCCTCGAGGTCGGTACAGACCGCATAGAGGTCGACGTGGTAGAGCGCTCCCGTCGTCGCCGCGGCCCGAAACGGGATCGGGCGGCCGCCGCGCTCGATCGTCTTCGTGATACCCGCCGCGTAGTAACAGAGGGTCGTGAGTGCCTCGAAGTCGGGTTTCGTGGGTTCGGTTCCGCCTCGGCTCGCCCCGGCACTCTCGAGGCGGCCGTCGGAGATCGGCTCCGCGATCGCCGAGAGTGCCGGCTGTTGGGGCGGACGAATTCGGTCGGCCATCGCGACCGACGGCCGATCGACGTACTCCTTGTAGGGCGTGGGCTTGTTCTCGAAGTTCAGTCCGTGACCACCCGACCGGACGCTCTTCGGCGAGTGTTTCGTCCGTTCGTGGTACTCGAGTGCGTCGGTTGACACGTTCGGCGGTACTACCTCGAGCGGCAAAAGCGGGGCGGGAGCTTTTTCTCGTCTCGGTTTGATACGCTGCCTGAGAAGATGGACCTCGAGTCGATTCCGGGCGTCGGCGAGAAGACGGCCCGTGCGCTGGCCGAACTCGACGACCCCGAGCGGGCGCTGCGGACCGGCGACGTGGCGACGATCGCGAGCGCGCCGGGAATCCCCCAGGGACGAGCGGCCAGGATCGCCCGCGGCGCGATTCGTCGGGAACACGACGATCCAGGCGGGTTTCTCGCGACCGACCGCGCCCGCGAGATCTACCGTGATCTGCTCGGGTTGTTCGCCGATCGCACGGTCACCGACTACGCCGCCCAGCGCCTCGAGACGTTCTACCCGAGTCCGCGCCGGTCGCGAATCGAGGAGGTCCGCGAGTTCGCCCGCGAGGCGCTCGAGCGCAACCCCGACGACGAGATCCTCGAGGCGCTCCGTGGCGTCGAACCGCTCGAGAGCCCGGGCGACGTCCGCGTCCGCGAGCGGTGTCTGGCGACGACCGACGCCGAACGGTACAGCGAGGCTCGTGAGGCGATACCGGAGCTCTCTGTGGAGGTCGTCGAGGACGCCCAGGGACTGGCCGAACTCGCCCGGGGGTACTCGACGGTGATCGCCATCGACGAGTCGTTCGCCGGCGTCACCGTCGAGGGCGACGTCCGGGTGAGAGCCGATGCACTCGAGGAGCCCGCCGAGATCGTCCCAGAGCGTCCGCTGGCCTTTTTCGCGCGAAACCGCGATCCGATCGCTGCAGCCGTCGCCGTCCACCGGACGGCCGGGATGGAAACTGACTGTGACCTCGACGCACTCGAGGACGCCCTCTCTCGGCTCGAGGCGGACGGTACGGTTGCGGGGGACGACGAACTCGATCGGCTTGCGATTGCGGTCGACGACCTCGACGCGGCGGTCGGCACGGCCGAGAGCGTCGCGAACGACCACCTGCGTGAGGCGATCCGCGAGGAAGACGTCACGATCGAAGGGTCGGACCTGCTCTCGCTGGTCGAACGTGGCGCGGGCATCGACTCGCTGCTCTCGCGGGAGCTGGCCGACGAGTACGCGGCGGCCGTCGAGGCGGCTCGCGAGCACCTGATCGAGGCGCTCTCGCTCGATCAGGGCGAAGCCGAGGTCGCCCGCCGGATCTTCGGCGATGAGCCGACGTTTCCGGTCGAGCGCGAGGACGAGCCGCTCTCCCGGCTGCGCGAGGAGCTGACCGCCGCGAAAGAACGCCGGGCGGGCCGACTCAAACGCGACCTCGCGGCCGACCTCGCCGACCAGCGCGGGGCCGTCCGCCAGCTCGTCCGGGACGCACTCGAACTCGACGTCGAACTCGCGGTCGCGCGCTTCGCCGACGACTTCGGCTGTACGATGCCGGCGTTCGGCTGGGACCGAGACGACGAATCGGATACGGCCCCTCCCCACGCTGGATTCGAGATCGAGGGCGGTCGATCCCCGTTGCTCGACGAGCCGCGGTCGGCGATCGATCCCGTCGATTACGACGTCTCGGGCGTCACCCTGCTCTCGGGGGTCAACAGCGGCGGGAAGACCTCAACGCTCGATCTGGTCGCGAGCGTCGTCGTCCTCGCACACATGGGCCTCCCCGTTCCGGCCGACCGGGTGCGGTTGCGCCGGTTCGACGCGTTGCACTACCACGCGAAGACCCAGGGGACGCTCGATGCCGGCGCGTTCGAGTCGACCGTCCGGGAGTTCGCCACGCTCGCCGAACGCGGTGCGGGCTCGCTCGTCCTCGTCGACGAACTCGAGAGCATCACCGAACCCGGCGCGTCGGCGAAGATCATCGCCGGCATCCTCGAGGCACTCGACGAGAACGGCGCGACGGCGGTGTTCGTCTCCCACCTCGCGGGCGAGATCAGGGAGACAGCCGGCTTCGACGTGGCCGTCGACGGTATCGAAGCGGTCGGGCTGGTCGACGGCGACCTCGAGGTAAACCGCTCGCCGGTCAAAGATCACCTCGCTCGCTCGACCCCGGAGTTGATCGTCGAGAAGCTGGCGACCGAAGCCGGCGAGGGGGTGGCGGCCAACGGCGGCACGGTTCCGGGCGACGGCCCGCCGCAGTTTTACGATCGGTTGCTCGAGAAGTTCGAGTGAGTTGCCGTCGACTCGAACGGAAGTGGTTGTGAGATAGTTCGCCGTGCACGTACCGGACCGTTTACGACGGCGGTTCACGTCGGACGGTTCGACCCGGCCGACTCGAGCGCGGAACCGCCGGGTCGAACTCGCCGAAGACGTGTACCCTGCGAACAACTAAGTAGCTTCGACAGCGTGGTGAAAGTGATGGCAGACGACCCCGAAGGGGGGATGTTGTCGTGGGACGAGTCCGTGTTCAGAAACGAACACGTCTTCGAGATCGACTACGTTCCCGAGACGTTCAAACACCGCGAGAGCCAGACTGAGAGCCTGACGTACGCGCTTCGTCCGGCCGTTCGGGGCTCGCGGCCGTTGAACGTGATGGTTCGGGGGCCGCCGGGGACCGGAAAGACCACCTCGATTCAGAAACTGTTCGACGAAATCGGTGCCCAGACCAGCGAGATCCGAACCATTCGCGTTAACTGTCAGGTCAACGCCACACGGTACTCGGTGTTCTCGCGGCTGTTCGAGGGTACCTTCGACTACGAACCGCCCTCGTCGGGGATCTCGTTCAAGAAGCTGTTCGGCCAGATCGCCGAAAAACTGGTCGAGGAGGACAGGGTGTTAGTCGTCGCACTCGACGACGTCAACTACCTCTTTTACGAGAACGAGGCCTCCGACACGCTGTACTCGCTGTTGCGCGCCCACGAGGAGTACCCCGGCGCGAAGATCGGCGTCATCGTCGTCTCCTCCGATCCCTCACTCGACGTGATCGACGAACTCGACTCGCGGGTCCAGAGCGTCTTCCGCCCCGAGGACGTCTACTTTCCCGTCTACGACAGCCCCGAGATCGTCGACATCCTCGACGAGCGGGTCCGACGCGGGTTCAACGACGGCGTCATCTCACGAGAGACCCTCGAGTACGTCGCCGACCTCACCGCCGACAGCGGCGACCTCCGAGTCGGGATCGACCTGCTCCGACGAGCCGGGCTGAACGCCGAGATGCGCGCGAGTCGCACCGTCGAACGCCAGGACGTCGAGGACGCCTACGAGAAGTCGAAGTACATCAACCTCTCGCGGTCGCTGTCGGGACTCGCCGACACCGAACGCACGCTGCTCGAGGTGATCGCCCACCGTGACGGCGACCAGGCCGGCGACGTCTACGAGACGTTCCACGAGCGGACCGACCTCGGCTACACGCGCTACTCCGAAATCGTCAACAAACTCGACCAGCTCGGGCTGATCGACGCCGAGTACACGGAGGTCGACGGGCGCGGCCGCTCGCGATCGCTGTCGCTGTCTTACGAACGCGACGCCGTTCTGGATCGCCTCGAGTAGCGTGTCAGGTCAGGCCTGCTCGAGTCCCGTTCGGTACTCCTCGGCTCGCTCGAGCGCCCGGTCTAGTTGGGTTTCTACGTCACCGGTGGCTCGTCTGCGGGCTTGTCGAAGCGTGTTGAGGTGTTCGTCGAACACGGCGTGATCCGGATCGGCGTCGTCGGACGCGTACTCGGCGAACGCGGCGGCCGTCTCGCGCAGATCCTCGCGCACGTCGTCGTCCGCCCGTTCGACCGCGTTCTCGAGTTCGGTCCGGGCCTGCCTGAGTTCCTGGGACATACCCCGACCGACCACGACCTCGTTGATAACGGTTGGGCGGACAGGAGCCACGTCGGCATCGTGGCGGGCGACGAGCACAGCCGAACCGGCACCGAGCCACGCCCGCACATTCAAATGGGAAGGGGCGGCCAGTGGCGGCATGATCGCCATCGCCGGTGCGAAAGGTGGATGTGGAAAGACGACGGTGACGGCCGGCCTCGCCGAGGCGTTCGCCCGCGCGGGGGAACAGACGATCGCCGTCGACGCGGATCGCCAGCTCCCGAACCTCCACGTCGTCGCCGACGTCGACCGAACGCCGACGCTCGCGGACACCGTCGACGAAGGCATCGATTCGTCGATCCAGCCCCTTCCCGGCGGAGTCGACGCCAGCGTCCTCACCGCCCCGAAGTCGTCGGATCGGGTCGACCTCGAGGCAGCGTTCGGTCGCCTCGCTCGCGTGGACGCACGCGTCCTCCTCGACTGTCCATCCGGCGCGGGACCGGACGTCACCGATCCGCTCTGTGCGGCCGACCGGGTCGTCGTCGTAACGACGAACACCGAGCGCAGCCGACGGGCATCGCGGCGAACGATCGAGATGGCTCGTCGACTCGAGGTCCCCGTCGCTGGCGCCGTCGTGACGAGAAGCGACGGCGTGACTGGTGCGGTCGAATCCAGCCTCGGCGTTCCCGTCCTCGGAACGGTCCCCGAGCGCGACGATCCCCTCGCGGCCGATGGAGTTCGTGAGGCGTTCGACGCCGTCGCCGGCACACTGCGCGGGGACGAACCCACGAAAGTTTCCCGCCACGACGTCGAATCCGACGGTGATCGGCTTCCGACCGGAATCCGGCCGGTCGATACGGCACTCGGCGGCGGCGTCTCTGCCGGTTCGGTCGTCGCGCTGACCGCCGATCCGGCGAGCCAGTCCGAACACCTCCTCGCGGACGTCGCGAAGACGCGAGGAACGCTCTATCTGACGACGAACCGGTCGAAACGGAACGTCGAGCGCGGGTTCGCGTCGGCGGCCGACGGTGCCACGCCGACGATTCGGCGCGTCACCGGATCGAACCGACTCGAGGACGCCACGGAGCTGATCGCGACGCTCCCCGACGGTGCGAACCTCGTCGTCGACTCGATGGATCCGCTCGAACGGACCGACCACGAGGCCTACCTCGGGTTTCTGAACACGCTCGTCGACGAAATCGCTGACTCCGGCGGCCTCGCCGTGCTCCACTGTCTGTCGGACGATCCCGTGCCCGACCATCGGTCGACGACGATGCAGCTGGTCGACGCGGTCGCGACGCTTCGAACGTTCACCGGTGCCACCACTGGCGGCGTCGAACACGCGCTCTCGCTTCCGAAACTGCGAGAACGGCGCTTTACCGAGACGGTCGACCTCGATCTCGGGCGGTCCGCGACGGACGTTCGGATCGAGCCGGGCGAGATCCGGTAGCGACGACAGATGCGATCGAATGCGCTAACGACGTCAGCGCCGACCGACCCCGATCCCCGATCGGTCACACCGCTCGATCGTTCGTGCGACGCGCTCGAACGCCTCGAGTACCGTCGCCTTCGGGCGAACGTCCCGAACGGGTTTTCCGACTCGCCGAGCGTCTTCGATCGACGACCGCTCCGCCAGCACCGTAACGGGCGCTTGGAACGTCGCCTCGACGCGGTCCGTGATCCGTTCGCTCTCGGCGCTCGAGCGATTGAGGACGACGGCGGCGACCGGCGTCTCGAGGTCGAGTGCGAGCTCTCGGGTCCGGAACGCGTCGGTCAGCGCCGATCGGTCCGGAGTCGTCACGAGGACTGTGAGGTCGGCACAGTGGAGGACGGTGCCGACGTCCCGTGCGAGGCCGGCCGGACAGTCGACGACGACGTGGTCGGACTCACGTTCGAGTCGACGGACCGCCGGTATCAGTTCGGAGACGTCGGCGGCCCGCGCGCCGGCGAGCGTTCGTCCGCACGAGAGAACTCGTGTCGACCCGACCGGTTCGACCGCGTCGATCGGATCGACCCGCCCGGCGAGCACCTCGTGGAGTCCCGGTCCGTCGCCCTGCGGGAGGTCGGCCGTCGAGAGGTCGGCGTCGACGGCGACCCCCTCGAGTTCGCGGGCGAGATTGAGTGCGACCGTCGACTTGCCGACGCCGCCTTTGCCGCCGGCGACCGCGACGATCATCCGTCGGTAGGGGTGCCGACGGTCCGCCGAGACGGCGCGTGATCCTCGAGTCCGGCAAGCACCGCTTCCGGAACTTGGCGCTCACCGTCGTCCGGTCGTCTCGCAGTGACGAGTTTGACCGGTTCCGCAGTCGGCTCGGTCGGCGTCGCGAACCCGAACCCGCGACGCCGGCCCGGCTCGACGACGCCTTCCCAGCATCCGTCGGTCCACTCCGCCGGCCTGGCTCCGTCTCGCCGTGGCGGCCACGTCGGTCCGTCGAGGCGGCTCGAGAGCCGAATCAGCTGTCTCGTCGTTCGCGTGTTCGTGACGAGGCCCCTGACGAGCGTGACGCCGTCGCGGCGATCCGTCTCCGTCTCCAGTTCGACCATAGCCGGCCTGGCCGCTCGATCCGACTTAAACCCGCGGCTCACGGCACGCTCGAGAGGGGTTCTTCGACCGAACGCGAGCGACCACAGCTCGGTCTCGACTCGTGCGTTCGTATCCCCTCCTCAGACGGTCGCGTAAAAACCCTCCTCGAGGTCCGGTCCCGACCGACATTCGTTCGTCGTGAGACCGGTTCGAGAAATCGGAACCGGAATACTTGGTCCTCGGTGACGGAGAGTCGAGCGGTGCTAGCAATGAACGCGCTAGATCGCTTCCGAGCGGCTGGTGGACCGAACACGCCCCGTCGCGCGTTGCTCGGCGCGCTCGCGGGTGCAGTCGGACTCGCGGGAACGGCCTCGGCACAGGACGACGGAGCTGTCCAGACGCGGGGCTGTCGCGACGAGGAACTGACCCTCGAGGACTGGTCGACCGGCGCGGTGACGGTGCGGGCGTGTCCGGGATCGGGCGGGCGCGTGACCGTCGACGTCAGCGGACAGGTCTCCGACCAGCGGTACGTCTCGAGTACGATCGGACTACCCTCGAGTGCAGACGTCTACGTTCCGGGTGGGGAGTCGCGGACGCTGTGGTATACCGGGACCCTCCGGCACTTCTCGTGTTCGAACGCGGCGCTCAACGTCGGTATCGTCAACCGGCAGTGATAGCCACGGGGCCACCGTCTTCGGCGAACGATAGCACTATCCTCGGCTGTCCAAAACGCTTTCGGACGACCCTCGGTGTGTGTCGGTATGAACGGAATTCGGGCGGTCGACGCCCTCAAGATCGTACACCCCAGTGACCCCCAGCTCTCCCCGAACGGCGAACGGGTCGCGTTCGTCGAGCGAACGGCCGAGGACGATTCGACGACGACCGCGACGGTCCACGTCGTCCCGGTCGGCGGCGACGAGGCGACCCAGTTTACCGCCACGGACGGGGTTGACAGTCAGCCGCGGTGGAGTCCAGACGGCGACCGGCTAGCGTTTGTCAGTACACGCGGCGAGAACGACCGCCAGCAGATCTGGCTTCTCCCGACCGACGGCGGCGAAGCGCGACGAGTGACGTCGGTCGTCGGCGGCGTGGACGACCTCGAGTGGAGTCCGGACGGCTCTCGTCTGCTGTTCTCCCAGCGCGTGACGGCGGACGACCGTGAGACCGGCAGGGACCACGCCGTTTCTCCCGACTACGAGTTCGAGCCGCCAGACCCCCGCGTGATCGACCGAATGATCTACCGCGCCGACACCGAGTACGCCGACGGCCGACGCCGCCACGTCTACGTCCTCGACGTCGAGCGGGCGCTCGAGGCCGAGCGCAGTTCGACCGGCGTGGGAACGGTCCGTGACGACGGAGACGGAACCGGCGAGGACGCCGATAGCGACGGGGACGACAGTAACGGTGACGGCGCGATCACCCGTCTGACCGACGGCGACGCCGATTACGTCCTCCCTACCTGGGGGGACGACCGGACGGTCTACTACGCGAGCAAGGTCGGCGAACGGCCGGACGACTCGCTGACGTACGAACTCGTCGAACACGACGTCGAGCGCGACGAGACGGAGGCGTTTACCCGGACGACCGGCTGGCTCTCGGGGCTCGAGACGACGACCGACGGCCCGGTTGCCTTCGAGTACACCCCCGAAGAGCGGGCGTCGATGCGCCAGACGGAGATCCGCGTTCACGACCGCGAGAGTGGGACGGAGACCACGCCGACCGAACCGCTGGACCGGACGGTCGGCCACCGCTGTCGGTTCGAGTGGGCTCCCGACGGGGAAACCCTCTACTTCACGACGCCCGATACGGGTTCGCGGGTGTTGTGGTCGGTGCCGGGTGACGCGACCGAGAAACCGACCCGGATCTACGGCGAGGACGTCCCCGTCGAGGACTTTTCGGTCGGCCGCGACGCCGTCGCGGTCGTCCAGAGCGAGTGGGACCACCCCGGCGACGTCTTCGTCACGACCCGCCGCGGCGCTGAGACCCACCGACTGACTCGAGTGAACGGTGAGTATCTCGACGGCCGGGCGGTTCGTCGACCCGAGGAGGTGTGGTTCGCCGTCGACGACGGGGGCGGCGAGGAGTCGACTGCTCTCGAGAGTAGCGAACGAGACGGCGACGGGACCCGACGCGAGGAGGACGACAATCGGGTTCAGGGGTGGATCCTCACGCCGCCGGAATTCGACGCCGACGCCTCGCCCGGTGAGACGTACCCGTTGATCGTCGAGATCCACGGCGGGCCTCACGCGCAGTGGACGACGGCGGGGACGATGTGGCACGAGTTCCAGACGCTCGCCGCACGCGGGTACGTCGTCTTCTGGTGTAACCCGCGAGGGTCGACCGGCTACGGCGAGGCCCACGCGACCGCGATCGACCGCGACTGGGGTCGGGTCACCCTGGCGGACGTCCTCGCCGGCGTCGAGACCGTCTGCGAGTGGGAGTACGTCGACGACTCCGAGGTGTTCGTCACCGGCGGTAGCTTCGGCGGGTTCATGACCGCGTGGGCGGTCAGCCACACCGACCGCTTCCGAGCCGCGGCCGCCCAGCGTGGCGTCTACGATCTCACGGGCTTTTACGGCTCGACGGACGCGTTCCACCTCCTCGAGGGTGATTTCGACACGACCCCCTGGGAGGAACCCGAATTCCTCTGGGAGCAATCGCCGGTGTCGAACATCCCCGACGTGGAGACGCCGACGCTCGTGTTGCACTCGGATCGGGACTACCGGACGCCCGCGAACACCGCGGAACTGTTCTACCTCGGCTTGCAGAAACACGGCGTCGATACCCGACTCGTCCGCTATCCGCGGGAGGGCCACGAACTCTCCCGGTCGGGCGAACCGACCCACGTCGTCGACCGGATCGAGCGGATCGTCCGCTGGTTCGACGGCTACTCCGAGCACCACGACGCGCCGCCCGCACTCGAGTGCGACCGAGACGACGGTCTCTCGAACCTCTCTGATGGGCGGTCGTCGAGCGGCGATCTGTCCTGAAACGCGCTCGAGGCTGTCACGTTGACCAGTTGCAGTTCGTGAACGACGGGACAACCACTACGGCTCTCGAAGCCGAACTGAGATCATGGACAAGAACGTTGGCGGACCCGCTCGGCTGCTTCGGTTCGTCATCGGTGCAACGTTGCTCACGTTCGGATACCGAAACCGGGACCGGACGATCGGAACCATCGCGTTTCTCTGCGGGAGTGATCTCTTCGCGACGGCGGTCATCCAGCGGTGCCCGGTCAACGCGGTGTTCGGAATCGACACCTGCGGAACTGACTGATACGGACGACTGTCCGTCAGTGGCGGTTCAATCACAGGACTGCTCGACTGCTCGCGGTTGCACCGGGAAATCGGGACACAGACCGTACGGTCGTCCCTCGAGCACCGGTGGCAGGTGATGTCTCGACTGGCTCCGCTTCTGACGATCTTCCGACCGGTTCCGATTTGCGGGCTTTGATTATCGCCCACGTCCAACGCCGGACGATGACGGACGTACTGATCCCTGGCGGCCGAGACGTCCGCGCCACGCTCGAGGAACCGGCGACCGACACCGAGGCGATCGTCGTCGCTTGTCCACCACATCCCGAACACGGCGGGTCGCGAAGCGACGGCCGACTCGTCGCAGTCGGCGACGCCCTTCGTGAGTCGGGGATCGCCTGTCTCCGATTCGACTACGGGGCCTGGGACGACGGCTACGGCGAGCGCGAGGACGTCCGAAACGCCGTCCGGTGGGTCGCCGACCGGTACGACCAGGTCGGCGTCTTCGGCTACAGCTTCGGCGCGACGCAAGCCCTGCTCGCGTCCGCCGACGTCGACGCCGTGGACGCGGTTTCGGCGCTCGCACCGGCTGCCCGGCTCGCGGACGACCTCGAGGCGGTTCCCGCACTCGAGTCGCTTTCGATCCCGGTCCAGATCCTCTACGGCGAGCGGGATACGACGGTGGAGTGGGAACCCGTCGTCGAGCGGGCGACGGACCGGACCGACGAGGTGACGGCGATCCCGGCCGATCACTTCTTCGTCGGTCAGCGCCAACCGATCGCCGCCGACGTACGCGCGTTCTTCGAGCGCACACTGCTCGAGTGATGTCTGGTACGGATTCCTGTACCGATCTACCGGCGGTGAGTCGAACCGTGTGAGACGAGTCTCGGTGGAGGAGTGTAGCGAGTCCACCGTTGCAACCGCCGCCCGGGTCGCGGCTGCGCCGGAAATGACGTACAGTAAACCGTATGAGAGGTTCTGTGGAGGCCATACCGGCGTGACTGCTCTCGCATCGTGATCTCCTCCAGTAACCTGTCGTGGCAATCCGTCCGTCCTCTGAGGACACAACAAACACTACGGGATATAAAATTATATACTATTTGAATAAAATAGCTGAGGCATGGAAAAACATCCAACACCGCGGATGGGAACCAACGGAGACGTAATCGGGCCCAGAATGCTCGCGTTCATCATCGATAGCATCATCATGACGCTCCTGGCGGTAGCTCTCCCGGTCATCGGATTCGCGATCCACGACGTGGTCGGACTGGTGCTGGCGCTCGTCGCGGTGATCGCCGTGATCGTCTACGGGTTGTTGCTCGAGGGGTTGTACGGGTATACACCCGGAAAGTATCTGATGGGGCTCGTCGTCGTCAAATCGGACGGCTCAGACTGTACGATCGGTGCGTCAGTCCTGCGAAACCTGGCGCTGATCGTCGACAACCTGCCGTTTATGTACATCGCCGGCATCGTGCTGATCTTCGTCACTGACGAGAACCAGCGCGTCGGCGACCTGGTTGCGGATACGGTCGTCGTCAAACAGCGGTAACGTCCGGAGACGCGTCTTCCGACGCGCGTCGACCGCGCTTCGAGTCGGTTCTTACTCTTCGTCAGCCTCGTGTTCGTCGAGGAACTCGTCTGCCTGTTCTAAGATCTCGCGGGGGCCGTCCTGGGTAACGGTGTTCACTGCCTGTTCGTAATCGCGCCACTGCAGGTCGCGGTGTTCGTTCGAGAGCTCCGCACTCGCCTCGAACGACTTCGCGATGAAGAGGTGAACGGTCTTGTGAATCGTCGTGCCGTTCGCCTCGAACACGTAGTCGTAGTCCTCGCGAAAGCCGTCGAGGAGCCGGAACTCCTCGATGCCTGCCTCTTCCTTTACCTCGCGGATAGCCGTCTGTTGTAGCTCTTCGCCTCCTTCGACACCGCCCTTCGGAAACTCCCAGTCGCCCGGGCGGCTCTTGAGTAGAAGATACTCGCGCCGGCCCCGCGTGTCGCGGAAGAGGATCGCGCCTGCGCTCGTAGCTTCGACTGCCATTGACAAGACTAATAGATACGACGTTAAGAGAATATCGGACCGTTCGTCGTTCGGACACACCAGTGGTCGAAGATTGACACGACGGACCCGATCACAGCAGATTTTTACGCGCCGGCCGTGGACGATTCGACACCGGAACCATGACCTTCGTCACCCGTCTCACGCTTCAAAGCGGCGATCGCGCGGCACTCGACGGCATCGTCAACGACATCAAATCGACCGCGGAACGGAAGGGTGCAGCGCTGAAAGGACCCCACTCACACCCCCCCGAGACGCGGTCGGTTCCCCAGCACAGCCGTCTTCACGCCGACGACGACCGGCGCTTTTCCGCCTGGGAGTATACGATCTTCACCCGCGAACTCGAGATCCACGGCCACGACAACCTCGCGCGGAACATCGCCTCACAGAACTTTCCGGATTCGGTTCACATCGAGGCCGAAGTCGAACAGATCCACGGCGCGGGTCGCGGAAACTGAGCGACGCTCGCAGACGCGACACTTCGAGGGCCGCCGCCATGGTTTCTCGAGACGACGGCATTTATGCCCCGAGCATTCGTTGGGTCCGCTATGACCGCAGACGACCTCGTCTCGCTTCGGCGAGACCTCCACCGGAAGCCCGAACCCGCCTGGCGGGAGTTCTACACGACGGCGCGGATCGTCGAGGAACTCGAGTCCAGAGTCGACCTCGACGAACTCCACGTCGGTCCAGACGCCATCGCGGGCGATCACCGACTCGCCGTTCCGGACGACGCCGAACTCGCCGCATGGTACGAACGGGCCCGGGGGGCCGGCACGGACGAGGCAATCCTCGAGCGCCTCGAGGGCGGCTATACAGGTGCCGTCGCCGTCCTCGAGAAGGGGGATGGGCCGACCGTCGGACTGCGCGTCGACATCGACGGCCTCCCGCGCGAGGAGTCCGACGACGCCGACCACCTGCCGGCCGCCGAGGGGTTCCGCTCGGAGAACGACGGTGCGATGCACGCCTGTGGCCACGACGCTCACGCGACGATCGGTATCGGCGTGATAGAGCGGATCGCCGAAAGTGAGTTTTCGGGCACGCTGAAGGTGTTCTTCCAGCCCGCTGAGGAAGTCATCGGCGGCGGCAAATCGATGGCCAAAAGTGAGCACGTCGAGGACGTCGACGCCCTGCTCGCGGTCCACATCGGACTCGACCATCCAACCGGCGAGGTCGTCGCGGGTGTCGACGGCTTTCTCGCCGTCTCACACCTCGAAGCGACGTTCACCGGCGAACCGGCACACGCCGGCGGCCACCCCGAGCGGGGGCGAAACGCCGTCCAGGCGATGGCGACGGCCGTCCAGAACCTGTACGGCATCCCCAGACACAGCGACGGTGCGACCCGGATCAACGCCGGCGTCGTCGAGGGTGGGAGCGCGGCGAACATCGTCCCAGAGGAGGCCCGGATCGTCGCCGAAGTCCGTGGCGAGACGACCGAGCTGATGGAGTACGTGCGATCGAACGCCCGCCAGGTCCTCCGGAGCGCCGCGGAGATGCACGGCTGCGACGTCGAGATCGAACCGGGCGCGGAGGCCCCGAGCGCGACGAGCGACGACGAACTCGTCTCGATCGTCGCCGACGTGGCTGCGAGGACGGACGGCGTAGATAGCGTCCTCGAGCGCGACGACCTCGGCGGGAGCGAGGACGCCACGTTCCTGATGGAGGCGGTCCAGGAAAACGGCGGCACGGCATGCTACGTCGGCGTCGGAACCGACCACCCCGGCGGCCACCACACGTCGACGTTCGACGTGGACGAGCCGAGCATCGGCTACGGAGTCGACGTCCTGGCCGGCTCGATAGAGCGGGTCGGGCTCGAGAACCGCTGAGGGCCGCCAAAACCCGAGAACCCGTGACTACCACCCCGTGAGGAACATACGGCTCTCGGCTGCACTCCGGGACCCGTCGAGAACGACCACGATATTTGTCCCTCGAGACGGATCATTCGAACGATATGCCATCCCCGCAGTCACCCTCCGCCCGGTCCGAGCCGCCGCGACTTGAGGTGAACTCGCCGTGACGGCGATCCGCACCCGAGCGAGCCTCCTCGTCCGTACGGTCGTCGCCGCCGGCTGCTGTCTCGCGCTCTCGAGTGCCGTCGTCGGCGCGGCCCTCCTGCTCGTCGCCGTCCCCGTCTACGCGGGGGTTCGCTACGGCGTCGAAGCGTTTTCATCACCGACGTTCGTTCCCGGTACTGACTCCAGTCTCCTCGTCGAACCGGTGGCCGCGGCGCTCGTGATCGCGGTCGCGATCACCTGTCTCGTCGCCGTCGAACTGTCGCTGCGAACCGTCCGCACCGCCCGCGAGCGCGGGTCGCCGGCGGGCGCGCTCGCACAGGGAACTGTCGAACTCGCCTCGTACGTGCTGTTGCTCTCGTCGCTGCTGATCGCCCTGGCTGCCCTGCCGTTCCTGCGTTCGACACTCCCCGATCCCGCGTTCGCGCTTCTGATTCTGCTCGGCTTTTTCTACCTGGTGACGGTCAGCTACGTCTGGGCCGCCCACGAGTGGCTTCGCTCGAGGGACGGTGTGGACGACGAGCGCACGACCGGCGGCAACTGGCTCGTCCTCGTCGTCTTCGCCGTCGGCTACCTCAGCGCAGCCGTCTGGCCAGGATTCGCCCTGCTCGTCGTCGCCGCCCTCGGCTGGCTCGTCTTCGGTTCGATTCTCGCACCCGACCACGTCGACCGGGTTCGAGACGCCGTGGAGCGCCGCGCCGCCGAGAGTGCCGAGGAGGAGCCCGTCGATCCCGCCAACGTCTACGGTTTTACGGACGAAGTCGAACGGATTCGCGTCCGCCTGGAGCGAACTGCGGGCCCGCGGGCCGCGGCCCTCGCGGCGATCGGTGCGCTCGCCGCGGCGGGCGGGAGCTACTGGGCGGCGACCCGCATCCCGACGGAGACCCTCGCCGTCTCGCTGGCGGCCGCGAGCGCACTCGTACTCGTCGGGGTCTACGCAGGCGGCGCGATCCGCGCGGAGTTCGCCGGTGACACCGCCGTCCTCCGGGATCTCGAGGATCGATTCGACCTCGAGACGCTCGCCGCGGGCGAGCCGGCGGGTCAGGTCGCCGGTGGGACGGAATCGGGTTCGAGCGCAGCGGTGGACGGCCAACGGTCTCGAACGCAACTGGAGTCGCTCGTGACCCGACTCGCCGGGCAGGCCGACCTTCCGACTCCCGAAATTCGGGTGCCCGAGCGCGACACGCCGATCGCGCTGACGGTTGGCTACCGGCCGGCCGCGTCGACGCTGGTCCTCTCGCGCGGATTGATCGAGACGCTCGAGGAACGCGAACTCGAGGCCGTCGTCGCCCACGAACTCGCCCACCTCAAAAACCGGGACGCCGCGGTGCTCACCGCGCTGTCGGCCCCCGGTGCCGTCGCGCGGCTCTCTCGCAGCCGGTACGGCTACAATCCCGTCGTCGAACCGCTCGCGGCGGTCGTTCGGATCGCGAGTTGCTGGTACGTCGCCTTCGTCTCTCGCGGACGCGAGTACGCCGCCGACGACGGCGCGGTCGCGATCACCGGCGATCCAGCAGGCCTCGCGAGCGCGCTCGAGGCGCTCGATCGTGATCTCGAGCGCCGGCCGCATGAGGATCTCCGCGAGCGGGATACGGCCGTCGCCTTCGCCATCGTCCCGCCGCCGTGGGACGAACACCGCTTTTTCGACCGGACGCGACGGTTCGTCACGCGAACGATCTTCGGCACCCACCCGTCGACGGAGAAACGGATCGACCGACTTCGGGCTCGACTCTGACGACCCGTTCGCTCGATGTGCCTCTTTCAGAGCGAACACCGAGCCGTCGACGACGCCGACCGATACCCTCCCGAACACTTCGAGAAAATTCAAGTACTAGCTATCGAATTACTATCGAAATGGCCTGGTTCGTGACGATCGTCCTCGGATTCGCTGCCGCGATCGCCGGCTACAGCGGCCTCAGGTACGTTGGCCGGGTGGAGACGACGGTTCTCGAGGCCAGCGAGCGCTGTGACCGCGCCTGGGCGAACGTCGATGTTCTGCTCGAGCGACGCCACGACGAGGTCGGGGCGCTGATCGACCTCGCGGTCGAGCACGTCGAACACGAACGGGACGTCCTCCAGGAGCTACTCGACGCCCGCGAACGCGCGATCGAGGTCCAGCAGCCGGCCGAAGCCGCGGCTGCGAGCGTCGAGATCCGGGAGGCGATCGACGACCTCTACGCGGTCGCCGACGAGGTACCGGCGCTCCAGTCGGCCGACCGCTTCGACGACGTCCGGGACAGCCTCACGAATATCGAACAACGCCTCGAGACCCGTCGCGAGTACTACAACGAGGCCGTCGCGGCCTACAACGTCCGTATTCGACGGTTTCCCGAACGACTCGTCGCGGCCAGACACGGACTCGAGCGCCGCGAGCCGTTTCGCGCCTCGGCAACCGCCCACGAGGGAATCGACGTCAGCGATCGGTTCGGCGGGGCTGGCGAGAGTTCGGATGCCAGCGGCTCCGACGGGAGTTCGAATGTCGGCGACTCGAGCGAGGACGGAGCCGACGATCCGCCGGGTGATGACGGGGACGACGATCCGCCGGGAACGGGCTCGAGCGATGATGGAGGCGACGAACGAAACGGAACCGCTGGCTTCGGGGCCGCCCCGGAGTGAGGTCGACGCGTGATCCTCGCCGTCTTTCTCTACGCGGCCCTCCTCATCGCGTCTGCTTCCGGGACCGTGGTCGGCGTGGTGACCGTCGCGAAGGGGTTCGCCCGCTACCGCCAGGCGGTGACGATCACCGACACGCCGCTGTCTTCGCCCGACGCCGTCGCCGTCGGGCCGGCGGCCGTCTCCGGAACGGTTTCGACCGGCTCGCCGCTTGCGGTGCCGGTCATCGGCGGCGATTGCGTCGCCTACGACCTGTCCGTTCGAGACTCGGGCTACGGCTCGAGCCGCCGGCCGCTTTCCGAGCGGCGAGTCGCGTCGTTTTCCCTCGAGACGGAATCGGGACGGATCGAGGTCTCGCCGGAGGCGGTCGAGGCCGCCGAGTTCGACCTCTCCGAGGAACGACGAGCGGAGCGAACCGTCGAGAGCTACGAGAACCCGCCGGAGCAGGTCGTCTCGTTCGAGCGAACGCGGAACCTCCCGGAACGAGGGATGCAGTACGACCGAACGTTCGACCTCGCGTGGATCGAACCGGGAGACGAACTCTACGCGTTCGGCCGCGTCGACGCAAACACCGGTCTCGAGACGGACGGCGGGACGGCCGGTTCGAAGGGAACGATCCTCCGCGACGGCGACGTCACGCCGTTTTTCTCCGATAAACCGCCCGAGGAACTCCTGCGAGAACGGCGATTCGGACTCGTGTGGTCGGTCTGTAAGGGTCTCGTAGTCGCGACCGTCTCACTCGTCGTCTTCCTCTGGCTCTCCGGGATCGCGCCGCTATTTTTGTTGTAGTGGCGGTGACTCGAGTCGAAACTAATCAACGTCTCACATCGCAATTAATCCGCGTATCACATCAGACTGGTCAGCGTCTCCGCGTTTCGGGCGACTGCGAGCCGCGAAGGAGTCCCTCGTACGCCCCGGCAACCATCGAGCGAACGAGCAACTGGCCGTAGAATCCCAGCCCGATGGCGACGACGATCATCCCCCAGACGATCGCCGCCCCCGGGCTGGTCCCCAGCACTCGCGCGTAGAGGCTGAGTTCCGCGTACAGGGTCAGAACTGCGAGTGCGACGAACAGGGCGGCGAACGTCCAGAACCGGCCGATCCGGTAGCCGCCGTGGAGTACCCGTCGCGTCTCCGGCGGGAGCGTCGACTCCCACGCCGCGAATCGGGACACGCCGCGTGCGAACGGTGACAGCGCCATGGCGACGAATCCGATCGGAACGAGCGGGAGCGTCCGAAGCGAAAGCTCGAGGCCCGAGTCGTCGGTTCGCGAGCCTGCGGCGCTCGCGTCGTTCGATTCTTCGACATCCGCGTCGAAATTCTCCGCGAGCACCGGCGAGTCGCTGACGACCCACAGCGGCGGGGCGGGTGCGGTCTCCGGGTCGGTCAGGCGCGCCCGACACTCCGTACAGAACCCCGAGTCCGTCTCGTCGAGCGCGCCCAGAAACGACGCACGCTCGAGCACGCAGCCTCCGTGGGTGGTATCGAGGCCGAGTAGCCGCCCCATCTGTTTGTGCACCTGTTTTTCGATGCGCTCGGTGAACGATTCCTCCGCCTCATCGAAGCAGTAAGTCGAGACGACCGCGCTCGTGCCGCCGACCTCCCCCAGTCCGAACAGCCGGTCTTGCCCGTCGTGGCGAATGCCGGCGGCCGTCAGTCCGATCGCGAGATCGGCCTCGTTAGCGTCCGCGATCGCATCGAGGAGGGGTGCGCTCTCGAAGAGTTCCTCGTCGGTGTACGGCGACGGCTCGGGGTCGCACACGCGGTCCGGATCCGGACCACGGCGGCGTCTGGCGACGATTCCGAACGTCCCCTCGAGCGTCTGGCGGGCGGTCGAGATCGTCGTTCCGGAGACGTCGCCGAGAGTAACGATGTCCACGGTCGGTCGGCGTTCGGGTGGAAAGATCGGCATCGCTAGCTCGCGGACACGAGGTCAGTACTTCGGGTCCGCACCGGTCGTCTCGTAGACGGCGTCCATCAACTCGTCGCGTCGGTCCTGCCAGGCGGCGAGGCCGTCCGGACTCGAGGGATAGTTCTCGTAGTGTGCGAGGAGGTCGTCGGCACAGCGTTTCGTCTGGTAGAGGTTCCAGACTGTTCCCCAGTGGCCGCGGCTCTTGAGCAGCGCCTCGAGTTTGAGCTTCGTTCCGATGTCCGTACTCCCCGAGTAGAGCGCTTCTGCAAGCTTTTCGCCGGGCATCGCGGCGAGCAGCCCCATCAGATCGTCGACGTCGATCGCCGTCGAAAGGATGTTGTAGACGTCGAGCGCGGCGTACCGTGCCCCGAAGTGGTCCATCACGCGCTCGTTGTACGCCCAGAGGACCTCCTCGCTCGGATCGCCGGTCTCGAGGGCTTCGACGATCCGATCGGCGGCGTACTTGCCGGCGTAGGCCGCGCCGGCGATGCCGCCGCCGGTCGTCGGGTTGACGTGTCCCGCCGCGTCGCCGACGGCGACGTAGCCGGGGTGGACCGCGGAGTCGTACGGCCGGCGGGTGGGGAGGGCGGCACCGAGTTTGTCCTCGACGTCCGCGTTCCTGAACTCCGTGCGATTCTCGAGGTCGCGTTTGAGGTCGTCGACGAGTTTCATGGGTTCCTCGGTCATCTGGAAGCCCAGCCCGGCGTTGATCTCCGTCTCCGTGCGCGGGAAATACCAGAGATAGCCCGCCGCCCGGTCGGTCGGTTTGAAGACGAGGGCATCGGACCACTCGACCGGCTCCTCGACGTGGACGATCTCGCGATAAGCAGAACAGAAGTGTGAGTAGTTGACGTTGGTGTCGAACGTCGAGTCGCCGAAGTCGACCTCGTCTTGCAGAACTGAAAGCGAGCCCGCGGCGTCGACGACGACGTCGGCTTCGTAGGTTACGGGTTCGCCCTGTCGGATCGCGTCGACGCCGGTGACGCGGCCGCTTTCGGCCTGGCGGACGGCCGTGACGACGGTGTCGTAGTGGAATTCGGCACCGACATCCGCCGCACCCTCGATGATCCGCTTGCCGTACTCCCAGCGATCGATGACCGCCAGTTCGCCCGGCACGGGAATCTCGAGGACCGTATCCTCCTGTGGGATCTCGAAGCGGCCGTGGTCGACGTCCGTGTTCGTAAACGCGGGTTCGATCTGCGACTTCGGAATCGACTCCGGAAACGCGTCCGCACCCTTCAGGGCGTCCCCGCAGGCGATGTGGCCCGCTTCCTCCTCGGATTTCCGCTCGAGGACGACGACGTCGTACCCTTCCCGTGCGACGGTCGCCGCGGCGTAACAGCCGGCGGTTCCGGCACCGACGACGACCGCGTCGGGCGATCGCGTTCCACTCGAGGCGGCTGCGCCCGACTGCTCCTGTGTACTCATACCCACACTGTCGACACCCCGGTAAGAAAACGTTTTATGGTCGTTCTTGTCGCTCGAGCGAGCGGATCCGTCGACTACGCGGCCGCCTTCCCCTCGAGCGACGTCGCGACTCGGGCTCGAGTATCACTCGTCGGTTTCCGGTGGAACGAGCCGAACGATCGGCGCGTCGCTGTCGTCGACCGCGACGTAGAGAGACTCTGTATCGGGGGCGACCGCGACGTCACGGATCCGCCACCCGCGGTCGGCAAGCAGCGCCTCGAGTTCCTCGACGTCCCGGCCGTCGACGGCGAAGCGACCGAGATACTCCCCGGCGAGGTTGCCCACGAAGAGGTCGCCCTGCCAGTCGGGGAACGCCTCGCCGTCGTAGAACGTCGCGCCGGCGGGCGGAAAGCCGCCCGTGTTGCACTCCCAGTAGTAGACCGGGTCGACCACGTCCTCGCGCTCGCGGGGATCGTCGCCGACCGGTTCGTCCGTCCCGTACTCGCAGTCGTAGCCCGCGACGGGCCAGCCGTAGTTGCCGCCCGCCTCGAGGACGTTGATCTCGTCGCCGTCCTCCTCGCCGTGTTCGCTCTGCCAGATCTCGCCCGCCTCGGGGTGGACCGTCATCCCCTGGGCGTTCCGGTGGCCGTAGCTGAAGACCGCGTCTCCCCCCTCGTCGTCGACGAACGGGTTCTCTTCGGGGATCGAGCCGTCGGCCTCGAGCCGAAGCGTGGTTCCGAGGTCATTCGTCGGGTCCTGGGAGACGTGATCCGGGCCGAACTCGTCGAACTGGCGGTCGCCGACGGTGACGTAGAGCCTGTCTTCCGGGCCGAAGACGACCCGGGAGCCGTAGTGGGCGTTCGACCCGACGAACGGCTCGGCCGCGTACAGCACCTCGAACTCCTCGAGCGTGGCTGCCTCTGGCTCGAGTCGTCCCCGGCCGAGGTGGGTGGTCGACTCGTCGCCGTTGGCGTCGGTCGTCGCGGCGTAGGTCAGGTAGAGCCACCGTTCGTCCGGGAACTCGGGGTGGAGGACGACGTCGAGCAGACCGCCCTGTCCGGCGTCGTGGACCGCTGGCGTCCCGTCGATTTCCTCGCGCGCGCCGTCCTCGCGGTCCACGAGCGAGAGCCGCCCCTCGAGTTCGGTGACGAGCAGTCGGGAGTCGTCCGGAAGGAACTCGAGACCCCAGGGCTGGTTCAGCCCCTCGGTAACGGTCTCGATGTCGAACTCGTCGGGATCCGACGGGCCGCGAAGAGAGCCGACGCAGCCGGCGGTCGCGAGTGCGCCGACCGCGACGCCACTTCGCAGAAGCGTTCGACGCGTCGGACCGCGGTCGGAACCGGTCACCGGTGGTTCACCCGTGTCGCGTCTTCTCGAGTGCGCCGTTTGACGGTTGGGGTACGTTCAGAGGGGCTGATTGCTCTCGAGTTCGAGGGCGTTACTCGAGCGACTTTGCTCGGCTTCGTCGACGATACCGCCCGCGCTCCAGCCGCAAACTCGAGCATGCCGACCGCGGCGACGCAGTCGGGACAGTACACCCGCCTCACGGATTCGTACCGATCGGTGAGTTCGGGACAGGGATCCGCGGAGAGACGACTCACCCGATCGTCACGGACCGGTTCGTCACACCGGTCGCAGACGCTCTCGTCGGAGCGGTCGACGCGATCCGCGTCGGCCGCGTCGCGTTTCGAACTCATCGGCGCCGCCCCCCGGGGGCGTCGACTCGAGGGCCACGGACGTCGCCGTCGTCCGCGAAACCAACGGTATCGACTGTGGAACCGCCTCCCGTGGAACCTCCGCCGTCGTCCATGGAATCGCCACAGACAGCGTTCTCGAGCCGAGTGTGTGTGTGTGTGTGTGTGTGTGTGTGTGTCGGTACCGTGGACGCTGTCGCGAACCGCAAGCTGTTCGAAGACGATACTGGACCGTCGTGCGAGACCTTTTTGTCTCGGTACCAGTAATGGAAACATGGCAACCAAGCGGACGCTTGGAAGCCACACGTCTCGGGTGTCCTTAGCACCCGGGGCATTTCGTACGCATGCCCCCGCGTCCGGTTTTGGAGCGCGTGGCTTCCATCGTGACAGCCGCCCTGTAGGATAATATAATTACTGGTGATAGTCGAAGAAGGTCGACCGTCCGCTCGAGACGGCGAGTGTACGCCCATCCACTCGGTCGACGCCAGCTATAACTTTCTACGTGTACAAGTACGTGTATGGGGACGAAGACGATCACCGTCACGGAAGAGGCCTACGATCGCCTCAAAGAGCACAAACGAGAGGGTGAGAGTTTCACGGAGACGATTCTCCGAATCACAGGGGAGAACCGAAACGTGATGAAAGGGTTCGGTTCGTGGGAAAACACCGGTCTTCGCGACGAGGTCGAATCGTACCGCAAAGAGTACACCCGGGACCTCGAGGAGCGCGCGAATGAACTGTCTTGACACGAACGTCCTGATCGATTACCTGGAGGGCAAGGCGTACGTCGGCGAGTTTCTCGCGTCGAGCGAACACACGCCACTCTTCGCGCCGACCCCGGCGTTACACGAGACGTTCGTCGGCGCGGTTCGAACCCGTGGCGCCGACGGCCTCGAGAAAGCCCGCTCCGACCTCGATTGGGTCGAACCGGTAGAGCTGACGATCGACGGAGCCGCGGAAGCCGCGAGAATCGACGGGGAACTCCACAGCGCCGGGGAACCGATCGGGCCGCTCGATACCCTCATTGCGGGCGTCGTTCGTGATGCCGGTGGAACCGTCGTCACACGCGACGACCACTTCGAGCGCGTCGACGGCCTGGACGTGACGCTGATCGGTGACGATGAGTCGTAGCACCTCCGCCACACGCTGACCATTACGACGATCCGTAAATGAGTGTCATCGATCGTGTGCGCGGCGGAATCACGGCGGAGGCGTCCGCCGTCCTCGTCGTGAACCTCGTTCCGCTGGTCGGCGTCCTCGTCTTCGGCTGGAACGCGGCGACGCTCGTGGCCATCTACTGGTTCGAACTCGCCGTCATGAGTTTCTGGGCCGTCGTCCGGGCCGTCTTCGCCGGCCGCCCCTCGGAGTTCGTGCCGGAGATGCTGATCGTCGGCGCGCTCGCGGATCGACCCACCGCGATTCCGATTCCGTTCACTGGAGTCGGAATACAGCTCTCGACGCTCCCGGTGATCGCTGTCCTGGCCCCGATGCTCGCGGTCGTCTGGTTCGTCGTGGGAACCCTGACCGTCGGCGTCGTCGGTTCCGGGGCGCTCGAGGGGGATGCCATCGACACCGTCACTCTCGCCGTCTTCGCGATCTTCCTCGGCGAGGGCGGCCGGACGGCTCTCGAGTACTTCTACCGGCGGGGCTATCGCGAACACAGCGCCCAGACGGCGATCCACGGCGTGTTCTGGCGCGGCGCGGTGTTGTTTTTCGTCGGACTGTTCTGTTCGTTCGTCGCCGCAGTGGCCGATCCCTCGCTCGCCAGCGACGAGCCGATCGGCGACGCCAATCCGACGATCGCCGGCGGCGTCCTCCTGGTCGGCATCGTTCTCACGAAGTTCGGATTCGACCTCGTGGGCGTCTACCGCGACCAACTGACGGCGTATGGCGAATCCTACTGCGTCGACCTCGAGTTGACGGTCGAACCGCCGGCGCACGAAGCGGTGGAGGCGTCCCTGGCGGACGATTATCGACGAGTGCGCCCGACCGTCGGCGGCCGACTGCTCGCGACGACGTCCCACGCGAAACGCCCCCCCGTCACCTTGTTTGTCGGAGTGTTTCCCGCCGTCTTCGCGCTCGGCGGCGTCTGGTCGGGTGCGATCGGACTCGTGATCGTCGCCGTCGTCGTCCCGCTCACGCTGGTCCACGTCGACTACTGGCTTCGCTACGCGGGCGTCGAGTATCGCGTCGGCGACGACGCCATCGTCGCCTACGACCGGTTGTTCCGGACGCCGCTGTGGCGCGTCGAGGCGTGGGACGAAAGCGGTGTCCGCGTCGAACGCGACCGACTCGACGAGTTCCTCGAGACGTCGACCGTGATCGTCGAGCTTCCCGACTCAGAACACGATCGGCGGCTTTCCGGATTGTACGAAGTCGAACCGGTGCTCGAGGTGTTCGATCGCCAGCCCGACGGAGCCGACGTCGACTGATACACCTCGAGTCGGGCCACGAGGTGTGCTTTCGATCGAAATACCCGGCACGCGCTGGCGGCAGCGACGCTCCCGGACGACACAACGGACTATGGAGTACAATCTCGCGTTACTGAATGTGGCCTTCGCGGCGCAACTGGTCGGCGTCGGCTTTCTCGTAGCGCCAGGTGATGTCTGCCTTCTCGTCTTGCCAGTCCCAGGGCTCGACGAGGACGACGTCGTCCTCGCGGATCCAGATGCGCTTTTGCATCTTGCCGGGAATGCGTGCGGTTCGCTCCTCTCCGTCGGCACACCGTACTTTCACCCGATTCGCTCCGAGCATGTTGGTGACGGTCGCGAAGACCTCGTCGTCTTCCGGCATCCGGAGGTTCTTCCGACCACCCTCGCCGTCGTCGCTCATGGCTCGAGATTTACGTCGGAGCCGTTTAACGCTTTATCGATTTCCCGACGAGAGTATCGTCTCCCCTGGCGATTCGAATCGACGATACGGACTGCTGGAACGATGTATCGGGGCGACCGTTGGACGGCCCGCGGTCGTCCCGGAACTGACGGACAGCAGTACGTAGAAACCACGCGTTTTACGTCCCTCGCCTCGAGTCGTCCGGCTATGCTCGACAAACTCGGCCCGGTCGGAATCGTGGGGATCGTGATTCTGCTGGCCGGAATCGGACTCGTCGCGTACGTCAACATCTACATCGCCGCGGGACTCGCGTTGATCCTCGCCGGCATGGGTCTGATCGTCAAATCGTTGATCACGCGGATGCTCCAGAGTTTCGGAATGTTCTGACGGCGACGAGATTAACCCCTCATCGGGTCCGGAGCCAACGATCCGAGGCCCACTCGTTTCGTCGCCTCGTCATCCACGATTCGTATGGCGTATACGCTTCACTACTACGATATCGTGTTGATCTGTATCGCTGTGAGCATCGCCACCGCCGGCGTCGTCGGAACCATGACTACGATCGCGCTCGAGTTCGCGGTCGTCGTCTTTGGGGGGTCGCACTCGCCTTCGCTGGCCACGCGCTGTTCGTCAACGGTCCCGTCGACGAACCCGGGGACCTGACCGAGGAAGTCAGACTCGAGGGGGTGTCGCAGGTGCTGTCGCCGGTACAGTCGGCAGGGTAACGCGGCCGACCGCGATACGCTAGACTTCGTTGTCGCCCGCTCGATGCTCACTGATGAGCTGATCGACCATCGCTGCTTTCCGGTCGAGTTCGCGCTCTCGAGCCAGCTCGTGCCAGTCGTCGATAACCGCCTCGACGTCTTCTTCGCGGGCGACCGCGAGTTCGTCGACTTCCTGCATGGCGACGTCGCCCGCCGGCCCGACCGGAATCTCGGCTTCGAACAGAATTTCGTCGGCGACCTCCGAGAGTCCGCCCTCTTTCAGAACGACGCGAGGGTCGAACTCCGCGAGCAGGTCGGCGGTCGATCGACCTGCCCCGCTGGCATCGCGCAGGTAGACGACGTCGCCGGCCGCGATGCCGTACTGGTCGTCGGCCTCGCGAATCGCACCTTTCGTAAACTTCTCGACAACTTTCACCGGGACGAGCCCCTCTTTTTCCGCGGAGACGTCGCTGAAGTTCGAGTGATCGAGCTTCCAGAGCGCTTTCATCCGTTCGACTTTATCCTCGAGCGCTTCGATCTCTTCGCGGGCCTCGTCGCGTTCGCGCTCGAGTCGGTTCGCCTTGCGCTCGAGGCGGCTCACTTCGCGGTCCTTTCTGACCTTCTTTCGCTCCTCGCGTTTGGAGACGGTGAGTTCGGCCTCGAGGTCCTCGATCCGGTCGTCGCGTTCCTCGAGGCGGTCCTCGAGCGTGCCGACGTGGGACTGGAGGCGGTCGACCTGTCGCTCTAGGTCCTTGATCCGTTTTTCTTCCTCGGTGAGCTCTCGGGGCTCGTGTTCGGTGGACTCCTCGTCGGTTTCGTCGTCTTCCTCGAGATCCGTGAGAACTGCCTCGACGCTCTCTTCGCCGGCGACGACGCGGGCAGTGACTTCGTCGCGGTCGATCCCTGGCGGGAGCTTTCGGGCGATGCGCTCGAACTGATCCTCGTGATCGTCGAAGGCGTACAGCGCGGCGGCCATCGCGTCGCGCTGGTGGTCGTCGTCGTAGGGATGCTCGCGGGTCCGGTGTTGTTTCTCGTCGATCGGGAGGTCCGTCTCGGGCGTCCAGCCCGCGGCGTCGAAGCTCCGGCGGAACTTCTCGACGGTTTCGGGCATCGGCGTCACGTCCGCCGCGACGACGATCGGTCGGCCGCGCTCGACGATCCACTCGATCACCGCAGCGGTGTCGGTCGTTCGCGAACTCCAGACGTCGAGCACCTCGCCCTCGAGACCGACGATGGCGACGGCGGTCGTCGTCCCGGGATCGATGCCAACGATGACGTGATCTCGCCGTTTGACGAGCGGGCGGAACTCGATGCCGTCCCGTCGCTTCCGTTCGATCTCGACGCGAACGTCGCCCGATCGGTTCCGCGAGACGGGAATCTCGCTTGGCTTCCCCTCGACGGTAAACACCGCGTTCGCGTAGCCGCCGTAGGACTCCCGAACCTCCTTTTCGTACTCGAGATTTTCCTCCGAGAGGTCGGACTCGACCTCGCGGGATCGGCGTTTGACCGAGCCGTGGATCCGGCGGGTGTAGCGGTCCTCGCTCCAGCCGCCGCTTCCGGTCGAACGCCCCCTCGAGACTTTGACCTCGGTGGTGTCGGTGAACGCCGATACCTCGTAGCCGACGTTGTGGGCGGCGAGTCTGGCGGCGGCTTCGGCTTCTTTCATCGGCTCCTTGCCGTAGGGGATTCCATGGCGTTTCGCGACGCGGGAGAGCGGTTCCGGCTGTTCGTCGCCGGTCACCTGGACCAGCTTCGTTCCCGTCGGAAGCGAGCCCAGAAAGTGGACGAGCTGGTCTTTGTCCGCGGCCAGTTCGTACATGTTATCCGTCGCGACGATCGCCGGCTCCTCGTCGTCGATCAGCCGCCGGAGTTTCCGGTGGGAGACGACGTCGCGGTCGATCTCCTCGCCGTCGTACTCGACCAGCGCGTAGGAGGGGGCGTCGCCGCGCACGTCGCCGCTCTGGACGTCGACTCCGAAGACGACTGCATCGAGCGCACTCGTTCGCGTGCTCACGGGAGAGTGTAGGGACGAGTCGGGTATAAATCCGACGCGGGAGTTCGTGTGGCTGACGACGGAAACAGGGTTCGGATCGACGACGGAACCGAGAGTTCGTACGACCCACGACGAAGATCGTCACGACCGATCGCCCAGTCCGCTGATCTCACTCACCGTTCGCTCGAGCGGTCGTCGTTGCTACGGTCCGTGGCGCTTCGGTCCGAGGCGGGGCGATCGGCCGACGGACGATCGGTGGATGGCTGGTACGGCGAGTCCGGCCGGTCGGTTTCGGTCGCCCCGTTCGATCCGTTTTCAGCCGCACTCGCCGTGTCCCGCGCTGGAATTCTGTCGGTGTTCGCCGTGACGTCCGTCCGGTTCCAGTATCGGACGACGAGCACGACACCGATCCCGCCGAAAGCGATTGCGGCCGCGAGCAACGCCGTTCGTTCGATGGGCATTAGCCACCCTTCCTCGAGGGCGACCCACCAGGACGCGAGCGCCGTGATCGCAACGACGATCGACGTCGTTCCGACGTCGACGAGGTCCCGATCGTCGTCGATCACCAGCCGGACGATTGCGATCATCGCCATCACGGCACAGAAGCCGACGAGCATCGCGACTGGTGCCATCGTCGACAACGATTCACAACCCGTCGTCGTAAGTGTACAGGTTTCGTCGTCGGTCTCGCGACGACCGTTTCTCGAACCGCTTCCGACACGACAATCGTTATGGGACTCTCGAGCGGAGGGGCGTTCATGCAGGTGCTGGTTCACGGCGGTGCCGGCGGCGTGCCGAACGAACCCGAACCGAGACAGGCGGTGCTCGAGCGAGCGGCCGACGCCGGTTCCGAGCGCTCGGATCCGGTCGACGCGGTCGAGGCGGCCGTGTCGATCCTCGAGTCGTCGCCGCGATTCAATGCCGGCGTCGGGAGCGCGGTCCAGAGCGATGGAGGGATCCGCACCGACGCGGGGATCATGACCGACGACCGGGCCGTCGGTGCGGTGTGTTCGATGCCGAACGTCGAGCACGCACTCGCCGTCGCGCGGGTGGTCATGGAAGAGACGCCCCACGGGTTCGTCTCGGGCGAGCACGCGGTCGCGCTCGCCGATCGATACGGGATCGAGACCGGCGTCGACCTCTGGTCGGACCGGACGCGCGATCGGTGGGAGGACCTCGAGTGTCCGGCGAACGACGGCGCACCCGGAGACGAACTCGAGTGGATTCGCGACCGGTACGGACGCGCCGATCCCGACGGTCGTCGAAACGACGGTCGAGCGGGCGACCTCGATCACGACACGGTCGGCGCAGTCGCCCTCGATGGCGACGGACTGGCCGCGGCGACGTCGACCGGCGGGCGCTGGCTTGCACTCGCCGGACGCGTCGGCGACGTCCCGCAGGTCGGCTGTGGCTTCTACTGTTCGCCGGCCGCTGCCGTCAGCGCGACCGGCGCCGGCGAGGACATCGCCCGCGTCACCCTCTCTCGTCGCGTCGCCAGCCACGCCGAAGGCGGTCTCGAGGCACAGGCAGCGGCCGACCTCGCGATCGAGGAGTTCGCGGAGCTAACCGGCTCGACCGCCGGCGTGATCGTCCTCGACGCCCGTGGGAACGCGGGATTGGCGTTCAACAGCCAGGCGATGCAGACCGCTCGAGCAACCCGGTCGACCTGAGTGAGATTCGACGATCGTCGTTACCCTATCTTTATAATTGTCGACTTCGTGGTTGCGAGTATGCTGAAACCACGGTATCACGCCGCCACGCGGTGTCCTCGCTGTGAGGCGATCGTATCGAACGTACAGGGGGTCGACACCTGTCTCGACTGCGAGTGGACCGACGCCGACTGATACGGATTACTGTAACGATTTACCGGCGCAACCGCCGGACGGGTCGCGGTTGCGCCGGAAATGACTTACAGTAAACCGTATGAGACCGACGACGATCGACCGATCGTTCGATTCTCCTCGAGTTCGGTGACGGATGACCTCGGTCCTGTAAGTTCGGTTTCACACGCCAGTCGTTCGACATGCGGGAGCGGAACCTCTTTTTGTCGACCGATCTAACCCCGGTGCATGGCCGAATCCGAGGTGGACTTAGAGTCCGTGCAATACGAGAAACACCGCGAGGCGGGCGAGATCCTCGCCCAGGTGCGCGAAGAGACAGCCGAGCGCGTCGAGGTCGGTGCAAGCCACCTCGAGGTCGCCGAATACGCCGAGGACCGCATCCGCGAACTCGGCGGGAAACCCGCATTCCCGGTCAATATCTCGATCGACGAGGAGGCCGCCCACGCGACGCCTTCGATCGACGACGAGTCGACGTTCGGCGAGGAGATGATCAACCTGGACATCGGGGTTCACATCGACGGCTGGCTCGCCGACACGGCGATTACGGTCGACCTCTCCGGGAATCCGGAACTGGCGGAAGCATCCGAACAAGCACTCGAGGCCGCGATCGACGTAATCGAGCCGGGCATCGAGACCGGCGAGATCGGTGCGGAGATAGAGGACGTCATCGACGGCTACGGCTTCAACCCCGTCGTCAACCTCACTGGTCACGGCCTTGGCCACTGGGAACAACACACCAGCCCCAACATTCCCAACCGGGCAGTCTCCCAGGGGACGACCCTCGAGGTCGGCGACGTCGTCGCGATCGAACCGTTCGCGACCGACGGCGGCGGCAAAGTCTCGGAGGGTGCAAGCGAGGAGATCTTCTCGCTCGAGCGGGAGGGCAACGTCCGGAATCGCCAGGCTCGCGAGGCACTGTCACAGATCACCGACGAGTTCCGAACGCTCCCGTTTGCGACCCGGTGGCTCGAGACGGATCGCGCGGAGATGGCGCTTCGGCGGCTGAAGCGAAACGACAATGTCCACGGCTACCCCGTTCTCAAGGAGGACGACGGCTATCTCGTCAGCCAGAAAGAGCACACGCTCATCGTCACCGAGAACGGCTGTGAAGTGACCACTCGTTAATTCGACTCGAGACTTCGCTGGGTGCTCGCCAGCCGCTGACTCGACGGTATCGCCGTCGAACGCCGAAGGAGAGCGTCGGCCGCAGAAAACGGGTGACCGCTGTGACCTCGCGTAGTCTTGGGGGCTCGTCTTCCGATCAGGCGTTGTTCATCCGCTGGCTCGTCCGGTGGCCACACTGCTGGCACTCGCTCACGCGGTAGGGTTCGCGGGAGAACTGTGAGTTTTCCTCTTTCATACTCTCGGTCCGAATCTGCACCGAGACTTCGTGGAGCGTCTCGAGGTCGCAGTGGTCACAGTGTTCGGTCATTCCGTTGAATGAGTCGTCTGTCGTTGCCATTGACGGGTTAGTTCCGATAGTATTGTCTTAAACCCACGCTTCATATCGAATCGTGAGTCGGAACGCGAGACGGCTGATTTCGTTGGCTATCGCTTCCCAAAGCGGTTCGACACCGTTTATCCTGTCCGCTAACGCCCCATTTTCAATTCTGGTAACGAGGCGCGGATGCGTTACCACTCGACATGTTTGATAGCCACACTGGCGGCGGCTCTGGGTCGGTGTGCGCCGAACGTCTTTTGGCGACGCTCGAGTGGTATCGGGTATGGACCAGGTGTTCGCCCCGTGGCGCATCGAGTGGATCAGACGCGAGGAGAAAAACGCCGACGTCGAGGGCTGTGTCTTTTGTGAATTGCCCGAACGCGACGAGGACCGGGAGAACCTGCTCGTGGCCCGGAGCGAGCACTCGTTCGTCCTTCTGAACAACTACCCGTACAACCCCGGTCACGTGATGGTCATCCCCCGCGAACACACCGGCGACTACGCCGAGTTGAGCGGCGAGCAACTGCTCGATCACGCCCGCCTCAAACAGCGAACGTTCGAGGCCCTCGAGGCTGCCCTCGAGCCCGACGGTTTCAACGCGGGGCTGAACCTGGGTTCGGGCGCGGCCGGCGGGTCGATCGGCGACCACCTCCACACCCACGTCGTCCCGCGCTGGCACGGCGACACCAACTTCATGCCCGTCATCGGCGAGACGTCGGTGATCGTCGAGGCACTCGAGGACACCTACGACAGGCTCCACGAGGCGTTCGCCGCCCAGGAGGGTGCGACGGTTCCGGGCGAGAACTCCGCCGTCGTCCTCGAGTGATCTCTCTCGGTACTAATCGGTGCACACTATCGACGTCGCCCCATCGTGTCTGCCACGAGACGGGACCGAAAATATATAGCTGTACCGACGGATCACGTCAGTATGAGTCTCGAACCGACGCGGTCGAGTCCCGCCGGACTGGCGCAAATCGTTCTCGGGGTTCTCGTCGTCGCGATCAGCGCCTACGCCATCGTCACGGCGAACCTGTTGCTGGGTGCCCTCACGGTGGCGATCATCCTGCTCGGCTACCTCCTGATCCAGTGGCTCGTCGAGTTCGCCCGGCTCTTCCGTCGGATGGTCCTCGCTCTCGAGGAAATCGCAGAGAACTCGTAATTGGTCCCGATCGGCGACGGCCGGACACCTCGGCAGCTATAGTAACAACTGAAACGGTTCACACACTGATCGCCGACATGTCTGGCGATCAGGTGTGCAATGACGTTCAGTGGCTACTATAGTGTCCACATATGGCCGCTCGAGTAGCATACGGGTGCTCTCGGCCCAGATTCGAATTCCTCAGATCGGCTCGCCGAAGGCGTACATCGTCTCGTGAGCCGTCACCTCGAGGTCGACGAACTCACCTGGCTCGAGTCCGTGTTCGCTCGCGTTCTGGACGATGATCTGTCGGTAGGCGGAGTCGCGACACTTCACCGAGTCGGCGGTGCCCTCCTCGACGACCAGACAGTCCTCGCGACGCTCGCCGACCATCGCCTCGTAGGCCTCGCCGACGATCTCGCGTTTCGCGGCGCTCATCTCCGTCGAACGCTCCTTCTTGATCGTCCCGCCGAGGCCTTTCATCTCCGCGGCGTCCGTGCCGGGGCGCTTCGAGAAGCGAGTGACGTTGACCTTCTCCGGGCGAGTCTCGCGGAGCAAGGCCATCGACTGGGCGTGGTCGTGGTCGGTCTCGGTCGGGAAGCCGACGATGAAGTCCGTCGAGAGCGTCCAGTGCTCGAGTGTCTCGTCGAACGTCTCGATCACCTCGAGATACTCGGCGACCTGATGTTGGCGGCGCATGTCGCCTAAGACGTCGTCGGAGCCGGACTGGACGGGCGCGTGCAGGAAGTCGTACAGCTTCTCGTTTGCGGCGAACACCTCGGCTAACTCCTCGCGGATGCCGTGGACGCCCTTCGGGTTGGCCATCCCCACGCGCACCCGGAAGTCGCCCTCGATCGCACAGATCTCCTCGAGCAGTTCGTGGAGCTTTCGCTCGCCCGTATCCCAGCCGTAGACGCCGGTGTCCTGGCCCGTGATGCGGATCTCCTTCGCACCGGCGTGGACCAGCGCCTCGGCCTTGCGAACGTTCTCCTCGATCGGCGGCGAGTCGATCTTACCCGTCGCGTGCTTCGTGATACAGTACGAGCAGTCGGACATACAGCCGCGGGCGATCGGGAGGATGCCGACGACGCCCTCGAGGATGGGGTCGACGTCCGGGGTCGTCGTCGGACACTCGCCGTTGGTGACCGCCTGGGGGACCTCGTCCCAGTGGAGGACGTCGCCGTCGATCTCGGCCTCGTGAAACTCCTCGCCCTGGGCGAGGGCCATACAGCCGGTGATGTAGAGGTCCGCGGTTTCGTCGGCTAACTCCTCGGCCCGCCGCAACATGTTCCGCTCGGTCTTCTCGACGACCGTGCAGGTGTTGAGGATGGCGACGTCGGCCTCGTCGGGGCCGTCGACCCGGTAGTGGCCCGCATCGCGCAGCCGCCGCTCGATCTCGCGGCTCTCTCCGCGATTCGACGTACAGCCGTACGTTTCGATGTGATACCGGGCCATCCGCGTTACACCATCGTCGGGCGCGAGCGGCCAAAAGCCCGACGGATCGTGCCCACTCTCGGAATCGGTGTGATACGAACCGTGATGAGCCTGTCTGCTGTTTCGGTACGACGGCGACCCGTCGGTCACACTGGCGATCCGGTCGGAACTCGAGTGTTCGTCACGACTGGGCGCTCGCGGTCGTTCTCGATCGGACGGCTCACAGAACATTTTTGATTGCTGACTCGAAATGCGAACTCGACGCCCTCCATGATCCTCAGGTTGCGGATCTACGCCGTCCTCGGCGTGTTCGTCGCCGTCAACGCCCTGTTCGTCTTCGTCCTCCTGTGGGCGTACGGCGTCCTGTTGCCGGCGGTCGTCGGCGGGACGGTTACGTTCCTCCAGCACGGCGAAGTCGGCATCTCCCTCCTGCAGTCGCCGGTTTCTCCAGGACTCTATCTCGCACTCGTCGCCGCCTTTCTCGTGGCACAGCTCTCCTACGGCTACCGTCGGGTTCTCTCCGGAACGACCGGTTCCGCCGGCGACACGGACCACGGCGTCGCCCGGATCGTCCGCCGACTCGCGATGACGGCCGACGTTCCGAGCCCCGACGTGTGCGTCGTCGGGGACGAGCGTGCGAGCTGTTACACTGTCGGCCGGCTCACCGACGCGACGATCGTGGTCACGACGGGACTGATCGATCGTCTCGACGCCGCCGAACTCGAGGCCGTCCTCGCCCACGAGATCGCCCACGTCGCCAACCGCGACGTCACGCTGATGACGATCGCGACGCTGTTTCTCGAGGTCGCCGACCGGGCCTACCACGCGACCCAACTCGTTCGCCGGGCGCTTTCCGATCCGGACGAACTCTCGACGCGCGGACGGATGGCTCTCCTGTGGTTTCTCCCGCTGGTCGCGCTGACGTACGTCTTCGTCTCGCCGCTTCTGTGGGCGTTTCCCGCGGTCGCCGACCGGACGACCCGGACGCTCTCACACACCCGCGAGTTCGCGGCCGACGCCGCCGCAGCCCGGATCACCGGACATCCGATGGCGCTCGCGACCGCGCTCCTCTCGCTGGCCGACGCCTCCCCGTCGCCGGGGACGGACCTCCGAACCGCGAAAACCCGCGCGCTCTGTGTCGTCCCCTCGGATCTCGTCGCCGGAGACGAAACCGACGCGATTCCGACGATCGATCGTCCCGACGACGAGCCAGCCCGCCGCGAGCGGGTTTCGGCCTGGCTCACAGGGGCGACGCCGTCGAACCCGACCGATACCGACGCGATCGAGACGCACCCGCCACTCGAGCACAGGCTGGAACGGCTTCGAGAGATCGCCGCCGAGCAGGAACTGGGGGAGACGCCGTGAGCGGACGCCGTCGAACTCTGTTGGTTCTCGGCTGTATCGTCTGTCTGCTCGCGGTCGCAAGCGCCCTCCCCGCCGCGGATCCGCGTCTCGACGCGCCGGGCGCGCCACAGGGGGAGTCCGCTCCCGGCGACTGGGAGTCGGTCGCCGACCCGACGGATCCCGTCGAGGAGGTGACGGAACCTGATTCGTCGGACGACGCGGAGGACGCGACTGACGACTCGAGCGAGGCAGCCGGCTCCGAGCCAGCCCCGCCCGGATTCGAGGTCAGCGGCGCGGTCGAGCCAGGAAACGAGGTTCGAGTCGAGACGGAGCGGAGCACGACGTCCTCGAGTGCCATCACGGTCAACGGCGAGGAAGTCGCGTCGACGGGTCCGTTCGGCCGGGCGGAGATCACCGTTCCCTACGAGGAGGAGATGAACGTCACGATCGTCGACTCGGGCCAATCGCGGACGTTCGACGTCCCGACCGACGCGGCGATCGAACCCGGCGACGGGGCGGCGCCTGGCAGCGACCTCGAGGTCGCGGCTGCAGTCGGCTCGACCCCGGTTTCGGATGCGACGGTCTCGCTCGAGGGCGACCCGGTCGCGACGACCGACGAGGCGGGGAAAGCGACCGTGGCGTTGCCCGAGACGGCCGGTCCGGCGGACGTCTCCGTCGAACGCGGTGCGGTCGAGGGCGACCGCACGATCGACGTTCTAGAACCGGACGTCGAGTTCGCTCACCCACTCCTGTTCCCGGGATCCCCCGCGGTCGTTCTGGTGTCGGCCGACGGCGACGGGATCGGCGGAGCGACGGTGTCGGTCGGCGACGAGGAGACGGCGACCGGCGACGACGGTCGCGCGTGGGTGTGGTTGCCCGTCACAGACGAGGCGACCGTGACGGCCGAGGTCGGCGCCGAAACCGCGACGACGACCGTCGGCAACCTCTACCTCCGGCTGACGGCCGTCGTCGTCCTGGTCCCCGGACTCGTCATCGGCGCGGCGGTGACCTACTTCCGGTTGGTCGCGACCACAGAGCGCAGCCGCTGGCACGGACGAACCAGTCTGCTGGTCGCGCTCGCGGACGCACTCGCCGCGTTCTCCGATTGGATCGCCGGGGTTCGGCTCCCGCGGTACTCGCTCCCGTCGTTCGAGTTCGGCGGCGGGCCGTCGCTCGGGTGGCCGTCGCTACCCTCGTTTTCGTTCCCGAGCTACTCGCGTCCGTCGCTCGGCTCGGTCACCCGGTCGTCGAGTTCCGGGTCGCGCCGGGGTATCCGGTCGAGGGTGAGCGATACGCTCGGATTCGGCGACGACGAACCCGACGTGGCGGACGACGATACCGGCCCCACGCTGGCCGACGAACCGTTCGGGCCGCGAGGACCCCGTGCCGAGATCCGCGCGACCTGGCACGCCGTCCTCGACCGCGTCGGCATCGAGAACCGCGAGACGCGGACACCCGGACAGGCCGCTCGTGAGGTCCTCAGCGCCGGCTTCCCGCCCTCGAGCGTCCGCAGGCTCGTCTCGATCGTCCGCGACGTCGAGTACGGCGGTCGAGACCCCTCCCCGGAACGGGTCGCCGACGCACGGGCGACGGCGACGGAACTGCTCGCACACGAACCGGACGAGGAGGGAGACGAATGAGCCGGCGACGCCGCGAAATCGAGGATTCGTGGTGGGTGGTCCTCGCGCGCGTCGTCGAGGCGGAGTCAGAACGCCTCGCGGTCGTGGTGGTCGCCGCCGGCACCGTCCTGGCGGTCGCCTCGGTCGTCCTCGGCGGTTTCGTGCCGTCGTTCGGTCAGTTTCTGATCGGGTCACTCTACCTGCTCGCGACGCTGCTCCCCGTCTTCGGCGTCGTTCTCGCGCTTCTCGCGTTCCGTCCAGTGGTCGCAGACGGCAGCGAAGACGTGTCGCCGCTCGTCGACGGCGAACCCCCCGAGGAAGGGATCACCCGAACGTCGGCTCGAGTCGGCCGGGAGACCAAGTGGACGCTCGACCACGCCGCGAACGGCTGGTACCGGTGTCAGCACAACGAGTCGGCGGCGGAGATCCGCAACCGCCTCGCCGAGAGCGCGTTACGCACGGTGCGGACGAGACGCGGCCTCACTACCGAGGCAGCCGGCGACGCCCTCCGAACCGGACGCTGGACCGACGACCCGGTCGCTGCCGCGTTCCTCGCAGACGACGTCCCCCAGCCGGTGGGCGAACGGCTTCGGGCAGCCGTCGATCCAGGCGGGGCCTACGACCGTCGGATTCGACGGACGCTCGAGGCGATCGAGGCGATCGAGCGATTCGACACGGCGCCGTCAACGGAGGATCGCCCTTCGCCGTCCGAGGATCGCCGATCGCACGAACCGTCAGACGGCTCGCCCGAAACGCCGCCGCCGTCGGCCGCGGAGGTGTCACGGTGACAGACCGTCGGCTCGAGCGCGTCGACGACGGCGAGTGGGCGTTCGTCGCGTCGCTGTTGCTGGCCGGGCTCGGGGTCGCCGTCGCCAGCCCGATCCTCGTCGTCGGCGCGACGATTCCGCTGTGGTACGGCGTCTCCGCCGGCTTCGGGGCTCCGCCCGACGCCCGGATCAGCAGCCGGCGAATCCTCACCCGGCGATCTGACGACGCAGCGGACGAGCCGCAGGCCCGTGAGGACGGCGCCGACGCCGGGTTCGTCTCGGCAGATCCCGGTGACACCGTTGCCGTGCGGACGACCGTCCGAAACACCGGTGCCGAGACGATCGTCGACCTCCGGGTCGTCGACGATGTCCCCGACGCGCTCTCCGTCGTCTCCGGAACCCCCCGGCTCTGTGAGACGCTCGAGCCCGGTGACGAGGCCGTCCTCGAGTACGAACTCGCGGTTCACCGCGGCGAGCACGCGTTCGGGGGCCTCACGGTTCGGGCGCGAAACGTGACGGGAACGGTCGCGGAGACCTGGAGCGACGGCGTCGGCGGCGACGACGAGATTCGGTGTCACCCCACGGCAGAGACCGTCCCGCTCGGCGAGGGAACGAACGACTACGCGGGCGAGGTACCGACCGACGAGGGGGGAAGCGGCGTCGAGTTCTACTCCGTCCGGGAGTACGAGCCCGGCGACCCGGTCGGCTCGATCGACTGGCGTCGGTACGCCGGGACGCGGGAACTCGCGACCGTCGAGTATCGGGCCGAACGCGCCACGCGGATCGTCTGCGTCGTCGACGTCCGCTCGAGTCAGTTCCGTGCGGCGACCACCGAGCGCCCGCCGGCCGCCGAACTCTCCGCGGAGGCGGCCCGACGGACGGCCGACACCCTCCTGGACGAGGGTCACCCGACGGGCGTCGTCGGTATCGCCGACCGGCGGATCACGACGGTGCCACCCGACGGCGACACCACCACGCGTCGCCGGATCCGCGACCTGCTCGAGGCTGCACGTCGGGCCGAGTTCACCGGCGAGGAGGGGACGCGAACCGCCTACGGCGATCCCGTCGACGAGGTCCCCCGGACGCTCCCCGGCGAGGCGCAGGTCTACCTGTTCTCCTCGTTCGTCGACGACGAGCCGGTGGAACTCCTCGAACGACTCCGGACCCACGGCTACGCCGTCCGCGTCGTCTCGCCGGACGTGACGGCGGGCCCGGACGCCCTCGAGACGCGACTCGAGGCGCTCGACCGTCGAACCCGGTTGGCTCGGGCGCGTGCGACCGGTGCCCGGGTCGTCGACTGGGACCTCGAGCGCTCGTTCGGACTGGTGCTGTCGGACGCGGTCGGGGAGGTGGGCGTCAGATGACGCCGCCGAGCGAGCGGTTGCCGACGGAGACGGCCGGTGCGGTCGCGCTCGCGGCGGTGGTCGGCACGGTCGCGCTGTCGCTGGTCGAGCCGACGACCGCGGTGGGGACGCTCGCCGGCGGCGTTCTCGCCGCGACGCTCCTCGGATTCGGCCGGTCTCACCGTCACGTCGTCGTCCGCTCGGCGCTGGTGGCGGTGGTCGTTCTCGGGACCGTCGGGACGGCTGGAGCCGTCGGCGAGCCGATCGCGATCGGGACGATGGCCGTCGGCGTCGTGATCGGCATCGGCCTCTGTGGCGCACTCGCCGGGCCGCCCGAGCCGTCCGCGCGGAGACGGGCCGGGCTGGCCGCGTTCGTAACGGGGGCTCTCACCGCCGGGCTGGTCCCCGTCGCACTCGGCGTCGAACTCGCGGGCGGCGTCGGCGCCGCGCTCTCGAGTGCGCTGTGGGTCGCCGAGCCGACCGTCACGGGACTCGTCAGTTCGATCCTTCTCGGCGGCCTCGCGGCCGCGCTCGCGGTGATCGCCGTCCCGCCGGCGATGTGTACCGTCCCGCAGCGCCGCGAGCGCTACATCACGGTCCGGCGGTCGTTCGTCGCATCCATCGCCATCGCGACGGCCGTCACAGTGGCCGCGGTGCTCGTGGTGGCGATGCTCACCGCTCTCACACCGCTCGCCTCGCTTCTCCTCGAGGTCCTCGTGGGCAGTTCCCTCGTTCGCGCGCTGTGTCTCCTCGTGACGGTCGTCGGCGCTGGGGTGGCGTGTCTCGGGTTCGTCGTCCGTCGCGCTTGGTCCCAGACGACGGCCCGGAGTGACGCGACCGTCGCGATCCTCGCCGGAACCGGTGTCGGCACCGTCACTCCGTTTCTGGCCGCCCTCGCGGTCGGAGAGACCGTCGTCACGGCGACCGAACTCACCGCGCTGTACGGCGTGACGGCGCTCGTCCTCGGTGTGACGCTGATCGTCGCCCCGTGGTACGGCGAAGTGGTACGCGCCGACGGCCCCGTCGGGCCGACGGCGTTGCTCGCCGGTTCGCTCGTCCTCGGCGCTGTCGTCGTCGCGGCGACCGCCGAGGCCACCGCGTTCCTCGTCGGCGTCGCCGCTCTCCTGGCGCTCACCGCGGCGTGTTTCGTCTACGACGTCGGCCGGTACGGGCGAACGATCGCCCTCGAGATCGGATCGATCGGCGTCGATCGTCGCCCCCAACTCGTCCGAATCGCCTGGAGCGGCGCGCTCGGCGTCGTCGCTGTTCCCGTCGGCGTGGCCGGACTCTGGATCGCGACGGTGCTCGCGCCGACGCTGTCGGTTCCCGCGACGATCGGCGTCTTCGCCGGACTCGCCGCAGTCGGGGTCGGCGCGTGGGTGCTGTGGCGATGAGAACGGGTCGGGAGGGGTGGATACGTCAATAAAACGGGTCGACGGGACCTACTGGGGCGGCGACGCCGACCCCTCGGGTGGCTCCATCGCCGGCACCTCGACGGTCTCGAGGACGGCGTCGACGACCGCCCGCCGGGACGTTCCGTGGACGCTCGCTTCCGGGTTCAACACGAGTCGGTGGGCGAGCGCCGGCTTCGCAATGTGTCTGACGTCGTCGGGGACGACGTACTCCCGGCCGTCGAGGACGGCACGTGCGCGACTCACCTCGAACAGCCGCTGGACACCCCGCGGGGAGACGCCGACGTCGACGCGGCCGTCCTCGCGGGTGGCTCGACAGAGTTCGCCCAGGTAATCGCGGATCTGGCCCTCGACGGTGACCGACTCGGGAACGGTCTGTAACTCGCGGACGTCCTCGCGGCCGACGACCGGTTCGACAGTGGGGTCGGGCCGGTCGCGGTCGGCCCGGCGGTCGATCAACTCGCGCGTGCCGTCGGCGTCGGGGTAGCCAAGCGACGTCTTGATCATGAACCGGTCGCGCTGGGCTTCGGGCAGTTCGAACGTCCCCTCCTGTTCGACCGGGTTCTGCGTCGCGATGACGACGAACGGATCGGGAAGGTCGTGGGTCTCCCCGTCGACGGTCACCTGACCTTCCTCCATCGCCTCGAGCAAGGCGGACTGGGTCTTCGGCGGGGCGCGGTTGATCTCGTCTGCGAGCACGACGTTCGCGAACACCGGTCCGGGAGTAAAGCGGAACTCGCCGGTCTCCTCCTCGAAGACGTAGGATCCGGTGACGTCGGAGGGCATCAGATCCGGCGTGAACTGAATTCGGGAGAACTCGAGGCCGAGCGCGGTCGCGAACGACCGGGCCGTAAGCGTCTTCCCGGTGCCGGGGACGTCCTCGAGTAACACGTGCCCGCGGGCGAGCACCCCGGCAGTGATCTCCTCGAGGACGGTTCGGTCGGCGACGACGGCGGAGAGAACCTCGTCGACGACTGCCTCGGCAGTCGACGCGGCGTCGGGGACTGACATACGGTCAACCCGTATCTGTGCTGACTTATATTTCCCGCTACTCGAGCGGGAAATACATAGGTGGGTAGCGTCGAGTCTCGTACGTTTCGGTGTTGCAGATCACGGATACGTTTACACCCGGATGATGAATATAGAGGATGGATGCAGTAAACCGACGAAATTCCTTCCAAGAACCTTCTACTGAATCAAATGGGCAACGGAACGACAAAGATAGGGGCCTTCTTGTTGGTTATCCGTCAGACATATATATTGGAAGAATGAAGGGATTCGTATGGGATACAATCAGAAGAGTGGTTTTAGCCTTCCGTCGACGTGGCTTGGACTGAACGCTCGCGCAACAGAACTGCTATTTACAATGACTCTGCTTATCGGGTCGATATCTCTTCTTGCGATGGCGAGTGGAGACCCTGAAACGATGGCGTTGGTGGCACTAACTGGTGTTGCTGTTGTTGTTCTCGGAGCAACGTTTATTCGCCTATCAGAACGCCTCCGTACGAACCGATAGTTCCCACTACTAAGTTTTAGCTTGACCGTTCCTGTCCTGAGCGACTACTACCTTTATGAATCGAGTCGGAACCCATGCCACATTCGCGCTGTGAGTTCAGCACGGGTTGTTTGAACTACCCGGCTTTTGTCAGGAGTGGCGTGACCCACTCAGAGGATGTATCTTGCAGGTCTCGTTCTAGCTATCCGGTAGCTGGCAGAAAGCGCGTGTAACTTTTAGGTCAGCAACAAAGAGTCAGAAATTCCAAAGGACAATGACAGTCATGTTAGAGTTTGTTCACCGAACGCTCTGGAACTACTGATAAGATGCCGCATCTCTATTTTAACAAATAGAAGTAAGACTCTTGCATATATTATAATAACTCTTTTTATGCGACGGTCGCTAAGTTAGCAATACAATGGCAGTCACTTGCTCAAACTGCGACGAAGAGTTCGAAACCGCAGCAGGACTCACCCAACACCTCCCGCTCCACCACCACACCTGTGGAGTCTGCAGCGAGGAATTCGACGACACAGAGTCGCTGCGCGAGCACGTTCACGAATCGCACTAACAGAACAGCCGTTTCTCACCGGCCAACCCGGCCGCAGCGTTCCTGACAGAATCTGCGCCCGCGCAAGATATGCGCCCTCTATTCAGCAAACTCTGCCCAGACTCCCGAATCGCTGCCAATAGAGACCTGCTGCATCCAGAAAGTGAGTGCAGCACGATTATTTTGTTCGTTTCTCGCTGAAGTGATTGCTAATCGCTTACTACAGTTCGAATAGATGATCACTCGGGGTGGCGTCTCGCGGGCGATCATTCGCGATCGAACAGTGGTTGCCGTTCGCCGTAGGTGAGCGTCCGCCAGATCCACTCGATGGGGCCGAATCGGAAGTGCCGCAGCCAGAGTACTGATAGCGGCACCTGTATCATCCAAATGAGCACGACGACGCCCAACAGCTCGATCCGGCTGAGAGTGCCGAACAGCCCCAGTCCGTGTCCGTAAAAGATGAACGTCGCCAGTACCGTCTGAAGCAGGTAGTTCGAGAAGGCGGTCCGGCCCACCGCGGCGAGCGCGCCGGTGACGACTCCGTCCGCCCGATGGCGACACCAGAGCATGATCCCCGCGATGTAGGCCCCGGCCAGCAGGAGACTCCCCCAGTAGTTGAACTGTCTGGCGAAGAAGACCGACTCCACGAACGCCCAGTCGTGGTACCCCCGGTACCAGACACCGACGAGGATTAGTGCGAGTCCAAAGACCGCGCCACCGACCAGCAGCCACCGGTAGAACCGTTTGGAGCGCTCGTTCGAGAGGATGCCCATCTTGAACAGCGCCATTCCTAGCAACATGACCCCGGTGACACGCCAGAACGTGTAAAAAGCGAATCCGACGGTCTGGAAGCTCAGCGCCGTTGGAACCCGATACTCCATCTGATCGATCCATCCGCCCCGGTAGGCGTCGATTTCGGCTCGTATCATTTCGTCAGTCGGTTGCCACGCCGTGAGGAACTCCGCCGGAATTTCGTGGGCAAACGTCCCCAGCCAGACGTACAACAGCGATGGGACCACCAGCAGGGCAAGCCCGACGGCCGCGAGCGTCCGGGGAAGCCAGTTTCGAGCCAGCACCGCCAGCAGCGCACACAGCGCGTACGCGACGAGAATGTCGCCGTACCACAGCAAATAGGCGTGGCCAAGCCCGATCAGGAGTAACAAGATCGTTCGACGGTAATGCAGTTTCAGAGCCGGCTGTTCCTTTCGCTCCTTGCTTTCGGTGAACAGGACGATCCCCGCGCCGAAGAGCACCGTAAACAAGGTCATGAACTTCACCTCGAAGAACACGTGGCTGACGAACCAGGCAGCGTAATTGGCGCCAGTTAGATCGCCGAACACGACCGGATTCTTATCTACTGCCGACGGCATCGCAAAGAGCCACACGTTGATTACCAGGATTCCCAGAAGTGCGAATCCACGGAGGGCATCGAGGCTGACAATTCGATCCCCGGGATCGGTCGGCCCAGGCGAATCGGAGTCGGACACGGAAACCGGCGACTTCTCCCCCGTCATAATTTTGTCTGGTAGGAAATCCAACATCAATTTAAAACCATCGATTCGTTGGGGTGAACGACGTCCCACGCGCTCCTGAAACGGAAAGTTCACCGTACTATATCACTGTGCTCGTTTGAGATTCCGGTACAAGGCTTGCGCCTTGTATTCATCACCGTATTTCTATCAGTCTCTTGAGAGAACTGAAGCAAAACGATGATTTTCCCTGCTAATCCTTAGCAGCCGTCGGCGTCGGTCTCCTCGCGGGGGCAGCGTACGCCCCGTCTCGTGCAGTCGGTCGGTCCCGGTCAGATCACCGTCGACCGTGACCGACGGATTGCGTCTCACCGGACGATCGTCACCGGGACCGGCGACCGACGAGCGACGTGTTCGGCGACGCTACCGAGCAGGACGCGTGAGGCGCCCGACCGGCCGTGGCTGCCGATCACGATCCGATCGACGTCGCGTTCGTCGGCGAACGCGACGATTTCCCGACCCGCTCGTCCGACGGTGGTTTCCGTCTCGAGGGTGACATCGTGGGCCGAGGCGAGGTCGGCTGCCTCCTCGAACAGTTTTGCCGCCTGTTCTTGCTGGGCCTCAAGCAACGCGTCGTAGGCGTAGACCGAGCCTTCGCCGTAGGCCATCGTTCCAGGATCGATGATGTGTACGGCGACGATCGTCGCGTCGGGGTGTTCTCGAGCGGCGAACTCGAGGGCCTCTCTCGCCGGTTCGGAGTCGTCGAGTGGAACTAGAATCTCCATACCGATCGTTTGATCCCGAGTACTATAATCTGTGGTGTCATACGGGATGTCGTACCTGTTTGCCGGTGAGATCGCGGAACGAGTCGCGGTGGCCACGGGATTCGGTTCTACTATCCGCCGACGGGCGAGTCCACCGTGGCGCTGTCGGTGTCATACGGTTTCCTGTCGGCCAGTGTCGATGCACCCGCGACCCGGAGCGGGTGCGCGGAACATCGGAACAGGAACCCGTATCAGCTGGCGCTACGTTCCCTCCGCGTCACCCTCGAGTCGCCAGTAGTGTTCGTCGATGACGTCGATCGTCGCGATCAGCGCGCCGATGACGACGGGGCCGAAGAACAGTCCCATGATGCCGAACGCGTAGATACCGCCGAGGACGCCGAGGATGATGATCGCCGGGCTGAGGTCAGCGTACCGGTCGACGACGATCGGCCGGAGGTAGTCGTCCGCGACGCCGACGACGATCGCGCTGTAGACGGCGAGCGCGACCGCCAACAGCGGTTCGCCGGTCGCGAACAGATAGAGGACCGCGGGACCCCACACCAGGAAGGCACCGATCAGCGGCACGAGCGAGAGGACGATCATGACGAACGTCCAGAACGCGGCGTTCGGAATCCCGGTCGCGAACAGCCCCAGGCCCGCGATAGCGCCTTCGACGATCGCGATCAGTACGTGGCCTGCGAGGACGGCCCACATCACCTCGTCGAGTTCGCCGTAGAAGTCCTCCTGGACGTCCGACGGCAGCGGCGTTCGATCTCGGATCCACGCCATCAGTCGATCCCCCTCCTTGAGCAGGTAGTAGAGCAAAAAGAGAGTCAGGCCGAATCCGATCAGCGTATGCGTGATCGTGCTGATCCACGCCGTCGTCTGATCGACGAGAATCGACCCGATCTGCTCGGCGGAGTCCGCGACCGTTTCGGTCACGTCGACTTCGATCCCGATTTCCGACGCGATCCACCCCTCGAGGTCGGCAATCTGTAGGTCCTGTGGATCGACCGATGTGACCATGTCGGCGGCGTCGTCGGCGACCACGAGCGCGACCAGCACGAACGGAACGATGAAGCCGACGATCGCGAGGACGACGAGGACGAACGCCGCGATTCCGGGCGAACTCACCCGCTCGAGGCGCTCCTGGAGCGGGTAGAGGACGAACGCGATTAGAACTGCACCGAGGACGTACTGGAGAAACGGCACGACGAGTTGCCAGGAGAGATACGCGAAGATCACGACGACTGCGAGGAGAACGCCCTTGCTACGATTCACGCGGGAACCGACCACGTTCGGGGCGATAAAACCAGACGTAATCTGTTCGTAGACGAGACTGTCGTATTCAGCCGCCACACTCCTTCAAGGGTCTGGTTCGCGAATCCTACATCGAATGTCGACCCAGCTCGATCCGCTCTCGCTGGCGGGCGACCTCCTCTATACGGTCAAAACCGAGGGCGAGACCGACTGGCTCCGAGAGCACCTCGCGACGCTCGAGCGACCCCGACTCGAACGGGGGCTCGCCGGTCGCGAGCAGAAGCTCTCGTTCTGGCTCAACTGTTACAACGCCTACGGCCAGTTGTTGCTCGAAGAGGAGTCCTCGCTGCTGTCGGGGGGCGTTATCGACCGCTGGAAGTTCTTCGCCCGCGATCGGGTCCCCGTCAGCGGCGTCTGGCTCAGCCTCAACGACATCGAACACGGGCTTCTCCGTCGCTCGAAACTGCCGTGGGGGCTTGGCTACCTGCCGCGGCCGTTCCCCTCGCCGTTCGAGCGACAGTTCCGACTCGAGGAGTGTGACCCGCGGATCCACTTCGCGCTGGGTCGAGGGGGAGAGAACTGCCCGCCGATCACGGTCTACTCCCCGGGAAACGTCGACGAAGAACTCGACATCGCCGTCGAGTGGTACTTGGAGGAAAACGCCGAGTACGACGCCGACGAGGAGGTCGCGACGATCCCGCGGCTCTTCAGCCGGTACCGGGGTGACTTCGGCGGCAAACGCGGAATCCTCGAGTTTCTCCGGGAGTACAACGCCGTTCCGGCGGGGGCGTCGCCGTCGCTCAAATACGTTCGATCGAATCGGGAACCGGAGTTCGACCTCGACCTCGAACACGACGAGTTGCGACCGTAGCCGGAGTACTTTTGTCAGTTCCCCGTCTTCGCTCGCTCGTGACCACTTCCAGCCGACACGGCGATCCCGACGCCGTGTTCGAACGCGACGAACGCGTCTGTCGTCGCTGTGAGGCCAGTGCCGACGAGGACCCCAACGGGCTGGCGCTGTACCCCGTCGGTGACGTCCCGGAAACGGGACCAGTCCACGAGAGCGCGCTCGTCACCGTCTGCTCGCCCTGTCTCGTCTCCCTCGAGTCCGACCCGGACGAAGACGTCGAACTCGACGACGACGCTCTGTTCGACCTTGTCCGACAGACGACCGAACGCCAGGGCGTGACGGTCTCGGCGGTCGCCGCTTTCGCCTCGCTCGCCACCGAACTTCCGAGCGAACTCGAGATCAGCGAGCAAGAGGACGACCTGGGATCCGAGTACGTCCAGGTCCGCCGTGAGGTCCTCCTCGCCATCGATTCCGTCGACTCCCGACTCGATCACCTCCACGCCGTCGACGACGCCGATCTCGAACCCACGGTCGCCGAGCCACTGGCCGCGTTCCGGGGCGGCGGAACCAAACTCCAGTCGGAACTGCGTGGCATCGTCGCGCTCGGAGAGTCCGTGGCGGCCGGCGTCGGGCGCTGTCACGGCTGTTTCGACCCGATCGTCGACGGCGAATCGCAGTGTCCGACCTGCGGCCTCGAGTATCGCGACGCCGACGACTGGCGGCCCGAACCCGGCGATGACGTCGCCTTTCACCGACTGTTCGAGGCGGTCAACGAGGCCCTACAGGCGGCCTCGGGGACGACCAAATCGCTGACGGGACACACGACGGCGGTCGCCAAAGCGCTCCGAGGCTAAGTCTCGACGGCCGGCGCTTCTCGAGGCGTTCCGGCGAAACCGAGCTACAGCGTCGTCGTCGCATCAAGGGCAATGTCGATGGCGCGGCCGACGTTGTTCTTGGCCTTCTCGGGGAGTTCGTCGTCTTCGGTGTCGGTCCCCTTCTGGGTCCCCTCGACGAGGTTGCCGTCGACGGTACAGATTGCGCCGGCGCGCAGACCGCGGCGCCGGGCGAGGGTGAAGAGTGCGGCGGCTTCCATCTCGACTGAAAGCAAGCCGGCGGCCTCCCAGTCGGCGACGTAGGCGTCGGTCTCGGCGTAGTAGGCGTCGTCGGAGGCGATTGGGCCGACGTGAACGTCTTCGTCTCTGGCCTCAGCGGTGTCGACCAGCGCCGAGAGGACCTCGTAGTCGGGGACGGCAGGATACTCGACGTCCTCGTAGCGTTTCGACGTCCCCTCGTTTTTCGCCGCGCCGGTGGCGACGATCATATCGCCGATCTCGATTCCCGACTGGAGCGCGCCGGTCGTCCCCACACGGAGGACCGTCTCGACGCCCACGTTCGCGAGTTCTTCGACGGCGATCGCGGCCGACGGACAGCCGATCCCGGTCGAGCAGATCGTCAGCTCGCGGCCGTCGTAGCTCGCGTTGACGACCTTATACTCGCGGTTTTGCGAGACCGTCTCCGCTTCGTCGCAGTGGTCTGCGATCCGATCGACGCGTCCGGGATCGCCCGGAACGAGCGCGACGTCGGTGAGCTCTCCCTCCTCGACCAGCAGGTGCGGTTGCGTTGCCATATCTCGCGTTCTCCGGGCGGCGAGAAAAAAGGTTCGAGAGTCGAGGCGTTCGGTTACCGACGGTCGGGCGCGTCGATCACTCGGTCGTGAACACGTCGACGCGGGACGGTCTCACGACGACCGTCGTTTCGCCGACCGCGAACTCGACACGCCGTGCCGATCGATTGCCCTCCCCGGAGCCGTCGACGATCGCGTCGAGCGCCTCCGGGTCGACGTAATCGTAGAGGTGAGTCGACATCTGCGTCGCATCCTCGCCCCGATACTGTGCCAACGCCATCGTCACGGCGATGCTCGGCGGTTCGTCCGCTTCGTACTCGTACTGGACGCGCCGACCAACCGCACGGCCATTCGACTCGCATATCGTTCGTTCGGTCATGTCTCTCCGTCACGTTTCCGTGACTGTCTACTCGAGTGGCCAACGGCCCGACGCATATAGATATCGTCAGACGGCACGTGCTGAGAGAGCGTGTGATAGTGTCACAGCTGTCGGGTCACGTTCGGTTGGCGACGATACGCCCTGTCATACGGGTTACTGTCAGTCGGTACCGGCGAACCCGCGACCCGTCTGCGGGTTCGCCGGTCCATCGGGACAGCAATCGGTATCAGTACCGATCGCCGAGAAACGCCGCAACCGCCTCGGCCGTCGGCGCGCTCCGAGCTCCCTCCCGTCTCGCCGTGAGCGCGCCACAGGCGTTTGCGTACTCGAGGGCGCGTTCGACGTCGTCGTATGCGAACGTGCTCGCGATGAAGCCGGCGGCGAAGGCGTCGCCGGCTCCCGCGGTATCGACCGTATCGACGTCGAACCCTGGGTGATCGTAGGACCCGTCGGGCGTGTGGACCTTCGCTCCGTCCGAACCGTGTTTGACGACGAGGACGCGATCGCCGAACGCGGAGCCGACGTACTCGTCCTCGAGAAGCGCCGCGACCTCCCTGTCGTTTGCAAAGAGGACGTCGGCGGCCGCGAGCGTCTCGCCGTAGTCGCGGTCTGCGAGTCGACGTCCGGGATCGAAACTGATCGTCGAACCGGCTTCGCTCGCGACCGTCGCGATTCGGGCCGCCGTCTCGGGTCGCTGGCTCGTGAGGTGGACGTGATCGGCGTCTCGAATCCGGGAGTCGTCGAGATCCTCGGGACCGACCGCCTCGTTGACACCGTCGTTGCCTAACACTGCGACCTCGCCGCCGTCATCGACCAGCAGGTACTTGACGGCGGTGTCCGCGTCGGGGACGACGCGAAGCCCGTCCAGTGAGACGCCGGCGTCCTCGAGCTCTCGGCGGGCGAGCAGTCCGTTGTCGTCGTCGCCGACGCTCCCGACGAGACCGGCCTCGAGACCGAGACCGGAGAGGGCCGTGGCGACGTTTGCGGCGCTGCCGCCGCCGGACTGTCGTTGTGATCGGATCGCCGCTTCGCCGTCGGGTTCGGGGAGCCTATCGACGCGAAGCGTCACGTCCCAGTTGACGTGACCGGCAGTGAGCACATCGACCATTCGGTTGTCGGCACAAACGACGGCGGGTGAGAAAAGTCTAGGCGACGGTGAACGGCTCCCCTCATACGGTTTACTGTACGTCGGTACCGCCGAAACCGCGACCTGTCTGCGGGTTCGCCGGTCCATCGGTACAGCAATCCGCATCAGCCGACCATGAACAGTAAGACGTTGTGGACGCCCGGCCCGAGACCGATCGCCGCGATGAACGCGAGGACGAGTCGTGCCCGTTTCGGCTCGACTTCGACGTACTCCCGGAACAGCCCGAGGATGACCGCTGCGAGCGCCACTTTCACCAGGACGAACAGCCAGCCGGCACCGATGTACTCCGCCGTCGGAAGCGCCCCCCCAGCCTCGAGGATCAGCCGCGAGGCTGGCACTTCCTCTCTGGCGCCGAGGAAGTCGTAGCCGACGGCCGTCGAGATGCCGTCGAGCGTATGTCCGAAGACGACGAGAGCGCCCGTTGCCCCCGTGACCGCGGCGACGTCGGTAAACCAGATGCTCAGTCCGAACCACGTCAGCGCGGTGACGACGACCGTGAGGACGACGATGACGATGAGCCAGAGCGGCCGAAACGTTCCGGTCCCGACGTTCGTCGCGACGAGTACCGACACGGCCGCGACGAAGACCCCCGCGCCGATTCCGCCCAGGAACCTGTCGGAAGTCTTCCACACTCCGCCCGCCTGGAGGAAGAGCCCGACGATCCAGAGCAACCCTGCGACGGTGGCCGTCACCAGGTAGACACTCGGCGTGGCGAACAACACGGCGACGACGTCCGGGTACATCTCGCGGCGATAGAAGACGTGAAGCGTCGCGCCCACCATCATCCACGGCGCGAACGCGAGGACAGTTCGATCGGTCACCGGCGGCTCGAGCGACCACAGGAGCGCAACGACGCCGAAGAGCACGGCCAAAAGCGGGACGAGGAGGTACCACGGCGGGAGCACGAACCCCTCTGGAAGCACCATACGATGAGAGGAACGTGCCAGAGACTAACATGTTCCGATCCGCAACGGTCGCCGATTCCGTGGGGCCAGCGGGTCGAACGGCGGCGTCAGGCCTCCCAAGGCTCCCCGATCGTCTCCCCGAACAGTTCCCGCATGAGCGTCACGATGCTCTCCGGCGGGAACTGCCCTCGTTCGGTCACGATCGCGTCGACGTGTCGCGGCGGCGTGACGTCGAAGGCGGGGTTCTCGACGATCAGTCCGTCGTCGGCTTCCTCGAGTCCCGTAATCTCCGATCGCTCGTCCGTCGAGAGGACTTCGTTCTCCTCGCGCATCTCGATCGCGACCGTGTGGCCGGTCATCGTATCCGGGTGGAGTTTGATCGTCTGGGCCGCGACCATCACCGGCACGCCGCGTTCGCGGGCGTTGACCGCCAGTCCGCTCGTGCCGATCTTGTTGATGACGCTGCCGTCGGCGGCGATGCTATCGGCCCCCACGAGGACGTGATCCGCGTCGTCGAGGTACCGACGGGCCGCGTTGTCAACGATCAGTGTCACGGGGACGTCCCACTCGCGTAACTGCTCTGCCGTGATGTGACCCTGCTTTCGCGGCCGGGTCTCCTTGACGATCGCCTCGACGTGTTTGCCGTCCTCGAGGGCGGCCTCGATACACGACAGCGCGTCGGTCGAGTGACAGTGGGTCATCACCACGTCGCCATCGCGCAGTCGGTTCGCCCCGATCTCTCCGAGTTTGGCCTGAGCCTGCTCGAGATCCCGGCGAAACGCCTCGGCTCTGGCGGCCGTCGACGATCGCAACTCGGCGACGGTCTCGCCGTCCATCCCCTGGAGGACGTACCGCAGTGCGTTGGGGAGACTGACGGCGGTCGGCCGGGTTTCGTAGAGCCGTCTGGCGGCGGCGCGCATCCCCGACCGGAACGCCTCCGGGCTCGAGGCCTCCGATCGTTTGGCGTGGGTCGCAAGCGCCTCGGCGGCCGCGTCGGCGATCGTTGCGGCCCCGCGGATCCGCATCTCCGCGATGTCGGTTGCGGTGGCGTCGACGACCGGATCGACGTCGGGCGGGTCGTCTTCCATGTCGATCCTTTGCACTCCGTGGGACAAAAGCGACCGGGCGGATTTTTGATGGTTCGGCGAGTCGGTCCGCTATGGATCGAGCCGACCTTGCCCCCCTGATCGACCACACCGTTCTCGGCCCCGAGACGACGACCGCCGACGTCAGGGCCGTCCTCGACGACGCCGATACGTACGGGATGAACGCCTGTATCCCGCCGTACGCGATCGAGGAGGCGGCCGACTACGCGCCGGACGTGACGCTGGCGACCGTCATCGGCTTCCCCCACGGCCAGAACGACCCCGACGTGAAACGCCGCGAGGGCGTCCTCGCCTGGAAGGCCGGCGCGGACGAACTCGACGTCGTGATCAACGTCGGCCGACTCAAGGCCGGTGAGGACGACGTGATCCGGGCTGAACTCGCCGAGGTCGTCGCCGCGGTGCCGATCCCGGTGAAGGTGATCATCGAGACCGCACTGCTCACGGAAGAGGAGAAACACCGAGCCTGTAAGGCCGCCGTCGCCGCCGACGCCGCGATGGTCAAAACGTCGACCGGCTTTTCTGACGGTGGCGCGACGCTCGAGGACGTCGAACTGATGAGCGAGTATCTCCCCGTCAAAGCCAGCGGCGGCGTCGGCAGCTACGACGAGGCGATCGCCATGCTCGAGGCCGGTGCCGAACGGATCGGTGCCTCGAGCGGCGTCGAGATACTCGAGGGCGCGCCCGAGCCGTCGGCGTAGGACGTCGGTTCGGTAGTTCGTTCGTCTTCGCCGTCGAATCTGCGGTTGGCTGTGCGGTGCGTACCCACGCCATCCCGACGGTTTTAGTGGTCCCCTTCCAACAACGCCCGATGACACCCACGATCGAGGCGTTCCTGAGTGACTCGGCAGGGCTGGCGGCGGGCGCGCGGCTCTACCGGGACGTCTTCAACGAACCTCCCTGGAACGACGACTGGACCCTCGAGACGGCGCGAACGCGGCTCTCGCAGCTCCTCGAGACGCCGGGTGCTCGCGGCTACGCTGCCCGGCTCGAGGGCGACCTCGCCGGGCTGGTGGTCGGGACGGAAGAGCGGTGGGACGACGGCTCGAAGTTCTACGTCCGAGAGCTGTGTGTCGACCCCGCTCACCAGCGCCGCGGGGTCGCCACGGCGTTGATGGACCACCTCGCCGAGGAGCTTCGTCGGGCGGGCGTCGACTCCATCTACCTGCTGACCCTGCGTGACACCGCCGCTCACGCGTTCTACGAGAAGCGAGGGTTCGACCTCGACGATCGCACCGTGTTACTGAGTCGGCGTCTCGAGCGGTAACTCACTCGATAACGTACCGGAATTGCTCGAGTGCACTGCTGTCGCCACCCCCGCGGGCAGCGCCAGCAGCAGGTTCTCGGTCTTCCAGGCGACCAGCGCGACGACGGCTCCGCCAGGCCGCCCTCGAGGACCGCGGCTGGGTCGAAGGCGAGGCGTTCCGGTACGAGGAACTCGGCGAGGAGGGCCACGGCTCGACCGATACCGAACAGAAGATTCGCGCCTACCGGATTATGGCGGAGTACCTCGACGCGCGGCTCTAATACGGATTACTGCCCGTCAGGATCGGCGGCCGAGTCGAGGACCACGAAAGTCGGCGACGCTACTCCTCGTTGAGGATCCGATCGATCAACTCGGAATCGTCGCCGCCGAGCACCGACCGGACGAGAAGGTGACCGCCGATCAGTGCCGGGCTGATGACCGTATCGGCGCCGGCGCGCTCGAGTTTCTTCGTGTTCTCGCGGTCGGTTGCAGCGGCGACGATGTGCGTGTCGGGGGCGAGCTGTCTGGCCGTGAGGATCGTCAGTGCGTCCTGTGCGTCCTCGTTCGTCGCGACCAGAACTGCGGATGCCTGCTCGATCTTGGCGCGGTGGAGTGGAGCCTCGTCGCTGGGGTCAGCCATGATGACCGGGATGTCGTGTCTAGAGAGTGCGTCGCTCGCGTCGTTGTCGGACGTTACGACGACGAACTCCCGGTCGTTGTCCGCGAGTTCGTCGACGATCGGTTCGGTCAGTTCGCCGTAGCCGAGCACCAGAACGTGGTCGCTCAGCAGTTCGAGTTCCGATTCGGTCATGATTCCGAGTGTTTTCGTGATCCGCGCCTGAATCGCCGGGCCGAGGAGAACCCCGGCAGCCAGGCCGAAACTGGAGACGCCGAGGACCAGGACGGACATCGTGAACAGCCGCGCGTCGATCGACCCGAGGTTCGGCGTGATGTCGCCGTAGCCGACCGTACTCGAGGTGATCAGCGTGAAGTAGAAGGCGTCGAGGGGGGTCTCGATTCCCTCGAAATCGTCGCGGAGTGCGTACGCGCCGATGGTCCCGTACGCCTGGACACCGACGAGTGCAGCGCCGGCCGCGATCTGCGTCGTACTCAACGAGAGGGTTTTGCTAAAGCGGTCGCGAGTGAGCCACAGTATCGGAATCGACACGAGCGAGAGGACGATCAGCGGCACCGAGTACTGGCTCACCTGGAGAAATCCTTGGGCGGCGGTCAGGGGAAGCAAGAGGATCGTCATCCACCAGCCGACGCGCAGTCCGCGTCTGAGCGCGAGCGCGCCGACGACCATCATGAACCCGGTCACCGCACCGGTAAACCGGGCCGTCTGCTGGACGACGTCCGGAATGTACGGATCGAGGGGCTCGTAAGGGGGTGCGACGCCGATGTTGAAAAGCGCCGTCGCGACCGAGAGCAAGGCGACCGCGAGTGCCAGCGCGATCGCCGCTCGTGTCGTGAGCACCCGCTGCCAGTTCTCGGGCAGCCGGCTTCGGAGTGTCTCGGCCACGACCATACGACCCGTTGGGTCGCCCCACCAGTTAAGATTCGCCGTTTTCCTCACCGAATTCGGCGCGTTTCTCACCGGGAGTCGAGGCGTCCGCGGCCGACGCGAACCGAAGTGACCCGTCTCATACGGTCTGCTGTAAATCGGTACCGGCGAAACCACGAGCCGTCTGTGGTTTCACCGGTAAACCGGTACAGCAATCCGTATCACGACTCGAGGAGCGGTAGCTACTTGCCTCCGGCACCGATACCGCCACCTATGTCCACCGAGTGGAAACTGTTCGCCGACCTCGCCGAACACGCGGGCGACAGACACGTTACGGTCGAGGCGTCGGCCGGAGACACCGTCGGAGACGCCCTCGAGCAGCTGCTCGACGGCCGTCCCGAACTCGCAGAACGGGTGCTCGAGGACGGCGAACTCCGGTCGCAGGTCAACGTGTTACGCAACGGAACGAACGTCCTCGTCGAGGAAGACGGGCTCGAGACCGAACTCGGCGACGGGGACGAGCTAGCGCTGTTCCCGCCAGTCAGCGGCGGCTGAGTCCCTGTAGTATCGATTCGTCGACAGTCACTCGACGAGATCGACGTCGAGGACGAAATCCGGCTCCTCGGCGAGTTCGACCCCGGCGGCTGCAGCGTCGCTGACGAATCGGGCCGTTTCGGGGATCGCGATCCGCGTTCGGTCCGCCTCGAGTGTCGCGGCGTCTCGAGCCATCGCGGCGAACAACGAGCGCGCCGCGTCGACGTCGTCCCAGGCACCGACGCCGTACTCGGCGACGGTTTCTTCGTTGCCCCGGTCGGTCCGTCGATGAAACGTTCGAGACCGGTAGGCGGTTCCTAAGGTCCCGTTCGGGCCTTCGACGACGAGGACGGCACTCTCGTCGGCGAACCGATCGAAATCGGCCGACGTTATCTCGCGCATCGCCCACGATTCTTCGGGCGCGAGTCCGAGTCCCCGCAGGTGCTCGCACGCGTCGCTTCGGCTCCAATAGCGCCACGCCGCCGCCGGATCGCTCGAGACGGCGTGTTCTCCCGGGCCCGACGCATCGCGGTCCGGTTCGGAGAAGACGAACCGGAACTCCGTCACCGGCTCGAAGCCGATCGCACGCGCCATCGAGAGCGAGGCGACGTTCCACGAGAAGATTATCGCTCGGCCGATGCGGGCATCACGGTCGCGCGCCCACTCGAAACAGGCCTCGGTGAGCCGGCGGGCCACCCCTCGCCGACGGTAGTCGGGGTCGACCCGCAGGCTCTGGAACCAGGCTTCGTCGGGTGAGAGCAGCCGCGCCTGGACGATCCCGGCCGCCTCGCCGTCGATCGTCGCGAGGAACGTCTTCGTCTCGGGGTCGTCCTCGTCCTCGAGCCAGTCGTGGTAGATGTCGGGGAGGTAGTCACCGCCGCGATGCGCCCAGATATCGCTCGTCATCTCGACGACGGCCTCGTAATCGTCGTGTGTCGCTCTCCTGATGTTCATCGATGAGATGGTTCGTGGTCGAGCGATCGGTATCGTGGCCGGTGGTCGAACGATCAGTGTTCGAGAACGCGATCACGAAACTCGAGCGCACAGTTGCACTCGAGTTCGATCCCCCGATTCGCTCGTGTCTACTCCCAGGGGACCGACCGCTCCTGAATCTCGCCGACCAGCGACGTCCCCATCGCTTCCTCGACGTCGTCGGCGTTCGCGAGTGCCCACATGAGTTTGACTTTCGCCGTCCCGGGGAGGGTGTCGCCGGCTTCGATTACGCCCGCATCGAGGAGGTCGCGGCCGGTGTCGTAGACCCGGTCGCAGACCCGACCCTCGAGACACTGACTGGTCATCACGACCGTCGTCCCGCCTTCGATCAGGTCTTCGATCCGGGGGATGAGGTCGGTGTGGACGTGTCCGAGTCCCGTTCCCTCGAGTACGAGGCCCGCCGACCCCTCGACGACGTCGAGGAAGGCGGGATCCATTCCGGGCGTGAACTTCAGCAGTTCGACGTCGCTCTCGAGGTCGGCGTCGATGGCGAGATCCGCCTCGCCGCGTTCTCTGTGCTCGCGGTGGAACTCGATCGACTCCGTTCCGTCCTCGGCGAGGGCGTCGTAGTCGATCTCCCCCAGCGGCTCCGCACCGACGGTCTCGAAGGCGTCTCGGCGGGAGGTGTGGTTCTTCCGGACGCGAGTGCCCCGATGGAGCGCACAGACGTCGTCGGACTCGGAGGCGTGCATACAGACCAGCACCTCCGCGCAGTCGCTCTTTGCGGCCTCGACGGCGCAGACGGCGTTCATCACGTTGTCCGACGAGGGGCGATCGGCCGAGCGCTGGCTCCCGGTGAAGACGATCGGCACCGGCGTCTCGAGGGCAAAGGAGAGGACCGACGCGGAGTACTGCATCGTGTCGGTGCCGTGCATGACGACGACGCCGTCGGCACCGGCCTCGATTTCCTCGTGGACGGCCTCGGCGAGATCCTGCCAGATCGGCGGCTCCATGTTCTCAGAGAGGATGTTCGCGACGACGCGCCCGCGGTAGTTCGCCCGGCCGGCGAGATCCGGGACCGCCCTGAGGACGTCCTCGGCGTCGAACTGGGCCGTGACAGCACCCGTACGATAGTCGACCGTCGAGGCGATCGTCCCGCCGGTCGAGATCAGCGAAATCGTCGGGAGGTCGTCGTCGAACGCGATCTCGGAGGCCTCGTCGCTGTCGCCTACCGAATCGGTCCCGTCGATCTCGTAGACGTCCTCCGCGAGCACCTCGACGTCGGCGTTCTCGCGGTCGACGCCGACGTTGTACCCACCCTCGAGTTTCACCACGAGGTGATCGTCCGTACTCGAGGGGAGCAACACGCCCTCGTACGTGCGCTCTGCGCGGTCGACGCGAACGCGGTCGCCTGGATTCATGCGTGGGCGTTGCGCGCCGTTGGACTTGAAGCCACGCTTTCGTCCTCGGGCAGTGACGTCTCCGTCCGAGGACCGTCCGTCACGCGAGGATCCCAACGAGAACCAGTCCGGCCCCACCCAGAAGGAGCACGCCGACGATGAGCGCCGTCAGCAGCCGGATCGACACGAGTGCGTCGTCGCTGACATCGAGTCTCGGATAGAGCTGACGCGCGGCGTAGAGCAATCCCGCGCCGGCGGCGAGGGCGATCGCCCCGAACGCGACCAGTTCGACGTTCACTCATCACCGTACCAGCCGATCCGTAAAAAAACGTGTTCACATCTTCACGGCTCGAGCGAGCGCGCGGAACCGTCACCTCGAGGACCGCGCAGATATGGGAAAGCTCCATAGTGCTCGCCGGCCACCGTTCGAACATGGGTGAGCGTTCGGACGAACTGACCGAGAGTCGCGACGCGGACGCTCCGTCTACCGACGACCTCCTCGAGGAGACCGAGCAGTTGCTCTCCGAGACGGGCGGCGAGCCCGCGCCGGTCGACGGCGAGGGGCGACAGACCGACTCCGGATCACCGTCAGCCGAGGCGTCGACCGCTGACGCCGACGGATCGCGCTCGTGGTGGCCGTTCTCGAGGGGCGACTCGAGCGAGGGCGCACGCACGAGCGACTCGGCTTCCGGACGCCTCTCGAGGCTCGGACCGAGTCGCTCGCTCGGTGAGTACTTCTCACCGAAGGCGTTTCTCGCCGTGCTGGCGCTCGTGTCCGTTGGGCTGTTCGCCGGCGGAACGCTCCTCCCGATCGGCGCGCTCGGTCGGTTCGTCGGTCTAGTGGTGGTCACCTTCCTCTTTGGCTTGCTCACGTCGAAACGGCGGTACCTCGAGCTATCGGTCGCGGGGACGGCTGCTGGCGGGCTGACGACTGTACTGTTCGATCTCCCACTCGCCATCGCCGGCTCGGGACGGACGCTGCTTGCCGCCGGCGCGGCCGCGGGGCTCGTCGTCTCGGTTCTCGGATACTACTTCGGTCGCGACCTCCGTGACGGCCTCTCGCGGGATATCGAGTAGACGAACGCACCCGCGGAGCACCTGACCACGGTGTGCTCGAGATCGCAAGACGGTCCGTATTGGCCCCTCGAACGCGGGTCGGTGATCTCACAGAAACCGATAGCAGCCACGTAGCTAAGGCGGCGGAGTCGATTTGCGGAGCAGTTCTTTCGATCGATTTCTCGATCAGCCACCGAGTGGACCGAATCGTTTTCACACTCGTTTGCGTACACTGTCTATGGCAGATGATAACATACAACATCGACAAACGGATTCACCGACTGGTGACATCGCGTATCTCGCGCGATCTCGACACCGAATTCCCGCACTCGTCGCACTGACGGAGCGTCCTCGAAGTCGTTCCGAACTGTGCGAGTTGACCGGCGTTTCGGACTCGACGATACGGCGGACGCTGGACGAGTTCGAAGACCAGATCTGGATCCGCAAAGACGGTTACCAGTACACGGCAACACGGCTGGGTGAGGTGATCGCTTCGGGGATGGAAGAGCTGATCGAACGGGTCGAAACAGCGCGAAAGCTACGTGACGTCTGGCACTGGCTCCCCGACGAAGTCGGCGAGTTCCCGGTCGAGATGTGGACCGATCTAACCGTCACCGTCGCCGATCCAGACTCCCCGTACAGGCCGGTGAACCGATTCGAGTTCCTTCTCCGAGAGGCGACTGCGGTACGATACCTACGCGCCGAGATCGCCCTGATGGACCCCTGCTTCGACGTCCTCCGCCAACGGATCAACGACGGTGTAGATGTAACGGTAATCGGCCGCCCGAACTGCAACGCGTACTTTTACTCGAACTACCCGGAACACAACCGAGAGCTACTACAACGGGACAACTTTACCGTTCTCGAGTACGACGACCTTCCGCCGTACGGGATCGGACTCCTCGACGAGCGCGTGATCATCAGCTGTTACGAACAAGGCAGCGGGACGGTTCGGGCGCTGGTCGATACCGACGTCCCGTCGGTCCACGAGTGGGCGCAGTCGATCTACGAGCGGTACACGTCCGATGCCCATCCCTTCGACCCACAGTCGACCGTCGAGTGACGTTTTTGAGGACGATATCCGGTCTGTCGTCGTAGCCACGTAAGCACCACGCGAGTGGACCACGGGCACTGCTTTGTCGCAGTCGGTGAGACGTGTGCAGCGACTGCGAGATCGCCATGAACTGCCGAAAATTCACAAATTAGCTACAATATCTCCGGTTCCGTTGCGTCTAGCCGAGAGGTGATACGAGAATGTCAACCGACAAGCAGACCGCACACGGAATCGACCTCGAGACACTCGAGGGGTTCGCCGAACACGCGGCCGACGATCCCGAAGCCGTCCAGCTCGGCCTCGGGGCGTCCGCGACCTACGAGGGGACGGCCGCACACAGTCTGGCGAGAGTCGATAGCTACGAACTGGGAGGCGAGACGATCGCTCGTGAAACGCGCGAGTACACGATCCCCTACGGCGCCTGGAAGGAAGTGCTGGACGCCGGTGGGTGGGTCGGCGGGACCGACCGACTCGAGCCGATAGAAGCGGCGCTATCCGCGCTGGCTGCCTGTATCAACGTCGGCATTACGATCAACGCCGCCGCCAGCGGTGTGGACATCGACCACCTCGAGACACGCGTCCGAACCGATTTCGATCCAGCGGTTCTGTTCAGCCTCGAGGGCCTCGACGAAGCCGACTCGGTTTTCGAGACCGTCACCGCCGAGGTCGAGATCGACGGCGAGGATCTCGATCAGGACCTGATCGACGAATGGGCGCGACGGGCACCCGTCTACACCTTCGTCTCGCACGCTCAGGACGTCGATATGACCATCAACAGTCCCGCCAAGGTCGCGGGCGAGGACTCACTGGTGAGCGCCGATGAGTAAGACGCTCGATACGGACAAACTCGAACGGGAGGTCAAGTCGATGTACTGTGACGTCGCGGAGTCCGCCGACGCCGAGTTCCACTTCGAGACGGGCCGGGACCTCGCAGAGCGTCTCGGCTACGAACCGGACACTCTCACCTACGTTCCCGACGAGGCGATCGACTCGTTCGCAGGCGTCGGCTACTACTTCGAGTCCGCGGATCTCGACCCGCGCGAGGACGTACTCGATCTCGGCAGCGGCTCCGGAATGGACGCCTTCTACGCCGCGATGAACGTCACCGAAACCGGATCCGTCACGGGCGTCGACATGACGCCAGAACAGGTCGCGAAGGCCAACGAACTCGCCGCAGACAACGGGTTTCACAACGTCAGCTTCCATCAGGGGTACATCGAGGACCTGCCGTTCGAGGACGAATCGTTCGACGCCGTGCTCTCGAACGGCGTGATCAACCTCTCGGCCGAGAAACGTCGAGTCTTCGAGGAGGCGTACCGCGTACTGCGGCCGGGTGGACGGATCACACTCTCCGACATCGTCAGCGAGCACCAGCTGCCCGGGGGCATCAAAACCGACGCGGATCTCTGGGCGGCCTGCATCGGCGGTGCCGAACAGGTCGACAGCTACGCGTCACTCGTCGAAGCCGCTGGCTTCGACCTCGACGAGATTCGGGAGAACACCCAGTACGAGTTTATCTCCGAGCGGGCGGCAAACGCGTGCCAGAAGTACGGCGTGATGAGCGTCTCGCTGCGTGCCAGCAAACCGCTCGAGTGACTACAACCGGTACACCGGTCGTTTTTCGGACAGTCCGATCACGGCGGCGGACGATGGATCGTTTCTTCGGTCGTGACAACAGATCATACGGAAGACGTCAGCGCCCACCCGATCGACGATCCCGTAGCTCGTGAATTTTCCGCAAATCCTGGTTCAGCGTCCCGTAGTGATCGAGGAGATCTTGCACGGTCACGATACCGCAGACGTCGAGTCCCTCTACCACGACGAGCTTCTTGATACGCTCCTCTTGCATTCGCTTGACGGCGAACCGAATCCCGCGGTTCGGGTCGACCGTCTCAAGTGGATGACTCGCGACTGCTCGCGTCGGTATCTCCGCGAACGGTTTCCCCGACTTGTAGCCAGCCTCGATGAGATCCGATTCGGTGACGATGCCGTAGGGATCGCCGTCAGTCGTGATCACGACGCTCCCGACGTCGTGGCGAATCATCAGCTCCGCGACCCGCTGGAGCGACGTGGTGTTTTCACACGAGATGACGTCCTCGGTCATCACGTCCTGAATCTGGGCGCACATGACTCGACGTTGCGATTACGACATAATGGTTCTTCTCCAGCGTTACTCTCGCAAGCGTGGTGCTGACGATCCGAAACCGCCCGCTCGAGCGAAACCCAACCACCCCACGCTCGGACTCGAGTCACTTCTCTTCGACGTGGCGAATCTCGCAGGCGATGCCGCGCGTGCTCCCGGCCATCTCCCGGCCGAACATCTCCGCGCGGCCGACGCCGAAGGCCTTCGGCCCCTCGACGACGACCTCGTCTCCCACTCGAATGTCCTCGTCGGCGTCGACGACCCCCGGCGCGAGCACGCTCCCGTGGGGGACGAAGCCGTCGATCTCGACCCGCCGCACCGGGGCGTCGGTTTCGACCCACCGCTTTGCGCCCTCGAGCGTAAAGGAGAGCGTGCCGTACTGGGGCACCATCGTCGCCAGTTGGGTGTCCTCGCGGTCCCGCACCTGAATCTTCGGATACCGGCTGGTCGTCTGGATGTCGTCGAACAACTCGTCGCCCGCGCCGTCGCCGAGCAGGTAGTCCGCGATGGCCCGGACGGTGTTGTGCTCGCGCTCTCGTTTGGAGTACTTGAGTTCACCCGACAGCGCCTCCGCGAGATTCGAAAGCGACTCCTCGTCCGTCGGATGGCCGCCCCGCGGGACAGTGTAGGTGATATCGAGGTCCTCGCCCTCCCACCCGTCTTCGACGCGTTCGACGATGTCGCGGTAGCCCTCGTCGGGAACGTGGGCAACCACGTACGGGTAGGTGTCGGCGTTTCGCTCGAGGTACCGGCGAAGCACCTTCGCGACGAACTCCTTTTCGTCCGCGGACCACCGGCCCGTCACCACGGTGTCGTAGTGCTGGGCCGGGTAGGTCGTCTCGAGTTCCTGGGGAACGACGCCGATCGGACTGGTCATCGAGACGAGGTGGCCACGCCACTGGATCGCGTCGTGGAACTGGCGGTGGCTCTGTGACTCGCTGTAGGGTTTCGCGGCGGAACAGGGGGCCAACACGAGCGGGTTCGCAAAGCGGTTGCGATAGCGCGAGGTGACGCGATCGGCGTAGCGCTGGATCTCCACCCGCCGGAGGGTGTCCTCGCTCGCCGCCGAGATCTGGGCGTCCCGGAGGATCGGGGTACGCTCCTCGAGATAGCCCCACTGCGAGTCGAGTTCGCGCATCGCGGCCGTGAGCCACTGGTCGTGGCGGGCCTGCCCTTCGAGGTAGTCCCGCAGTCGGCCGTCGCGAATCCGCCGGCGGACGATCCCCAGTTCGGCCTCGAGCGCGTTGACGTTGTGCTCGGCACAGTCCTCGCGGGTGAACTCCTCGCGCGGTTTCTGGCACGCGGGACACGAACAGGGCAGTTCCTCCAAGTCCTCTAAGAAGTACGCCTCGTCGGTCGTCAGATACCGCCCCTGGGTTCCCTTCACGACGGCGGCAGTCTCGTCGAACAGATCGACGCCGGCGTAGGCGAGCAGAGCCACGTTCCGTGGCGTCGCGACGCCCGAAAAGAGGAGGGCGGTGTCGGCCGGGATCGCCTCCCGGACGGAGACGACGGCCTCGACGAGCGCCGCGCCGTGGCCGGTGATCGACTGGACGTCCGAGACGGCGTAGGCGTCGGTTCCGTGATCCGCTGCACCCTCACTCGAGATCACTGCGACGCTCGGATAGCCGACGTCGGGATACTCGACGGCGAACGACTCCTGGACCTCCTCGGCGGTGCCGCCGGGGAACGACCGGTGGGGCAACACGGTAAGCGTCGAGTCGTCGCCCTCGGGTACCTCGCGATCCGCGCTCCACAGCGATCCCGCGTCTTCTACGACGTCGTCGACGAGGGCAGGCGTCGTCCGCGGCGACTCGAGGCGAAGTTCGCCCACGCGCGCGGCCCCGTCGCGCTCGTGGACCTCGAAGTAATCGGTCATACCGAGTATGACCGGGGAGCGCGAAAGAGGCTATCGGTCGCGGTCCGCGTCAGTGCTACGTGGCTCTGCGTTCGCCGAGGCGAAACTCACACCCGCCACGGGAAGTCACTCACCCAACCCGGCAGTCCCCTCATACTGTACGTCGGTACCGGCGAAACCGCAGACCGATCGCGGTTTCGGCGGTACCTCGTTACAGCAATCCGTATAAGACGTCCGACTTGAGACCGGTCCCGGAGACTCGACGAACTTCCGGCAGTTTGCGAGCGGTTCCAGAGCCGTTATCGGCTCTCGATCGAAATCGGGGGTATGCTCGAGGTCTCTGACTCCCTTCTCGGCGTCGGTCTGGCGATAGTCGGCGCGCTGGCGTTCGCGGGTCAGTTTCTCTTCGTCCGCCTGGGAACCGACGAGGGTGAGGTCGGGAACGCCGTATTGATCGTCTTGTTGTGTAACGTCGCACTCGTGGCCGCGCCGACGGTGATTTTGTACTCGCCGCCGTACTCCGCGCTGTTTACTCCCACCTCGTTCGCGTCGTTTGCGGCGGCCGGCATCCTGGGAATGTTCGTCGCGCGGCTGTTGATGTTCGAGAGCATCCAGCGTATCGGTGCGAGCCTGACCTCACCAGTGATCGCCTCGAACGTCCTCTTCGCGACGATCTTCGCGGTCGCGCTGCTCGACGAGCGACTGACCGCGGTTCACTTCGCCGGCATCGTGCTAATCGTCGTCGGCCTGGCGGTCGTCTCCTGGGAGACCGCCGCGTCGACGAACACCAGCCAGTCGATCCGCGAGGCCGGCGCACCGCTCGCCTTGCCGCTCGCCGCCGCCGTCTGTATCGGCCTCGAGCCGATCTTCGTCTCGACCGGGCTGGCGGCGGGGACCGCGGTCCTTCCCGGACTGACGGTGATGGCCGGAACGGCGACCGTCGGCTTCGCCGCGTACCTCGTGGTCACGCGATCGGTACGCCGGATCCCCCTCCGGAGCGCGTCGACGGCGTGGTACGTCGCCGCTGGCGTCTCTACGACGATCGGCTTCGTCGCCTACTTCGCCGCCCTCGAGGTCGCGCCGGTCGTCCTCGTCATGCCGCTGTTACAGTTGACGCCACTGCTCGTCGCGGGCCTCTCCGTCGTTTTCCTCCCCAGACGGCTCGAGCGGGTGACCTGGCGCGTCGGCGCGTCGGCGTTCGTCGTCGTGGTCGGTGCGACGGCCGTCTCGCTGTCGGGGTAAGGATACACTGAAAATATTGCTGGCCTGATAACGAGCGACTACGCGCGTTCGACGTACGTCGCCGTCGCGGACGTGTGACCCCGATTGAACGACAGGATCTTGAATCGGATCACGTCGGTCGCCTCGAGCCCCGGCGGGAGGTCCTCGACGAAGACGACGAACCCTTCGACCTTGCAGACCGCGTTGCGTTCCCCCGAGTGGTGGTCCGAGAACTCGAAGACCGCGGACTCGTGGACGTCGCCGACCTCGACCGGTGGCTCACGCTCCTGTGCCTTCCGGTGGTGGTCCCAGGACTCGCCCTCGTCGGCCGACCGGTTCCCGCCCCGGAACCGCCTGATCAGCCAGGATCCGAAGACGACGGTTACGATCGCCCCGAGTATCAGCGACGCTGCGCCGAGCATACAGTACCTGGGCGTCGCTCGCCTCTTTGCTGTTCTGGTATCGGTATCCGACGGCGCTCCGCCGGTTCGGGCGACCGCGACCAACTCGTTATATCACTCGTCACCGGCGTCGAAATCGATCCGGTCTACGCGTTCGGGAACCGACTCGAGGACGTCCTCGGGCCACCCGCGGTGGCCGAGCGTGAACTCGGTCTCCGGGTTCGCCTCGACGAGTCGCCGGATCCCGTCGGCGGCGGCCCGAAGCGCCGACCGGTCCGTTCGATCGGGCACCTCCGCCGTCAGCGGGTAGCTCTTCGAGAGCGCCCGCGGGAACGGCCCGAACGGCGGTTCGACGCGCCAGGAGTCGTCGAACTCGTCGCCGCGGGCTGGACCGCCCTCGGTCAGAAACACCGAGTCCGGGACGGAGAGGCGCTCGAGTCGGCGATGGTGGCGCACCACTTCGGGTCGGCGGGCGCTCTCGTGGGAGACGTAGAAAAACGAGCCCTTCGAGACGGGGTCGGACCGCTCGAGTTGGTCGGCGTGGTCGAGCAGCGTCCGGTAGCCGTCGAGCATCGTCGGGTGGGCGCGAGCGCGCTCCTCGACGAGTTCCAGTAGGTTTCCGGCACGGATCGCCTGCTTGATCCGGCGAATCTCCGCGAAGGTGACGTGGAGGTTGTGGGCGGCGAGTTCCTCCTCGCGGCGCTCGTCGTCGAGCGCCCGGAGTTCCGCCGGCGAGTACTCCGTACAGACGGGACACGAACAGGGGAGATAGTCCAGATCCTCGAGGTGGTGGGTGCCGCTGACGGTCAGGTACCGATCGTCGCGGGCGTACAGCGCGTACGCCGCGGAGTCGAACAGGTCACAGCCCATGGCGACGCCCAGCGCGAACATCATGGGGTGGCCGGCACCGAAGAGGTGGACTGGCGCGTCGGACCCCAGCCCTCGTTTTGCGCCCGCAACCACGTCGACCACGTCGTCGTAGCGGTAGTCGTTCATCAGCGGGACCACCGCCCCGACGGGGAAGACGTCGAGATTCGTCGCGTCGGCGTGGCGACCCGCCGCCTCGCGGAGGTCGGGATACGTCGATCCCTGGACCGGCGCGTTGACCAGCATCTCGCCGGTGTCGACCGTCTCTGCGACCTCGAGACGTTCCTGTGTGGTCTCGAGTTCGCTCTCGGCGCGCTCGCGAGGGACGTCAGGCGGCGTCGGGATGTCGACCGGCGTTCCGATGTCGGAGCCGATCTCGTACTGGAACTCGAGGATCTCCTCGGTGGTGACGTCGATCTCGCCGTACTCTGCAAGCTGAAAGGAACCGGAGTCGGTCATGATCGCGCCGGGAAAGTCGAGCAGCTCGTGGAGGCCGTCGGCGAGTGCGCGCTCGCGGACGTCGTCGGTGCCGTAGACGATGTAGGAGTTCGTGATGAGGATCTCGGCACCGAACTCCTCGGCGAGCCGGCGGGGACTGATCGTGTCCAGGTTCGGGTTGATCACCGGGAGCAGTGCGGGCGTCTCGACGGTGACGTCGGCTCGTGGTACGGCGAGCCGACCGATTCGACCGCCTGCGTCGGTATCCCGGATTTCGAAGCACTCGCGCATCGGTCGTCAGTTGGTGTGTCCGACGTAAGTCAGTGAAGGTTTCCGATCGAGTCGTCCGGAGCCCGTCGCTCGTCACGCACGTTCGGATAGCGGTGTAAGGAGAGCGTTCACCGATAACGGGATACGTCGTGGGGAACGCAAGCACAAGGGATACGACCGTTTGTCCAGTCCGATACGTCTCGGTCTCGAGAGGGTTCGATATACCTGAACGTGGAAACCGGGATTACGAATCGACACTCGGTATCAAATACCGCTTTTCTTCGGAATAATCTCGCAACAGTCGAGATGTTTTAGCCCGAAATGAGCTGTAGACCGGAGCGCAATGGCTTCACGAACGCACGCAATCGGTGTGGTGTTCGTCGCCCTACTGGTCGCACTTGCGGGGGGTCCTGCCCTCGCCGGTGCGACGGCTGGCGCGAGCGACACCGGAGACACGAGCGCGACACTCGAGAACGTACAGGTCGGCGAACTCGACCTCGACGACGTCACCGTCGAGAACGCGACGATCGAGGAACTGAACGCCGATACCTTGGAGTTCGATTCCGAGGAACTCGAGGAGGAACTGGCAGAGAACGACGACATCGAGGCTGATGCGGACGACGAAACCGCGGATCAGCAAGACGATGCGAACGACGAGAACGGCGCTGACGACCTCGAGCAGGCAGAGGACGTGACGATCTCCGACATGGAGATCGACCAGCTCGAACTCGAGAACGTCTCGTTCACTGACCTCGACCTCGAGGAAGACGAGATAGACGACGTCGACGAGAACGACAACGACGCCGACGAGGAGAACGGTGTCGAGAACGAAGACGACGGAGTTGACGACAACGGCGTCGACGACGATGATAACGGCGTCGATGACGAGAACGACGTTGACGAGGACGACAACGGAGTCGGCGACGAAACCAACGGTCAGGACCTCATCGACGAGGACGCTGACGAACTCGTCGTCCAGGACCTCACTATCGAAGAGATGAACACCGAGAACCTGGTCATCGACGACCTGACGGTCGAGGGTGAAGGTGTCCTCGATCGGATCACCGGCTGGTTCGAGGGGCTGTTTGACGGTGACGAGGACGACGAGAACGACCAGGGCGACGCTGCGGCTGACGAGAACGACCAGGACGACGCTGCAGTTGACGAGGACGACCAGCAAAACGACGAGAACGGCATCGACGACGAGAACGACGGCGTCGTCGACGACGAAGACGAGAACGACGAGGCGACCACGCAGGAGATCGACGATCTCACCATCGAGCAGTTCGACATCGACGACGTCTCGGTCGACACGATGACCATCGACACCCTCCAGGAAGCGGACGATGACGAGGTCGACGAGAACGATGTCGACGACGAAGCCGACGACGAAGATAACGATGCCATGACGAACGACAACGGCGTCGACGACGAAGACAACGGCGTTGACGATAACGACGCCGACGACGAAGATAACGGCGTTGACGACAACGACGCCGACGACGAGGACGACACGACGACCGAAACCGTCACACAGGCCTCCGCAACGTCGATGTCGATCGACGACATGAACGCAGACACCGTGACTATCGGTGACATGCAGGAGTTAGAGGAGGTTACTGACGATGTCGAGGAAGACGACAACGATGTCGACGATAACGACGTTACTGACGACGACAACGACGTCACTGACGACGACAACGACGAACAACAGTCGATCGCCATCCTGAACTGATCGACGCGGGGACGTATCGCCGGTTCACCATCGACCGGCATCCACCGTTTGCGGTCGGCACGGTACGATCGGTAACCGGCAGCCGCTGTCGGCGGCGGGCGGTTGCTGACGCGTTCCCTGCCTCCGGAAGATCGGAGGTCCGACCCGTCCGTTCGCCCCCGACTCGAAACCCGAGTGATCGGTACCGTGCTTCGACCGTATCGACGGCGAACTCACTCGGTGGACAGACGATAGTAGGAGACCGCGAGAACCGTCCGACCGTCGCGGATATTGCCCTCGAGGAGGGAGCCGAGGAGTTCGTCGAACGGAATCGCAGTAACCCGAATACTCTCGTCGTCGTCGAGTTGCTGTTCGGCCGTCGGACGACAGCCGTGGGCGACGAACACGTGTAAAACGGCGTCGGCGATTCCGTTCGCCGGTTCGACAGTGACCAGCGACTCGAGCCGATCGGCCTCGTAGCCCGTCTCCTCGGCGAGTTCGCGACGAGCTGCTTCCTCGAGATCGTCGTCGCCGGGTTCGGTGCCGCCGGCGGGGAGTCCGCGGTTGACTCGGTCGACGGCCTGTCGCCACTCTTCGATACAGACGACGTCGCCGTCGGGGGTAAACGGGAGCACGCAGACGCTCGGCGGTTCGGAGAGATAGTCGAACTCGGTCTCGGTCCCGTCGGGAAGCTGAACGGATTCGTTAACGATATCGAAGCCAGGACAACTGTACGCTACCCGGCTCTCGAGGGTCTCCCAGGCGAGCGGATCTGCCGTCATAGGAGTCCGTACGCTGATGATCCTCAAAAGCGTCCCGTCACGTGGGCGGGTCGGAAACGCACCAGCTACCGGTAGGGAATGCGCCGGTGTACGATTCTCCGGCACTCGTTTCGGACACGGTCGGTGGTGTACCTGCTCTATAACAAAACCACAGATCGGTGAACGTCGGTATTCAGAGGACGATCCATGGATCAACTAACTGGATTTCAGCGCGACTTGCTGTACGTGATCGCAGGAAAAGACCGGCCGTCTGGACAGGAAATCCTCGACGACATCAACCGGTATATCGACCAACCGGTCACACATGGTCGGCTGTATCCGAACCTCGACACCCTCGTCGAGAAAGAACTCGTCGAGAAGGGGCAACTGGACCGGCGGACGAACTACTACGCGTTGACGCCGAAAGGTCAACGGGTCTTACAGCGCCGACAGGAGTGGGTCGATCAATACGTCGACGTCTAACACCCTCCCGTATCGACTGTCACTCCTTCCCACGTGATAGAACTACGTCGTGTACACCGACACACGAGCGAGTATCGTGCTCTCTCGAGGGTTTCTTGCTGGTTCTCATGGCAGCCCGGATGCCACGCCAAACCTCCCGGTCCGAGCGTGGGTTCACGAGAAGAGCCTAGGCCGGGACATAGACGAAAGGTTCAATGTCTCCCTTATTAAAGATACCTCAATCAAAAAATGCCGGACATCCGAAAACAGATCACGAACTTGCACGAAAGGATCCAGGAATCTAATGACATCAGTGAGAGAGATAAGGAACTCCTCATCGCATTCAGCGACGAGATTGACCTCCTCAAATCCAAATATTCTGACCATCGTCACAACAAACTCCTCCGCCACTGCACCATCATGGCCGAAGAAGGCGGGGAACTCGCCGCGGCACTCGAGGACGAGGACGCCGCAAAGGAGATCCTTCGCTGGATCAACCGGACGTACGACAACGAGTACACAAATCACGACTACCGAACGGCGCTTCGCGTCTTTGGCAAACGTGTTACCGAGGGCGGGGACTACCCCGCGAGTATCGAGTGGATACCATCCGGAACCTCGAGCAGTCACGATCCCGTTCCCGACCCAGCAGACATGCTCGAGTGGGAGGAAGATATTCTGCCGATGGTCGATGCAACGAGAAACTCTCGCGACGCAGCGCTCATTACCGTCGCGTTCGACGCGGGACCTCGAGCGGACGAACTTCGGAACCTTTCGGTCGGCGACGTGACCGATGGCGAACACGGACTCCGAATCTGGGTCGATGGGAAGACCGGACAGCGCTCGGTTGACCTTATCCCCTGTGTACCGTATCTCAAGCGGTGGCTCAGTGATCATCCCGCACCAGACGATAGCACTGCACCGCTCTGGTCGAAGTTGAACACAGCTGATGAGATCAGCTATCGGCAGTTCCTGAACTGTTTCAAAGACGCCGCTGATCGAGCAGGTGTTACCAAATCGGTCACACCGACTAACTTCAGAAAGTCCAACGCGACCTTCCTCGCACGGAATGAAGTGAATCAAGCGTTCATCGAGGATCGCCAGGGACGAAAGCGTGGGAGTGACGCGACCGCCCACTACGTTGCTCGCTTCGGGACTGACACCGAAGCCGATTACGCTCGGCTCCACGGTCTCGAAGTCGAAGAGGAGGAGCCCGAGCCGATCGGGCCGGTCGAGTGCCCTCGGTGTGAAAAGGAGACACCGCGACATCGGGAAACGTGCGTCTGGTGCAATCAACCACTCGAGTACGGCGCGATCGAATCGATCGAAGACGATCAGAAAGAGGTCCGGGACCAAGTCTTCCGGCTCGCGCAGGAAAATCCGGAGTTCCTCGAGGACATCCAGCAAGCGAGAAAATTCTCCGATATCGTCGACGACAATCCCGATATCCTCGAAGACGCACAGGCGTTCGCAGAGTCCCTCTCGGACGAGTAGCGCCATTACTTGAGGTTCCGTCGTATCCGATCGAGTTCTGCTTGAATCTTGTCGATATCCTCAGCTGAGGCACCGTTCGAGAGGAGGGCCAGAGCATACGCTCGTGCCTCTGTGTCACCGTAAGCGAGAACCCGAGACAGGAACTCGGTGTTTCGGTCCGCATAGCGGCTCACTTCAGTGATCGGTTCCTGGCTACTCATTGCTCTCCCTCCGTCTGAGCAGTCGATTTGCGTGCGATGCGTTCGCTAGAGCGGATGCTGGTCGTATCTGTGGACATATTCTTGAGTTTGTCGTGCTGCCGGTTACGGTATCAAGTGTTTCTCGGCTCTGTGAGTGGTCTACTGGTCGTCAATGCGGGGGCCAGCAAACGTGGGTTTCCTTCAAGAGCCGATGCGTGTTTCACACTCAGCACGAGGGTCCTTGAGTTAATATAGATTAGTGAAGCCAGATAATTGCGAAACCAAAAAATAGTTTGCGACAGTCGGATAGCAGGTAGTATGGAACCTTCAGATGACGTTGTCACCCAAATCCGCGATTCATGGGAAACGGAAAACGACGCGTTTGGACGAGTTTACGAAGCGATTTTGGGAATTTCTGAATTCACGAGACACAGTGATATTGCTGAGGTCGCCAGATGCGCCCCTAATACCGCAAAGAAGCATTTGAAACGCCTGAATCAGATGGGGATCGCCGAATGTCGAAGTTCACATTGGTCTCTCATGTTCCGTCGGGACGATGCGTATCTGGAATGGCGAGAGGTAAACCAGATTGCGGACGATCATTCGGTCCAAGAGATCGCTGAGCGGGTTCGTGAACTAGAAGAGAAGGAAACCGAGCTCAAAGAAGAGTTCGGTGCTGAAGGGCCAGATACCGCCTCAATATACTCATCAAACAGTGACCGGCCAACACACGAACTGATGCAGGCGATCGGTACATGGAACGGTATTCAGCGCGATATCCGCCTCTACGAGGCAGCGCGTCAACTCCAACAGAACGACGGTCGTCTGATATCGCCGTTCGTTGAGACCCACACCAACGACCAAACGTCGTCTGAGTCGAAATGACTACCACGAACCACGTCCCGACGATCAAGCGATGGGACACCAACCCGGATAGGGAATCCTTGCGGGTGATTCACCGTTTTCTGAGTCGTCGCGAGGCGATCGAGAACGCCAGCCTCGAGCCATGCAGGACTCACCCGCATCTGGTACGCGCAACGGTTAGTGATCAGGTTTCGTCAACAGCACCTGGCATTCTCGAGGCTCGATGGTACGAGACAAGTGATTTCGTCATCACGTATCAGACGGACCGTGAGAACGGTGGCTCCCCACTCCTTCGGTGGACACATCCTCCTGACGCAGATAATATCAAGGTATCACGCAGTGGGTCAGACGACGTGCAAACGTTGACGCCCCCATCTCATCATCCTGCCTGGAATCGGTTTCACCCTCTCCGGGTTCTGTCCCACGTGCTTGCTACCATCGAGGAATTTAGTGTCAGCAGTTTCCATCACGAAAGCCGCTAACTATTGAATAGATGCGCTATCAGTAACATTCGAATTTTAACCTATTGGATCCTAACCATATAATCTCAAATCACGAAAGGGTTTTATAAATTGTTTGCGTAATATGAGACCACATGGTAGAAAAGAGTCACTTTCGTCTATTATCACATCTTGTAGTGGGGAGTGGTTCAGAAGTGGGTATCAGTACGCTTGCTGATCAACTCGACTGGAGCGCTGGTCACACCTCACGTATTGTCTCCGAATTAGAAGCCTACGGCTACGTCCAAACCAAGCAAAGCGGTCGGCAAAAGTTGGTTTCTCCGACGGATATCGAACCAATCCAGCAACTCGAGGGACTTCTCACGGAGTATAGCCACATGAATCTGCCCGATCTCGTTGCTGGCGCTGGGTTACTCGTGCTCTATTATCTCGATCGAGGACGGACCGCAACCGAGTTGGCCGAACTAAGTGGTGTTAGTCAGGCAACGATATACCGCCGGTTAGATGACTTTCAGCGCGTTGGTGTCGTTGGGAAATCGAAGTCCCAGTATCGTCTCAACGATCCGTTTGCAGTGCTGGCCCCGATCGCTCGAGGACTGCTCCACCAGAAACATCGTCGCGAAGCAGAGCGACACGCGAATGGACTCAACTTTATCTGGGAAACACACGACGAATTCCTCTTCGCCTGCGACAGTGACGTTACTGCCGACGGGTTTTACCTAACCGGGCCTGCCCTGTTCGAAGCGTTCGATGTTCCGCTTCTCACCAGAGATCGACGACACTACTTCCGGACGGACCGACTCTCCAAGATTACTCCCGCAGAATTAGTCTGTCACACTCTGCTGATCGATGACGGTCCCCGCTACCGAACGTACTGTCTCTTATTGATGGAACGGCAGGACATCGAGCGAACGGTATTGCGGGAACGTGCTGAACACTATCTCCCCGAAGCGACGACCGACCTGCGCGCGATCGTCGATGAACTCCTCGAATTCTTAGAAACAGACGGAACGACAACAACTGAGCAGCTGCCCGAATGGGAAGACTTCAAACAAACGGCCAGAGACTATGAGATCACTGTATGAGCTCTCGTGAACGATTCGGTCGTAATTATATCGAGGCCGAGCTCCGGGAAATCGCAGATCACCTCCAGACGGATGTTGATGCCTATCTCATCGGCGGTGGCGCAATGTCACTTCACGAGCCGTCTCTCAAGGACACGACCAAAGATATCGATCTTGTCGTTGTGGATGAGGCCGCCCTTCGCCGGCTAATGGGAGTACTCAATGACCTCGGCTACGAGGAAGTTACCGATCTCGGTAAGGAGTACGATCGATTAGGAGCGCGTCACTGCGTTCGAAACGATGCCGGTTGTCAGTTCGACGTCTTCTATCGACAGATTGCCGATAAGCTGTATTTCAGCGACGGAATGCAAGCGCGGAGTGAGGCGTTTCTTTCGGACGAGTCCTTCTCAGTCGGGCTCGTTTCGTTCGAGGACATCTTCCTCTTCAAGGCCGTCGCAGAGCGTCCGGACGATATCGGAGACATGGCGACACTCGTCCAGACAGATCTCGACTTCGATGTGATCGAAGACGAGATCGAACGCCAGGTCGACCTTCTGGGAGGAGAGCAATTTGTCACAGTGGTCTCCGAATCGCTTGAACGGCTCGATCAGAACGAAGGTATCCAAACACCCCTTGACGATGTTGTCCGGGAGTACTACCAACGGTACATGAACGGGTACGAACTCCGGTTACAGTTAGACGAGGACACCGCAAAATCCGTCAGCGAACTCGCGTCGACGTTAGACGTTTCAGAAGAAGAGATCGAACGTCGATACGAGTATCTCGAGCAGTACGGGTTCGTCGAACGGACCGGTGAAGGCATACGAGATACCGGGAAACGCGACGCATTTCAGCGGTCCTGATAGCTCGTCCTACTTTTCCAGCGAGTCGCCGAATTCTTTCTGGAACCCTTCGAGAAGCCGTCCGAAGCCGGATTGGAGGAAAAACTCGGCGTCCTCTTTCGCCTCGAGGAGGTGCTTTCGGCGTTTATCCGAGTACTCCGTCGCCATCTCGTCCAATTCGACGGCGAACGCCTCGATCGTCTCCTCGTCCTCGAGGGAATCGTAGGTTCTGAACACATCTTTCAGCCCGCGCTTGGCCGATTGCCTGACACGACCGTCCTCGTCGGTCAGTGCCTCCAGCAGGAATCCACCGATTTCGTCCGTTTGTTGGCGAACGGTGTCCACATCTGCCTCGATCGATCGATCGCTCTCGGCGACGGCGAACACCAGTGCGATCCCCGGCGTCAGTCGTTCTGCAACCCGGACGGTCGACTGTCGGACGTATCCGTCATCGCTCTGGGCGTAGATGGAGCTCAACTCGTCAAAGCAGGTCTCGAACAATCGAACTCGTTCCTCGAGATCTAACTCCTCAATTTCGTCGATCGTCTCGGTAACCTGCTCGGAATCACCTGATCGAATGTCAGCCGCAAATCCGTCCCACCGTTGTTCCATATCGATCTATTGGGCCACCTAGTCCATAATACTCGCCGTGTTGAAGGCACGATGAAATGACGACAGGAGGGACGTGATTTCGAGGATGTCGACAGCCTCGACGGCCACAACGATGAACGGTCTGGATACATCCCGTACGGTTTTGCGTTCCGACCACTTCTCATCTACTATGCCGTTTAGTGTGAGTTGGCACACGCTTCTCGACGAACTCGATGATCTCCCGGATGGAGCGACGCTCGTCACGCCCCTATCGCACAATCGGTTCCGGATCAGTGACGTACAGGAGCAACGTGTCATCATCAGCTTCGAGGACAAAGACGAACAGCGACCACTCCAGCGCGATCAGTTCGAGACGCTGTACCGGCGCATCACCGATGCACCGAACGGGTTTCAGCTCGATCGGCTCCCGCCCGATGCCGATCCCTACCCGGCGGTGTGGAGCCTCCATCCTCGATTCGAGATCGACGAGGATGCTGGCGTGATCGTCGAGACCGATGGGCCGACAGCGACACAGCTGCTCGAGGCCGAAACCGAGCCGGAGACCGAAGACCGGACGGAGCCCGATCTCGATGTGTACGCCGACGCGCTCCTGCTGGTTGATGCGCTCGAACGCCACGACGTAACCACGCTGGAGGAGATGGAAACGGAGGCGCTGGTCAATCTGTACACCCTACTCTCGGACGTGCAGCGCAACGCCAACAGTTTCCGTCAGGATGTCGCCGACGTGCTCCTCAATCGTCTCCATCACGATCGACCCATCAACGGTTCGTTCGGCTCTGTCCAGCGGACGACTCGGCGAAATCGTACGCTCAGGGACGACGAGGAAGTGCTTGCGGCGCTCGAGGACGCTGGAATCGATTCCGAGCGCGTCATGGGTGTGGACCGCGACAAGGTTGACGACGCGCTCGAGGTGACAGAGCTGGCCGAGAGCGACGTCTACGAAGTCAACGAAAGCGAGTACGTTCGAAAGGCCGAGGTAGACGAGGAGGTCAAAGAGACGCGGCTACAAGGTCTCAAAGACCAACTCGCAGCGACAGAAGGCGAAGAAGCCCAGGAGCTACGCCAAGAGATCGAGGACCTGGAGGACCGCATCGACGAGCTCACGAGTTTCCGGACGGGAGCGGAGGTACACGAGTGACGGCTACGGTAGCAGCGTCAGACTCGAGGTATTTGTACTCTAATCGATTTATTCGACGCTCTTCTGTAGGAGATTGTTGATACAGTTTTCCATCAAGGAACTGAATAGAAATTGATCGTTTGATCGCCCAGCGAGCGGATTTTAGTTTCGGTTAGTTCACCATAGAATCGCAAGACGGCTCTCTATCAACAATGTGCTACACAAGAGCGTTGAAGGAATCGTATCAAGCCTAGGCCGGGATTTGAACCCGGGCTCTCGTCCTTACCAAGGACGCGCTTTACCGCTAAGCTACCCAGGCGCGCAACTGTTCGTTGACTCGAGTCGTCTTTATGGGTTTCGATTCGCCGCCGGGCGTGGGGACGGTTCGCTTGCGCGAGTCGCTCACGGATCCGTCGCGGAAGTGGCTCTGTCGGTGGTGTGGTCCTCGAGCGAGCGCTCGGAGGGCAAACGGGCGAACGCGCCGCGGCACTTCTCGACCGGTGGGAACGACGGCGCGAAGTCGTCGGCCAGATCGTCGGCGGTCGAGAGCAATCGCGGCGAGGGCGTCTCGTCTGCGGCGGCCGCGCCGGTGAGCACGGCGAGTTCGAGGACGTCGCGCTCTAAGTTCGCGTCGAGGTCGGCGGGATCGCCGCCGGGTCCGTCGGCGCGGATGAGGTCGTCACGTTCGGTTTGATCGCGGCCGAACGCCTGGACCGTGCGGACGGCCTTTCCGGCGGCGTCTGTGCGGGCGAGCAGGTAGAACCCGCGGGCGACGAGGATGTCGGCGGCGAGGATCTCGAGGTCCCCGTTTCCGTCGTCGTGGGGTTCGCCGTCATCGTGCCAGGGCTCCTCGTGGGCGAGCGTTCGGGTCAGTCGTAGTCCCTCGTAGATGAGTTGGACGCCGGCGGCGTGAGTGAGTACACCTTCCGTGCTCGAATCGGTGCGGACAGCGTCCTCGCTGTCCGATCGCGTCTCGATTCCGGCGGTCGTCTCGCGAGTGGCGACACCGGCGCTCTCGATCGTGAGCACGCCGGGGACCATCGACGCGTCTTCGAGGATGGTTTCGACGAGATCGTGCAACCGCGGTGGTTCGACGTCCGCAACGGCTTCGACGGCGGCACGCCGACAGTCGTCGGCCTCTTCCATTAGCGGGATCTTACGAGGGGGGAAGCAAAGACCTTTGGAAACGCTCGATCGACTCGAGTCATGATCGACGTCGAGGTCGACGCCGACCGATCGATCCGCACCGTCACGCTCGACCGTCCCGCCGCGAGAAACGCCTTGACCGTCGACGGCCTCGAGGCGCTCGAGCAGGCGATCGCCGACGCCGACGAATCGGTGATCGTCCTCCGCGGGCGCGGCCCGGCGTTCTGTGCGGGTGCGGATCTCGAGGCCGTCGCTGCGCTCGACGGCGACCGCGAAGCTGCGATCGAGTTCGCCCGTCTGGGCCAGCGGGTCGCCAGCGCGATCGAGGCGTCGCCGGCGGTCGTCGTCGCCGGGATCGACGGCCCCGCCCGCGGCGGCGGGCTAGAACTCGCACTCGCCTGCGACGTTCGGGTCGGGACGCCGGCGTCGACCTACGGCGAACCCGGCGTCACGTTCGGACTGTTCGGTGCCTGGGGCGGGACGGTCCGCCTGCCACAGATCCTCGGGGAGGGCGACGCCCTCGAGTTCGCACTCACGGGGAGAGTCGTCGACGCCGAAGAGGCTCTGCGACTGGGGCTGATCTCGCGGATCGAGGACGACCCCCGGACGGTGGCACTCGAGATCGCCGACAACGCCCTCGACGCCTGTGCGGTACTGAAACGTCGGATTCGGGACGACGGCGACCGCAAGACGCAGGAACGACGTGAGGCTCGAGCGTTCGGCGACCTCGTGGCAGCTCACGCGGACGACGTCGACGCGGTGCTCGAGTGAGACGGTCTGCTGTGATTGGCCTGGAGTTTCCCTCCTGTGAGCGCAGCGAAACCAGTATGTCCGCTGGAACGACGGGTATCCTGTCGGAGCGAATTAGACTTTGTCAACTGGTACCGTAGCACACGAACTCTCTTGTACGACTCGAGGAATGGACGATTATGACCACACCCGCGTTTCTCTCCGGCGATCGCGTCACCCTCCGTCCGATCGAGGAAGAGGACCTCGAGTTCCTCCAGGAGTGGATCAACGACCCGCGGATCTGGCGGGCGATCGGCCGACGGACGCCGGTCAACCAGGCACAAGAACAGGAGTTCTTCGAGGAGGTCGTCTGCGGGGACGAGACGATCGACTTTCTCGTCGACGTCGACGGAACGCGCGTCGGGATCGTCGGCTTCAATTCGATCGTCTGGCGGGCACGGCGCGCGGAGATCGGCTACTGGCTCGCGCCCGACCACCACGAGCAGGGCTACGGGACGGAGGCGGCCGAACTGGTCGTCGCCTACGGCTTCGACCAGCTCGGGTTCCACCGGATCGAGGCTCGCGTCTTCGAGTTCAACGAGCCCTCACAGCGACTGCTCGAGTCGATTGGCTTCTCGAGGGAGGGCGTCCATCGCGACGCGTGGTTCGCCGACGGCGAGCATCAGGATACGTACTGGTACGGCTTACTCGCCGGCGAGTGGCGGAACGGTCGGAAGTAGCGACCGGGGTCGTCCTTCGATCACAGCGATTGCGACGGACCGTCTTACTCGAGCGGTTCGGGCGCTGGTGGCGCGTTGCGCTTGTGTTCGCTCCGCTCGTACAGTCCGCGAACCATCTCGACGGTCTCGGCGTCGACCTCGAGTTCGCGGGCGGTGGCGGCGACCGACAGCGGGCCATCGACGTGGGTCGCGAGGATGGCGTCGAGGGTGTCGTACGCGATCCCGAGTTCGTCCTCGTCGGTCTGGTCGGCCCAGAGTTCTGCGGTAGCGGTTTTCGCGGCGAGGTCTTCGGGAACGCCGACGTGGCGGGCGAGTTGACGGACCTGCTGTTTGTAGAGGTTTCCGATCGGGTGACAGTCGACGGCGCCGTCGCCGTACTTGGTGAAGTAGCCGACGGCGGCCTCGCTTCGGTTGCCGGTGCCGACGACGAGGCGGTTCTCGTGGTTGGCGACGAGGTAGTTCAGCACGCCGCGGATGCGGGCTCTCGCGTTACCGGTGGCCACGTGGTCACCCTCGGCTTCGGGGTAGACCGAGAGCAGCGAGTCGACGATCGGTTCGATCTCGATTACGTCGTAGCCGATCTCGAGTTCTTGGGCGACGCGTTCGGCGTCGCTCATGTTCTCGTCGCTGCTGACCGTCGCCGGGAGGACGAGGCCGTGGACGTTCTCTGCCCCGAGCGCCTCGACGGTCAGGTAGCCCGTGAGCGTGCTGTCGATCCCCCCCGAGAGCCCGAGCACGGCCCCGTCGGCACCCGCGGCGTCGACGCTGTCGCGGACGAACTCGAGGATGTGTTCGCGTCGTCGTTCCAGTTCCTCCTCCGAGAAGCGAAGGTCGATCATCGACCGTCGATACGGTCTGCCTGTCCTAATAGGCTCGCGTCTCCGGAAAAAAGTGGACGAACGTAAATCTATCGTCCCGGTTCGTCCGGAGACCGCTCGAGAGCACTACGTTGAAATGTGTCGATGCAGTAAATTCGAATACTATACACGCCGGTGGTGAGCAAATCCAACGGATTTGCGATCCTCGGCACGCGAGGAAGATATGACGAGCGCGCCGGTGCTGAGCCGAGCGAAGCGAGGCGAAGGTCGATAGACGAACAGAGTGAGTCCGGCCGGCACATCCGTTTTCTGCAACAGGTAACTCGTCCGAAAGATGGAGGCTGGCGCGTGAGATTCTGATAGCACGCTATAACGAGGGAGGAAGGAGCGTTCGACTCGCGTGGCAACGAGGAGTAACCACTCCCTCCCCAGCCGATTCGCTCGGTCACGTCGTTCCCTCTCTCATCCCTCGCGAAGTTGGTCTGCGGTTCGTCGGTGACTCACCGCAGTCCAGCGCGCCATCAAAAAAATCCTACCTGTGTAACGCCCGAACAACGGTGTATCGCTCGAACTGATCGGTTTCGAAATCAACGCGAACCGTTTCCGATACACGCCACTGTGACTACAGGTAGCCCAACAGCGTCCCGACCAGGACGAGCGTCCACATGGCGACGCCGACGACGACCATGTCGTTTATTCTCGAGTCGCGGGTCGCGCGTTTGGCCGCGCCGCCGGCGATCAGTCCGAGGGCGACGACGACGAGCGCCCGCTGGAAGACGACGTCGATCGGGAGGACGTCGACGCCGAGGAGGCCGTAGTCGAGCCAGATCGCGACGGCGAGCGAGGCCGACGCCGCCAGTGCGGCGTCGAGCCGGCGCTCGAGCCCGCCGGCGATGGCGTAGGTCGCGATGGGGAGTCCGAGTGCAATGAGAGGGTACAACAACGCGGCGATCGCGTGGACGGAGAGGAAGCCGGCGGAACGATCGAGGGCAATCCCGGCGATCCGAACGCCGAGGACGATCGTCAGGATCGTGCCCGCGAGGATCAGGTGTCGCGCCTCGAGGCGGGCGGAGGCGGCCGCCAGACGGGCGCGGTCGGAGTCGCTCAGCTTCCCGTCGACCTCGTGTTCTGCTCGCTCGAGGACGCCGGCTCGCTCGGTTCGCAGTGGGCCTCCCGCCCGCTCGGTCCGGGAGTCGCGTCTCCGACGTGCGGCGAGTCCGACCGCGACCGGTGTGAGCGCCATGGCGGCGAGATCGACCTTGGTAGCCCAGCCGTCGGCGTCGGAGGGGCCGGCGTTGTCGAGGTAGATCCGCTGGACGTCCTCCTGGATGTCCACGCTCGGGATCGCCATCAGGTCGGCCTCGAGTCGCGACTGGGCGTCCTCGACGCCGTCGACTCGGTGTCGGAGGGTAAACCAGTCGAAGTGTTCGGAGTGAGTTTGCATGACGACCCATCGGTCGTCGGGGTTCGGACTCTCGTAGAGGCGAATGTGATACCGGTAGCCGTAGTACTCGCCGTCCTCGAGTTGCGTGGTTTCGGTCGTCCAGTACGTGTCCTCGTCGGGGCCGGGATCGACGTAGGCGTATCGGGTCGTTCCGTCCGCTTCGGACCACGGAATGTCAGTCGGGGAGACGGGACGAACCTCGTCGACGGTCGTGTTCGCCTCTCCATCGCCGTCGGGATCCATCGCGGAACCGTTCTCGGGGCCACCGGGCTCGAAGAGCTCTTCCGCTTCGAAGTGGTCGTGTTCGGCTTCTTCCCAGTCGCCCTCGCCGTGTCGTGCCAACAAGCGGACGACGCGGTCGGTGTCGCCGCGGACGACGACGTTGAGCGGGCTTCGTTTCTCGTGGGCCTCCTTGGAGTTGAGATACGGCCAGAAGCCGCTATCGCTGTCCTCGAACGAGACGATCTCCGGTTCGGCCCGCTCTTTTTCTTCCGGTGTGATCTCCTCCGTCGACGGCGAGAACAGAAGCGAGGGACCGCCGACAAGCAGAAACGCGACCGCCAGCAGAGCCGTCGCGATCACGATCGAGCGGCGCATGCACTCGCACTAGCGACGCCTTACATATCAATTTGATCGAAACGATAGCGCCGTCGTTTCGCTCTCTCGAGACGTCTGCGGTCCGACGTACGTCAGGGACCCGCCTGGCCGCGCCTCGCGTTGTGCCAGTGCCGGAAAACCCGACTGCCGGTACCCCCGGAAGCGAGCCGTTTCAGGCGTCGACGTCCGGTCCGACGGTTGTCACCGGGACCGACGCGGTTCGGACGACGCGCTGGGAGACGCTGCCAACGACGTTGTTCTCGTAGTCGTCGCCGCTCGTTCCCATGACGATCAGGTCGGCACCGATCTCGTCGGCGTAGTCGACGATACACTCGGCGGGGTGGCCCGTGTCGATCGCTGTCTCCACTTCGAGACCCGCCTCGTCGGCGCGGGTCGCCGCCTCGTCGGTCGCCTCGAGTGCGTTCGCACGGAGGTCGTCGCGGATGGCCTCGACGCGGTCGTCGCCCAGGACGAGAAACGCGCGATCGTCGACGATGGAGAGGACGTGTAACGTCGCATCTCGGGTGGTCGCAGCGTCGATCGCGTGAGTTGTGACGGTTTCGGCGTGGTCGCTCCCGTCCGTGGCAAAGAGGATCGTATCGTACATCTAGGTGCCACTACTCGCGCGAAGGGACAAGAACTTCGCTATCGATTCGACTCGCTGGGAACGGGTGTCGACCCCGCGAGTGGGGTGAATCGTTCCGACGAGGAACGCCGACAGGTCAGGGTTTCCAGCTCAGTTCGATCGAGACGCTCTCGCGTTTCCCGCGAAACATCGTCGAGCGTTCGATCACGTCGACCGAGAGGTCGACGCCGTCCGGGGGCTCGAGGTCGACCGTCTTGTTTCCGACTCTGATGCGGACCGTTCCCTCGTCCCCGCCGAACGCCGTAGCGAGGTGTTCGAAGTACGTTGCGACCTCCTCGCGCGTGAGCGTCTCGTCGGCCGTCGTCCGTTGGGCCATGGTTTGGTGTGGCAAACGGCTCGAAAAAAGTATGGGGTGCGAACGGCTGACAATCGAACGTTACCGATCGCTCGCGCCGAGTATCGTTCAGAACAGGTTTCCCTGCTGATAGACGGAGATCCCCTCACCGGTGATCTCGTAGGGCTTTTTCTCCCGCGAGTGGTTCGCGTCGCGGATTTTCTGGATCTCGATCGCGAGTCGCGTCTCCCGGAAGTCGTTCGGGCGGACGTACTGCAGGACGAAGACGCCGTCGGTGAGGTACTCGACGATCCCGTGGCGGGAGGCGTAGGGATTGTCGTCTGCGGCCTCACTCGTCAACAGCGACGTGACGCCGGCGTCTTTCAGGCTCTTAGCGAAGCTGAAGATCTCGTTTCGGCGTTTCGCCTGGTCGTCGTACATCATCTCGAGCAACGACACCGAGTCGAGGACGAGTCGTGAAGCGCCGAACTCTTCGATGAGCGTCGGCAGTTCGGACCCGATCGATCCGAGGCTATGAGCCAACTCGACGGGATTCAAGTCGACGATCGCGAGGCGACCATCCGCGACGTGTTCGTCGAAGGCGAACCCCTTTTCCGTCGCGCTGTTGATCACACGCTCCCGACTCTCCTCTAAGGCGATGAACACCGCCTGTTCGCCCTGTTGGAGGCCGCACTCGAGAAACTGGAGCCCGAACGTCGTCTTCCCGGTACCGGCGCTCCCGATGGCCACCATGAGCGATCGCTCCGGGACGCCACCCTGGATCATCCGGTCGAGACCGTCGACGCCGAGATCGATCCGCGGCAGATCCGTGTCGGGGTCCTCCTCGAAGTCGGGGTCGTCACCGCCGAGTTCGAAGTCGATATCCGAAAACCCGGCGGGTGAACCGCTCTGGCCACCACCGGTGGCGGCTGGTGCGTTCTCGAGTGCCGAGCCGAAGTCCTCGTCGAACAGGGTGTCGCTATCGTTACTATCGGATTCGTCGCTGTCTGTCTCGCGTCTCTTGTCGTCCTCGCTGCGTTTCCCGCCGTGGCCTCTGTCGCTGGTCTCGGGACCCCCTCCGTGGCCCTCGTCGACGAACTCGAGGTCGATCTCGGTGTCGTGCGATTCATCCCCGCGGTCGTGTTCACCGGTTGTCTCCTCCCGATCGCCCGTCTCCGCGGTAGTGTCTGCGTCGCCCGTATCGCCGTCAGCCACGTCGTCATCGTCGCCTTCTGTGGCGAGCGCCCGCTCGAACCAGTCGTCGTGGTCGGTCACGGGCAGCCTCCGGCAGTTGTCGCGTCCGTGCACGCGACGTACGCGCGCTGCTGACCGAAAGCTGTCCGCGCCTCGAGCGTCTCCGTCCGAGCGCGGAGCGTACGGGAGACGGTGACCGTCCGTGACGAATCGTTCACTCGTCTAAAATGTGTTCAGCCGGCGTAATGTCGTTTCCGGCCGTGGCGCTCGAGAGGCGTGGCTTTTTGACCCCGGAACGGGTATCCGCCGACGATGGACGTCGACGTCGGAATCGTCGCCCAACGTGGCAACGAGCGGGCACAGCAACTCACCGAAGCGCTTCTCGACGTGCTCGAATCTGATTCGGTCGCGGTCGCCGTCGACGAGGAAACCGGCGACGCGATCGACGTGGTGTCCGTTCCGGTGACCGAGATGGCCGACTCCGACCTCGTCGTGAGCATCGGCGGCGACGGAACGCTGCTGTTCGTCGCCCGTGAGGTCGGATCGACGCCGATCCTCGGGGTAAACCTCGGCGAGGTCGGCTTTCTAAACGCCGTCTCACCAGCCGATGCGGTCGACGTCGTCACCGATCTCGTCGACCGACTCCGGCGGGGTGATCCACTCGAGAGACGAACCCTCGAGCGACTCCGGGCGCGTGGCGACGGATGGACGCTCGAACCCGCGCTCAACGAGATCGTCGTCCACGGGCCCCGACGGGGCCACGGTGGCGGGGCGACGATCGAGATTCGCGTCGACGGCACGCGGTACGCGGACGGCCACGCCGACGGCGTCCTCGTCGCGACGCCGACGGGTTCGACGGCGTACAATCTGAGCGAGGGCGGGCCACTCGTCCACCCGACGGCCGACGCCCTCGTCGTCACGCAGATGGCGGCTGAAGACTCGATGCCGCCGCTCGTCGTCGATCCCGGCGCAGAACTCGAACTCGCTGTCACGGGGGCCGAGACGGCGTATGCGATCAGCGACGGACGAAATCGCCACCAACTCGAGTCGCCTGCGACGGTCTCGGTCTCGCTTGCGGCCGACCCCGTCACCCTCGTCGGTCCGAGAACGAACTTCTTCGACGGCCTCGAGAAACTCGAGTGACCGATCCGGCCGTCGACTCAGCGAGGCTGTTCCGGAGAACCCCGTCAGTTGTCGTCTCTTCCGGTCGTGCTGTCGGTGCCGGTCTCGGGGTCGGTTGTGGACGACTCGGGCAGGTTGGGATCACGGTAGGGGTTCCGGCCGTACGCGGGTAGCTCGTCGTCGAGTTGACTCTTCAACACCCGCCGGAGCCGGTTGAGATTCGTTTTGTCGAGGCCGTACTGGGCGGCCAGCCGCGTAAACGCCGGTTCGTCGGTGATGTCGTGGGCGCGGTAGCGACCGAACAGGTCGTCCATTCGGTCGGCCGACAGCGATCCGACGTCGATGTCGTCGAGGCCGAAGTACGTCCGCCGGTCGACGTCGACGACGTGTCTGATGACCACCAGCGCGACCTTCTCGATCGCGCGCTGGCTTCCGAACTCGGTGAGGTCGATCTCGTCCATCACGCCGAGTGCGAGGTCGCGTTGCCACGGTGTCACCTCGAGGGCGTTACACAGCGCCTGCGTCGTGCGCAGTCGGTCGAGGTGGTGTGCGCGCTCGCTGTAGCCCGGCGTCGCCGCGTGTTGTTCGTCGTGGAGGCGGCGAACGTTCTCCGAGAGATCGCCGTCGGGTGACTCCGCGCGGCCGATGACGGTCGCACTCGGCGTGACGACGCCCCACCGGCGGACCGTCGAGTCACGCTGGACGTCCGCCCGGGAGAGCGATCCGGAGCCAGGGCGCGTCTCGAGGCGACGCTCGCGTTCGGGCGTTCGAGGGCGCTCGAGTGCGACGCCCCCTTCCGGGTTGGATCGGGGATCGACACCGTCGTCTCTCATCTCGTCGGTGGTTCGGCGGGGGAGAGTGAAAAATGCTCGCTCGTTTCGCGACAGACGGGACGTCACGTGTCGGCTGTCGGATGGGAAACGCGGAGCGAAGCCGTTGGCTACCCGACGCTGGTCGTCAGAGGGGACAGTAATCGGCAGGTGCCGATAATCGGATGAGTGACCGGGCAGCGCTGATGCTCCCGATGTGAGATGCCGCGAAAAGCCCTTCGTAGCTTCACCTTGTAACCAGAAGCACTTAAAGAATCGAGCGACCGTCGTCGGCTCGAGCCGTCGCGATCATCCCGTCGACGAACGCGTCGAGTCGAGCCGGGTTCGGTCCGTCGCGTGCGTGTATCTCTGGATCGATTTCGACGGGTGGGTGTGCGAACGCGCGCCCGACCGCGTCGCCGACCGTTTCGGCGCCCTCTCCCCGGCGCTTTCGCTCGAGCAACGTGTGAGCGCGGTCGATCCGCTCGGCGTCGAACACCGTCGGGGCCTGCTCGGACAGGAAGCGATCGAACTCGAGTTCGGGGAGCTCGTGCTCGCTGCGCTCGCCGGTCGCCCACAGGTAGCGTGCGTACATCGCCGCCCGGGTGATCGTCAGGTTTCGTTTGACGGTCGGTCGCGTCTGCGTCTCCGCGTATCGTTCGTCGTCGGCCGGAACCGTCGTCGTCCCGTCGCCTGCCTCGACCACGTAGCCGTCGTCGGTCGTCTCGAGGATGGGAACCGTCTCGTCGTCGTTTCGCACGAGGTGGTGGGAGACGTACTTCCGGTAGTTGTTCGTCGCGATCCCGCGCCAGGCGTGATAGAGGTCCATCGGATCGACCGTCCGTTCGACGTACGCCGCCAGTTCGTCGGGCTCGTACGCGCTCCGGTAGCGGATCGGACTCCGAAGGAGATCGATCGCGCCGTCGTTCGAGTCGGCGAGCAACCGGGCGAACGTACGGACGTCCCACCCTTGGAACTCGAGGTCGACGTCCGTGCGATCGGCTTCCGACGTTATCGTCGTCGGCGGTTGGCGAACGTGGGCGTACCGGCGGAGGTCCGACTGGACGAAGACGAACCCGACGTCGTAATCGCTTTCGGGGCCGGCCGCGCCCCACGCGTGACTACCCCGGGCGGCCGCCAGCACGACGTCGACGTCGTGATCCGACTCGAGAGCCGAGAGTTCTTCGTCGGCGGCGTCGATCACGGTCGCTGGAACGGATGTCATCGTGAGAACGAACTGGAACGCCGCCGTCGTAGACGGCGTTTCCCTACTATATCTTCATCTTGTGACCAGAGACACTTAAAGGACGAGCGGTTGGGGAGACGGCCTTCGGTTGCCGACTCGAGTCCGCGCTCTTCGGCCTGGCCGAAGACGAAAGACGAGGAGGGACGCTCACTGCGGGCGCGACTTCGGGTAGTCGTGCCCGACGACGAGTGCGAGGGCGTGAACCGCGAGCAGTCCGAGGAACAGCGACAGTCTCCCGACGGAGTCGATACCGGCGACGAGGACGGGAACGTAGGCGACGGGAAGGAGCGTGCTGATCCAGAAGCCTGCAGCGGTCGCGGAGTCGCCGATGTGCATACTGCGGCCTATCGCATCGACTCGAGCGAGACGAACGAGTCCCCGTGAGCCGTAAGCCAGTTGGTCAGCAGTCGATCCTCGCTCGCCGCCTTCGGGAAGATCGCACATTCGTTCGGCGCGTCGTCGTTTTCGACGACGACGTGATCGAGGGCTGCACTCGAGTCGTCGAGTTCGTCGGTCCGTGATTCGACATCGTGTGTCATATGGTAACAGGCGAGATGCGCCGATCGAATTTACCCGATTGGACCCCATTGTTATCGATCGATTACCGGACTGGGCAACGATGGCGCTCGTACGCCCGGCGTCGATCGTGACCACCGTTTCCACGTCAGTGAGTTCGTCTTTGCGTGACGTGTCCGGCGGTCTTACGGGCCGACTGTAACGGTAGTTTCCCGTTACGATCGAGTAATATCGAATTTCGGACGCACTCGCGTCGATCGTCGACGGTGACGCGACCACCCGTCACGGGGTGGGCGTTGTGCGCCCTCTCTCGCCGGTGCGAGCGACGACTACTCCGGACGAGCCGCGAGCGTCATCGTCTCCACCGTCTCGGAGCGACCGCGTCGGAGCAACAACTCGAGTTCGTCGCCGGGGCTGGTCTCGAGGGCGAGAAACGTCGAGAGTGCGTGCCTGTCGGGGATCGGCTCGCCGTTCATCTCGAGGATGACGTCGCCGCCGACCGGGATCTCCTCGTTTCGGCGGGTAGTCGTCCGATCCGAGCCCTCGAGGACGCCGGTGGCGGGGCCGTCGGGCAGGACGTCGACGACGATAACCCCTCCCGCCTCCGAGAGGTCGTTCTCCTCGGCGATCAGCCGATCGACCGTCGCCAGCGTGATCCCCATGAATGGGTGTTCGAACTCACCGTCTTCGATGAGCGCCGGTACCACACGCTCGGTCAGAGCGGCCGAGATGGCGAAGCCGATGTTGTTGCCGCCGCCTGCGTTGACGACGCCGACGACGTTCCCCTCGAGGTCGACGAGCGGCCCGCCGCTGTTGCCCGGATTGACGGCCGCGTCGGTCTGGACCACGTTCGGGAACGAAAAGCGCCGCCCCGGCGCGTCGAGGGTCCGGTTGACGCCGCTGACGACGCCAGCCGACATCGATCCCTCGAGGCCGTAGGGGTTGCCGATCGCGAGCACCTGTTGTCCGACGACGGGCCGTTGTTCGGTCAGCGAAAGCGGCGTCGCGGCGTCGGGAACGTGGTCGGCCTCGAGGACGGCCAGGTCGCTGAACCGGTCGACGCCGACGAGTTTCGTCGCCGTCCAGTCGCCGTTGATGTACTGGAGGTCGACTTCCTCGCCGTCGGCGACGACGTGTTCGTTGGTCACGAGGTGGCGGTCATCGTAGAGAAAGCCGGATCCCTGACCGCGACCTTCGGTCTGGGTGAGCGGATCCTCGACGCCGAAGACGCGGACCTGGGTCACGGAGTCGATGATCGCGTCGTAGACGTCGGTGTACGTCGATCCCTCGGCGTGATCGTCGCGGTCGATCTCCGCCGACAAGCCGCCCTCGACGGCGCTGTCGCGCTGGGGTTGTGCACAGCCGGCGAGGGAACCGACGAGACCGCCGCCAGCGGCAGCGAGGAGGCCGCGGCGACTCAATTCGGGCTTTTGCATACGCCACGGCTAGGACCACACCCATTTGAACACCGGGGAAACGGAACACCCCCTCGAGTACTGGAAACCCCTGGCTCCGACCGGACCTCGGGGATGGCCCGAGTATCGGGGAACAGAAAACGTGTTACGCACGGCCCCCCACGCTCGGGACATGATCATCGACGACGCCCGCGCGCTGTTGGCGACGGGAGCGGTCTGTGACTCCTGTCTCGGCCGCCCGTTCGCCGAGAGGAGCTTCGGGCTGACCAACGCCGAACGCGGTCGGGCGCTGCGAACGACGGTCGCACTCGCCGACGACGAGGACTTCGAACCGACCGACCCCGACACCTGCTGGGTCTGTGAGGGGTACTGTGGCACGTTCGACGCGATCGCCGAGACGGTCGTCGACGCCCTCTCAGGCGTCGAGTTCGAGACCTACCAGGTTGGAACGCAAGTGCCGCCGCTCGTCGAAGAAAACGAGCGGCTCCTCCGCGAGGACGCCGGTCTCGAGCCGGACGTCGGCGAGTCGATGAAACGCGAAGTCAATCGAGAGGTCGGCCGCCGCGTCGGCGCGAAGACGGGAACCGACGTCGACTTCGATCGCCCCGACGTCCTCGCCGTGATCGACCTCGCCGGATTCGATCCGCTCGAGGCCATCGAGTCCGGCGAGGTGACGAGTCACGCAGTCGACGTCCAGGTGAATCCGGCGTTCGTCTACGGCCGCTACCGCAAACTCGAGCGGGACATTCCACAGACCGAGTGGCCCTGCCGAGAGTGTGGCGGCAGCGGCGTCCAACTCGGCGACGACGGCGAGGAACCCTGCGAGCACTGCGGCGGTTCGGGCTACATGTACGACACGAGCGTCGAGCAGGTCGTCCGCCCCCACGTCGTCTGTGCGATGGACGGCGACGAGGGCACCTTCCACGGAGCCGGCCGCGAGGACGTCGACGCCCGGATGCTCGAGGGGGGACGACCGTTCGTCCTCGAGGTGAAGCGCCCGAAGACGCGCGATCCCGACCCTTCGGAACTCGAAGCCGAGATCAACGAGGCCGCCGAGGGCGCAGTCGAGGTCGACGGGCTCCGGCTCGCAACGTACGAGATGGTCGAGCGGGTCAAAGAACACGACGCGAGCAAGCGCTACCGGGCCGACGTCGTGTTCGCCGACTCCGTCGAGGCAGGCGACTTCGAGGCGGCGCTCGCCGAACTCACGGGGGCGACGGTCGAGCAGTACACCCCCCAGCGCGTCGATCATCGACGGGCGAATCTCACCCGCGAGCGGACGGTCTACGAGATCGGCGGCGAACTACTCGAGCCGACGCGGGCCGAGGTCCGTCTTCACGGCGCGGGCGGCCTCTACGTCAAGGAACTCATCAGCAGCGACGACGGCCGGACGGAGCCGAGTCTCGCCGGGTTGCTCGAGACAGACGCCGAGGTGACGGCCCTCGACGTGACCGGCGTCGAAGGCGAGGACGAACCGTTCGAACGCGAAGCGTACTTCCGGGACGAACCGCGCTCGTAGCTCGAGCGGAGACGCCGTCGATTCCGACGCTCGAGCTACGGCCGTCCCGGATCACTCCGTCTCGAGGCGGGACCGAGCCCGCTTGACGTAGGTGTTCCCGTCCCAGCTTCGTACCGCTGCGATCGAATCGAGGAAGGCGACCGCTTCGTCGGCAGAACACGTTCCTCGTCGGATAAACGACGAGAGGAGCGTCGGGGTCGTTACGAGACGCGTGTCCGCCAACGAGGCGTGGATCAATCCGAGGCTGTTGAACTCGTCGCACAGGAGGAGGTCGCTCGCCCGTTCGTTCGCCAAACTCACGGCCGCGTTTTCTCCCTCGTCGAGCGGAAACGCCTCGTCGAGCCCCGCCTCACGCAGTTGGTCCTCCGTGAGCCGATCGAGGACGCTCGTCGCTGCTCGGCCGTGTTCGTCGTCGAACGATGCGACTTCCTCGAGTTCTCGATAGACGGCGTTCGGAACGAGTAGCGCGTATTCTGCCTCCAGTAGCCGAAACGGGGAACGGTCCGCCTCGTCGACGATTCCGAGACTGACGAGGGCGGACGTATCCGCAACTACCTCCGCCATCTATAGATCGGCGATTTCGTCGACGTACTCGTCGTCGAGTTGCCGCTTGAGTACGCGGAAATTCGCCGCTTCCTCCCGACCGACGAGATCGGCGAGTTCATCGAACGTGATCTCGTCGTCGTAGTAGGCGTCGGCGATCTCCTGTTTGAGTTCGTCGTCGTGTGTTGCTTCGCGGAGGTACTCGCGAAGTGCCGTCACGAGGACGTCAGTTCGATCCGAGCCGAGTACCGTCGCGAGCGCGTCCGCCCGGTCGATGAGCCGATGGGGGGCACGAAACTGTACTCGTTTCTTCTCGGAACTCATGATGTGTACATTGTACGCCTGCTGCTATAGGCGTTGTGTACTCGACAGCGAACGACTTAACCGTCTGCAATCGATCACCTCGAGACGTGCAATTCGGCGTCGACGAAGCCGGAAAAGGTCCCGCACTGGGGTCGATGTTCGCTGCGGCGGTCTCCCTCAAGGATCCCAACCATCTCCCCGACGGAATCGCGGACTCGAAGCGACTCGCACCCGCGCGCCGCGAAGAACTGGCGGCGACGCTTCGAGCGGACGACCGGATCCGCGTCGGCGTCGCCGAGATCACGCCGGCGACGATCGACGACCCGGAGACGAACATGAACGCCCTCGCGGTCAGCGCGCACGCGACGGCGATCGCGGACGCGCTCGGGGAGCTCGACGATCGCGAGCCGGACGACGCGGCCGCGCCGACGGATCCGATCGAGGGGCTGTGTGACGCCTGCGACACCGACGCCGACCGGTTCGCCCGACGGGTGGCCGAGGCGTGTTCGGCCGAGATCGACCGCCCGCTCGAGATCGACGCCCGTCACGGTGCCGACGACGATTCGGCGGTCGTGGGGGCGGCGAGCGTGATCGCGAAAGTCGAACGCGACGCCCACGTCGCTGCCATCGCCGAGGAGTACGGCGAGGTCGGCAGCGGCTATCCGAGCGACCCGACGACCCGCGAGTTCCTCGAGTCGTACGTAGACGACCGCGGCGAACTGCCGCCGTTCGCTCGCGCGTCGTGGTCGACCTGCGAGGACGTCCTCGCGGCCGCCCAGCAGACCGGACTCGATCGGTTCGGGTAGCGAGCAGTTCGGATAGTGGTGAGCAGAGACGACTCGTAAATTGCCTCGGGGTCAAGCCCCGAGGCTTTCGCGTGAAACACGCGTCGAAGGTTTAAGCGGTCAGTCGGTGCAGGAACGACCGTGCTCGAGGTTCTGTCGCTTTTGGCGCTCGCCGCCGCCGCGACCGCTGTCGTCTGGAAGGGAAGCGAGTGGCTCGAGCGCGCGGCCAACGACCTCGCGGCTGGCTACGGGGTCCCGGGCGTCGTCCAGGGCGCAGTGATCGCCGCCGTCGGCTCGAGTATGCCGGAACTGGCGAGCGTTCTCCTGGCGACGCTCCGCCACGGTGAGTTCGAACTCGGCGTCGGCGCGATCGTCGGCTCTGCGGTGTTCAATCTGCTCGTGATTCCCGGTGTGTCGGTACTGGTCGGCGGTCGGATGGATACGAACCGCGATCTCGTCTACAAGGAAGCGCTGTTCTACATGCTCGCGGTCGCAGTCCTTCTGTTGACGTTCTCGCTCGCGGTCATCTACTACCCCGGTTCCGAGAACGCCCTCGCGGGGACGATGACGCGGCCACTCGCGTTACTCCCGCTCGGACTGTACGTTCTGTACCTGTTCGTCCAGTTTCTCGACGTCGCCGATCACGACGCCGTCCGCAAGGACGTCGGCGCGGGAACCTGGGGGTGGTTCGCCGTCGGACTGGTCGTCATCGTCGTCGGCGTCGAGGGGCTAGTTCTGGCTGCGATCGGACTCGGCGACGCGTTCGCCACGCCGGCGTTCCTCTGGGGGATGATCGTCGTCGCCGCCGGCTCGAGCGTTCCGGACGCGTTCGTCAGCGTCGTCGCCGCCCGCGAGGGGCGGGCGAGTGTGAGCCTCGCGAACGTCCTCGGGAGCAACGTGTTCGATCTCCTGGTGGCGATCCCCGCAGGCGTTCTCGTCGCGGGCTCGCTCGAGATCGCGTTCCCACACGTCGTCCCGATGATGGGGTTTCTGATCCTCGCGACGGTCGTCTTCTTCGCGATCGTGCGAACCGACATGCTCCTCACGAGACGCGAGGCCTGGACGTTGCTCGTCCTCTACGGCGTTTTCGTCGGCTGGCTGATCCTCGAGAGCGTCGGTACGACGAACGTCGTCCCGAGCTGAGGTCGGTCGGCTCTCGCCAACCTCGATCGAAGCGCCGTCACTCGATGCTCGTCGTCGCTCGCGGAGCGTGATTCAGCGGGAAAAAACGGCTCGTCGGGGCGGCGTTACTTGTCCGTCAGCAGGCGCTGGAGGATGTCACCGTAGGCGGGACGGGTGATTAGCACCCCGATGAGCACGCCCAGGATCGTGATGATGGCGAACCCGCGCAGGTCGCCGAGGCTGAGCACGGCAAGCGGCGAGAGCGCGATGATCGTCGTCGCCGCCGCGGCCCCGATGATCCAGAACGCCTTCCGGAACCGGGACTCGAACACCCGGCTCGAGCTGACGTCGCCGTCGTCCATCACCTCGTCGGCGATGATGACGAGGTCGTCCACCCCCGTCCCGACGACGGCGATGAACCCGGCGACGTGCGAGAGGTCGAGTGGCATCCGTATCGCCGCGGCGAACCCGAGCAGGATCACCACCTCGGCCATCGCCGTGAGGAACATCGGCGCTGCGACCTTCGGGTTCCGGTAGCGCAGGAAGATCATGCCACAGACGGTCAACACCGCGAGCCCGCCGATGAGCAGCGAGTAGAGCTGGAACTGCTCGGCCTGGGAGGGCTGGACCGTGAACGTCTGCTCCTGACTGAAATCCAGCGGCGCCTCGAGTGCACCCGACTGGAGGTTCACTGCGAGGTGGTGGGCGTCCTGCTGGGTCGGCACGATCATTCGGAACGTCGGATCGTTCACCCAGGTTCCCGCCGCCATGTTGTCGCCGAGGTCGCCGCCCATGCTGTGAGCGTCGACCACGTCGCCGTCGACGACGGTGAGCAGACACCACTGGGGATCGTCGGGGTCGAAGTCGAACTCGCCGGCCTGGCGATCCTGAATGTGACAGCGGCCTTGCCCTTCGCCCGTAAACCCGAGTTCGTTCATCGAGTTCTGGTACTCCGAGGCGGGACTGTTGCCGTCCTCGTCTTCGGTACCGTCGACGGTCACCGGGACGTAGTGTTGGTCGCGCTGATCGTCGTAGGAGGCGACGCCGGGTTCGGCGATCTCCTGACCCTCGAGGACCGTCTGGTTCGCCTGGCCGCCGTCGCCGTCGGGATGGAATGCGACGATACGAACGTCACCTCGGTCGCTCAGAAGCTCACGAAGCTCGTCCGGTTCCATGCCCGGTACCTCGGTTACGATGTAGTACTGGCCACCGAGCGTCGCCTCCTCGTAGGCGTTCCCGCCGGAGAGTCCAGCCTCGTTGATCCGTAGCTCGATCGTCTGGATGATCGAGTCACGGGTTTGCTGAGTGACGCCGTCCTCGACGCCGTCTTCGGTGACCTCGAGACCGATGTCGGCCGAATTCAGCGCGTCGGCGAACTCGGCGTGACTCACCTCGTCGGAGAAAATCTCCGCCGTGTACCGATTGTCGTTCTCGTGGAATCTGACCCGGACGTCGGCCGACTCGAGATCGGCGTCGTCGTACTCGTACGCCAGTAAGGCCTCCGTGAGCTGGCGTTGCTCGTCGTGTTCGATCTCGAGGTTGTCGGCGGTCATTCCGACGGGCGGTGCGCTCACCCGCGTTCCGCCGTCGAGACCGAGTCCGTACTCGATGTTCGTCGCCCGGTCTTCGACCTCGGCTTCCTCGCCGGCCAGCGAGTCGTCCGCGACGATGCCGCCGGGGATGAACAGCGCGACGAGCGCGCCGCCGACGAAGGCGACGATGAGGATCAGTCGCCAGTACTCCATGACGAACGCTTTCGGCCCCATTACGATCTCACCCCGTGGAACTTGTACCACCGAAGCAGGCTGACGTTCAACATGTAGGTGTTCATCAGGTCGGCTGCGAGGCCGACGAAGAGGATGATACCGATCGACGCGAGCAACTCGACGCCGAACAGCGACGCGGCGATTCCCATCACGAGCATCGCCATCATCGACGTCACGGTCATCGTGATCCCGGTCCGGGATGCGCGGTGGGTGCTCTCGTAGAAGTCACCGCTCCGCCGAAGAATGTGATTGTTCAACAGGATGTCTGAGTCGACCGAGTATCCGATCAACATCAGCAATGCGGCGACCGTCCCGAGCGAGAGCTGAATGCCCGCAAGCGACATGAACGCGAGCGGAATCACGATGTCCGAAAACGCCGAGAGGACGATCGCGATCGACGGCACGAACGTCCGAAAGAGCAAGAACGCGAGCACGCTCATCCCGAGGAACGCGACGGCAATTCCGAGCAGGGCGGTCTGTTGGGCCTGCTGGGCGAAACTCGCAGACGCCGTCGTCTCGGACTGGACGATCGACGCGTCGCCGTCGGCCTCGAGGTTCGCCTCGGCCTGATCGGACAGTCCCTGGATCGTCGCCTGGTCCTCGACGCCGGCGAACTGGACGGTGTACTGGTTGTCGACCCCCGGCGCCTGGATGGTCGTGATCGAGTCGGGTTCACGATCGAACGCCGATTCGATCTCCGCCTCCGAGGAGGTCGTCTGGACCGTCAGTTCCGCGCCGCCGGCGAAGTCCATCCCCAGCTGGACCGGTGCTCCGGTCACGAGAAACGAACCGCTGAGGACGAGCAGTGCAACCGCGAGAAGCGCGAGCGGCACCGCCGCGAGCTGGCGGTTGCTGTACCGGGAGTACTCTATCTCCGGTACGTCGAAATACCCCATGTATCGGACCACTGGAAGTCAGCCGAAGTAAGCCTTCTCAATTTCTGTGGCATGTTTCTGGACGGTCGAGGTCGAAACTTTCCGCACACTGAAGCCGCTCGAGCCCGTATACTGGCGTATGGCCGACACTCGCGAGTCTCAGCGCGACCGACCCGACGACCCAGCGTCAGCCGAAGAATCGGAGTCGGCCGACCGGGTCGTGGTTTCGTATCCGGCGGACCTCTCCGACTGGGGCCAGTTTCAGGTCGAGAAATCCTCGTTCCGTGCGTTCCTCCGGAAGACGAGAGATCGGGCGCGCGAAGGCGATGTCTGGGAGGAGTTTGTCGGCGTCGGCTGCTGTGGGAACACCCTCGACGTCCCGCTTCGGGTCGAACGAACCGACGGCGGCAGTCGAATCGACGCGGAGACGGCGATCGAGTACGAGGTTCGCGACGCCTGCGGCGTCGAGGGATCCTGGAGCGTCCAGAGCAAGGAGGGGCCGAGTCACTCCTGACGACGGTTCGCCGAGAGGCGGCGCCGTTCAGTCCGGCAGATACCGAACGCTCACCACGCCGTCGTCGGCCGACCGTCGGACTTCGACGCGAACCGCCTCGAACCGTGCCGCTCGCGCGATCGTCTCCTCGTCGTCGATGACGTCCTGTGCGGCGGATTCGACCTCGTCTTCCGGGACACGGAGAACGTGGATCTCTCCGGTTCCGGCCCGCTCCTCCCGGACGACGTCCCCGACGGCCGCCTCTGTTGCGATCTCCGTTTCGTGCCTGGTCGGCTCGAGGTCGCTGTCGACCAGTTCGATCGATCGACGGCCGTCGACCTCGATCACCTGCCAGGTCACCTCGAGGGGCGGATCGGGTGCGACCGTCGCCTTGAGGACGTCGTGGACCTCGAGTCCTGGATTCGAAGCCAGCGTGTGTACCTGTGCAGTCTCGACGTCGCGGACGACGGCTGACTCCGCCTCGGCGTGGGTGACGACGAACGTCCCGGTCTTCTCGCTCATGCCCTCCCGTAGGCGGAGGACGGTTTTCGAGGTTTCGTCTCGTCACCGTCGGTTCGACATCCCGACTCGAGCCCGTCGCATCGACCTGGCTCTCTTCGCGGGTTGGGAAAGAGCTGCGGGAGAACGAGGAAAAGAGCGTGCTACTGGGAAAGCACAGGATCGGCGTCGGCCCACACCGACTCGAACTGACACTCGAGTCGCGCGGCGAACTCTTCGTCACGAATGTCGACGACGCCGATGCGCTCGTCGTCGAAACTGGGATGTGGGATGTCGATGGCGACGCTGGTCCCGTCGACGATATCGAGCGAGACGTATCCCTCGCTCGTCCGTCTGACCTCGACGGTGGCGTCCTGATTCGTCGCCAGTTCGAACGCGGCCGCTGGAAGCGTCTCGGCCAACGTGTCGCTTACCAGAAACTGGACCTCGAGATCCCCGTTCATCCCGTCGAAAAACGCCTCGAGTTCCGCCCGGTAGCGCTCCCACGGCGCGTTTTCGTACGGCGAACCGACGACGGCGAAGATGCGTTCCTCGGCGGTCCTGACCTGCTCTCGAAGCGTGGTGATCGCGTCCTCGCTGCCCAGCGGTGCCGGCCAGAAGTTTCCGTCGGTCGGCGGCGTCGGCGCGAGGCCAGACCGGATCGAGTCGGCGAGTTCCCGATACCGTTTCTCCTCACGCTCGAGCGTACGCGTCCGCTCGGCCAGCAGCCGATCGACGGCGACCTCGGGATCGACCGCGACGTATCGCCGCGGATCGCCGGGGTGGGCGTCGACGATCCCGCGGGCCTCGAGCCCGTTCAACACGTCGTAGATCCGCCCCGTCGGCACGCCGCTCGTCTCCGACACCGTTCGCGCGGTCGCCGCGCCGCTGGCGAGCAGCGCCCGATAGGCGCTCTCCTCGTAGCTCGAGAGTCCGAGTTCCTCGAGTTCGGTCATGAAAACCCGTTGTCGATTCGCTGCCAAAGGCGTTCCCATCGGCCCGCGAATCCGGTTCGTTCGGAGGCTGATGTCTCGCTCTCCCGGTGCACCTCCGTGGGACGGGCCCACCGGAACGTCGGGACAGCATCCGTCTCAGACGGCGGACGCCTCGAACGCGGTGCGGTCGAGTTCGGACCGCCCTGATACGTCGATACCAGGCCGGACGGACCGCGTGACGGAACGACTTTAATCCAGGCCAGTGGTGTTCCGTCCATGCACGTCGACATCGGTAACGCGCTCGCGTCGGTCGCCTCGCCGGGCGTCTCGAGGGACTCCCTCGAGCGACTGGACGAACGGGTGGCGAACGCACACGAACGGATCGAGGCCGGGCGGGCCGACGACGAACACGGCTACGCCGCGTTGAACCTCCCCGAGCGGGCGGATCCCGACGAGATCCGGTCGGCCGTCGACCCCGTCGCGGACGCCGAAGCGCTGATCACGATCGGCATCGGCGGAAGTGCGCTGGGTGCTGCGACGATCGTCGACGCCCTCGAGAACGAGGGTGACGGCACGGAGACCGTCTTCCTCGACAACGTCGACCCCGAGTGGGTCTCGCGCCGACTCGAGGGACTTCCTCTCGCAGAGACGGCGATCAACGTCGTCTCGCGGTCGGGAACGACTGCGGAGACGCTCGCGAACTTCCTCGTCGTCCGGGAGGCGTTCGAGTCGGCCGGCGTCGACTGGACCGAGCGGACGATCGTCACGACCGGCGAGGCCGGCCCCCTGCGCGACCTCGCCGATCGCCACGACCTCCCCTCGCTTCGGGTTCCCGACGGCGTTCCCGGTCGCTTTTCTGCGCTGTCGGCGGTCGGACTGGTCGCCGCAGCAGTCTGTGGCCACGACCTCGAGGCGCTGCTCGCGGGCGCTCAAGCAGAGGCCGACTCGCTTTCGGGCTCGCTGTTCGAGTGTCCGGCCTACGCCTACGGCGCGACGGCGTATGCGCTGGATCAACGCGGCGTCGGCACGAACGCGATGATGCCCTACGCCGAGTCCTTAGAGACGTACGCCGAGTGGTTCGCCCAGCTGTGGGCCGAGAGCCTCGGGAAAGACGAGCTCGGACAGACGCCGGTTCGCGCACTCGGCGTCACCGACCAGCACTCACAGCTCCAGCTCTACCGGGCGGGACCGCGGGAGACGCTCGTCACGTTCGTCCGATCGCGAGAGACCGAAGACCGGCCGATCCCCGAGACGGACGTCGACGATCTCTCGTATCTCGGCGACGCGACCCTCGGCGAGTTACTCGAGGCCGAGTTCGCGGCGACGGAAGCGAGTCTCGCCGCCGCGGGACGCCCGAACATCCGTCTCGAACTCGAGCGCGTCGACGAGTACGAACTCGGCGGCCTGTTGTACGGAATGGAAGCCGCCTGTGTGCTCGCCGGCGAACTGTACGAGGTAAACGCCTTCAACCAGCCCGCTGTCGAGTGGGCCAAAAAGGCGACGCGTGGACTACTCGGCGGCGGTGAGTTCGCGGAGGCCGAGGCGGTCGCCGAGAAGACGGAGCTTCGCGTCGAACGGTAATCGGGCGGTCGCGAGGCGGCGTCGGTTGGAGACAGTGATCGGCTCGAGGCGGTGATAGGCCTGAAACGGTGATCGGCCTGAAACGGTGATCGGCTCGAGGGCGCGCTCGGTACGAGTCGTCGTTCGCGTCCGGTTGCGGAGGTCCTATGTTCTTTCGCTCGAACCCAAACGTATGACCGAGACTGCACGACCCGATGGGACGTCCGTTCCGTCGGCAGTCGTCCCGGGAATCGGGGCCGCGCTCTCGCTCGTGACGCTGATCGCCCTGCTCGTCCCGGTCCAACGCGGTCTCGAGGATCCGGCAATCTGGGCCGCCCTCACCCTCACAGGCGTCGCCACGCTCGCGTTTCTCGTCGGCGTCCACGACGACGTCGATCACCGAATCGGCGGCGGGATCGCCCTCTCCTCGAGCGTGGGCGTTCTCCTCCTCGTCGGGTACGCGATGAACCAGGGACACGCCGTCCCGGTCCCGCTCGATCCGCTCCCGGTTTCGTTTCCGTTGCTCTTCGGCGCGTTCGTCACCGCGGGTCTGGGTATCGGTCTCGGTGCGGCCTCCTACGCCGACGTCGATCCCGTTGGTCTCCTCGTCCGGAGTGGATACACGGCGGGAATGATGGGCGTCGGTGTCGTCGGCCTGTTCAGTATCGAGGTGGTACTGGTCCTGTTGGTGATCCCGATCATACTCCTCTTCGGGTCGCTTTCGCTCGCGCAGGCCGTCGCACTCAGCCAGCTCGGAATGGCCGTCGGAACCGGAACCGTCGCCGTCGCCTACCTCGTGTTTCGGGGCTACGACCTGTCGTACATCGACGTTCGGTTGCCAACCAAGCGTGACGTCCTCTGGACCGTCGGCGGCGTTCTCGTCATTTTCGGCGCGCTGTTTGCGATCTCGGCAGTGTTCTACACGACCGGGGTCGAAAGCTCCGATCACGGCACGGCCCAGCAGGCCCAGGAGAATCCCGAAATCCTCCTCATCTTGATTCCTGCATCGCTGCTCGTCATCGGCCCTTTCGAGGAACTGCTCTACCGAAACGTGATTCAGAAGGCGTTGTACGCACCGTTTTCCCGCTTTGGTGCGGTCGTCGTCGGAAGCGTCATCTTCGCGATCGTCCACACCCAGGCGTACTGGACCGCCGGAACCGGCGAACTCGTCGCGAGCCTCGCCGTCGTGTTCGGACTCTCGATCGTCCTCGGCGTGATCTACGAGCGCACCGAAAACCTGGTCGTTCCAGCGCTCATCCACGGCGTCTACAACGCCATCCTCTTTACGAACCTCTATCTTGGCTACGCGTGAGACGTTGGCTCGACGCGAGCGTACGCAGTTCGATTACTTCGTTGCCAGTTACGTTAGTTCACTGTTAGTTCGATTAGTTCGGATTCTTCCGTGCGAGCGCCGAGCCACAGATCGGGCACCGGTCTTTCTCCTCGTCGTACTCCCGGCCACACCCCTGACACTGGAAGTGCCAGTGGCGCTGTTCGTCGATCCCCTCGCGGGCGATCACCTCGACGTCGACGTTTAGCTTCTCCGCGACGTTTTGCATCGCGTAGTCGTCGGTGACGAGCGTGCCGTCGAGTTCGAAACTCGCGGCGACGAGACGAACGTCAGTATCGGAGAGCACCTCAAGGTCGCCGGACTCTTTGGCCGCCCGTCTGACCTTCTCCGTGGTATCCTCGTTCGGGATGTGAATGTGCATCCCGGAGCCTTCCATCGCATCGTAGCGATAGGCGCTCTCGTCCTCGAGTTCCTCGCGGACGAGCGGAATCGTCGCAGTCTGTTCTGTCGTGTGAAAATCGTGAATAAAAGCCGAAGAGTCGAGAACGTACATACCGTTAGCGCTTGACGACGATGTAGTCTTTTACCGCCTGAACGCGGCTGACAGGGACCAGGAATCGGCCGGCGTCGTCGACGTCGAAGTCGATCCGTTGGGCTGGAACGTCCTCGTCGGGTTCGACGATGAGGTCGTGAAGCCCGCCGGTCTTGAGGTCCATCGTGATGTTGTATAGCAGTCCGAGCTCGGTGCCGTCGGATCCCATGACGGACTTGCCCGAGAGGTTTTCAGCGAGTATATCGCTCATGCATACTCGTATTTACTAATCGGTATTAAAAACAGGGGGAGCGTCGCATCAATCAGCATACAGCACACAGGTCGTTTTCGCCTCGGTCGACGCCTCCTCCGACTCGAGGCGGGGATCGTCCGACGATCGTCTGACGTCGCGCCGGCCGAACCGGATCGCCGGTTCGCCAGCGCACTCGACATCGACACCGCCTGGCGAATCGCCCGTCGGCGTCGAGCGGTGAGTTTCTCCCGCCGCCGTGACGATGGGTTTAACTATCGCCCTGCGGAGGAACTAGACAAGACCTTCTCTGGTGGTTTACCATGTCGGAACCCGACGCAGACACTCTCGATCCCACATCCCTCAGAACGCCGATCGTCGCCGTCCTCGGGCACGTCGATCACGGCAAGACCAGTCTCCTCGACAAGATCCGCGGCTCCGCGGTCATCGAGGGCGAAGCAGGCGCGATCACCCAGCATATCGGAGCCACCGCAGTCCCACTCGATATCGTCTCGACGATCGCCGGTGATCTCGTCAACCCGGACGACTTCGACCTCCCTGGGCTCCTCTTTATCGATACGCCCGGACACCACTCGTTTACGACGCTTCGGTCCCGCGGCGGTGCGCTCGCCGACATCGCGATCCTCGTCGTCGACGTCAACGACGGCTTCCAGCCACAGACCCTCGAGGCGCTGGACATTCTCAAGCGGTCGGAGACGCCGTTTATCGTCGCGGCGAACAAGATCGACACCGTTCCCGGCTGGAACGTAAACGAGGACTCGCCGATCAACGCGACCTACGAAGCCCAGTCGGACCGCGTCAGTTCGCGTCTCGACGAGAGCCTCTACGAGATTATCGGCAACCTCTCCGACGAGGGCTTCTCCGCGGACCTCTACTGGCGAGTCCAAAACTTCCAGCGAAACGTCGGTGTCGTTCCCGTCTCGGCGATGACCGGTGAGGGCGTCCCGGACCTGCTTGCGGTGATGATGGGACTCTCCCAGCGCTACATGAAAGAAGAGATGGAGATCGACGTCGCCGGCCCCGGCGTCGGCACCGTCCTCGAGGTCAAAGAGGAGAAAGGCTTCGGGACGACGATCGATACTGTCCTCTACGACGGAACCGTTCGCGCGGACGACCAGCTCGTCGTCGGTGGCCAGAACGACCCGATCGTCACCGACGTTCGGGCGCTCTTGCAGCCCCGACCGCTCGCGGAGATCCGAACCGAGAGCCGATTCGAGAAAGTCGACGAGGTCTCCGCGGCGGCCGGGATCAAAGTCGCCGCACCCGACCTCGCGGACGCGATGGCCGGCGCGCCGGTCCGGGTCGTCCGCAACCGGGACCTCGCGGAGGTCGTCACCGAAGTCGAGGCCGAACTCGCGGACATCGCCGTCGACACCGCCGAACAGGGCGTCGTCGTCAAAGCCGACACGCTCGGCAGCTTAGAGGCGATGGCCGATGCGCTGGACGAAGCCGAGTTACCGATCGTCCGCGCGGAGGTCGGCGACGTCGCCCCGCGGGACGTCTCGGTCGCCTCGACGGCCGAAGACCAGAAACAGCAGGTTATCCTCGGCTTCAACGTCGACGTTCTCGACGATGCTCACGACCGTGCCGAGATAGACGACGTCCGGATCTTCGCCGACGAGGTCATCTACCAGCTCATCGAGGAGTACGAGGAGTTCGTCGACGAACTCGAGCGCGCCCAGCAGGATACGATCCTCGAGAACATCGTCCGACCGGCCCGATTCAGGATCCTGCCCGATCACACGTTCCGACAGAACGATCCGGCCGTCGTCGGCGTCGAGGTGAACTCGGGAACGCTCCAGAACAACACCAACGTCGTCAAATTCGACGGAAACGATCCGGAACGCGTCGGCCAGGTCAAAGGCATCCAGGAACAGGGAGAGGACGTCGACGAAGCACGCGCCGGCAATCGAGTCTCGGTCGCGATCGACGGCCCGACGGTCGGCCGCGGCATCGAGGAAGACGACGAACTCTGGACCGGTCTCCCCGAGAAACACGCGAAAATTCTCGAGCAGGAACTCACCGACGAGATCCCCGGTGACGAACTCGAGGCGCTGAACATGTACCTCGAGAAACAGCGCAAGCGGGACCCGTTCTGGGGCAAGTAAGCGAACGCTGCAAGTGGGGGTATAGAACTACGCTCGTGGAGTTCATCCGCATCTATCGTCCATCGACAGATCGCCGGAAAACGGTTCGTCGATCACGTCGAACTCCGCCCGGATCATCGTTTTCCCTTTCTCGTGATCGACATCGTCGCCCGCGACGTGTGCTCGCGGTCGGTTTCGGACGCTTGGTTCCCAGTGACCGCGGACTTCCGTCCGCCCGTCGCGTGGAAACAGTCGCGCGTGTAACTGCCAGTCGCCGTCGTCGGATAGCCGAACGAGGTTGCCGCGTTCGTAGATGATCCCGTCGTCTCGCTCGTACGCGTGAAGGTACGACAGGTAGTATTCGGAGAACCCGCGCCGTTTGAACGCCGCGATCGCGTCCGCCGGGGACATCTCGAGCACGCCGATATATCCCGCCTCCGACGGCGTACAGACGGCGAGCGATTGTGGTACGTAGTCGTTCAACTGCTCGTAGGAGAGACGCGCCGTCGTCGTTCGAACCGACGACGGTGACGCGGCGTGGGCGACCCCGCCGGCCGTAAGCAATCCGGCACCGGATACGGCCAAAAACTTCCGCCGATTCATCGGGTAAGACACCGTTACGGCGGAGTAAATCCGTCAGGATGCAATTGTCCACGCATTAGGGGTACGCGCTCGTCGTCCTACAGCGATCGTCCGCTCGACAGCGGGGCACGCCGGCCGATCGACCGGGACCGGCATCGAACCGAAAGCGTTCTACCGACCGCTGAACCGCTCCTGACTATTCGAGTCGCTCGACCCGAACTCGCGCCCCGCCGTCGACCCCCTCGAGTGCCGACGTATCGGAGAGTCGGGCGACGACGTTGACCGGCGAAGCCGCACGGGGTTCGTCGTCGACACTCGCGGGCGTCTCGCCCCAGAACAGACAGAGCTTGCTCCCGGGCGGCCAGTAAGCGACTGCCCCGACGGGAACCACTTCGCAGCCGTTTTCCGCGGGGACGTCCACCGGGACGTCGAAGTAGAGTTCGTCGCCCCACCGGACGGCGTCCCCGGAAAGCGGGAGTGCGTCCTCGAGCGCTCGACGCGTTGCCGGGGCGTCGTCGGTCCAGGTCGCCCCGAGTTCGCGGTCGTCGACGGTGACGCGAAGATCGGCCATAGCGTGGCTGACGAACTCGAGTTACTTCAACGCCGACGGTCGGGTTCCGTGGCCGGATCCGCGGGCGAAGTCGTCCGCGATTGCTCGCGGGCGCGGTCGATCCCCTCGAGAACGGCCTCGGGATCGTCGATCACCGAGCGATCGCACCGCAGACTCGGCCACAGGCGTTGCTCGAGGACGAGCTCGTCGTCGGTCAGCCGAACGTCGTCGATCCGTTCCCAGGGAACGAGTGAGCTACTGAGTCCCGTCTCGATGAGAATGCCCGCGTCGTGTGCCGCCATCTCGGCGGTACCCCACCGATCGGACGGTTCGAACTGGCCCCAGATCCCGTCGTCCATCCAGAGTGTCGCGAGCATTACAGCGCCCCAGAACGCCCAGAACAGGCCGAACCTGCCCCCCACTGCGGCGCTGGCGAGACCGCCTGCGATCACCGCGAGCCAGACCGCCATGAGGGCGTATCTATTCGAAAGAGCGGAGAGCTTCCGGTACGACCAGGTGGCGGTGGGCTCGTCGCGCGTTAGAAACGCAACGTAGCGGCTTCGTGCCATGTGGGCGACGTCGAACCCGAGGACGCCCGTGAGAACGAACAACGTGGCGGCGAGGACGAGAAACCGGCTGGGGAGATCGATCGACGTGGCGGCCGAAATCGGCACTACTGCTCCGAAGGCTGCCGCCGGCGCGTAACAGGCGAGTCGACGCCACCGACGTTCGCCGATGCGTTCGGCCAGCCCGGTTGCTCGGCCCGCGAGGACGAAGCCGACGATGGTCGTGACCGTGACGGCGGTCGGGAACATCGACAGGAGCGTCGGCGTCGCCACACCTGCGAGGACGCCGCCACCAGCGAGAACGCCGGCGAGGAGTATCCCGGTGTAGAATCCGATCGCCGTCTTGAAGCCGACGTCGGGGGAGCCGAAATCGGCCGCGTCTACACGATCGCGAGTTGCCACGGTGGATCGTTCGACGCTCGTCGATATAATAAATAGTGTTCCGACAGAAACCGACTCGGCGGCGTGAAACGATCCGGATCTGACCGGGCAGACGAACGAAGTGACCGTCGAACCGCGACGCCGAAGCGTCGAACGACTGCTTCCTCGCTGGAATGACAACGCCTATCGGAGTCGATCCGGTCCCGAAATCGTTTTCAACTGCTCGCGCGGACACTCGGTATGCCGACGGAATCGGACACTCATTATGACCCCTCTCTGGGGAACAAGTTCATCTTCGTCACCGGCGGGGTGATGTCGGGTCTCGGCAAGGGGATCACGGCCGCGAGCACCGGGCGGCTCCTCAAAAACGCCGGCTTCGACGTCACCGCGGTCAAGATCGATCCGTACCTGAACGTCGATGCGGGGACGATGAACCCCTACCAGCACGGGGAGGTCTACGTCTTAGAGGACGGCGGCGAGGTCGACCTCGATCTGGGGAACTACGAGCGATTCCTCGACGTCGACATGACCTCGGATCACAACGTCACCACCGGGAAGACCTACCAGCACGTCATCGAGAAAGAACGTGCGGGCGATTACCTCGGGAAGACGGTCCAGATCATCCCCCACGTTACGGACGACATTAAACGCCGGATTCGCGAGGCCGCCGAGGGAAGCGACGTCTGTCTCGTCGAGGTCGGCGGCACCGTCGGCGACATCGAGGGGATGCCCTATCTCGAGGCGTTGCGCCAGTTCGCCCACGAGGAAGACGAGGAGGATATCCTCTTCGCCCACGTCACCCTGGTCCCGTACTCGAAAAACGGCGAACAGAAGACGAAGCCGACCCAACACTCGGTCAAGGAGGTGCGCTCGATCGGTCTCCAGCCCGACGTGATCGTCGGCCGCTGTGAGAATCGCCTCGAGCCCGAGACGAAAGAGAAGATCGCGCTGTTCTGTGACATTCCCACCGAAGCGGTGTTCTCGAATCCGGACGTCGAAGACGTCTACCACGTCCCGCTGATGGTCGAAGACGAGGGCCTCGACCAGTACGTTCTGGAACGGTTCGGCCTGGCCGAGGAAGCGCTCCCCGAAGGGGAACGAGCCAACGAGTGGCGCGAAATCGTGACGACGGAGAAAGACGGCGAGGTCGACGTCGCACTCGTCGGCAAGTACGACCTCGAAGACGCCTACATGTCGATCCACGAGTCGCTGAAACACGCTGGCTTCGAACTCGGCGTCGACGTGAACGTCCACTGGGTCCACGCCGACGGGATGGCCGAGAACTACGACGACCAACTCGAGGATGTCGACGGAGTCATCGTCCCCGGCGGGTTCGGAATGCGCGGTGCGGAGGGGAAGATTCGCGCGGTCCAGTACGCCCGCGAAAACGACGTTCCCTTCCTCGGGCTCTGTCTGGGCTTCCAGATGGCCGTCGTCGAGTACGCGAGGAACGTCCTCGATCTCGAGGGGGCACACTCCGCGGAGATGGACGAAGAGACGCCCCACCCGGTCATCGACATTCTGCCCGAACAGTACGAGGTCGAGGACATGGGGGGGACGATGCGACTCGGCGGACACACAACGGTGATCGAGCCCGAGACGCTCGCGTACGACCTCTACGAGGATACGTCCTGTTCGGAGCGCCACCGTCACCGCTACGAGGTCAACCCCGAGTACTTCGAACAGTTCGAGGACGAACCGCTCGTCTTCTCGGGCACCGCCGGAAATCGGATGGAGATCCTCGAACTCGAGGACCACCCGTACTTCCTCGGAACGCAGTTCCACCCCGAGTACACGTCCCGTCCCGGCCAGCCGAGTCCACCCTTCCTCGGGTTGGTCGAGGCCGTCCTCGAGCGTGCGACGAACGACGAGCACGACGCAGACACCGGAGCAGACACCGAAACTGAGGTAACCCACTGATGGTCGACACTGAGACGTTCGTACCCGACGCAGTAGCAGAGATCGAAGACGAAATTGGCGACGAAAACGCCGTCATCGCCCTCTCGGGCGGCGTCGACTCGTCGGTCGCGGCCGCACTCGCATACGAAGCGATCGGCGACCGGCTCACCCCCGTCTACGTCGACACCGGCCTGATGCGCAAAGGCGAGACCGCCCAGATCCGCGAGACGTTCTCCTACATGGAGTCGCTTCGCGTTATCGAGGCCAGGGATCGATTCCTCGAGGCGCTTTCCGGCGTCACCGACCCCGAGGAGAAGCGAAAGATCATCGGCGAGCAGTTCATTCGCGAGTTCGAACGCGAGGCCAAAGACGCCGACGCCGACTACCTCGTCCAGGGGACGATCTACCCCGACCGGATCGAGAGCGAGGGCGGGATCAAGTCCCACCACAACGTCGGCGGCCTCCCCGAAGTCGTCGACTTCGAGGGCATCGTCGAACCGGTCCGCGACCTCTACAAGGACGAGGTTCGCGAGGTCGCCCGTCACCTCGGACTCGAGGAGATCGTCGCAGAACGAATGCCGTTCCCCGGTCCTGGTCTTGCCGTACGCGTCATCGGCGAAGTGACCGAGGAGAAACTCGAGGTCGCCCGCCACGCCTGCCACGTCGTCGAGGACGAACTCGAGGAGTACGAGCCCTGGCAGGCGCTCGCCGCGGTGATCGGCAAGGCGACGGGAGTCAAGGGAGACAACCGGGTTCACGGCTGGGTCGTCTCCGTTCGCTCCGTCGACTCTCGTGACGGGATGACCGCCCGCGCCCAGGAAATCGACTGGGAGACCCTCCAGCGGATCCAGTCGCGGATCACCGGGACGAACGAGAATGTCGCCCGCGTCGTCTACGACGTGACCCACAAACCGCCGGCGACCATCGAGTACGAGTGACGATGGAGGTTATCGTCGCCGGACCCGACGAGGACGAGATTGCGCCGGCGCTCGAGGCCGAAGGCGCGACCGTGAGTCGTCTCGAGGGCGTCGTCTCGCGTCCAGAACTCGAAACCGCTGGAATCGTCGATGCGGAGCTGTACGTGCTGACGGACGTCGGCCAGGCGACGACGATCCCGATCGTCTGCGATTTGAACGACGATATCCGGACCGTCGTCTACGCGCGGGATACGGTTCCGGAGTTCGTCAGGGGACAACTGGACCTCGCTCTCGATCCGCAGCTGATCGATCCGATCGTCCTCGCCGAAGAGGTAACTGACTGATACGGTTTGGGATGACTGCTTGCCGGTCTGCGATCGACCGGGAGACCCATCGCGATCCGTATGAACGGTTTCTGTCCCGATCCCCCGGCGCAACCGCGACCGGACAGCGGGTTGACCGGAACTGACGGAGAGTGCTGTGACTGGCCCACAAACCGGCGGGATCCGACCACCACGACTCGAACCGTATTCGATACCTCGTTCCATTCGACGCCGACTACCAAGGATGAAAAACTATTAAGAAATACCTTATTCCGAGGTATGAACTGTTTACCTCCCGATATCGGAGGTTTGAATCCGGGTTAACTGCGAGGGAATTCGGTGTAAGAACGGTATACCGTCATCCCCGTTCAAGTAGTTCTCCCCGGTAGCATGTGATGGAGGTCGACGGGTAGACCCCACCAAGGCACCCCACGCCTGTTCCCGTGACTTCCAGCAATCCCACCACAGCACCCTTCCCCCACCATTGCCATACCGTTCCCGACGCGGGCTACTGCACCGGCCTGCGTCACACCCTGCGGTTCTGGCACCCCTGGGACGTGCGTTGCGTCCCAGGTTGGACGTTCAATCCGCGAGTTACGACTGCCGTTTTCGAAGTCGACTGAGAATGGGGATCTCCGTTAGACGTCTCTCGTCCAGGAGACGCCAGTCGATCCCACCCGGCGGCGCGTCGCCGTCCGGACGGATCGTCCGTTCGGGCGTGATGACCAGATCCATCGGGACGTCGTGTGCGTCGAACTCGAGGTCGTCGTCGACGAGTTGTCGCTCGTGGACGGTCGTCGCGACCGGCGTGGTCTCGTCGACGAGATCGAGTTCTCGACAGATAGCGTACTCGAGGTCGCTGTATCCTTCCCCCTTTCCGATACGGCCGCCGTCGGCGACGGCGACGCTTCCGGCGACGATCAAGTCGATCGGCGCGAGGGCGTCCGGCCCGACCTGGACGCCGTGTTTCGCGGAGCCGGAGACGGTGGTGGCCTCGTCGTAGTCCTCGAGCACGTCGGGGTCGAGTTCGAGAAAACACCGCTCGTCGCGCAGCCGCGGCACGGCCATGTAGACGGTCTTTCCGTCCCGGAGCGCCCGTCGTCGCACGGGGAGTTGCGGCGCGTCGGGGTTCGTCTTGATCGTCGTCGCCTCCTCCCACTCGGGCTGGTCTGCGAGCCGTTCGACCGCTTCCTTCGCGCCGGCGAAATTCGGAATTCGGCCGTGAGGCGGGAACGGAAACCGGGCCGTTGCGCTCTCCTCGAGGTCGTCCCAGACCCGCTCTCGAATGGCTTCCTTCTCGGCGTCGTCGTCCGTTTCGCTCGTCATCGGCTTCGCGGTTCGGCGTCGTCGGTTCCGTCGTCGTTTCGCGATTCGGCGTCGATCGGAGTCGCCTCGTCGTTTTGCGGTTCATCGTCGTCATCGGTCCCATCGTCGTCCGCGCCGCCGTTGCCACGCGCGAGTTCGACGAGGTGGCGCGCTTCGTGGAGGAGTATCTCCTCGACGCCGAGTCGGGCGGCCTCGGCGTTCCCCGGCAGGCTGAAAACCGGGGTCGATTCGGCGACGCCCGCGAGGGTTCGCGCCGCGACGACGCGGGTTCCGACGGACTCGTAGGCGAGCATCGTAAACAGGTCGCCGAACGCCGGAAGCTCTCTGTCCAGAAGCGGCTCGATCGCCTCGATGGCGACGTCGTCCGGTTCGACGCTCGTGGCGCCCGCGGTGACGACGAGGTCGACGTCGCCGCGTTCGATCACGCGCAGGACGATCGACTGGACGCGATCGTGGTTGGGTCCGACGTGCTCTCTCGTCGCGATTTCGTGGCCAGCCTCCTCGAGCGCCGAACCGATCGCTTCGCCGGCTGCGTCGGACTCGAGCGTCCGGTTCGAGGCGACGGTGACGACGCCGACGCCGAGTGGCGGGTCGGATTCGGTGACGTCGCTGTCGGCCGCGTCCACACCTGTCTCCACGTTTGTCTCGTTCATGGGACGGCTTCGGTATCCACCGGGAAAACGCTGATCAACCGAACCATTATGGGTGACGTTTCCGTCCGTCGTGACGCATGCAGGCAGTCAAGATCACGGAACACGGCGACACGGACGTCATCGAGTACGGCGAGTATCCAGATCCCGAAGTCCGCCAGGATGAGGTGCTCGTCGACGTGAAAGCGGGCGCGCTCAACCACCTCGACGTGTGGGTTCGCCGTGGGCTGCCGACGCTCTCCCTCGAGATGCCCCACGTCCCGGGGAGCGACGCCGCTGGCGTCGTCGAGGCGGTCGGTGAGGACGTCACGCGGTTCGAACCAGGAGATCGAGTCGCCGTGAGTGCCGGGGTGAGCTGTGGTGACTGCGAGTTCTGTCGCGACGGAGACCCGACGCTCTGTGTCAACTTCCACCTCCTCGGCGAGCACGTTACCGGCGTCCACTCGGAGTACGCGGCCGTCCCCGCGGACAACCTGATCGCGGTTCCCGACGGCGTCGACTGGACCACCGCGGGTGCGTCGACGCTGGTGTTTCAGACTGCGTGGCGGATGTTGATCGATCGGGCGGATCTCGAGGCCGGCGAGTCCGTGCTGGTGCTGGGTGCCAGCGGTGGGGTCGGACATGCGGCCGTCCAGATCGCCGACTATGCGGGCGCGGAGGTGTACGCCACCGGAAGCACGGTGGAGAAACTCGAGTACGCGCGCGATCACGGTGCGGATCACGTTGTCAACTACGAAGAGCAGAACTTCGCGGACTGGATCCGTGAGGAGACGGGCAAACGCGGCGTCGACGTCGTCGTCGACTACATCGGTGCGGGGACCTGGCGAGACTCGATCAAGAGCCTCGCGAAGAACGGTCGACTCGTCACCTGCGGTGGGACGGCCGGCGGCAATCCGGAGACCGACATTCCACGGATCTTCTGGAACCAGTTGCGGATTGTCGGTTCGACGATGGGAACACCGGGACAGGTCGACGACGTGATGGATCTCGTCTGGGACGGCACGTTCGAGCCCGCGATCCGCGACGTGCTCCCGATGAGCGAGATGGCTCGCGCTCACGAGATCATCGAGGGTCGCGAGGGGTTCGGCAAGGTCGTGGTTCGTCCGGACAGCGAACTGTAACGGGTCGACACGCACCGAGCAAACCGTGAGGACTTTGCTCCCGTGGCGACAACGCAGACTCGTGACCTCGAGCGACGACGGCGGTTACGTCCACGATCCTTCGGCGTTCGACGACGACGGCGAGCGCCGGGAGGAGGCGGACGGGCCGGCGGACGACGACTGGACCGACCGGCCGGTACATCCCGCAGATGCCGACCGCGAGTTCGACCGGCGGGGATGGATACTCGTCGCCGTCATCGTCTTCGCGTTCGTCGTCTCCCCGCTCGCGATCGTCCTGTGGCCGCCCGACGTGAGCTACCTGTTCGCGCTGTTGATCCTGCCGCTCGTTCCGGCTGTGTTACTCGCCGTGACGGCCGTCTGGGCGACGACGAGACCGTAAAACGCGAGCTGTCTGGCGCTCTTACGCTCGAGCGCCAGTGACGTCCTCGAGCCGCTCGAGGACGGCGGATCCGTGGACGAGGTCCTGTTGAGGTGTCTCCTCGGAGTCGAGATAGTCCGCGAGCAGATCCGCGAGTCGGCGGATCTGTCGGTGGGTGAACGTCTCCGGTTCGTCGTCGGATTCGATCGTTTCGAATACGTCGATTGCCCACGCTGGCGGCGTTTCCTCGGCGTCGAGCGCGTCGTCGACGCGGATTGCCACGACGTGGTGGACGACCCATCGTTCTTCTCGGGAGAGCACAACTTCGTGCGTCTCGGTTTCCGGTGGTGGGGAACTCATTTCGTCACACGGACCGATTCTGTCGGTCCTCACGGGAGGATACGAACAGTACCGTAATAAGTCTTGTTGCATGGTAACATATACCACTCCACGAGGGGACATCCAGGTTTACCCGGTCGGGCCCGAATCTGCTTCGAGGCGTTAGCGAACGTCTCGTCGCATTGCGATCTCGAACCAGGGACAGAGCCGGAGCTGTCGGTACCACTCCGGGTTCGCGGACAGGCGCTCGTACGGCACCCACATCAGCCCCGCGACCTCCTCTTCGTTCGGCTCGAGAGAGCGATCGGTCAGCGTCAGCTTCAGGACTGCACAGACCTCGTGTTCGACCCCCGCGTTCTCGAAGTAGCGTTTGTACTCGAAGCGGTCGGTCAGACGAACCTCGTCGTACTGGTCGGGCGTGATGCCGAGTTCCTCCTCGAGTCGCTCCCGGGTCGCTTCCTCCTGACTCTGGCCCTCGACGGGGTGGGAGGCGACGGTCCCGTCCCAGTGGGTTCCCCAGAGGCGCTTGTCGGGTGCACGCTGTGCGAGTAAGACGTTGTCGTCCTCGTCGAAGACCAGCGAGGTGAACGCCCGGTGACGGATCCCGTCTCCGGTGTGTGCCTCGAGTCGGTTGACGAGTTCGAGTTCGGTGTCGTTTTCGTCGACGGCGATAACGTCCTGTGCGGCGTTTTCGTGACCGAGTTCTTCCTGTGGTGTGGTCATACTCTCCCAATCGGAGAGCCGCCTGAAACCAGTATCGCCTTCCGGTACCTGACGGTGGCGGGGCGGGCGTCGACGATACTCAGCCGAGTTCCTCGTCGAGGATGAGACGTGTCTTTGTGCTTACGACTTCCTCCTGGTCGCGTGCCTGCGTGATGAGATCGTTTACGCCGCGGGTGTCGGTGGCGTCGACGACGAGGACGATATCCTGTTCGCCGGAGACCATCCAGACGAAATCGACCTCTTCCCAGGTTGCCATCCGTTCGGAGACGGCTTTGGTGTCGACATCGACTGCGACGCTGATCTCGACCATCGCTTTGACGTTGCCTGTCCGAGTCGAGATCGTAAAGCGCTCGATGATCTCGTCGTCCATCATTCGTTCGACGCGGTTGCGGACGGTTCCCTCGCTCGTCCCGACCTCGTCCGCGATCTCGGTGTAGGGCGTCCGGGCGTCCCGTCGAAGGCTATCGAGGATCTGTCGGTCCAGGTCGTCCATAGAGATCCGATCGTACGATCGGCGCTCACTTACCCATTACGAATTTCGTAACTCAGCTTCGAAGACAACACTTATGCCGGTGTATCCGATACGTAGATCGTAATGACAGCGGCCTACGTTGCGTTGGAAGGCGGCCACGTACTCGAGGGGCGTGGTCGTGCTCCGGGAACAGCACACGGCGAACTGGTTTTCACGACGGCGTATACGGGATACGAGGAGAGCCTGACGGACCCCTCCTACGAGGAGCAGGTCCTGACGTTCTCGTACCCACTGATCGGCAACTACGGCGTTCGAGAAGAACGATTCGAGGACGACCGCGTCCACCCGCGTGCGGTGCTCGCGAAGGAACTCACTGCAGATGTCGTCGACTGGCTCGACAGCGAGGGCGTTCCCGCTATCGACCATCTCGACACGCGCGAGGTCGTCACCGACATCCGCGACGGCGGCGCGATGAAGTGTGGCATCGCCGTCGGCGAGGACGTCACCCAGGAGGATGCACTCGACGAACTCGCGGCCTGCAAGTCGATGAGCGAACACACAGATATCGGCACACAGGTTAGCGTCGACGAACCGATCGTCCACGGCGCGGACAACGACGGACCGGACGTCGCGCTCGTCGACTGCGGCGCGAAGGGATCGATCGTCGACTCGCTGCTCGACCGCGATGCGACGGTTCACGTCCTGCCCTACGACGTCGCCGCTGCCGACGTCGACGCGCTCGATCCCGATGTCCTGTTCATCTCGAACGGCCCCGGCGACCCGGCGAACTACGAGGACGCGATCTCGCTCGTTCAGGCGTTCGTCGAGGAGACGCCCGTTGCCGGCATCTGCCTCGGCCAGCAGATCGTCGCCGAAGCGCTCGGCGGGACGACTACGAAGATGACGTTCGGTCACCGCGGCGTCAACCAGCCCGTCCTCGACCTCGAGTCGGGTCAGGTCGTGATGACGACCCAGAACCACGGCTACACGGTCGACGATCCGGGCGACCACCTCGAGATCACCCAGGTAAACGTCAACGACGACACGCCCGAGGGACTCGACGGAATCCAACACGACATCATCACCCGTCAGTACCACCCCGAGGCCAACCCCGGCCCGGAGGACACCCTCGACTTCTTCGACGACGTCCTCGCGATGGCCGAGACGCACGCGACGACGGCCGTTCCCGCTGACGACTGATCGACCCTTGTTTCGATTTTCGTAGTCGCTCGAGTTCAGGACCGATCAGCCGGCGTCTTCGAAGCCGTAGACGACCTCGACCGACCCGCTTACGGTGACGTGTCCAGTGTCGATCTCGGTCCGCGGCGTCGTACCGGCGGCGGAGTCGTCCGCTTCGACGACCGCATACTCGTCGGCGCGGACGGGAACGACGTCGACGTTTCTGGTCGACACCGATTTCGTCCCGGTGATCGAAACACCGCGGTTGGCCGCGATGTGTTGAGCTTCCTCGTCGGCGTTCTCGAGAGCGTGATCCAGCGCGTCGCCTCGCAACTCGGCGCGTTTCTCGTCGCTCAACCCGAAGCTGACGCGTCCGACGTCGTCGGCACCGGCCGCGGTGACCGCGTCGATGACCTCTCCCGTTCGATCGACGTCCTCGAGGCGAACCTGGAAGCTGTGTGCACCCTGGTATCCGTTCCCATCGCGCTCCGGTCGAATGGTGTACCGACCCGACTCGATGTCGTCGTCGGGGATCCCGAGTTCGTCGAACGCCTCCCGCAGGTTGTCGGCCCGTTCAGCGAGTTCGGTTTCGACCTCGTCGGCGCTTTCCCCGGACGCTTCGACGCCGACCTGGAGTCTCGCCTCGTCGGGTTCGGTCTCCACCTCTCCGCTCGCGCTCACTTCGATCGTTCGACCCGCCGAGTCACCGGTCGCCGAGCCAGTTATCGATCCTTCGGTGGCCGGCCCGTCGTTCGAATCGCTTCCCAGTGTGGTCTCCAGACACCCTGCCGTCGCGGCGGTGACGCCCGCCGCCGACATCGCGAGAAACTGTCGTCGGTCCATACGCTCGATAACGGGCTGACGTATCAAACCACCTCCGCAAGCTAAAACCCCTCTTTCACCGAGTACAGCCCGGCGGCGTGCTTATATCTACTCGTGTGATACTCGCACACAATGTCAGCTGACCGCCTCCTCGTCCCCGTCGCGAATCCGGAGACTGCAGACCGGTTGCTCGACACCGCCGTGGATCTCGCGGCCGACCGCGACCTCGAGCTTCTCGTCCTCTCGGTGGTTACCGTTCCGATGCAGCTCTCGCTCTCGCAAGCGCGAACCTCCCTCGAGACCGACGACCGCGAGCAACTCGTCGACGACGCGGTTGACCGCGTCCGCGGATACGGCGTCGACGCATCGGGCCGAATCCGCTTCGCACGGAGCGTTGCGAGTGGCATCTGTGGCGTCGCAACGGACGCCGACGCCGAGGCGGTACTGCTCGGGTGGCGCGGCCAACCGAGACGGCGGGACGTCGTTCTCGGCAGCCACATCGACGCCGTTCTCGAGGAGGCACCGTCTGACGTCCTGGTCGAGCGCATCGATCGAGATCGCGAATCCGTCTCCTCCGTGCTCGTTCCCGTCGCGGGAGGACCGAACACGAGGCTTGCTGCGTCGATCGCCGGCTCGCTCGCCCGCACGCACGACGCTCGCGCCGAACTGCTCACCGTCGTTCCCGACCGGACCGAGACGGTCGTTGGCGACGCTCGAGACCTGCTCACGCGGACGTCTCCGGAACTCGGTGCCGTCAGTTCCGTCGAGGAGACCGTCCTCGAGGGGCCGGTCGTCGAGACGATCGTCGAGCGAAGCGAGCGCCACGACGTCACCGTCGTCGGGGCCGCCGAGGGCGGTCTCTTCCGGCGCGTCCTCGTCGGCGACGTCCCCGAGACGATCGGACGCGAGGCCGACGGGACGGTCCTCATGGCAAAACGGCACGAACCCGTCTCGAGTGCGCTCCGGCGACGGGCTCGTGATCGCGTTGGCTCGCTGTTCCGGTAGGAGAACCCTCGAAACGATTCAGGCGGGATACCGTCCGCCACTCCCGAAAACCGCCGTTCGAATCGCGGTCGAACGGGGGCTCGGACGCGATCGAACGGAAGACCGAACGGTCACGACCGTCCGCCGAGCCGTGCCGTCACCGACCGCAGCGACTGCGTCACTTCCGCCGGGTGCGGTAGTCCGAGGCGGTAGCGGAACCGATCCTCGCGCTTGAACGGCTCGAAGACGACGGGTTCCTCGAGCTCCCAGATCGTCGCTCGCTGGGGAATTCCGTGCCGGCGACGGATCGCGTTCGCCGCCCGACGGCCGGCCTCGTTCGCCGACTCCATCGACGCCAGATCGGAGTTCGTCCGGACGTAGTCGCCCGCGAGCACGAGGTTCTCGACGCCGACGTCGGCCGGGGGGCGGTTGCGAAGCGAGCCGACGGTGTTGATCAAAAGCGGCGAGCGGTTCTCGACGCCGCCGTCGGTTTCGACGATCGCGGGATCGAGAAACCAGTCGACGAGCACGTCGTCGGTGAGTTGCGGTTCCGCGGCGTGGAGGTGGGCTCGTAGCTGCGCCCAGATCTCCGCAGCGATCTCCTCGCGGGTGCACTCCCGGGCCGGTCTGTCGTATAAAATCCCCGGCGTCGTCCAGTCGGACGCGATCACCGAGAGGACGCCGGCGACGTCGTCCGGGCCCCGCTCGTCGACGTCGTAGTCGGTCCAGAACTGCCGCTGAGAGATCGACGTCAGCGCCCACGGCGAGTCGGTGTACACCTGGTGGCCGGGGCTCAACTCGAGGTCGACCGAGAGGTAGAACTGGATGCCGTTCATCCAGGCGGTCTCGAGGCGCTCGATCCGGCCGAGTTCGGGCGCGACGCGGGCCAGTTCGGGCGTGACGAACGTCGGTGCGACGTCGACCGGAACCGCGAGGACGTATTCGTCGGCCGAAATCGTCGTGCCGTCGGCGAGTTCGACGCCGTCGATGCGCCGGCCATCGAACGAGATCGATCGGGCGGCGGTGTTCGGACGGAGGTCCACGCCGAGGTTCTCGAGGTGATCGATCCAGGGATCGATCCAGGCTTCGTTCGTCGGCGCGTTCAGGATCTGCTCGGTCGGTCTGGTGGGATCGAGTTGGCCGAACAGCAACTGGAGGTAGATCGTCCCCATCGTGCGCGCACTGGCGGCCCTGGGTCTGAGCGCGACCAGCGACTGCGTCGTCGACGCGAGCCGATCCCGAAACGCCGGCGAGCGGTTCTCGGCGTCGGTGAACTCCCACCAGGAGATGTCGTCCAGTTCCTCCGCCCGCCGTTTCTCACAGGCGGTCAGGAGGTACGCCAGCCGCTCGAGTAAGAAGTGTACGTCGCGGGCCGGTAACTCGTCGGCAAACGCCGGCCGGAGCGCCTCGAGCCAGCCGCGAACCGAGTCGGGTGTCCCCGTCTCCGCGACCCGATCGGGGCCGGTGGTGCTCGCGAGCAGTGTCGCCTCGGTCTCGACGAGGTTGTCCGCCACGGTACCGTTCCCGTCCGGAATGCGCGCCATCGTCTCGACGACGTGGCGGTAAAACGCGGGGAAGAACCGGAATCCGTGCTCGCCGTGGAGCGCGGCGGGACCGTCGTCGATCGGCATCGATCGCGCTTTCCCGCCGAAACGGTCGTTGGCCTCGAGGACGGTCACGTCGACGCCGCACTCGGCGAGTTCGTGGGCCGTCGTGAGGCCGCCGATTCCTCCGCCGATCACGAGAACCGTCGTCATTAACCCGTCCTACGGCGGCGAACGGATTAACGGCCACCCCTAACGAGGTGGTTTCGATCGGTTACGGGTGGACGGGAGCGAGATCCGCACTTTGTCGCCGGAGGGATGTCGACCAGTCCAGTCGGTGAATCGAAAGGGAGTCTGACAACGGGTGGCATGGAGATCCCACATCCCCGCTCGAGGACGACGGCCTCCCCAGCCTCGAGCGGTGTCGATCCCCGCCGTCAGCGTCTGACTTCGCCCACTTCACCACGAGGTCAGCAGATCTCGAGGTCTCCGGTCCGGAACCGCGTGCTCAGGGAGTGCGTCCCAGCCCAGCTGTTGTTCTTCTGGATCGGCGTCGGTCTCGAACCCGGGATCCGCGACCGGGGTGCCGCCGCGATACTCCGGTGACGGCGCGTCGTGGGCGAACACGCCCTCGGGATGTGGGACGGTCCAGACGTGCATCATACACGGCGTCCGGCACGGAATCGAGAGTTCCCCCTCCTCGTAATCGCGTTCGTGCACCTGTCGGTAGTACGCCCACGCCAGCCGTCCGGGCAATCCGCGGTGGTAGTGCCACGGCGAACACCGCTTCTCGTCGCCCGCCACGTCGTGATCTGTTTCACCGTGGCTCGAGCCGTCGTCCGCCCCCTCGTCACTCGAGTCGCCGTTCGTTCCCTCGTCGCTCGAGTCCCCGCTGTCCGATCCCGGCCCCGCGTAGAGTGTGGGCGGGTCGACCGGATCGCCGTCGACGGTCGCGATGAACATGATGCCGATCGGTCGCCAGGACTCGTTGTCGACGAGGATGGACTCGGGTCGGTCGGGATCGACCAGGGTGTCGTCGCCGATGTACTCGGGACTCAGCCAGTGTGACCAGCCCGCCGTCGCTCCGGGGCGTTTGACGTCGAAGTAGGGGAGAAAATCCGCCTCGAGTAGACTCCCGACTGTCGGGTATCGGGTGTCGATCGTCTCACTGGCCTGCTCCCTGAGTTCGATCGTCTCCGGATGGTCGTCCGCACAGCCCTCCATACTTGCGTCCTCGCAGTGGTCCATGTCGGTCCGAATCGTCGCGTCCGGACATCTCCGGCTTCCCCCCGGCTCCGCGCCTCGAGCCGTCGCCGTCCCCACCGCGGAGACGCCCACCGCCGATCCGACCGCCGAGAGCAGTGCCCGCCGCCGAACCGCCGAACGATCGTGTTCGCCGTTCATGCCACGAACTCGCACACCTGCCCCGACCGTAAATGCTGTCGGCGATTATCCGTACTGTCGTCGGCATGGAACAGTCGCTACAGCCGGTCGGTTACTGTGGACGACTCGAGGCGTGATTGGCTGACTTTCTGGATCGAAAATCGCCGTAAATTCGGGCGCTCGCGGTCACTGTGTTCCCGCTCGCCGTGTAGCGGTTCGGAGCGAGTGAAGTGGGTGGGAACCGCGCTCGCTCAGTCGTGCCGGAACGACCGCTGGCCCGTAAACGCCATCGCCATGCCGTGTTCGTCCGCCGCCTCGATGACGTCGTCGTCGTTGACCGAGCCGCCGGGCTGGACGACCGCCTCGATGCCCGCCTTTGCGGCCTCCTCGATGCCGTCCGGGAACGGGAAGAAGGCGTCCGAGGCCATGACTGCGCCCTCGGCGTCCTTTCCTTCCGCGTGTTCGTCGGCTTTCATCGCCGCGAGCCGAACCGCGTCGACGCGGGAGACCTGCCCCATCCCGATACCGACCGTCTCGGTGCCGTCGGCGAACAGAATTCCGTTCGATTTCACGTGTTTCAGGGTCTGCCACGCGAACACCATCGACTCGAGTTCCTCGTCGGTCGGTTCGCGCTCGGTGACGATCTCGAGGTCATCAACGGAGATCGACTGGAGGTCCCGTTCCTGGACGAGGCGGCCGCCGACGATCGGTTTCTCGGTAAAGCGGTCGGTCCGCTCACCCAGCTCGCCGACATCGAGGACGCGCAGATTGTCCTTCTCGAAGAGGATCTCGAGCGCCCCCTCGCTGTAGCCGGGGGCGACGACGACCTCCTTGAACGAGTCGACGATCCCTTCGGCGGTGTCGGCGTCACACTCGCGATTCAGCGCGACGATGCCGCCGAACGCGCTCATCGGGTCCGTCGAGAGCGCCTTCTCGTACGCTTCCGACAGGGAGTCCGCGGTGGCACAGCCCGCGGGGTTCGTGTGTTTGATCACCGCCGCCGCAGGCTCGTCGAACTCCTTGATGAGGTTCAACGCGCCGTCGGCGTCGTTGTAGTTGTTGTACGACAGCGCCTTCGCGCCCTCGTTGAGTTGGTCGGCGTGGACCACGCTCGCCTCCTCGCAGGTGTAGTCGGCGTACACCGCGGCGTCCTGGTGGGGGTTCTCCCCGTATCGGAGGGTATCGAGACGGTCGCTCGAGACGATGCGGCGGCCGGGAAGACCACCGTGGTCCGCGTCGTCGACGGTCGCCACGTCGGCCTCGACCGTGACCTCACCGGCGGTTTCGTCGACATCTACCGCACCCTCGGCGAACCACTTCACCGCACGCGGATACGCACGGAACTCGCCCTCGTAGAGGACGCGTTCTTTCAGACTCTCGGCGTCGTCGCCCTCGTAGACCGGAATCGGCTCCTGGGTGACGATCGGGCCGGCGTCGACCTCGCTCTCGAGCACGTCGCCGTCGTCGTCGGTCGCGTCCGTCACGACGTGGACCGTACAGCCCGTCACCGAGACGTCTGCCTCGAGGGCGTCGCCCCAGGCGTCCATGCCGGGAAACGACGGCAATAAGGAGGGGTGGACGTTCAGCGTCGTCGTCGCCTCCGAGAGGAACGTATCCGAGAGGATGCGCATGTAGCCGTCGAGACAGACGAGGTCGAACTCGTACTCGCTCAAGGCCTCGAGCACCGCCTCCTCGTGTTCACGGCGGTCCATATCGTCGGCGAGTGGGACGACCTCGGTCGAAATCCCGCGCTCGGCCGCGGACTCGAGGACTGGTGCGTCCTCGCTGTTCGTCAGAATCACCTCGAGTTCGGCTCCGCCCGGTTCTCTGTCGGCGATGTTCAACAGGTTGCGCCCCCGGTTGCCGGCCATCCCGGCGATTCGCGTCATAGTTTCATCGCCACCCGCGAGCGACAAAGTGATTGCGGTCTCGACGCCGATGATATTCACGTTCCTGCATCATTCCTGTGCTATTTCGACCCTACATCCACTGGGTATGCATACACGTGGCCCTTTCCGGCTCGGGTTTCGATACGCTTTTGGACCGCGCTGGAAAGAGTCGGACGATGACCGACACCGACGCCTTGTACGCCGTCTCGCCGCTCGACGGACGGTACAGTGGACGGACCGCACCGCTGTCGCCGTACGCGAGTGAGGCCGCGCTCATGCGCGCCCGCGTCCGAGTCGAAGTCGAGTACCTGATCGCACTCGCCGACCTCGAGGCCACGCCGCTCGAGATCGATATCGACGAGCGAGAACACTTGCGCGGCCTCTACACCACGTTCGCCGAGGAAGACGCCCAGCTGATCAAGAAACTCGAGACGGAGGGTCACGCCGGCTTCGAGGCGACGAACCACGACGTCAAGGCCGTCGAGTACTTCGTTCGCCACCGGCTTCCCGAGGACAGCGATGCCTCACCGTGGATCCACTTCGGACTGACCAGCGAAGACGTGAACAACCTCGCCCACCGGCTGCTCGTCCGCGACGCCGTCGACGAGGTCCTGCTTCCGGCGCTGTACGAGGTCCAGGACTCGCTGGCCGAGATGGCACGGGAGTACCGCGACCTCCCGATGCTCGCCCGAACTCACGGCCAGCCCGCGACGCCGACGACCTTCGGCAAGGAAATGGCCGTCTACGCGGCTCGCCTCGGCCGTGCGACCGGCCGCATCCGCGAGGCGACCGACGACCTGCGGGGGAAACTCGGCGGCGCGTCCGGAACGTACGCTGCCCACCACGCCGCCTATCCCGAGGTCGACTGGCAGTCGTTCGCAGCGGAGTTCGTCACGGACGGACTGGGCCTCGAGTTTCAGTCGCTCACCACACAGGTCAATCCCTGTGACGACCTCGCAACACTGTTCGACGCGTTCCGCGGCGCCAACGACGTCTTGCTCGATCTCGACCTCGACGTCTGGCTCTACGTCTCCGATCGCTACCTCGGCCAGGAGACCGTCTCCGGCGAGACCGGCTCCTCGACGATGCCCCACAAGGTCAACCCCATCGATTTCGAGAACAGCGAGGGTAACCTCTCGAAGGCCAACTCCGATCTCACCTTCCTCGCCGACTACGTCACCACCTCTCGGCTCCAGCGTGACCTCTCGGATTCGACGGTCAAACGCAACATCGGCGCCGCGTTCGCCCACTGCCTGATCGGCTACTCGAAGACCGCCGCCGGCCTCGAGAAGGTCGTCCCCACCGAGGCCGTCATGCGCGAGGACCTCGAGTCGACGCCAGAAATTATCGGCGAGGCCGTCCAGACGATCCTCCGACGCGAAGGCCAGGCGGACGCCTACGAGCAGGTCAAAGCCGTCACCCGCGGGAAGGACGTCACCCTCGAGGACTTCCGAGCGATGTTCGACGACCTCGAGGTCGACGAGGACGTCCGCGAGGAACTGCACGCGCTGACGCCGACCGGCTACACCGGCGTCGCGAGCGAGCTAGTCGACGGACTCGAGTGAGCGCGATTCCTGTGGTATGACGAAAGACGTCGAAGAGTGGTGGAACGCAACCGCCGATAACTTTCAGCGGGATATCGATACGGACGTCGGCGTCGACTGGTTTAGCGCGGGGAGGATGTCAAGGACGGTGCGTCACACGAGCTCACCGAGAGTTAGTTCGATACCGGGCGAGAGACGTTTTCTCACTCGTCGGTGATCCCCGCCTCGGACGTTGCGCGTCCTGACGTCGAGAGCCACGAACACAGTTGTTCGACGACGACGTCGGCGACGACGGCGGCGATCTGGTCCGGGGTATCGGTCAGATCCCAGACGTAGTCGCCCGTTCGCGTGACCGATACCCACTCGAGACAGTCGGCTCGATCCAGTACGATCAACAGTTCCTCGAGAGCCGCTTCCTCGAGTTGGTGGCCGGTCGACGATTCGATACTCGCGACGAGTTCTGGAGTGGTCGCGAGGACGCGGTCGTCGCCGTCGCGTTCGATCGGTGATGGGGACGTAATGGAGGGTGATGGCGGCCTGTTGGACATACTCGAGGTGGGACTCGTGGCGGAACGTCCATCACGGTTGGCGTGTACCACGACAGAATTGATATGGACTGTTCTCCTATCGTGGACGACAGCCGTGACGGTCAGGACGATCCGACGGATTCGTTCGACCTCGAGTACTTCGACCGAATCAGGGTTGGCGTCACGCGTGGGGAGTACGACCTCGGGATCGGCCCGCCCCGGGAGTATCCGGCTCGAGGCGACGTCTCCGTGCGGCCGGATGCAGGCGGCGACGGACTGGTACTGCTGAGCACCGACGCGATGGCCGGCGATTACGGAACCGGTCACGCGGACGTAGCGCTGACGCTCGAGGAGAGTCGCACGCTTCGGGATCTCCTCGACGAGGCGGTTCGATGTGTGCCAGCCCGGTCGCGATTGTCCTCGAACTGACGGAGCGTCGCCCGGACGAACCGCTATCCGCGTCGATCGAACGGTGGCTCGACCGACCGTCGCCGACTACTCTTTGGGGCTGGGCGAGTGGACCCGTGAGAGGTAGGAAGCGAGATCCGTCGTCGTGATGATTCCGATTGCCCCTTCTTCCTCGTCGACGACGGGGACGTGTTTGAACCCCTCTTCGACCATCAGATCCGCGACATCTCGGATACTGTCCTGGGCGGAGGCCGTCACGACGTCCGTACTCATATACCGCGAGACGGTCGTCTCGGCTTTCGGATAGCTCTGTGCGACGATGTCGACGAAGTCCGTCGTCGTCAGGATTCCCTCGAGGTGGCCGTCGTCGTCGACGACGAGCACCGAGCCGATATCGTTCTCGAGCATTACCTGACCCGCGTCTTCGACGAGCGTATCCGGCGTTACCGTCCGAAGCGACGTGGACATGACTCGTGCGACGAAAATATCTTGCATACTGCATTATTTCCCTTGCATAGTATAAGGGTTGTCGAACCGGTGAGTTGTGCTATCGGTCACCTCACCGGACGTTCTACACATCTTTAAATACAAATTCGAACATACACGGTGACGTGTCAGAGATGTCAACCGACCCTCCCCTCGAGGGGACGTGTAAACTCCGTCCCGGACCGATCGGCGATCCCGTCGACTCGGTCGCCGCCGAGTACACCGCCCTCGCAGACGAGTACGGGCCGCGAAACGTGCTCGTATTGAAACGTCACCCGGCCGGCCTCGAGCGCATCACGACGGAACTCTCCGACGTTGCGGCGACGACCGGCTCACCCCGCTCGCCACGGGTCGAATCGGTGCCCGAACACGCCTCCAAGGTCGTCGAGGAGTTCGACCCGACGCTCGACCGCCTCGAGTACGAAGAGCGGATCGAACTCATCTCGCTCGTGATCGACGGCACGAGTCGGGACGTCCCGGCGTACATAGAGCGGGCGTCGACACACGAGAGTTTCGTCCGCGACGTCGGCCAACTGTTGCTCGAGGCGACACGCCAGGGCATCCGCCTCGACGCCCTCGAGAGCGGGAGTGAGTCGCCACACGACTGTCTCGCGTTTCTCTACGCGATCAACGACCGATTCCACGAGGAGATCGCGAGCCGAGGCTACGTCGAGCGGGCAGACGTGATCCCCCGTGCAGTCGAGGTCCTCCAGGCCGACGTCGACGGGCTCCGAACTCGCGTGACCGACTCCGTCGACGCCGTTCTCGCCGTCGAGTTCGAGGAGTATCGCCGACTCGACCGTCGGTATCTCGCGGCGCTTTCCGAGGACGCGGATCTCGTCTGTCTCGGCGAACGCCACGCCAGCGTCGAACGAACGCGAGTCGAAACGGGGCGGATCGAAGACGCCGTCGGCGACGGTCTCGAGATCGAGACGCTCGAGGAGACGACCGCGGACGATGGTTCCTCGGGGACGGGCAGGAAAGACGGATCCCCTGACCGGACAGCGCACGAGGAACTGACGCGATTTCTCGCGACCGGCGAATCGCCCGCGGGACGGTCGGGTCGAGCGAAGCGAATCCGGACGCGGACCGAACGCGACCAGATCCGGGCCGTTGCGAGCGAGATCCGGTCGTTGCGTGAACGCCACGACTGGCGATACGACGAGTTCGCGGTCGCCGTCCCGCGGATCGAACGGGTTCCCGAGACGCGGCGATCGCTGCGCGAGGCGGGCGTGCCGACGGCGACGATCGGCACGCCGTCGCTGGCCGAAGATCCGGCGGTCAACGAACTGTATGCGTTCGTGACGGTCCAGTGTGAACGCGCCCGCGGCGGCGTCGAAACCGACCGCCAGGACCGCCGACGGGACGACGATCACGACGCCGCACTCGAGCGCCTGCGAGCGCGGGTGGACGACTTTTCGCCCGCCTTACTCGAGGCCTGTTCGGGCACGGGCGTCTCGCGGTCGCTCGCACGGTGGATACTCGAGACCGATCTGAAAGGACGGATCGCCGCGACCGAGGAGTGGGTCGACGCCCGCGAGCAGTACGAGGGTGTCAGACGGCTACTCGAGATCGCCCGCTTCGTCGAGGAGACGGATCTCGTCGGACCGGACTGGCGGGGGCTTCGGCGGATGCTCCGGCGAACGATCCGGTACGACGCACCGTACGTCCACACGGTCGACGCGCGAGCGCCGACCGGCGGCGTGGCGGTTCGACCGATCGAGAACCTGAAGTACGACTCGCGGGAGGTCGTCTTCGTCCTCGACCTGATCGACGAGATCTACCCCGGCGAGCAGTTTCTCACCCAGCTGTTCCCGACGGCCTGGCTCCGTGAACTGTCGACTTACCCCGCCGTCACCGACCTCTCGCCGGCCGCCGTCGACTCGACGTTCGCGCCGCCCTCGGGCGACGACGGCGTCGGTACCGCCTTCGAACGATACCACGCACAACGGTCCCGACGGCGGCTCGCGCTCGGATCGCGGGCCGCACGGAGCGCCCTCTATTGTTGTTCGTACGAACGGGGATCCGGCGGCCTCCGTCGAACGCACGACGAGTCGCGCTACCTCACGCTGATCGACTCGACCCCAGGCCTCGAACTCGAGGACGTCACCACCGACGCCACCTCGTCGGTCCGCGGCGCGACCAGCGCCGTGGAGACGATTCTCGAACAGCCCCACGGCGAACTCGAGCGGGTGCTCCGCGAGGCGAGCACCGGGGGCGAGGCGGATCTCGGCGAGACGGAAGCGCTGTTCTGTGAGATCGCCCTGGTTCTCGAGGGCGACGTCGATCCCGATCTCGCGGCGGCGATCCGCTCGCAGTTCGAGTTCGCGGCGGGCGAGGTGATTCGTGATGAGTGAGGGCGGCCTGGACGGTCCCCCACAGCCAGTCGAACGCCTCTCGGTCGACGGCGTCGAGACCTACCTCCGGTGTCCGCGCCGGTACGAGTTTGCCCACGTCCACGACCTCGAGTCCGCCGGCGAGAACGGTGGCGCGGATCGGGTCGATCTGCTCCGACGAGCAATCTGTGGGGCGTTCCAAACCGGGAAGACCACAGACGACGCACTCCTCGAGGCCAGTCGGACGACGCTGTCGGAGCAGTGGGCAGATCACGACGAGCGATTTCACTCCCGAACCCAGCGCCGACACGAGCGGACGGTGCTCGAGGCGACGCTCCGGGCGTACGTCGAAGAGGTCGGAGTCGACCACGCTGGCGGCCTCGAGCGGTGTGTCGGCGGTAACGTGACGATGGCCGACGTCGTCGGCCCCGGCCTCACACTCTCGCGGACGGTGTCCCCGACGGCAGCCGAGGAGTCCGCCAACCCGGGGTCCGACGGTGATCCCCACCCGATCGAGATCGAGGCCGAGGTCGACTACGTCTTCCGCGACGGCTCGTCGCTCGTCGCGGCTCGGTTCGTGCCGACGCTCGCCCCGCTCGGCCTCCTCCGGTATCGATCCCGGTGGGAGGGCGACGTCGCCGGCCAGTTCGTCGATCACTTCGACCGCGAGAGCGACGTCTACGACCCCGCCGCCGTCGCCGCGTTGCTCGAGACGGCGGTCGTCCTCGACGGTCTCCGGCGTCTCCGGGATCGTCTCGACCTCGGCGGGAAGACGTGTCGCTACGTTCAGATTCCGCTCGCGGATCGCTCGCGGACGTCGGTCAACTGGGTTCGCGAATCAGTCGAGACGAGTCTCGAGATCGCCGATCTGACGGACGTCTACGTCGACCAGCACACGTACGGACTGACCCACGAACACCGAAACGAGACGGTCGACGGCCGCCTCGCCGCGATCGTCGAACGGATCGGTGCCGGGGAGTTCGATCCCACCGATCGGTGGGACCACGTCAGGCGGACGGCCTGCCCCGACTGTGGGTACGCGGTCTGCTGTCAGGACCACATCGCCTCGGAGGTGCAGTTCGATGGGTGAAGACGACGGGCTCGAGCCGAGGGGGAACCAGCGGACGGTCATCGAAAGCCGGGCGGCCTGTCTCTCCGTCGACGCCGGCGCTGGCACTGGAAAGACGACGACGATGATCGCTCGCCTCGAGCGTGCGATCGAACGCGGCGAGATCGACCCCGACGGCGCGCTCGTGTTGACGTTCGCCAACGAGGCGGCGGGGAGCATCCGTGACGCGGTCGCCGACCGCCTCGGTCCGGAGACTGCGGCGGCGATCGACGTCCACACCTACCACTCGTTCTGTTATCGGCTGGTCCGGGAGTACGCCTACGCGGTGGGCTACTCCCCCGAGTTCGAGGTGGTCACCGAACGCAAGCGCCGCCGGATCGTCGGTCGCCTGCTCGCCGAAAACGAGTACGAGTTCGCGGCCGCGTCGGGCGGCGACGGCTCGACGACCGACCTCGTCGACGCCGTCGAACGGTTCGTCCGGACGATGAGCCGCGAGGACGTCACGCCGGAGACGCTACGGGCGACCCTTCCCGATGTCCGGACGCTCGAGTTGTTGACCGAGTTCGTCCTCTGGCTCGAGAGGCAGGCGAGCGAAGAGCTCTCGTTCGACAACGAGGCGTTTCGGTTCTTCAACCGGGACGAACACCTCGAGGCGGGTCGCGAGTCGCTGGTCGAGTACGGCACGCTCATCTCGTTCTGCCGGGAGAAAATCGCCGAGGCACCGGCGGCGTTTCGCGACGACGAGGTGGTTCGCGACGTCGATCGGTACCTCCGGGTACTCCAGCGGTGCGTGACGAACACGATCGAGACGCTCTCGCTCGACGAACCGACGACGAAACAGCTTCCGCGCGCGCTGTTCGGCAACGAAATCTGGGGGCGGCGAACCGATCGACTCGAGCAGAGCCCGTTTGGACGACTGAAACACTACGTCGAGTTCCTCCGGCTTGCCCGCCACTACGTGGACGTCTACGCGGATTACCACGAGCACCTGTCGAACGAGCGCGCGCTCGACTTCGACGAACTGGTGCGGACGGCGACGGGGCTGGTCCGCGGAGACGACGTGATGGGACGGATCGCTGGCGGCGGAGCGAACGGATCGCCCACCGGAGAATCGATCGCCGACGAGATCGCGACCCGGTGGGAACAGGTCTACTGCGACGAGTTCCAGGACACCGACGAGACGCAGTTCGGCCTGATTACGGCGCTCACCAGCGGCCCCGACCGGCCAGATCTGCTCGCGATCGGCGACAAGGACCAAGCGATCTACGGCTGGCGCGGTACCGACCGCGAAGGGCTCGACAGGCTCGCCGAGAGCTACGACGACCACGAATCGATCGAACTCGGGCTCAACTTCCGGTCGCGCCAGGAGATACTGGACCTCGCGAATCACTGCGAGTACGGCCCACAGTCCTCGAAGACGTTGCGAGAGGTCGACCGCGAGTCCGGGACGGGCGGCGGGCCGACGGCGGGGGGAAGCGAGTGGACGGACGGCGACGCCGGCTCGGAGACCGACGGTGATCCGAACGCACGCCCGGATCGCGTCGTCAAAGTCGAAAGCGACGAGCTCGGCCTGTCGACGCCCGAGCAGGTGTCGACGACGGTCTCGAGGCTGTTGAACGGCGACTCCGAGAACGTGCCCCGCCGGTCGCTCGGCGATATCGCCGTCATCGTCCGGACGAACCGCCACGCCCAGGCCGTCGCCGACGCGCTCCAGGAACGCCGGATTCCCCACGAGATCTCTGGATCGCCACGCGGAGAGATCGAACCCGGGATACAGACGGTGCTGTCGTACTTTCGGGTGCTCGTCGATCCCGACTTAGACGCCCACCTCCGGCGTGTGCTGCTGTACCGCTATCGCCTCTCGGGGAGCGACCTCGAGACGCTCCAGCGTCGGGACGGATCGCTGTACGACGCCGTCTTTGACGTCGATTTAGGGACTCTCGAGCGTTCGGAACGCCTCGAGCGGGCGCGCGAGCATCTCGCCGAACTGGAGCGGATGCGTGACGTCTACCCGTTGCCGGGGTTCGTCCGTCGGTTCCGCGAACTGACCCGCCTCGAGTGGTTCCTGACGGCCGACGAACGGGCCGACCTCGAGCGACTCGAGCGCTTCGTCGCGGCCTACGAGTCCGACGCGGCGATCCGCTCGCTCTCGACGGCGTTCGTCGACGGACTCGAGCGGACCCTCCGCGGGAGCGAACGCGAGCGCACTCGCGGCACGCGATCTGACGACCGGATCGACGTCATGACGGTCCACCAGGCGAAGGGCCTCGAGTTCGATACCGTACTCGTCCCCTACCTCTCCGACGAGGAGTGGTGTGTCGAGAACGATTACGCCGAGCGCGCCCGGTATCGACTGCTCGCGGCGACGCTCGACGACGACGTCGACTCGCCGTTGCTCGCAGATCTCGCGGCCGAGACCGTCGCCGAGGAGTGGCGGGTGCTCCACGTCGCGCTCACCCGTGCCGAGAATCACCTGTTCGTCTTCGGCTCCCCCTACGAGTACGACGGTGGTGAGGACGAACTCGGCGTCTCGACCGCACAGGGCTGTCTACACGCCGAGATCGAGTGGTCGGTCGCCGGCGAGCGCATGGCGCTGTGGTCGTCGCTTTCCGAGAGCTTCGAGCGGGTTCGCGAGAGCTATCCCGACACCGTCGCGGATCGAACCGATGCGATCGCGCGCTCGGCGGACTCGAGTCCGGGCACGATCACCTACTACGCCGGCTACGACGACCGAAGCGTCGAACCCCTCGAGACGGACGAGGCGATCGGGACGGTCCACCGACTGGGCCGGTTGCTTCGCGACGGGACGCTGTTGCCGGCGGCCGACGCCGCGGACGCTCTCCGACGGGGAGACACCGTCGACCGCCCCGTTCGAGTACCGAGTGGCCGACAGCTCTCGGCGCTGACCCCCGAGACCACGCGGTTCCCGATCCAGTCGCTCTCGACGGCCTCGGAGTTGTCGGTCGCCATACGCCACAGCTACACCGCGATGGAGACCCACGACACCTGCCCCCGGAAACACTACCTCGACCACGTCGTCCGTGCGATCGACGATCCGCTGGCAGGGACGACCCCGACGGCATCGGATCGGATCAGTCCGTCGGTCGCGCGTTCACGCGTCGTCGGAACGGTCTTCCACGACGTCGCGGAGGAGGCGTTCTACCGGGGGTATCGAACCAGCGAAGAGTGGCGCGAGGCGGCGATCCGCCAGCTCACCGCCCGCGACCTCGGTGCCTACCGCGAGCCGGTACTCGACTGCGTCGATCGCTACTTCGCGGCGACCGTGCCCGGATTCGATCTGCCGGTCGCCGACTGGGACCAACTCGCCGCCGAGCGCCCGTTTTCGCTCGCGAACGTCTCCGGCGTGGCGGGCGACGTGGTCGGCTACGTCGACTCGATCCGACGGCTCCCGCCAGTCGAGGCCGACGAAGCGCCGATCGACGGCGATTCCGGAGACCTCGTCGTCCTCGATTACAAGGCCACCGCCGGGCGGATCGATCTCGCGGACGCGACCCAGCTGACGCTGTACGCTCGAGCCTGTCGACAGCGGTTCGACGAGCCGATCGCGGGGGTCGGCTACGTCTACGTCGGTGATTCGGGGCCCGCCGTCGACCTCTACGAGCCGGCGGCGTTGCCGTCGTGGTCTGCCGTCCGCGAGACTCTCGAGTCGGTCGACGATCCGTCGTACGCGGAGACGTCCCCCGGTGAGCACTGCCGATACTGTCCGCACCGATCGCTCGGCTGTGCCCCCGAGGAGTTCACGCCCGCGGTCGCAGACGACGACTGATACGGATTACTGTCGCGATGTACCGGTGAGACCGCCGTCGGGGTCGTGGTCTCACCGAAACTGATCTACAGTAAACCGTCTGAGCTGCTGGCGTCGCCGCTTCCGACTCGAGAGGACGTTTTATCAGCGGCCGGCCAAACCGGATCGTATGATCGAGGCGACGCTGTGTTTCGCTCTTAGGGTGGACGCCACCGGTGAATCAGTCGACGACAACCAGAGAACAGAGCGCGAGGTGCTCCTGATCGAGAAACGACGCGGACTCGGCGAGGGGTGGTACAACGGGCCCGGCGGCAAACTCGAGGCAGGCGAGACGCCACGTGAGTGTGCCATCCGGGAGACCCGCGAGGAAGTCGGCCTCGAGATCGATCCGGCGGACCTCGAGAAAGCCGCCGAGTTGACGTTCACGCTCGACAGCGAAATTCACACGTTCTGTCACGTCTACCGCACCGAGTCGTTCGCCGGCGAGGCGCGGCCCTCCGAGGAGGCCCGCCCCGAGTGGGTCCCAGTCGAGGACGTTCCCTACGACCGGATGTGGGAGGACGACCGGCTCTGGCTTCCTGGCGTCCTCGAGGGACGGACAGTCGTCGGCGAGTTCGCGTTCGAGGGGGGTGAGCCACTCGACGAAGCCGACTTCGTCGAACACGACCTCGAGTGGGACGTGACGCTCGAAGAGGGCGCGGACGACGGATAACAATTCGGACGGTTTGCGATGACCGATTGCCGGCCGTTCGACGATCCCGTGCCCGGTGGGCCGAACCCGGCGAGCGACCGCTACACCACCAACACGAGTTTCCCCGAACTCTTCCGTGACTCGAGGTACCGATGGGCGTCGGCGGCGTCCTCGAGTGCGAACGTCTCGCCGACGACGACCTCGAGGTCCCCGTTCGTCAGCTCCGCCGTCAGTTCGGGGACGGCCTCCACGATGCGCTCGGGGTCGCGAGCAGCCGTCTGGCCGAGGTGAAAGCCCCTGACGGACTTGTTTTCGAACAGTAACCGTCGGTTCTCGGCCGAAGCCGGCTCGCCGCTCGCGACGCCGTAGGTGACCATCCGTCCGAAGTGGGCCATCGCGTCGAGGCTCCGCTCGAAGACGTCACCGCCGACGCTCTCGAGGACGAGGTCGACGCCCTCGCCGCCCGTCTCTTCGTCGACGACCTCGCGAAAGTCGGTCTCCTCGTAGTTGATCGGGTGATCACAGCCGAGTTCGGCGGCGAGCTCGAGTTTCTCCGTACTGCTCGCGGTGCCAAACACCTCCGCGCCGGCGTTCGACGCGAGCTGGACGGCGGCCGTCCCGACGCCGCCCGCGGCGGCCTGGATCAACACCGATTCGTCGGCCTCGAGGTCGCCCCACTCGAACAGACAGGCGTGAGCGGTGAGAAACTGAACCGGGAAGCCGGCGGCTTCCGTAACCGCCATCCCCTCGGGGATCGGGAACAGCGATTGGACGGGCGCGGTTGCGTACGCCGCGTAGCCGCCGCGGCCGACCATCGCGACGACGCGGTCGCCCTCCTCGAGGTCGGTGCCCGCTCGGGGTTCACCGCCACTCGCGCCGTCCGCAGAGGGTGGCTCCGCTCGCCCCCCGACCGCGTCGACCGTTCCCGCGACCTCCATCCCCGGAACGTACGGCGGTTCGGGACCGCCCGGATACTGCCCGCGCCGTTGCATGACGTCCGCGAAGTTGATGCCGGCCGCCTCGACGTCGATCCGAACCTCACCCGGCCCCGGTTCCGGAATCGGCGCGTCGATGGCCTCGAGTCGATCGCTGTCGCCGTAGGAGTTGACCTCGATGGCTCGCATACGACGATGGGCGTTACCGATCGGCATAAAAGTCGGCCGTCGGCCGGTGACGACAGTTGTCGCGAGGAACAGTGCTGTGGTGGACGCGAAGATGGGTGTCGATCGTTACCGCAGGAGCGCGTCGTCGCCCGTCGTTCGCATGGTTTAAGACCGCGCTGACTGACTGTCGACACAATGAGCGACGAGAGTCAGGAACTCGGGATCACCGAGTCGAAATCGCACAAACCCGGCGAGTGGTACGCCGAAGTCGTCCAAAAAGCGGGCCTCGCGGACTACGCACCGATGGGCGGCTTCATCGTCACGAAGCCCCGCGGCTACGCCCTCTGGGAGCAGATTCAGGACGCACTCGACGGCTGGTTCAAAGAGACCGGCGTCGACAACGTCTACTTTCCCATGTTCATCCCGGAATCCTTCCTCGAGCGTGAGAAAGACATCGTCGAGGGGTTCGACCCAGAGGTCGCGTGGGTCACCCAGGGCGGCCACGACGAACTCGAGGAGCGCCTCGCGGTGCGCCCGACCAGCGAGTCGATCATCGCGCCCTTCATGGCCGACTGGACGCGGAGTCACCGTGACCTCCCCCTCCGACTGAATCAGTGGTGTTCGGTCGTCCGGTGGGAGGCCACCGAGACGAAGCCGTTCTTCCGGACGAAGGAGTTCATGTGGCAGGAGGGCCACACCGCCCACGCCACCAACGAGGAGGCATGGGAAGAGGTCTGGACCCGACTCGGGCAGTACGAACGTGTCTACGAGGACGTGCTCGCGATTCCGGTGCTTCGTGGCAAGAAGCCCGAACACGACAAGTTCCCCGGTGCGGACACGACGACCACTGTGGAGGCGCTGATGCCCGACGGCAAGTCCGTCCAGGGAGGAACCAGCCACCATCTCGGCCAGAGCTTCGCCGAGGCGTTCGACATCACGTACGTCGACGAAGACGAGGAAGAACGAACCGCCTACACCACGTCGTGGGGCCTCTCCTGGCGTGCACTCGGAGCGCTGGTCATGACCCACTCCGACGACCAGGGCCTCGTTCTCCCGCCAACCATCGCGCCCACGCAGGTCGTCATCGTCCCCATCTGGCAAGAGGATACGAAGGAGGACGTCCTCGAGTACTCCGAATCCATCGCCGACGACCTCGAGGCGGCCGGCTTCCGCGTCGAACTCGACGACCGAGACGAGCGCAATCCCGGCTTCAAGTTCAACGAACACGAGCTCAACGGCGTCCCGCTTCGTCTGGAGATCGGCCCCTACGAGGTCGACGACGCGGAGGTCACGCTCGTCCACCGACCCGACAACGAGGAATCGGTCGAAGACCGCGAGGAGATCGTCGACACCGTCGACGACCACCTCGAGACGATCTACGAAAAGCTCTACGACACGGCGGCCGAGAACCTCGAGAACAACATCCGTGAGGCCGACAGCCCCGAGGAGATCATGGGAACGATCGGCAAACACGGCGGCTACGTGAAGGTGCCGTGGTGTGGCGATCCCGCCTGCGAGGAGGCGATCAAGGAGAAGGTTTCCGCCGAAATCGTGATGCAACCGCTCGAAGATCAGGGTGGAACCACCGCAGGAGCCCCGAAAGCACCCGACGACGAGGATGCAACGTGTGCGGTCTGTGGGGAACCTGCGGACCAGCTCGCTTACTTCGCGAAGAGTTACTAACCGATCTCGGTTGGAATTGTCAAGGGGTATCGGAGAATGCCCCGAGGCGATTGACGCTACGAGCCGTCACCCTCGTCGACGGTCGTGCATGCGTGTCGTCGACACTCAAACCTAACCCTTTAACCAAAGATTCCTTACCGGTCGGCTCCGAATAGAACGTGTGGTGTTCACCTCGCCGTGGACACTACGTGCCTCTGACACTTCTGACCCTCGATGGGCCATTTCGGCCCGTGGGGGGCTGTACGAACAGGACGCTGACGAATACCGTTAGGATAGTTCGAAAAGCCGACGATCAGACGGATTGCTATCCAGATAGATCGGTGGACCTGCCCGAGGGGTCGCAGGTGTGCCGACACTGACCGACAGGGAACCGTCTCAGTCCACCGAGACGACGTTCGACAACGGGATCGGTTCGTCACGGTCGTTCCGGCACATTCGAGGAGGACAATACACCTTATATACGATTGTATGTGTCTATAATACATTTAGTGATTATGGAGTACCCTCTTATAGGTGTTCTCGCTACGGGTGTGTATGTCACAGCCACACTGCTCGCTATCCACCGAGCGCCAGCAGGGACTTGCGGATCCAACGGAATCACGTTCGAACTGCGGTGTCGGCGTCGTCATGGATCTCGACGGAGAGACGGGTCACGACGTCGTCACCGACGGACTCGAGTTACTCGAGAACCTCGAGCACCGCGGAACGACCGGCGCGGAGAAAGACACCGGTGACGGCGCGGGGATTTTGCTTCAGATTCCGGATGGGTTCTTCCAAGACGTTCTCGAGACGGATCTCCCCGAGACGTACGCGGTTGGTTCGATCTTCTTTCCACAGAACGACGACGCGCGCACGGAACTCGTCTCTCTCGTCGACGAGACCCTCGAGCGCTACGACCTCGAGGTACTCGAGTGGCGTGACGTTCCGACGAACAACGACGATCTCGGCGAGACGGCCGTCGATTCCGAACCCGACGTCCGGCAGGTCGTCGTCGCTCCGGACGACGAGAGCGTCACCGAGGAGGAGTTCGACCGACGACTCTACGTCGCTCGTCGTGCCCTCGAAAATGCGATCGACGATGCTGACGTCGATGGCGCGGATCGCTTCTACGTCGTCTCGCTCGATTCGAAGACCGTCGTCTACAAGGGACTGCTCAAGGGCGTCCAGGTACCCAGCTACTATCCGGATCTGACCGACGACCGAATCACCTCGAACTTCGTGATGGTCCACGAGCGGTTCTCGACGAACACCCTCGGTGCGTGGCACCTCGCCCACCCCTACCGCAACATCATTCACAACGGCGAGTTCAACACCATCCAGGGCAACATCAACTGGATGCGCGCCCGCGAGACGGACCTCGAGAGCGACGTTTTGGAAGACGTCGACGCCGTCAAACCGGTGATCAACGATCCCGAACAGTCCGACACCGCGAGCGTCGACAACGCGCTCGAACTCCTGATGCAAGACGGGCGCGACTTAGAACACGCACTGCGGATGCTCGTCCCCGAGGCGTGGCGCGGCGACGACGCGATGGATCCGAAGCGAAAGGACTGGTACGACTTTCACGCCTCCCTCGTCGAGCCGTGGGATGGCCCCGCCCTCGTCGCGGCCACGGACGGCGAACGCATCGGTGCCGTCCTCGATCGCAACGGCCTGCGACCCTGCCGATACGACATCACGACCGACAACCGCCTCGTCATGGCCAGCGAAGCCGGTGCCCTCGAGACTCCACCCGAGGAGATCGAGGAACGTGGCCGTCTTCAGCCCGGCCAGCTGTTTCTCGCCGATCCGAACGAGGGACGCGTCATTCCGGACGACGAGGTCTTCGACGACCTCACCGACGATCGGTACGGCGAGTGGGTCGAGCAGGAACAGGTTCGACTCGAGGACCTGGTGACGTCCGGAGACGACAGCCCACGTCGGCCGGTCTCCGGGCTTCGTGACCACCAGACGTCGTTTGGCTACACCCACGACGAACTCGAGAACCTGATCGAGCCGATGACCCAGAAGGGGAAGGATCCGGTGGGCTCGATGGGTGACGACACGCCGCTGTCGGTACTCACCGAGTTCAACCGTCCGCTGTTTTCGTACTTCAAACAGCTGTTCGCCCAGGTCACCAACCCGCCGCTGGATTACATTCGCGAGGAACTCGTCACATCGATGGAGTCGCGGCTGGGCCACCAGCGCAACCTCCTCGACGAATCGCCCGAACACGCCCGCCAACTCGTGCTCGACTCGCCGATCCTGACGGACGCCGAACTCGAGGCGGTCCGCGACTGTTCGGCAAACGACATCACGGCGGCGACGGTCGACATCACCTACGAGCCGACGAGCGACGAGCCGGGGCCGGACCTCGAGACCGCGATCGATCGGGTCCGCGACGACGTCGTTTCCGCGATCGAAGACGATGGTCACGACGTCATCATCCTCTCGGACCGTCGCGTCGGCGAGAATCGAGTCGCGATTCCCAGTCTGCTCGCGACCGGCGGCGTTCACCACCATCTCGTTCGAAACGGGCTGCGCAACCACGTCGGCCTGGTCGTCGAGTCGGCCGACCCGCGTACCGTCCACCATTTCGCGACGCTGGTCGGCTACGGCGCCGGCGCGGTCAACCCGTACCTCGCCTACCAGACGATCGAGGACATCACCGCCGGCCCCGACGGAGCCGACACCGAGGTCGCGATCGACGCCTACGTCGGGGCCCTCGAGGACGGGCTGCTCAAGATCATGGCGAAGATGGGAATCTCGACAGTCGAGAGCTACCAGGGTGCCCAGATCTTCGAAGCGGTCGGGCTCGATTCGGGGTTCGTCTCGGAGTACTTCGAGGGCACCGAGAACCGAACCGAGGGGATCGGCCTCGCCGAGATCGAAGCGGACGTCCGCGAGCGCCACGAGAGTGCCTTCGGCGAGGACGAACCCGATCTCGAGCGATACGGCGAGTTCGAACACCGCTCGGACGGCATCCACCACCAGTGGAATCCGGCGACGGTCGGTGCGCTCCAGCAGGCGGTCCGATCGAACGACTACGAGCGCTACGGCGAGTTCGCCGAGCAGATCAACGAACAACAACAGAACCTCCAGACGCTTCGGGGACTGCTCGAGTTCGACTCCGACCGCGACTCCGTTCCGGTCGAGGACGTCGAGCCGATCGAGGAGATCGTCACGCGGTTCTCGACGGCGGCGATGTCGCTGGGCTCGCTCTCGCCCGAAGCCCACGAGAACAACTCGATCGCGATGAACCGGATCGGCGGCAAGTCGAACTCGGGTGAAGGTGGCGAGCCGCCCGAGCGCTTCGGCACGGAAAAGGAGTGTAACGTCAAACAGGTCGCCTCGGGTCGTTTCGGCGTCACCTCGACGTATCTCTCCTCGGCGGACGAACTCCAGATCAAGATGGCCCAGGGAAGCAAGCCCGGCGAGGGTGGTCACCTCCCCGGCGAGAAGGTCAACGAGATGATCGCCCACGTCCGCAAGTCGACGCCCGGCGTCGGTCTCATCTCCCCACCGCCGCTTCACGACATCTACTCGATCGAGGATCTGAAACAGCTGATCTTCGACCTCAAAGCCGCAAACGAGGACGCCGACATCAACGTCAAGCTCGTCTCAGAGGCCGGCATCGGTACGATCGCCGCCGGCGTCGCGAAGGCAAACGCCGACGTCGTCCACATCTCGGGACACTCCGGCGGCACGGGCGCTTCACCGCGGACGTCGATCAAAAGCGCAGGGCTCCCCTGGGAACTTGGTCTCGCCGAAGCCAACCAGATGCTCTGTCAGACCGGTCTCCGCGACCGGATCCGTGTCTCGACCGACGGCGGGATGAAGACCGGCCGAGACGTCGCCATCGCCGCCCTGCTCGGCGCCGAGGAGTACATCTTCGGCACGGCGAGCCTCGTCGCCGAGGGCTGTGTGATGGCCCGGCAGTGTCACAAGAACACCTGCCCGGTTGGCGTCGCCACCCAGCGTGAGGACCTGCGCAAGCGCTTCCCCGGCGAACCCGAACACGTCATCAACTACATGACGTTCATCGCACAGGAGCTGCGCGAGATCATGGCCGAACTCGGCTTCGAGACCGTCGACGAGATGGTCGGCCGCGTCGACGCCCTCTCCCAGCGTGACGACGTCGACCACCCGAAAGCCCGAACCGTCGACCTCTCGGAGGTTCTCGCCGACCCCGGCAGCGAGGTCCGCCGAAAGCTCCGCGAACAGGACCACGAACTCGAGGCTCAGCTCGACCGTGATCTCATCGAAGCTGCGGCCAACGCCATCGAAGAGCAGGTACCAGTCACGCTCTCGGCCGAGGTCACGAACGTCGACCGCACCGTCGGCGCGATGCTCTCGAATCGGATCACGAGCCGCTACGGCGAACCCGGTCTCCCGGAGGATACGATCGCGGTCGACCTCGAGGGGACGGCCGGCCAGAGCTTCGGTGCGTTCCTGGCCAGCGGCGTCTCGATGCACCTGAACGGCAGCGCCAACGACTACGTCGGAAAGGGACTGTCGGGCGGGAAGCTTACGATCCGCACGCCCGAAGCAGCGGCCTACGACCCAACCGAGAACATCTCCATCGGGAACGTCGCACTCTACGGCGCGACCGATGGCCAGCTGTACGTCAACGGCGTCGCCGGCGAGCGGTTCGCCGTCCGCAACTCCGGCGCGAAAGCCGTCGTCGAGGGCGTCGGCGACCACGGCTGTGAGTACATGACCGGTGGCGTCGTCGCCGTCCTCGGGGAGACGGGGAAGAACTTCGCTGCCGGCATGTCCGGTGGCGTCGCCTACGTCTACGACCCCGACGACGAGTTCGAATCGCGCGCCAACACCGAGATGGTCTCGCTGCACGACGAACTGGAGGAGAAAGACGAGCAGATGCTTCGTCGCCTCGTCGAGAATCACGTCGCTTACACCGGCTCCGACCGCGGGAGTCAGCTTCTCGAGAACTGGGAGCGCGCACTCGAGTGCTTCGTCAAGGTCATGCCCGACGCCTACCACGAAGCGATCACCGAACAGGGATCCGACGACGTTCGGGGCGAACTTCCCGGCTCGGCGAAAGCGGAACTCGAGGCCGAGTCCGCAGGGTTCGCCGCAAGCGACGACTGACGATCGTCGTCCGTCAGTGCCGGTACGACCGCGATCCGTCCGTCGGTTGCTCGAGTTCACACTCGCGGTCGGCGTCGGGATAGATAACCACGTCCTCGAGCGACGTCGCCGGATGGCCGACGCCGATCACGAGGTCGTACGTGTCGACGTTCGTTCCCATACCGGTACTCGGCACGGAACGATCAAAAACGTTCGACGTCGCGGGCTCGAGTGCGGCGGCGAGTCGGTGGGTGCCCAACTCCGCGTCAGTCTCCGTCGCGCTCGTGGCGTGTTCCGTCGGTGCCACGCTCGTGCCGTCGATCCTCGTTTCGGTCGTTCATCGTGGTCCGGTGTGCTCCGACAGAGAACCGTATCACAATCGTTCTCGAACGCGAGCTGCCAACTCCGCTCCATCGTCGGCCGTCAGCCGGTCCCGCGGTAACGATAGCGAGACGTCGTCGTCCTCGAACCGGGGAACGAGATGGACGTGGGCGTGCTCGACGGTACCGACCAGCGGCCCGCTGGTGTGAAAGAGGCTGAAGCCGTCGGGGTCGAGCGTCTCCTCGAGCGCCGTCGAGACGGTTTCGACCGTCCTGAACACGGCGTGGGTCGCCGATGCGTCAGTCGTCAGGAGTTCCTCCTCGTGGACGCGAGGGGCGACCAGCGTGTGTCCTGTGGTGGCCGGTCGGCGGTCGAGAAACGCCACCGTCCGCTCGTCCTCGTAGACGACGCGGACCGAGCCGTCGCCGGCGACGATTCGACAGAACGTACAGTCGTCGTCCATACCGAGATATGTTCGGGATCGAATTATAAGTACTTTGGTAGAACGGTGTGGTCGGAGAACGGCCCGTCTCGACCGACGAGTGGTCGATCAGAGGAAGCCGGAGGTGTCCTGCAACGCGCGATACGAGGTGAGATACCGATCGCGGACGACGTCCCTGTCGTACTCCGCGAACGTCTCGTCGTAGTCGCGGCGCTCGAGGTCACCCGCCGCAAGGATGGCGTCGGCGAGTTCCTCCTCGCTGGTCGTCCGAAAGCCCCGATCCCAGCCTTCGACGAGTTCGTGGGCGCTCGAGGCGGTGTGGTACTCGACGAGGCCGATACATCCCGACGCCAGCGCCCACAGCATCTCCGTCGGAAACACGCAGTGTTCGGCGGTCTGAGCGAAGACGTGTGCGCCGCGGTAGATCGCGATCCGCTCTTCGAGCGAGAGATCCCCCGTGAAGGTGATTCGGTCGTCGATCCGGAGGTCGCTCGCGAGTCGTTCGTACACCGGCCGCTCGGGTCCGTCGCCGATGACGGTTACCCGCCAGTCTCGGCCCCGGAGTTCGGCGAGTCCGAGAAACAGGCTCTCGAGGTTGGCCGCTTCGTCGAGTCGGCGGGCGTAGACCACATCGACGGAGTCGTCCGGGTCGATCTCTCGTATCCGATCGAGATCGACCGGGGCGGGGACGACGTCGATACCGTTGCTGGCGATCCCCAGTTCCCGAATCCAGGTCGCGACCATCTCCGACGGCGCTACGATCCGATCGGCCCACCGGCCCGCTCGGCGATTCCACCAGGTGTTCTCGATGCCGCCGTCACCGTGCCACTCGAGAATCGTCGGTGCTCCTGCAAGCGTTCCGCCGAGGCTAGCCGACACCACCTGCTCCGGTGGATTCGCACCCGCGTGAACGACGTCGGGATCGAACGCCGAAATCGTCCCGGGGAGACGCGCGAGAAACGACGATTTCGCCTCGAGCCCCGACGATACGCCGTGATACGTCACGCCGTCACGTTCGAACGCTGGAACGTCGCCACCCCAGAACCGCGCACAGAACACGTGGACATCGTGACCTCGTTCGTCAAGCAACTCGAGAACCGAGTGGAGTCGTCGGTTCGTCTCGGAATCCCGGTGGTGAACGGTTTCGAACGAGACGAACGCCACGCGCATATGCAAGCGGGACGCAACGATGGGATAAAAAGTCACTTCTTTCCGTCGGTTCACTCGAGGAGTTCGCCACGAGTGAGCCGGTCTCGTCGCTCGATCCAACAGGGCAACCGGGTTTGTTCGCCGGTGATGGCGATTTTTCGTCGTCGTCTTCGTTAGCTGTCTTTATCGTCGTTCTGATCATCGCGGTCGTCCTTCTCGTCGGCGGGTTTGTCGTCCGCCGGGACGTTGACCATCGGATCGGTGATTTTGTCGACGATCTCTCTGTCGTCCTTATCGTCCATCGGGACGTTGACCATCGGGTCGGTGATTTTGTCGATAATTCCTTTGTCGTCCGTCTCGTCGACGTGTTTGTCGGGCGCAGGCTCTTCGTCGCGGTCTTCCTTGTCGTGGTAGTCGTCCTCCTCGTCGTGGTCTCTGTCGTCTGTGACTTCGTCGTCGGGTTTCTCGTCTTCTCCGACCTTAACGTCGTGATCGTCGTCTTCGTGGTCTTCGTCGGTTGTCTCGGTCACCGAAACGGTGTCTCCGACCGTCTCGCCCGCGACGTGTTCTTCGAGTTGATCGCTCGTCAAGACGGAGATGGTTTCGTCGCCGTCGGAGCCACACTCGAGAGTGATTTCGGTGTGCTCGAGTGGGACGTCCTCGCCATCTGCGGTCGCAGAGAGTTCGTACGTTCCGTCGGCGAGTCCGACGAACGTTACGTTCTCTGCTGGGGGGACCGTCGTACTGAGGCTGTAGGCTGTCGTTTGCGAATCGGAGTCGTCCGAGGCCGTAGCCGTCGTTTCGGACTGGATCTCCGTATCGAGCGACTCAGAGCTCTGGAGCTGGATCGACTGCTGGTCCGTAGACCAGCTCAGCATCAGTTCGACCGGTTCGCCGTTCGGATTCTCGACCGAGAGATGGTTCGTCTCCTCGTCACAGTGGTCAGTAACGAGTAGTTCGTCGTACTGGCCCTGTTTCGCCTCTCCCGAACCGGCGATAGCGCCAGCGGAGGCGACGGTCAGTCCAACGACGACTGCGGCGACGATGACGACGGTCAGCCACGATCTCGCCCATCCTGGGCGGGCTGTTCCCCATTTTGTACCCTGTGTCTCTTTCTCTCTCATAGCCACGCGAACCCTCAACGCGACTTCGGCTCTTTGTTATGGACATCAGACAGTTGATGTATTCCCGACGACGACGGGCCGATTTCGTGGTGAAAATTTCCAGCCCCGAGAGACGAACGGAAGTGGTGTCTAAGCTTCTATTGGCGGCCGTGTAACGGTACCTCCGATCGACGGAGACCGTTTCCAGAGGCGAACGAAGGCCGAAATCACCTGGTAACACGGATCAACGAACGATTCACCGATAAACTGACTGCACACGATATTCACGAGACCGTGATATGGATCGTTACTACGGGAATCCGCGGTATCTAGTGTGAATCGATGGGACGAAATCCAAACGACTACTGATTCCGCCCGCGTGTTCTCGGTATGGTTACGTACGACATCGAACGCTATCTCAACATTCGAAGCGCGTACGGTGCGTCGTTCGGCCCCGACGGCGAACGACTCTCGTTTCTGATGGATACGACCGGAACGTCCCAGGTCTGGACCCTCGAGGGTCCACAGGAGTGGCCCGAGCAGCGAACGTTCTCCGACGAGCGGGTGACGTTCGCGACGTGGTCGCCCGAACGTCCCGAACTGATCTTCGGGATGGACGAGGGAGGGAACGAACGAGCACAGCTGTTCCGACTCGAGGCCGAAACCGGCGCGATCGAGAATCTGACGGCGATGCCCGACGCTAAACACCGGTGGGGCGGCTTCAGCCACGACGGCGAACGGTTCGCGTTCGCGTCGAACCGACGCGAGGAGTCCGTCTTCGACGTCTACGTCCAGGGCCGCGACGAGACCGAGGACGCCCGGCTCGTCCACGAAGGCGACGGCTGGCTCTCGGTCTCGGGGTGGTGCCCGGACGACACCCGGCTGCTCGTCTCACAGGCGTACTCGAACTTCGACCAGGACCTGTACGTGCTCGACCTCGAAACGGAGGAACTCGACCACCTCACCCCCCACGAGGGCGACGTCCGCTACCAGAGCGCGAACTGGGCGCCAGACGGCGAGGGGATCTACCTCGTCACCGACCACGGGGACGCGGATACCCTCTATCTGGCTTATCTCGACGTCGAGACCCGCGACCTCGAGACGGTTACCGAGGGAGAAGGGTGGAACGTCGACGGCATCGCGCTGGACGACGAAACCGGTCGGTTCGTCTACTCCCAGAACGTCGAGGGATACACCGAGTTGACCGTCGGCGAGTTCGACGACGCGGATCCGACCGAGTTCGAGACGTTCGCCCAACCCGACCTCCCGGGCGGCGTCGCCGGCGGCGTGAGCTTCGGACCCGACGCCGAACGCTTCGCGCTGTCGACGAGCGGCGATACGGTGAACACGAACGTCTTCGTCGTCGACATCGGGCAACGACGTGGTTCGGACGGTGAGACAGAGTCACACGACGTCGAGACCGCCGAGGCCGAGCGGTGGACCGACGCGCCGACGGCGGGTATTCCGCGCGAGACGTTCGACGAGTCCGAACTCGTCCACGTCGAGAGCTTCGACGGCCTCGAGGTGCCCGGATTTTTCTCCCTCCCAGACGACGCTGAAACGGGCGAAACACCCGTCGTCGTCGACATCCACGGTGGCCCCGAGAGCCAGCGCCGACCGTCGTTCTCGAGTGTCAAGCAGTACTTCCTCGATCGGGGCTACGCCTACTTCGAGCCGAACGTCCGCGGCTCCGCAGGATACGGCGCCGACTACGCCGCCTTGGACGACGTCGAGAAGCGAATGGACTCCGTCGCCGATATCGAGGCCTGCGTCGAGTGGCTCCAGGACCACCCCGCGATCGATCCCGACCGCATCGCTGCCAAGGGCGGCTCTTACGGCGGGTTCATGGTGCTGGCCGCGCTGACCGAGTACCCCGACCTCTGGGCTGCGGGCATCGACGTCGTCGGCATCGCGAACTTCGTCACGTTCCTCGAGAACACCGGCGACTGGCGGCGCGAACTCCGCGAGGCGGAGTACGGCTCGCTCGAGGACGACCGCGAATTCCTCGAAGAAATCTCGCCGACGAACAACATCGAGCACATCGAAGCGCCGCTGTTCGTCCTCCACGGCGAGAACGACCCCCGAGTGCCGGTCGGCGAGGCCGAACAGATCGCCGAACAGGCGAACGAGCAGGGCGTGCCCGTCCGGAAGCTGATCTTCGACGACGAGGGCCACGGCTTCTCGAAACTCGAAAACCGCATCGAAGCCTACTCGGCGATCGCCGACTTCCTCGACGAACACGTCTGATACGGGCCGCGATGCGTCGGTTCCGGCCGGTCGCAGACCGGCGAGCGATCGACCGACAATCAGTCATCGCAGACCGTATGAATCGACGGGACGTCCCGTCACTGCTATCGGTTTTCGATCTCCGGCCGACCCGGCCCGCGGCTATCGATCGTGCGGGAGGGACGGACACGTTTAACTCGAGGACTGTCTTACCAGTCAGTATGCGTTGGCGGCGAGCGGTCGGAGGACTGGCAATCGCGGTGGTCGTCGTCGCACTCTTTGTCTACAGCGTCGGCTGGAACGAGGTCGTCGCGAACGTCCGTACGGCCCATCCGATCGCGCTCACGCTCGCGGTCGTCGCCGGGCTCGTGATGCTCGCGCTTCGCGGGTTGTTGCTCAGGCAGTTGCTCGAGCCGGTTTCGGGGAGCGCCCGCGGCATCGCGTTCGGATCGTCGTTCCTCTCGGGATACTTCGCCAGGAGCGCCCTCCCGTGGGGTCGGTCGACGGGAACGCCGATCACGGCGTATCTGCTCTCGGCGAACTCCGACTCGGAGTTCGAGGACAACCTCGCGGCCGTCGCGGCCACGGAAGGGTTCAACGTCCTCGGAAGCTTGATCGTCGCCGTGTTCGGATTCGTCGCGTACGCGGCGATGACCGGCACGACGGCGAACCCAGTCACCCAGAGCGTCGCAATCGCGGGCGGTGGTGGACTTGTCGTCGCTGGCGTGATCGTCGTCGTCTTCCATCAGGGTGTCGCACGAACCGTTTCCCTTCACACCGCGCGGACCCTCGAGGCGGCGATCGGCCGCGTTCCCAAACTCGGGGACGTACGCGGAACGCTCACCGGTCGGATCGAGGGCTTTTTCGCCACGCTCGAGACGATTCAGGCGTCCCATCGGACGCTGGCGGTCGCGTTCGGGATTACGACGGTCGGCTGGGTGTTCAACGCGTTGCCGCTTTACTTCAGTCTGCTCGCGCTCGGCGTCGACGTCCCGTTCGCGCTGGTGCTCGTCTGTGCGCCGCTTGCATCCTTCGGCGGGGTTGTTCCCCTTCCCGGGTGGAAGCGGCGGCATCGAAGTCGTCCTCGCGAGCCTGCTCGTCGCGACTGCGGGCGTCTCGGGTGGCGTCGCAACCGCAGCGGCGATCCTCTACCGACTGACGACGTACTGGACACACCTCGCGATCGCCGGCTGTGGGGCCGCCGTTGCGTCCGTCGCGGGGACCCAGCGCGTGTGAGCCTGACCTGCCGTCAGTCCGTTCCGAAAGGGGTCTCGCTCGACCATCTGAAACGCGGTCTGTCTCAGCCGATGACGCCAGTTTTCGTCGCGACCTCTCGAGCCGCGTGTTCGTTCATCCCGTCGCCGAGGATCGTGTACCGATCGCGGATCTCGTGACACGAGGTCAACGCCTCGATCACCGTGTCGTCGTCGATCCCGAGTTCGGCGGCGGTCGTCGGCGCGTCGATACTCGAGAGCGCATCCCGGATATCCCGCCAGAAACCGCGTTCGCCGCCGTGGAGGTACGCAGTCATGATCGAGCCGACGCCGACCTGGTGACCGTGTAACGCGGCGTCGGGTGCGAGCCGATCGAGCTGGTGGGAAAAGAGGTGTTCCGCCCCGCTTGCGGGTCGGGAGGAGCCGGCGATGCTCATCGCGACGCCCGAGGAGACGAGCGCTTTGGTGACGATCCAGGCCGACTCCTCGAGACCGGGACGGACGAGGTCGGCGTTGTCGACGAGAATCTCGGCGGTCATCTCCGAGAGCGCGGCGGCGTACTCGGAGTACTCGACGTCTTTGAGCCGTCTGGCCAGTCGCCAGTCCATCACGGCGGTGTAGTTCGAAATAATGTCGGCACAGCCCGCGGTCGTCAACTCCCACGGTGCGTCGGCTAGGATTTCGGTATCGGCGACGACGCCCAGTGGAGGCTCCGCCGCGACGCTGTGGCGGGTGTTACCGTCGGGGACGGAGCCGCGATTGCTGACGATGCCGTCGTGGCTCGCTGCGGTCGGCACCGAGAGAAACCCTATTCCGAGGTGTTCACTCGCCATCTTCGCGATGTCGATCGCCTTTCCGCCGCCGACGCCGACGAGGTAGGAAACATCCTCGCGCTCTGCGGTCTCGATGACGGTTTCGACGGAGTCGAACGTCGCCGACTCGACCGTCACGGTCACCGGATCCATTCCCGCCGCTTCGAAGTCGCTGGCGACCGAATCCGTCACCACGTTTCGCGGCGTCGGACTCGTCACGAACAACGGTCGCCCCTGCAGGTGGAGATCGTCGACCGTGTCGACGACCGCCGACCGAACGCCGTGGCCGACGACGACGTTTCGCGGCAGTCGTATCCACTTCGATTTCTCGAACATACGTAGGGCGATACACTCCCGAACCATACGTGTTTATCCGTTCGCTCGAGGCTGGGCCAGGGTCGGTGTTTCCCAATACTATCAGTTCAGATGATATTATATATTACGGGTGTGTTGGAGAATCATTTCACGCCCATATTTATACCGCTCCTCTATTTCCAGAGTGTCTGTCGACTGATACAGATGGTCTATCACATGAGATCCCACAAATATCGTTCGTCCCGCAATCGAATTAATCAGCACCGTGCTTTGGGGTGTATCCACAGCGACGACACCGAACAGACCGGTTGTACAGCTGAATCCGGGCAGGACAGTACGGACAGTCAAACTCCATACGCTCGCTACTATCGTCAAACACTAAAATATTACTACGACAATCGTCGTAACCTCGGTCACGAAACGGTTGTAATCAATTTTTGGCCGTTTGTAGACCAGCGTTTCTATAACAGTTTCTAATTTGGTATATTGTGGGAGTTAATTCTTGAGTGATGTTTTCCACGCTTGTGTGCCGATCGGTAGATTTGTACTGGAACTCGGGCCCCGACAGTAGGGCGCGACGCTCAACCAATCGATACCACCACCAGGAAACACGACGTCGTCCATATCGTGTTTCTCGGTTGGTTCATCGCGGGAGATTCCGTGAGGTCCGTATTTTTGGCCGGAAACACTCGGGCATACAGCGTCCGCTTTGAAAGTAACTGCCGTAAACAGCCAGTGTCGGCCGTCATTACGCTGAATGTGAGTTTCGTTAACCGGAACGAGACCCGATGAGTTGTCGCCTCCGAACTGTAACTTCGCGTTTTAAACTCCGCTGTGGGTGGTATCTCGAGCGTGGATACTACCAAAAACTCCACAGAATAAACAGTATATAAAATAGACATATTAGAACGGTAATAGAGTTATCGCTATTAGCTCGCGTGATGTTTGCTCGTTACCAATACATTCGGACGTTGGCGAGGGGTGGATCGAAACCGTTGAATTCGGGCATTGTGACTGTGAACTCCACCGCCTCACTCTTTCATACGATCTGTGATGACTGATTGCCGGCCGATCCGAACAGCTGCCCGGCGACGGGCCTGTACCCAGGCGAGGATTCAAGATGCCGAGCGGACATCCGTATCAATCGTCTGCGATCGCTGAATCCGGACGATACGCTTCGCTAATCGTCTTCCACTTTCCGAGTCGAAACCGCCAGTAGTTGACCGCCGCCGGAACGCCCGCTTCCGCGAAAAACGCGAGGTACAGCCCCCAGTAGCCGAGTGCCGTCGTCGCTCCGAGATACGCTAGCGGGATCGCTCCGAAAAAGACGCCGAGAAACTGGCTCACGAACGGCACTCGAGTATCACCGCTTGCGTCGAGTGGACCCGCTGCGGCGCCACCGACGCCCTGAAAGACGACGGCGACGCAGGCGGCGTAGACCAGGTCGACGGCAATCGGGATCGCCGGGCTGGTTGGGTCCTCGGCGAACAGGACGACGACCTGTTCGGCGAAGATCGCCACGAGCACCGCCGAAACGACGTACGTCGCGACTGAAAACCGAATAATATCTCGCCCGTAGAGCGTCGCGGTCCGCTCGTCGTCTCGACCGAGCGCTTGACCGACGAGACTCGAGGATGCGAGGCCGAACCCCCAGCCGGGTGCGTTCATGAGCGCCCAGATACGACGGGCGATGACGAACGCAGCGACGGTGCTCTCGCCGAAGACGTCGAGGATGGCGAACATGGGGAACTCGGCGACGGTCCAGACGAGGTTTCGCGCACCGATCGGGAGGCCGATACGACAGAGGTCGCGGATCGTCTCGCCATCGACGTAGGTTCCGACCGGCGAGATCTGGACCGGAAATCGGCCGATACCCGGCACGGATCCGGAGACGAGTCCGACGACGAAGACGGCGGTGACGGCGACGTTCGCGAGGACAGTTCCAACCGCCGCGCCGGCGACGCCCCACTCGAGGCCGAAGATGAATACGGCGTTCAGGCCGATGTTGGCGACTGCGCCGCCGGCGCGAACCTGCATCGCAGTGTAGGCGTCGTCGACGCCGACGAGCGTTCGGCTTCCAACGAGATTCAACCCGGCCAGCGGAATGCCGAGTCCGACAATCTGAAGGTAGGTAGCCCCGTGTTCGACCGCTCGTCGATTGTCACTCAACAGCGAAACGAGTTCGGCGGGATACAGCCAGAACGCGACCGTCACCGGAACGCTGATCACGACGACCAACACGGTGCTCGCCCGAACCGCGACTCCCAGCTGGTCGAACGCGTCCGCACCGTAGCGCTGGGAGACGAGTGCAAGCGTCCCGCCAGCGACGCCACCGCCGAGTGCGAACGCGAGTCCCCAGAACGGACCGGCGAAACCGACGCCCGCGATAGCCGACGTTCCCACGGCCACACCGACCATCGCGACGTCGACGACGCTTTTGGACATCCGAGCGAGACCGGTGACGATGCGAGGCCACGCGAGTTCGGTCGTGCGAACGGCACGCTCACGGTCGATCACGCCGAGGCGCGCGAGGCCGAGACCGATTACCAGGACGACTGCCTTGAGGGGGTTCGGAAACCGAGACACCGGAAGACATGCCGTCGTTTCGGGGCACCCTCAAAGGATGTTCCCTAGCCGGCAAAGTCGTCCGTATCAGGTGCCAGTGAACGTATCGTTCTGTTGGTTCCCCTGCCCGCTTCGATCGGTCGTTGTCAACTCGTCGGTCCGTGTGGCTGTTACGGCCGATTCACCAGAGAGGAATCTATTTCTGTAAAGTAGAACAATTGTCCACCTATGAAAGAAGGATAGTCAGTAAACGGCCATGTCGAATTTTACAGAAGTACTACCGTAATTCAATCTCCAGCCGGCCCTCTCATCGGTTTTACCAGCATCTCGAGGCCAGTGGGAGAACGACGAATGACATCCTTTGCCATGGGAGTTTTCTACAAGAGAATAGGGTTCTCTTGGGTAGAATAGATCATGCTCCTTGATGATTCGAAGTCAGCCGAGAGACGGTGTAGCCACTCGAGTACTGGTGTCCCGCCTTGCGATCGTCGCCCTCGATCGGGGTCGATAGTCGAAACTCAGAGGAGACGATCTCGAAAATTCGGGCTCGAACTCGAGACGGGGTCGACGGCGTCGGATTACGCTTCGTCGAAGAGTTCCTCGCCCTCGACCATGTACTCGGCGACCGCGTCGAGATCGAGTGTGAGTCCGAGGCCAGGTCGTTCGGGAATCTCCATGTAGCCGTCCTCGATGAGTCCGTCCTCTTCGACCAGATCCTCCCACCAGCCGAGCTGGTAGGAGTGATACTCGACGGCCAGGGAGTTCGGGATCGCCGCGGCGACCTGGGCGCTCGCCATCGTCCCGATTGGTGAGGAAACGTTGTGCATCGCCACCGGAACGTAGTACAGATCCGCGAGGTCGGCGACCTTTCGCGTCTCGCGCATGCCGCCGACGCGGGGCAGGTCCGGCGCGATGATGTCGACGGCCTGCTCTTCGAGCAGACGCCGCTGACCGTGAGTCCGGTAGACGTTCTCGCCGACCGTGATCGGCGTCGTCGTCGACTGGGTGACCTCTCGCTGGACGTCGTGGTTCTCCGGCGGCACGGGGTCTTCGAGCCACCAGACGTCGTAGGGCTCGAGTTCGCGTGCGAGACGTTTCGCGGAGCCGGCCGAAAACGACCAGTGACAGTCGAAGGCGACGTCGGCGCGGTCGCCGACGCGTTCGGTGACCTCGCGGACGATCTCGACTTTGTGATCGATCTCCGGGCCGCGAAGGTGGCGATTCGCCCGATCTTTCTCGTGGCCCGAGGGGACGTCGAGGTCGAACTTGATGGCGTCGTAGCCGAGTTCGGAGACGACCCGTTCGCCTTCGTCGGCGCACGCGATCGGATTGGCCTCGTCTTCGGTGTGTAAGTCACAGTAGATGCGAACCTCGTCGCGGTACTTGCCGCCGACCAGCTGGTAGGCCGGAACGTCGAGGATCTTGCCGGCGACGTCGTGGAGTGCGATCTCGATCCCGGAGATCGCCGAGATGACTTTTCCGGAGACCGAGCCCTCGCCGGACATCTTCTGGACGAGATGTTCGTAGAGTCGGTCGATGTCCAGCGGATTCTCGCCGACGAGAAACGGTGCCATCCGCTCGATGATCGCGTCGTCACCGCCACCCCAGTAGGATTCGCCCGTTCCGACCAGTCCGGCGTCGGTGTAGACTCGTACGAGGATCCACGGGTAGTTGCCGTCGACCATCGTCGTCTGGACGTCGGTGATCTCGACGTCGCGCGGGCCGCGGTCGGCGTTCAGATTCATCGTCTCTGACGAGAGGTCGCGCATGGTATACTCTGCGTTCGGATCGCGTAGCGTCCGGTAGTTCGGCATACGACCGACGTATACGCGGCCAGGTATATCACGTTTGGCATGTCGCCGTCTCCCACGACGAGTATCGCGACGGTCGTCGGTTCGGAAGCCGACGACGTGACTCGAGGTGACCCGACCGAACGCGCGAACGAGCGATGGGCCCGAAGATAGAGCCTCTCGAGGCGATTACGACTTGACCGCGCCTTCGGCCAGTCCCTTGACGATGTACTTCTGGAGGAAGATAAAGACCACCAGAAGCGGTATCGTCGCGCCGATCGCCCCGGCCATCATCATATCCCAGTTGAGCGTCTGCCGACCGATCCACTCCCCCATTCCCGGTGGGAGCGTCTGCTTCTCGGAGTCGTTGATCAACACGAGCGCGAAGACGAACTCGTTCCAGGCGAGCACCCAGTTGAAGATCGCCGTCGTCGCGATCGCCGGTGCCGACAGCGGAAGAATTACCCGCACGACGGCACCGAATCTGGTGCTCCCGTCGATCATCGCCGCCTCCTCGAGCGACTCGGGGAGGTTCTCGTAGAATCCGCGAAGCATCCAGATCGCGAAGGGGAGCGTAAACGCGACGTACGCGATCACGAGACCGGTAAGTGTGTTGAACAACCCGAAGTCCCGGAAGACCAGAAACAGCGGAATCGCGATCAGGATCGCTGGGAACATCTGCGTGACCAGCAGGAACGTCGCCACAGCAGTTCGACCGCGGTACCGAAGTCGGCCGATACTGTAGGCACCCAGCGTACAGACGGCGACGCTCAGAATCGTCGCGCCGACGCTGACGATGAGGCTGTTTCGAAGCCAGTAGGGGAAGTCAGACTCGTACCAGACGTCGCGGTAGCCGGAGAGGTTCGCGTTCGACGCCCATCCGAGTGGGTCGGCGACGAGCGGTTCGAAGGCAGTCTGGTTGACCGAGACGACGACCATCCAGAGCACCGGGAACAGGACGGTCCCGATCAGCGACCACAGGATCGCGTGAAAGCCGACCGCTTTCCCGAGTTCGACCTGTCGGTCGCTGAACCTCGAAAATCGGCCGCCCGGTTCGTCGTCCGTGACGGGTGGTGTATCGGTAGCCATCGTTACTTCCCTCCGACCTCCTCTCGATACAGTCTGAGATAGATCAGCCCGTACGTAAGCATCACCATCAGCATGACGACGGCGATGGCGCTTGCAAGGCCCATCTCACCCAGATGGAACGCACGCCGATAGATGTAGACGGGTAACACCATCGACGAGTTCCCAGGTCCGCCACTCGTCATCACGTAGATGAGCGTAAAGTGGTTGAGTGACCAGAGACTCATCAGCAACGTCATCACGATCGCGACCGGCTGGAGGAACGGCAGCGTGATGTGGCGGAACGAATCCAGTTTCGACGAGCCGTCGACGTGTGCCGCTTCGTAGAGGTCATTGGGGATCCCCTTCATCCCGGCGAGGAACGTGAGCATGAAAAACGGGAAGTTCCGCCAGACCCACGCGAGCATCACCGAGAACAGCGCATAGCGGGAGCTTGCGATCCAGGGAAGCCCCTCGCTGATTCCGGCGAGCCGAAGGAAGCCGTTGAGCGGCCCGAGTTCGAAGTTGTACAGCAGTCGCCAGTTCAACGCGATCGAGATGAACGGGATCGCCCACGGGAGCAAGAGCAACGTCGTCGCGACCGATCGCCCGGTGAACTCGCGGTTGAGCAAGATCGCAAAACCGAGCCCGATCAGCGCCATGATCACGACCGCTGCGAACGCCCACACGAGCGTGTTTCGCATGATGATCCAAAACTCCGTCCAGCCGAGAATGTAGGCGTAGTGGTCGAGGCCGACCCACTGCGGGTCGGCGATACCGTCGTACTCGAAGAAGCTGAGGTAGATTCCCCTGAACAGCGGATAGACGCTTACCAGCCCGAGTACGAGCAGCGAGGGCAGGAGAAAGAGCCACCCCCAGAAACTCTCCTTCGAAAGCCAGTGGTAGTACTCCCGAGGGAGTTCGGCGTTACGTATCGATTGTATTCGTGTTGACATTCGTGCTAAATATAGTGAGAGCTATCGGTCGGCCACCTACTCGTAGGGGTTCCAGATCTGGGGCGTCCCGTTGTCGCCGCTGATCCAGTCCTGCAGTTCGTCCGGGACGTCCTCGAGTTCCGGTTCGTCGGTGTTCTCCTCGACGTCGTAGTCCACTTCGTCGTCGACGCTCTCTCTGACCTGGTTGGCCATATCGACGACCGCTTCCTTGGGATCGTCGTCCGCGCCCAGAATGCCGGAGATCGCGACCGAGTAGGCGTCCGTCGATCCCTCGAGATCGCCGAGGAACGGCGCGTTCCGCTCGGGGCCGGAGATGCCGTACCGGACGCTCTGTTCGGCCTGATCCAGGCGGGTCTGGATCCACTCGTCGGGGATGTCGGTCGTGTTTTCGGTAAACGGCGGAATCTCCTCCTGTGCTTCGCGAACGGGGAGGAAGTTCGGCGTTGCCTGTGGGAAGTAGCCTTCCATCGTGTCGGGGAGGGTCATGTACTCGACGAACGACAGCGAGAGGTCGTCGTCGGCGTCGTGTTCGGTGTAGTCGGAGTCGAACACGGAGAGACAGCTTCCGCCCATGAACGCCGAGTTGGTCCCCATTGGCCCCTCCGGGATCGTCGAGAGTTCGGTTACGTCGGCGACGTCGTCACCGTCGTCGATCATCTCGTTTGCGGCGTCGCCGCTGTTGATCATGAACGCGGCGTTGCCCTCCCGGTAAAGCTGTTCGGCGTCGGTGCCGTCCATACCCGCCCAGCCGCCGGGTGCGATATCCCACTCCTCCTGGAAACTCGCCATCCAGAGGTGAGCGAACAGCGACGTCGGGGAGTCGATTTCGACGGACCACTCCTCGCCGTCGTGATCGTAGAACGATCCACCGGACTGAGCGGTCGCGCCGTACACGACCTGGCCGGTTCCCGTCGCCTGCGCACCCGAGGAGGTGAACCCGGTCTCGTCGGTCTCCGATTCGACGTCCATCGCCATCTCGATCATCTCCTCCCACGTCTCGGGAACGTCGTTGTGCCCGGCGTCGTCGAGGAGGTCCATGTTGGCGTAGAAGTTGCGAACCTCGACGAACCACGGGAAGCCCCAGACGTCGCCCTCGTAGTTCCCCCAGAACGAGGGCGTATCGTACCAGTCGTCGTATTGCTCGAACAGTTCCGTGTTCGGCCGGACGACGCCGGATGAGCCGTAGTCGACGGCGTGCTCGTTCGCCATCTCGCTGACGTTCGGCGTATTCTGGCCCTGAATCGCGGCCTGCCACTGTTCGAAGACCTGATCCCAGGTGATAACGTTCGTCGTCAGGTTGATCTCCTCGTCGGTCCACTCTTCGAACGCCGCCGCAGTCTCCTCGATCGCTTCGGTCTCCTCGGGGATGTACCCCCGCATCGTCCACCAGACGAAGTCCTGCTCGCTGGTCGTCTCGGTCTCGTCTTCGCCGAGACAGCCCGATACCCCGACGGCCGCCCCTGTGGCACCCATCGCGCCTGCCGTCTCGAGAAAGCCGCGCCGGGAGTACTCGTCGTCCGTTCGTTCGTCGGTATCGAACTCGGAACTCGCAGTGGGCGAGTCGGACTCTACACTGTTTGCACTGGTAGCACCGGACGTATTCGTCCCTGACATTGTACCAACCAATAAATGAGCATAATACCATTTATATCTTTGTGAATTAAGCGCACGATCCTCAACAGTATAGTACACAGTGGTATCAAACAACGCGAGTTAGCCGAACGTAACGGACGAGACCCGGCGGACACGTGGACGTAAGCCGACGGGGGATTCACTTATTAGGGATCGGACGTATCTCCCGAACGAACATGGTCGTAGGCACCGTCTCGTCCCGGACGATCGGCATCTCCAGTGCACTCGGCATCGGTTTCGTAACGCTCGCGTCCCTCGGCATCTACTACATTTACACGCAGGCATGGGGACTCGTCTTCGAACTCGCGTACGTCATCGTCCTGTTGATCGTGTTCGCGATCGTCGCCGATCGATTGCTCATTCGGTGATCGCGGAACCCGTCACCACCAAAGAGTTTACTACCGCCACGGCTGATCTCACAGGAAGATGCCAGAATCACGCTCGAGCACAGTCGGTAGTGTGGAACGGCTCTCGTCGACGGAGACGCGACGCGGGATCCAACGTGCGTCTCGACAGATGGGGGATCTCGTCCGGAGTACCCTCGGGCCGATGGGTGTCGACAAGATGGTCGTCCGGCGAATGCAAGACGATAGCGTCCGGACGTTCGTCAGCAACGACGGCGTCGCGATCCTAGAGGAGTTCGAGGGGGAGACGGAGAACCCGATCGCGAACCAGTTCATCACGCTCGCCGAGGAACACGAAGACGACGTCGGCGACGGAACGACCACGACGACCCTGTTGGCGAGTGAACTGCTTTCCGCTGGCGTCGATCTGATCGACGCCGGCGTCCCGCCGACCGCCGTCGTCGACGGCTTCTCGATCGGTGCCCAACGCACACTCGAGGTCTGGAACGAGATCGGAATACCCGTCGCCGACGACGATCGGCCACAACACCGGGGTGCGTTCGACGTGTCGAAGCTCGAACGCATCGCTATCGGCGGCATGACCAACGGGCGGGCGGGAGCCTGGTCGCTCGAGCACCTCGCCGCCGCCGTCGTCGACGCCGTCTTCCACGCCTGGGAGCCTCAGCGAGGGACCGTTCACCTGGGCTACGTCTCCGTCGAGACGATTCCCGGCGGGGACGTCGCCTCCTCCGAACTGTTTCCGGGAGCGTTCCTTCCGTACGAACCGATGGTCGCCGATCGTGTCCTCCCCTCTGACGGCGGTGTCCTCCTCGTCGAAGGCTCGCTCGAGCCTCGCGAGATCCGCGCCGGTTCCGTGACGATCGACGCCGACGACGTCGCCGCCGTCGACGAGCGCGAACCCGAGCGCGAGCGAATCGCCGACGCCATCGCGCGTTCGAACGCCGCGGCAGTGTTCGTCACTGGCGACGTCACCGATGCGATCGGAACGGCACTCGCACACCGGAACGTCGCCTGTTTCCGAAACGTCAAGCGATCCGACGTCGACCGCCTCTCGCGGATCACCGGTGCCTCCGTTCGCGGCCCCGTCACGCCGACTGCACCCGCGTCGCCGGCCGAGTTCGGCCGGGGGAAGATCCGACTCCGCGAGGCCGGCGAGAACAGGACGTGGCTCGAGGTTGCCGCCCCTGACGGCGTCGACCCCCGGAGCGTTGGACTCGTCGTTCGCGGCGGGACCGAACGCGCGGCCGACGAAGCGAGACGACGTATCAAGGTCGGACTCAACGCCGTTCGCGCCGCGGTCAAACGACCCGTCGCCGTTCCCGGCGGCGGGGCGGCCGACGTTGCCGCTGCACGGGCCGTCCGAGAGCTTTCCCCGCGGTTCGACGGCCGCGAACAGCTCGCCGTCGATCGGTTCGCCGACGTACTCGAGTCGATTCCGCGGACGTTGGCGCGCAACGCGGGCCAGGACCCGATCGACGCCGTGACGGATCTGCGAGCTCGCCACGACGACGGGAAGCGCCGTGCCGGAATCGACGCCACGGGTGCAGTCGTAGACGACGTGGTCTCGACTGGCGACGCCCTCGACGCACAGCTCGTTCGAACCAGCAGTCTCGCCCGGAGCGTCGAGTTCGCGAACTCGCTTCTGACCGTCGACAGCGTGATATTCGACACCTCGCCCCCGGTCGATCCCGAAGCATTTCCAGGACCGGAGAGACGTTTGGAACGGTACTAGAGGAGAAACGCGGAGATCACGCCTGCGAGCGTTACTGGCAGAACGCTCAGAACGCTTCGTTTTTCGTCGATCTCGTACAGTCGCCCGACGACTGGCAACATCAGGAACCCGACCACGATCCAGGCGATCGCCTTGAGGGTACGAACCGCGTGCATCTGTGGGGTGTCGTAGACGAACGAGTACGACGTCATCGCGAACTCGGCCGCCTCCGCTCCGTTTCCGGAGACTCCCTCCGTGTGCAGGCCGTCAGGGGCACCGACCGTCGCCATCAGGATCGTGGCGAGAAAAAAGACCGGGGCAAACAACGTCAACAGATACCCGCCGATCTTGAACACGTCCGTCTCCATGACGTGGTCGTCCGAGAGCGTTCCGGCGACGACACCGATCAGGCCGAAGTACAGAAACCAGGAGAAGACGACGACGAACGCCCCGAACAGGAGATTGACGACGAGTGCGGCCGGCCAGGCGGGGAAGACGTACCCCTCTGCGACGACGAACGGCTCGCTTACGTACTCGAACGCGCCTCGAGCGAGCGAGTGAACGGCGAGTCCGCACAGCGCCGGAAACCACCCGTACCGGCGAACGACGGCGATCACGCCGTCGATATCGTTCGCCCCCAGCAGCTTCCGCCACGGCCGGAGAACCGTCCAGCCCGACGCTCGGTGGTCCGGATCGACGCTACGACTCATACTCGGTCCTGTCTCCACCCAATAAAAAAGCTGGCGTTCCCCTCATACGGATTGCTGTCCCCGTGTACCGCCGCACCCGCGACCGTGGGTCGGATGCGCCGGGCGGTCGGGACAGCATCCATCTCACGCAGTCGGCGGCGTCTCCTCACGAGTGAGATGCGCGACGTTGGTTCCCGTCTCTGCATCGAAAATATCCGCCTGCTCGAGGTCGAGGCTCAGGAACACGTCGGTGGCGTCTTCCGAGATCGACTCGGGTTCGATGAACGCCTTTCGCTCGTCGACTTCGGCCTCGGGTGCCGTCTGTTCGTCCTCGAGGGCGGCGGCGTCTCCGGTGACGAGACTCCCATCGTCGGCCTCCTCACCCAGTTCGAAGTACAGCAGGTCACGAGCGCCGAGTGGTTCGATGATGTCGACGGACGCCGCGACGTGGCTGTCGTCGCGACGCTGGCTGACGCCGACGTGCTCCGGTCGGATTCCCAACTTCAACCGCTCGGCGCCGGCGGCTTCGATCCGTCTGGCCCGTTCGGGACCGACCTCGATGTCGACGTCGCCGACGAGTCGCCCGCCGTCGTCGCCGGTCGACTCGTAGCTCACCTCGAAGAGGTTCATCGACGGGCTGCCGATGAACTGCGCGACGAACAGGTTCTTCGGGTCGTTGTACACCTCCCGGGGGGGTCCGACCTGCTGGAGCTTCCCGTGGTTCAAAATCGCGATGCGGTCCGACATCGTCATCGCCTCCTCCTGGTCGTGGGTGACGTAGATCGCCGTCGTCTCGAGTTCCTGTTGAATCCGCTGGAGTTCGGTCCGCATGTGTTTTCGAAGCTTGGCGTCCAGATTCGAGAGCGGTTCGTCGAACAGGAAGACGGCGGGCTCGCGAACGATCGCGCGGCCGGTCGCGACGCGCTGTTGTTGGCCACCCGAGAGCTGTTTGGGCAGGTCGTCGAGCAGTTCCGGTATACCCATCAACTCGGCGGCGTCCTCGACGCGGTCGTAGATCGCCTCGTCGGGGAGGTTCGTCGAGCGTTTGAGCCCGAACGCCATGTTTTCGCGAACGGAGAGATGTGGATACAGCGCATAGCTCTGAAACACCATCGCGATGTCGCGGTGGCGCGGCGGCAGTTTGTTGACGCGCTCCTCGCCGATAGAGATCGTCCCCTCCGTAATCTCCTCGAGGCCAGCGACCATCCGTAACAGCGTCGATTTGCCGGATCCGCTGGGGCCGACCAGCGTGAGAAACTCGCCACCCTCGATCGTCAGGTTGAAATCCTCGACGGCGACGATATCGCCGTCGTACACCTTCGTCACGCTATCGAACTCGATCGAACTCATGGTCGCACAATTCGAAATCAGTCCCTAATATTCTTTGGGGTCAGTTCCGAAATGGAGGCTCGGTTCGGGTGACGAGAAATCGTCGGAGCGGGTCGGTCGGTTAGAAGCCGTCGTAGACCGTCTTCTCGATCGTGTAGAAGTCGATCCCTGCGTCACCCTGCTCGCGCCAGGTCTCGCTCGAGGACTGCTTGAACCCGCCGAAGGGGACGTGGAGTTCGAGACCGGTGGTCTTCGCGTTCACCTTCGCGACGCCGGCTTCGACCTCACGGACGAACCGCTCGGCCTCGGTGTGATCGTCGGTGACGATACTCGCAGAGAGACCGTACTGGACGTCGTTTGCGGCCGCGAGGCCGGCCTCGAAGTCCTCGACTTCGATCACGGCGAGGACGGGGCCGAACACCTCCTCCTGGGCGATTCGGAAGTCGTTGTCGACGCCCGAGAACACCGTCGGCTCGACGTAGTAGCCGTCGCCGAAGCGGTCGCCCTCGGGTTGGCCGCCGCCGGTCTCGAGGGTCGCACCCTCGCGTTCGGCGACCTCGATGTAGTCGAGGGTTCCCTCGAGTTCGCTTTCGGTGACCTGTGGGCCCATGTCGTACTCGTCGCCGGGGCCGATCTCGATGGATTCGGCTTGCGCGACGACGGCATCGACGAACTCGTCGTAGAGGTCCGTGTGGACGATTGCGCGTGAGCAAGCGGTACAGGCCTGGCCCGTGACGCCGAAGGCGCCGTTGGCGACTATCTCCGCGGCATCCTCGACGTCGGCGCTGTCGGATACCACGGTGGGGTTCTTCCCGCCGAGTTCGGTCTGGACGCGTTTGCCGTCGTCGGTGGCCTGATCGTACACCATGTGGCCGACCTCGCCGGAGCCGGTAAAGGAGACGGCGTCGACGTCCTCGTGGGTGACGAGCGTGTTTCCGACGGTGCTACCGGGGCCCGTGACGACGTTCGCGACGCCGTCGGGGAGGCCGGCCTCGTCGAGCGCCTCGAACAGCGCGACGGCGACGCCGGGTGCCACCTTCGCGGGCTTGAGGACGACCGTGTTACCGGTCGCAAGCGCGGGTGCGAGCTTCCACGCCGGGATCGCGATCGGGTAGTTCCACGGCGTGATCAGTCCGGCGACGCCGACCGGTTCGTCGACCGTATAGAGGTTCGTCCGCGGACCGCTGGCGGACTTGACGGTGCCGCCGAGGTCGCGGGTCTTCTCCGCGTAATAGTAGAAGATGTCGATCGCACGCTGTACCTCGCCGCCTGCTTCGGCGTGGGTCTTCCCCTCCTCGCGGGTGAGCAACTCGGTGAGTTCCTCCTTCCGATCGGCCAGGATCGATCCCGCCTCACGAAGGAGAGCGCCGCGTTCGGGTGCGGGTGTCTGACCCCACTCGTCTTGGGCCGTCGCCGCAGCCTCGACGGCGGCTTCGGCATCCGATCCGTCCGACAGCTGGTACTCGGCGACGACCTCCGCCGGTGTCGCCGGATCCGTCGTCTCGAACGTCTCGTTCGTTCGGGTGTCGATCCACTCTCCGTTAACGTAGTTCTGGTAGCGTTCAGTCACGATCGAATCGACGGTGTGCAGGTATACGATTCTTGTGATTTTACACTCACACCATCGACCTGGTGTGGCTCACGTGAGCGAACGAGCAGTAGAGCTATAATGCAAGAGCCTAATGATGGAGATACCCACATGCGTTACTATCAGCTCCGTGAGGAGGGAACACCTCGTCTCGCAGTCGAAGCGGCGGGTGGCGTATACGATATCACTGCGGCAACCCCCCGATTGCGGACGTTCGACGATCTCCTGTGTGCCGCTACGATCACCGACAGTTCAGCCGATACGGTTGCAAACGACCTTCTCGAGAAGGCAGCGACGCTTCCGAGCGACGCCCTCGAGAACGGCTCGGTATCAGCACCCGTCTTGGGAGAAGTCTGGGCCGCAGGGGTGACGTATCGTATCAGCGAGGAGGCCCGGAAATCGGAGAGTTCGATGCCGGAGATGTATCTCGACGTCTACGAGAACGATCGACCCGAAGTCTTCTTCAAGGCGACCCCGGATCGCACCGTCGGCCCCGGCGAGGGGGTCGGCATCCGCGCCGATTCGGAGTGGGACGTTCCCGAACCCGAACTCGGCGTCGTTCTCTCGGGCGAGGAAATCGTCGGCTACACCATCGGCAACGACATGAGTAGCCGATCGATCGAGGGGAAAAACCCGCTCTATCTCCCCCAGGCGAAAGTGTACGATCGGTGTTGTTCGATCGGCCCCTGCATCCGATCCGCCGATTCGATCGACGACCCACACGACCTCGAGATGTGGATGACCATCAGCCGCGACGGCGAGATCCGCTACGACGAGGCGACCAACACCGGCAAGATGGTTCGATCCGTCGAGGAACTCGTCGACTGCTACGTCGCCCACAACGCCGTCCCCGACGTCTCCGTCCTGCTCACCGGCACGTCGCTGGTCCCCGACGAGGGGTTCACCCTCGAGGAAGGAGACGTCATCGAGATCGGTCTCGAGGGGATTGGAACGCTTACGAACACGGTCGTTGAAGTGTAACACGTCGGTAAGAACGGGCTGTTCGTCGTTCAGTCAACGGTCGTCGATGCGATTTTACAGACGACCTAATTGACACCAGTGGAACAACGACACGGACTGCGACAGTTGTCGTCGCGTGCGGTTGCAGGGGAGTAGCCGTCACGTACTGTAATCGGTGGCCACGTGACCACTGTCACGACGAACGGGCCCGATCGATCGTGGCCGATCGGGCGACTGGTTGACGACAGGTGAGGTGACCTCCGTTCGCGACACCTCGTTGAGCGACGATCGGCCTCCCCCGCAGGGTCGCCCCGAATGGCATGACATCGATCGTGGGAACGTCGAATGGGGAGACTCTCACTGACTGTTCCGTAGACGACCCATCTACTACCAGTTTGTGGCAGCTATTCAAAACGACTGTGGCGAAAATTATTTCCGGTAGTTACCTACTCCGGAGAGAGACCGTGCTCGAGGAGGTAGTGGGTGATCCGGTTCGAGGTGAGCCAGGCGTCGGAGTCGAGGTCGAAGTTCCACTCGCCGGCGTTGACCCAGTAGTGTTCGCTCCACGGATGGATCACGGCGGCCGGGAGCAACTGGTTGTGCATCCAGGCGAGGTCGGTCGCGTGATCCATCGCCTCCTCGTCGCTCTGTGCCGTTGCGAGCCCGTCGAGCGCGTCGGGGATATCGATCTCGACCGTATCACCGTCCGGGTTGCCGACTTCGGGGACCTCGACGACCTCGTCGAAGAGGGTTCGCTCGGTGAGAACCCCTCGATCTGGGTTGTACATCTCCTCGTAGATGTCGGCGTGGGCGTGGTACTGCCGTGCCATCCCGTAGTCCAGGTGGACGGTCAGGTCGAAGTCCAGATCGGGTTCGACTTCCGACTGCCAGGTCGGCATCTCGTCGAGGAAGTAATCGACGTCGATGCCGAACTCGGCGAGATTGTTGAAGATCATCTCCGACTGCGTGTCGAACCAGTCGCCGACCGGGAAGTTGAGCGTCCACAGGTCGCCGTCCGGCGTGTGCCACTCGTCGTCTTCGAGGGTAAAGCCGACGTCTTCGAGCAGCACCTGGGCGGTGTCGGTGTCCTCCGGCGCGTAGTTTGGCATCGCATCGAGGACGTCGTCGTGGACGAAGTGTTCGGCGTACCCGTAGTCGATCCCGGTGGAGTACGTGTCGACCGGCGTTCCCGGGGAGGCGACGTCGACGAGGGTCGGCATGTCGACGGCGTAGGCGATGGCCTGACGGACCTCCGGATAGTCGCGGATGTACTCGTCGTCCCTGCCGAAGATGATCGCCAACGACTGTCCCGAGAACGACACCGGCGGTTCGTCGTATTTGTCCGGGAGGTCCTCGATGGTCGGATCGTTGTGTTCCCAGTCGACCTCCCCGGCGTGGAGACCCTCTTCGCCTTCGTACTCCCCGTGGCGAAGGTAAAAGTTCCAGTCCTGAGCGATCGGATGGTGCGGATTCGGAATCTGATCCGCGAACTCTTCGTTCGCCTCGACGAAGGCGAACGGTCCGGAGAACAGGGCCTCGTTCCAGCTGGGTTCGAACCCGATGACGTCCTCCTGTATTGCTTCGCGTTCTTCCTCCGAGTCCGCATCCTCGAACTCCTCGATGAACCGGCCGTACTGTGCCTCGGAAACGTCGAGCAGTGCCTCGATCCACTGGTTGAGCCACAGCTCTTCCTCGAGGTCGGTGTACTCGTCACGGGGCTCGATTTCGAACGCGTAGTCGCCGTCGGTTCGAATGCCGGTGTCGGGATCGACGTACTCTTGGATCCCCATCTGCATATATCCCTCCAGTCTGAGCGCCGTTACGAAGTCGGCAGCCGTTACCGGGGTGCCGTCGGACCAGCCGTACTCGTCGCTGATTTCGACTCGCGTGTGGAGGTCGTCGTCGATTTCCCAGTTCTCCGCGACGCGGGGGATAAACTCACCTTCTCCCGTGTGGAAGATCGTGAGATACTCGAACAAGGTTTCCTGTGCGTCTCCCGGGTTCCACGCGTGGTGGTACGGGTTGAAGATGTGCTCGTCGTCGAACGGGTTGACGGCTCCGGAGGGAACCACCTGATTCATCTCGTCGTCGTAGTTCTCCGGGTAGTCGACCTCGACTTCGTCGTGGTCCCCACCGAGCAGATCGTCTGCGTCTCCGTTTTCGTCTCCGGAACAACCTGCGAGTGCCGTTGCACCTGCCACACCGGTCAGCGCCAGTACCCGTCGTCGCGACAGGTAGTCATGGCGGTATCTCCTTGCTGGCATCGGCTAAATATGTACAATAGTCCATTATAAATGTTTCGAGGTACCACCCCTCATGGTGTCGCCCGTCTCGAGAGTCCGGTCGTCGGTACATTCGTGACCGAGCGGCTCCCGGCCGTCGTCCCCATCTCGTACAGTTTACTGTCCGTCGGTACCGCCGCGCTCGGGACCCGTTCTCCAGGCGCGGCGGTACACAGGGACAACAATCCGTATCAGATACCGATCGGGAACCAATCGGGTGTACTCACCGATGATGGGATCTCAGCGGTCAGCATCGACGGAAACCGTCCGGCCCCGTTCGGCTGCGTCGTAGATCGCCTCGAGCGTTCGCATATCGACGAGACCGTGTTGTGGATCCGCGTACGGCTCTCGCCCGGAGAGGACGCAATCGGCAAAGTAGTCGAACTCCTCTTCCATCTGGTTGACCTGCGGGGTCTCGATGTCGACCGTCGCCTCCCCGACACTGACGCTGAGGCTGCTCTCCATGTGAAAGGCGGGCTCGATCGTGATCGACCCCTCGGTTCCGACGATCCGCAGGAAACTCTCGAGTTGGGAGTGTTGGCTGGCCGTACACGCCGCGTAAATACCGCCTTCGTAGGAGACGGTGAACGCGGCGACTTCGTCCGGCACGTCCTCGAAGTACTCGTGGGTCGAGTCCATCGTCGACTGGACGGCGACCGGATCGCGGTCGAGAACGAATCGGCTCGTGTTGATCGGATAAATTCCGAGATCGGAGACGCTCGCACCGTAGCCGACGAGGTCGCTGTCGAGTCGCCACTGGTCCGGCCCCCAGTCGACGATCGACTGGGACATCGTGCCGTGGACGGAAACTGGGTCGCCGATCGCACCCGATCGGACCAGCTCCCGCGCACGTCTGACGGCCGGTTCGGTGTGCATTCGATAGGCGATCATCGCCGGTGCGTCGGCGTCCTCGCAGGCGTCGGCGACCGCTTCGGCCCGCTCGAGGGTGGCCTCCATCGGTTTCTCACAGAGGATCGCCTTCCCCTGGGACGTCGCCGTCTCGACGAACTCGAGGTGGCGAGCGTTGGGCGTACAGACGTAGACGGCGTCGTAGGTATCGCTCGCGACGCCGTCGTGAAACTCCTCGTAGGTGAGCCCGGCCTCGACCGATTCGTGCTCGTCGGCGACCGACTCCGCCTTCCCGCTCGAGCCGCTGACGACAGCCGTCGTCTCACAGAACGTCGAGTCCTCGATCGCCGGCATCGCCTCGTCGACGGTCCACCAGCCGAGCCCGATCAGGGCGAACCGGACGGGTCCGGCGTCCGTCGGCGATTCCTGCCAGTCGCTGCGCGTAAACGATTCCAGGTAGTTTCGGAGGTCATCCGATTCCATGTCGATTCGTTTCGAACGAGGTATAATAAATCGTCCCGGTACGTCTTGCTTTGACAGTCTGTCGTCGGGAACACGCCGGCCTCCAGTCGAGCCGGCAAACGCGACGGTCGACCGATGGAATGATATATATGATGCAAGCGCAAACGTGATATGCAATGTCATGTGGCTTTGGTGCGTGGAATCCGAACGCCAACGGCTCCGGCGGACCGAACGAGTTGGGGGGATGGTGAACGAAGATGGCAAATAACGTCGTAAATACACGCGAGTCGACCAGCCGATCCGCGAACGATCCGATCCTTACGGTCCGAAACGCCAGCGTCCGGTTCGAAATGGATAAGGGCGTCTCGAAGGTCCTGAACGACGTCACGATCGACATCGAGCGCGGCGAGACGCTCGGCGTCGTCGGCGAGAGCGGCAGCGGAAAGTCGATGTTCGCCGACGCTCTCCTCGACGCCGTCGTCGATCCCGGTATTCTGACCGGCGAAATCACGTACTACCCCAAAGAGGGCGACCCGATCAACGTCCTCGACCTCGAGCCGTGGGAGCTTCGCGAGGTCCGCTGGGAGCACATCTCGATGGTGTTCCAGGGTGCAATGAGCGCGTTCAACCCGACGATGACGATCGGGGAACACTTCGAGGAGACCCTCGACGCACACAACTGGGACAAAGTGGAGGGGCTCGAGCGTGCCAAACAGCTGTTCTCCGATCTCCACCTCGACCCCGAGCGGATGCTCTCGTCGTTTCCCCACGAACTGAGCGGCGGACAGAAACAGCGCGCGCTGATCGCGTTGAGCCTGATTCTCGAGCCGGAGGTGCTCGTGATGGACGAGCCGACCGCGGCGCTCGATCTGTTGATGCAACGGTCGATCCTCAACCTGCTGTACGACATCCGGGACAAGTACGACCTCACGCTCGTGTTCATCAGCCACGACCTGCCGATCGTCTCCGGATTCGCCGACCGCCTCGCGGTTCTCTACGCCTTCGAGTTCGTCGAAGTCGGGGAAGCGAACGAGATCCTCGGCGACGCATCACACCCATACACGCGTGCACTGTTGAAGTCGACCCCGAATCTCGAGATCTCACTCGAGGAGATGCGGCCGATCGAGGGCGAGAGTCCCGACCCGGTCAGCCACCCGAGGGGGTGTTCGTATCACCCTCGCTGTCCGCTCGGCGACGATCGCTGTACGGTGGACGACCCCGAGTTCAGCGAGGTCAGTGCCAGCCACGAAGTCCGCTGTCACTACTGGGAGCGGGCGGACGAAGCGGTCCCGCTCGCGTTCGGAGGTGACGATCGATGACGTCCCGTGACGAGCCGGTGATCTCGATTCGCGACCTCGAGGTGCACTTCGAGGACAACTCGATGACGAGTTCGATGGCACCGTCGTGGCTCGGCGACCGTCTCGGGTTGACCGAAGATCCGCCCGTCCGGGCCGTCGACGACGTCGACCTCGACCTCGGCGAGAACGACGTGCTCGCACTGGTCGGCGAGAGCGGCTGCGGGAAGACCACGCTCGGGAAGACGATGGTCGGCCTCACCCGCCCGACAGGTGGCTCGGTAGAATATCGCGGCCACGACATCTGGGAGGTACGCGAGGGAGAGGACGACGACATCACGTTCGAGGAGATCCGCCGATCCCTCCAGATCATCCATCAGGACCCCGGCTCCGCGCTCAACCCCTACCGGACGGTCCTCGAGAACCTGGCAGTGCCGCTGAAACGGTGGCATCCCCACCTCGATTACGCCCAGCGCCGAGCACGCATCCTCAAGATGCTAAAGCGGACGGGGATCAGCCCGCCGGAGGATTACTCCCAGCGGTACGTCCACCAGCTCTCCGGGGGCGAACAACAGCGGGTCGCGCTCATCCGCGCGTTGCTCGTCGAACCCGAGGTCATCCTCGCCGACGAGGCGGTCAGTGCCCTCGACGTCTCGCTTCGAATCGGCGTGATGGATCTCTTCCTCGAGATGCAGGAGCTGTTCGACACCTCCTTCGTGTTCATCAGCCACGACCTCGCGAACGCCCGCTACCTGGCCGGAAAATCTGGCGGGAAGATCGCCGTCATGTACCTCGGCGAGGTCGTCGAGATCGGCACGGCAGACGAGATCATCAACGACCCACAACATCCCTACACCAAGGTGTTACAGTGGGCGACGCCGAAACTCGACCCCGAGCAGGCTGCCCAGGCGATGCGCGAGTCGCCGCCGGTGCGAAAGATCGACATTCCCGATGCGACCAACCCGCCGTCTGGCTGTCGGTTCCACACCCGCTGTCCGGAGGCACGAGAGGCCTGCCGGGCCCAGTCGCCCGACCTCTACGAGAGCGACGGCGAGGAGTACCACCGCACGAAGTGTTTCCGCGAGGTCGACGACCACGAGTACTGGCACAGCGAGGAGGTCACGGACGAAGAGACCTACGGGGGGACATCCCCCGAAGAACCGCCGAACGCCGACGAAGCCTCTTCCTGATCGGTCAGCACACGGCCGCTCTTCTGAACTCGAGTGCCACACCGTTCTCCCGGCGAGGACGCCGGTCCGTCAGAACGGTTGCCACCCGGAGAACATCGCGAGAAGCGTTCCGATCAGCGTAATCGAGAGCACGATCAGGCTCACCTGGCCGATCACGTACGACGGCGTCCCCTGCTCGAGGTGAAGAAACGACCAGCCGAGCAACAACAGGAGGACGACCGACATGGTAAACAGCCCGATCCAGATCTGGTGACTGAAACTTGACGGCCGAGACGACGGACGGTTCGGCATCGGTACGCGTGGGTAGCGTTCCGGTACGGATAAACGTACGGGCGACGCGCCCACCGTCGATCGCCGTTTGGGAGGAGACCGCATGATTGATATGCCGAGCGATCCACAGACAGCATATGATCGATACGTACATGGACCGACTCGAGCATCCGTACCTGTTCACGCTCGTTCCCGTCGCCGGTCTCTTGTTCGTCCTCGGGGTGATCGTCGACCTGACCGGGGTCGCCGGGCCACGCTACACCGACTTCGTCGCGGGCTTTCTGGGGCTGTACGCGGTCGTCGCGCTGATTATTTGTGCCCTCGGATACGCCGCGCTGTACTCGATTTCGTTTACGACCGAAGCGCTTCGTCAGTGGCGAATCGATCGCTCTGAACTGGATTGAGACGGATCGCTGTACGTCAGCACCGCCACACCCGGGACCCGTTCTCCGTCTCCGGCCGTATACGGGGACAGCAATCCGTATGAGACGACCACCGATTTCGACTCCACCGATCCGCCCCGATCGCCGCCGGTGGCGCGGAGACGAGACGTCCGCCAGAAGGACTTCCCGTTACCCCGCCGGAACCCGACCGTGTTCGTCGGGAATCTCCGATTTCTCGTAGAAGTACTCACAGAGCGTATCCCGCCAGCGTTTCGCCTGGAGCGCGTGTTCGTCGAAGCGTTCGGCGACGTGACGGTGACGCCGCTCGTCGACCTGCCCCTCGAGTGCGAGCCAGCGCTCGCGAAGCTCGTCGACGGCCGCGGCGCCCGCGTACAGGTCGTCGTAGAGTCGCTGGATCACCGTCGTTCCGTCCTCGAGTTCGTACTCCCAGGGGAGATGATGGAAAAACAGCAGCAACTCCTCGGGACAGGTCTCGGGGTCGTCGTAGAAGTCGGTCAACGGCTCGCGATACTGGGCGGCGTAGCCGCTTCCGTCGGTGGTTCGGTCGACGCCGATCCCGTCGGCGGTCGCTCCGTGGTACTCCGGCCACTCCCAGGGGGCGGGGTCGTAGTGGTTCTCGAGGGTTTTCTCGCCGTTGTACATCATGTGCATCAGGCCGATGCCGCCGGTGTGGTAGTCGATACAGGCCTGCCAGGAGTCGAGCAGGATTTCGCTGACCGCGTCGACGACGGCCTCGTCGTGGCCGAACGTCTGGCGGACCCACTCGTCGGTGATTTCTTCAGTACTGAGGTCGGGGTTCCAGCAGAGTCGGCCGAAGCCATAGAGGTTCGACTGGAGGAGGTAGTTGCCGGTCCAGTTGGGATCTTCGCCGACGATGCCGACGCCGGCGATCCCCTGGCCATCGCGTTCGGTCAGTACGTCCTTGACGGGCGTCCCCTCACCGTCGGCGTGGGTGTCGAACCCCAGTACTTCTTTCCACATCGGGACGTGGGAGGTGGGGTGGACGCCCTGGCCGGTGTACTCGCCGGTGATCTGGAGTTCACAGCCGAGGTCGGTTTCGGGCATCGCGCCGAACAGCGTCGAGACGGGCTCGCGCTGCTGAAAGTCGATGGGGCCGTTTTTGATCTGGACGGTGACCTTCTCGTGGAACTCGCCGTCGAGATGGGCGAACGCTTCGTAGGCCTGGACGGCGCGATCGTCGTGCTCGGAGTAGACGAACGCACGCCACCAGACGCGGCCGTCGTGGCCCTCGAAGGCTTCGCCGAGGACGTTCGCGCCTTCGGCGTGAGAGCGATCGTAGTCGTAGGGGCCGGGCTGGCCCTCGGAGTCGGCCTTGACGAGAAAGCCGCCGAAGTCGGGGACGATCTCGTAGATCTCGTCGACCTTGTCCTGCCACCACTGCTGGACCTCGGGGTCGTGTGGGTCGGCGGTGTCGAGGCCGCCCAGCCGGATCGGCGCGGCGTAGTTGATCGAGAGGTACGTTCGAATGCCGTACCGGCGAAAGACCGATGCGAGCGCCTCGAGTTTCTCGAGGTTCTCCCGTTTCAGAAGTTGCCAGCCGGCGCGTTCGGCGACGGCGTCGTTGGCGGTCGAGCGCGGGGGGATGCCGGTGTTGACGTTGTTCGGGACGATGCCGTCGATGCCGACGGAGGCGAGCAGGCGGGCGTAGTCGAAATAGCGCTCCCGCAGGTCGGGTAGACGCTCCCAGTCGAAGATCGACTGACCCGCGTAGCCGCGCTCGACCGATCGACGGAACGGGTTGTCCCAGTGGTTCACGATACGATTCGCGTTCGCGGGCTCTTCGCACACGTCGAGGTCGTCGATCGGTTCGCCCGTCGCGACGAGCCGGAGTAGATGGAAGGTCCCGTACACCAGCCCGCGGTCGCTCGAGGCCGTAAGCACCGTACACTCCTGGCCTTCCCACTCGACGGTCCGGAGCAGGAAGCCGCCGTCGGCGAGATCCCACGCCTCCTCGGGGTCGATCGTCTCGCTGATCGGTCGCATCTCCTCGGGGTGGCCGATCACCAGAAACGAGTCGACCGACCGCGGGGGGTGTTGCCAGAGGTGGGGTTCGCGACCGAGCATCCCCTCGAGCCCTCGGCGAAGTTCGGCCCGAACGGCGCCGAGTTCGGGCGCGCCCTCGGAGACGTAGGCGTGGGAGAGCCGTTCCCGGTAGGCCGCACGCAACGTCTCCTCGACCCGGTCGTACCGGAGCCAACAGTCGTCGTATGTCGTCTCGACCATTCGTACGGGGACGTGTGTGAGCAGGGGTAAAAGCGTTCCCGGTCGTCGAATCGCCGAAAAACGTTAAGCCGATTCGCTCGAGACGTGTTCGCATGTCGGAGGATGATCCCGGGAGCGGTGACCGCCCGGAGCGCTCGAGACGTGTTCGTCGACGACCGCTGTTGTACTCGATCGGTGCCATGGGTGCCGTCGCCGGCTGTGCCGGCCTCGAGGGAGAGGGCGGGGAAAACGACAGTTCCGGCGACGAGACCGACGCGGGCGACGACGACGCGAGTGAGTCCGTAGACGGTGCGAACTGGGAACCCGCGGCCGACGAACGGATCCGAGACCACCGGACCGCGCAACTCGAGGTGCGGGTGGTCGACGGCGACGGCGACCCGGTCGACGGCGCGGAAGTCGCAGTCGAGATGCGCGAACACGAGTTCGGTTTCGGCACCGCGGTGAACGCGACGACGCTTCTCGAGGAGACCGAGGAGGGCGACGAGTACCGCGAGTATATCCCGGAGTTGTTCAACAAGGCCGTCCTCGAGAACGGCCACAAGTGGCGCTTCTGGGAGGACGAACGAGAACTCGCGGACGGGGCGACGGAGTGGCTCTTAGAACAGGGGTTGCGGATGCGCGGACACGCCTGCCTGTGGGCGAACGTCGACGGCTGGGCGGTCCCGCCGGACGTCGTCGAGGCGATGGGAATCGAGTGGGAAGAAGGCGGTGTGACCGATCCCGACGAGGATCCCGAACACGTCCGCGAGCGGACGTTCGACCACCTCGAGACGATCGTCGAACACTACGGCGACGAGATGGCGGAGTGGGACGTGGTCAACGAGGCGATTCACGAACCCGAACTCGCCACCACGATCGACGGCAACGACGTCGACCCGGTCGAGGCGCCGGTTCTGGCGGAGTGGTACCACGAGGCTGCCGACACCGGCGTCGGCGTCGACGTCAACGACTACAACGTCCTCGCCGGCCCGCACAACGCCACGAGGAGCCGCTATCGCGATCAAATCGAGTTCCTCCTCGAGGAGGGCGTCGAGATCGACGGTATCGGGATGCAGTGTCACTTCAGCGGCGGGGAGACGCTCGAGCCCGACGAAATCATGGCGGGATTGGATTCGTACGCCGACTACGGTGCCGACCTTCGCATTACGGAGTACGACACCGACGGAGCCACCTGGGACGACGAGGAGAAAGGCGAGTACCTCTATACGTTCCTGAAGACCGTCTTCAGCCATCCGGCGACGACGGACTTTCTGATGTGGGGCTTTTGGGACGGCAGGCATTGGCACGACGAGGCACCGCTGTTCGACGACGACTGGGAGCCCAAACCCGCTTACGACGCCTACACCGAACTCGTCTTCGAGCAGTGGTGGACCGACGAGCGTGGCGAAACCGACGACGGCGTCTACGAGACTCGCGGGTTCAAAGGGATGTACGAGATCACCGCGGCGCTCGGGGAGGCCACGGCGACGGCCGACGCGACGCTCTCCGACGGCGGCGACACCGTCGACCTCGAACTCGAGGCGGACGAAAACGAATAGCGCGGTCGCCCCACAGCACTTGCGTTACTAATCCTGCAGAGCGTCTTTGACGGCGTGATACGCCGGCTTCGGCTCGTAGCGGTCGTCGAACAGGAGCGGATCACCGGTGTATCGCTCGCCGAAGTCCTTGAAACCCCGAAGCCAGCTGGTTCCGTCGCCGACGCCCCACGTGACGATCGTCTCACAGCCCGCCTCGAGACAGGCCTCGACGACCTCGCTGTAGTACTCCGCCTGGGCCTCGAGGGGATCTTCCGGCTCCTCGCCCTGGTGAAAGGCGACATCCATCTCGGTGATCTGAACCTCGAGACCGAGATCGTTGAATCGCCGAACGTTTTCGGCGATCGAATCGGGGTCGGGCCAGTCGCCTAACGCGTGTAACTGGAGCCCGACGCCGTCTACCGGCACGTCGCGTTCGAGGAGTCGCTCGAGGAGGTCGTAGATCGCGTCCGACTTCTCGTTTACCTCGTCTGCGCCGTAATCGTTGTAGTAGAGGTCGACGTTCGGGTCGACCTCACGGGCCCACCGGAACGCGTCCGCGAGGTACTCCTCGCCGAGCGCGTCGTACCACACCGTTTTGCGCATCGAGCCGTCGTCCGCGACGGCCTCGTTGACGACGTCCCAGGCGTCGATCCGTCCGTGATAGCGCCCGACGACGGTGTGAATGTGATCGCGCAGGAACGCTCGAAGCTGGTCGGGGGTGTACTCCCAGGCCTGGAACCAGTCGGGTTTCTGGTTGTGCCAGACGAGGGTGTGTCCGCGGACGGTTGCGTCGTGGTTCTCTCCGAACTCGACGACCGCGTCGGCGTCCCGGAAGTCGTACGCGTATCGTGACGGGCGAAGCGGCCCCATTTTCAGCGCGTTCTCGGGCGTGAGGACGTTGAACTCGCTCGAGGCGGTCTTCCAGTAGCTCGGGTCGCGACGAAGCGTATCGGGGTCGATCGCCGCACCCAGAGAGACCCCTCGTTCGTCGGCAACGTCTCGTAGCGTTAGCTCGTTCGACATCGTCCGATTAGACGAGCGCCAGCAAATAAATCCCACGGCCACGGCGACCTCCGAACGACCCGCGGCCACAGGGGAACCAGGTGCCATCTCCCGTTGGCAAGGGGGCCGCGCCGCAAGGGTTGTATGCCAGCTTGCACAACGTAGCTGCATGACCTCGACGGAACGACAACGCCGGTTTGCCCGCCGGGCGATGTGGGCATCCGTCCTGCTCGGAATCCTCGGCTTCTGGTTCTTTGCCGTTCGCGGGGAGCCGATCATGGGACTCGTCCTCGGTGCGCTGTTGGGAGGTGGCGGCTACTGGGAGTACAAACGCCGAATCCGGGATCTGGACGTTGCGGAGGGGGACCCCTCGAGAGACCCGTTCGAGGAGCGAGAACGGCGACGGTGATCCGCGGGCGGGCGAATGCCTGGGGCGGACCGTTCGTGAAGCCAACTATATCCGTCTGGACCACGTAATTCTCGTCCGATGACAGAACCGATCCGGTACGGGGCCGACGTGGACGACGGGACCCTCGTTCTCGTCGGCGAGCAGGAGCGACTCGAGGTCGGCTCGATGGAGACGATCGTCGACCTGTTCGGCGGCGAGACGTACACGATCGAGTACGAACCGCGACAGAGCGCCGTCGCCTGGCTCGACACCGACGAGGACGACACGGTCACGTTCGACGTCCGCGAATCGCTCCTGGAGTGGGCCTACACCGAGGAGTTCGTCGCCAGCGTCAGGGACAGCCCGCTCGAGGCGACCGACGAGGACGGCAATCCGATCAGAACGTCCGTGTTCGTCGATCTGGTGACGGCGATCTGGGACTCGAAAGGGAATCTCGAGTCCTGATCGGCCGGAGTACCTCGGGAGTCGAACACCGACGTACGGGCGACCACATCACTTAACCCGGCCGACTCGGTATCTACGGTCGATGAGTTCGGACAGTGACGTGGAGGGATCGGTGAGTCGATTCGAGGAGTTACCGATGCGGGTCGGCCTCGGACAGTTCATGGATCCGACCGAGAAACGGCTGCGATACGTCAAACAGCTCGGGGTCGACGATATCCTGCTGAACATGTACCAGTACGATCCCGACTACGAGCACATGCCCGACGACGAGCGGATGCCCCTCGAGGGCGACGACGAGTGGTCGGTGGAGAACCTGATCGCGTTACGCGAACGCGTCGAGGACGCCGGAATCCGGCTCAACGCTATCGAGAACGTCCCCATCTCGTTTTACGAGGACGTCATGCTCGGCGGGCCAGAACGCGACGAACAACTCGAGAAACTGAAACGGACGATCCGGAACATCGGCGAGGCGGGGATTCCCATCTTCGGTTACCACTGGGCACCGGCCGGCGTCTGGCGAACCGGATCGACGTCGGTTCGCGGTGGTGCCTTCGTCTCCGCGTTCGACGCCGGCGAACTCGACTCGACGCTCACCCACGACCGCGAGTACACCGAGGCGGAACTCTGGGAGAACTACGAGTACTTCCTCGAGGCGGTGCTCCCGGTCGCCGAGGAGGCCGGTGTCGACCTCTGTCTTCACCCCAGCGATCCGCCGATGGAGCGGCTCGGTGGCGTCCCACAGCTGTTTCGAAACTTCGAGAACTTCAAGCGGGCGATGGATCTCGTCCCGAGTGACAATCACAAACTCGACCTCTGTCTGGGCTGTTGGTCCCAGATGGGCGAGGACCTCCCCGAGGTGATCCGGTACTTCGGCGAGCGCGACGAGATCGGCTACGTCCACTTCCGGGACGTCGAGGGGACAGTGCCGGCGTTTCACGAGACGTTCGTCGACGAGGGCAACTACGACGAGTACGAACTGCTCTCCACACTCGATTCGGTCGGCTTCGACGGCATGATGATCCCCGATCACACGCCTCACCTCGAGGACGACACCGACTGGGAACACCGCGGTCGGGCGTACACCGTCGGCTACCTCCGTGGAATGCTCCGTGCCCGTCGCGCCGAGACGCGCGGCGAGTGACGGGTGGTTGCAGACCGGTGTCTCTGAACCGGTTCGACGGCGGCTGGTCGTTCGTGCTCGAGTGTGTGGGAATCGTGAACCGACTTCGCCGGGCCGATCGGTTTATTCCCCCTGAAAGTGCGGAATAATGGTTTCTTCGTAGTGTGAGATGGTTTCCTCGAAGTCGCCGACGGGGATGAGGATCAGGGTGTCGACGCCGGCGTCAGTGAACGCCTCGATCCGTTCGATCGCCCGCTCGGGGTCGCCGGAGACGCATACCTCGTCGACGGCCTCGTCGGGAATGCGTTCGGCCGCCGAGAGCAACTGTCGTTCCTGTTTGTCGTCGAATGCCATCTCCCACATGATCGGCGTCTCCTCGGCGATCTCCCCGTAGCCCATCTCGGCGAGCAACGGCGGGCGAAGGGCCAGACTCGTCCGATTGCGTTCGATTGCGAGTTCGCGGGCTTCGTCCGCGTCCTCGGTGACGGTCGTCGGAACCATCACCGCACGATCGAGCGAGTCCGGATCCCGACCACGATCCTCGGCGACGGAGAGGACCCGCTCGAGGTCCGCCTCGTACTGATCCGGCGAGTAGATCCACGGGATCCAGCCGTCGGCGAACGCACCGGCGAACCCGCGCATGCTTCGACCGTAGCCGCCGACCCACAGCGGCGGGCGGGGTTTTTGAGCCGGCTTCAGTCCCATGTGGGCGTTCTCGAGACTGAAGTGATCGCCGTCGAAGGAAAACGGCGACTCCGCCTCGGATGTCCAGAGGCCGTCGACGATCTTGACGGCCTCGACGAACCGGGTGAACGGATCGTCCCAGTCGATGTCCTCGATCGGGACGAAGTTGAACGCCTCGCCCGCGCCGATGCCCAGTCCTGCACGGCCGCCGCTCATTCGGTCGAGCGTCGCGATCGCGTGGGCCAGTTCGGTAGGGTGGCGTCGAACCGAGTCGGTGACACCGGGCATCAACGTCGCGTTCTCGGTTCGCTGTGCGATCGCCCCCAGGACGGTAAACCCCTCCCAGGGTGGATCGACGAGAAACTCCTCGGATCCCGTCGGGTGAAACAGGTGGTCGGGAACGGTGAGCAGATCGAAGCCGGCGGTCTCCGCCTGGACGGCCTGTTCGATCGTCCGCTCGACGTCGCCGTACGTGACCACCTGACACCCGAACGTCAGGTCGGTCGAATCGGATTCGGTCATCGGTTCGTATATAGGAAAACCAAACTAAATAGTTGATCGTTTCGACACCCCCAGACGGCCCCGGAGAACGGGTCGACGCGGCCCGTATCGATCTCGAGGCGTGGTCGAGATCCGCGACTGTCTCGAGGCCGAGATTCGCGACCGCCTCGAGGACGAACGACTCGTGGCGTCCACCCCCGGGTGTATCCGTAGTTTTATGCTCGTCTCGCTGAAGACACCTGTATATGGGATTTCTCGACGACGGCTACCTGCTCGAGACGGACGCCGCACGGACGCTGTACGAGGCGATCGCGGATCGGCCGATCGTCGATCCACACACCCACGCGGACGTCGCCGAGATCGTCGAAAACGACGGGTGGAGTGACATCTGGGAGGCCGAGGCGTCGACGGATCACTACGTCTGGGCGCTGATGCGCAATCGCGGAATCGACGAGGAGTTGATCACCGGCGACGCGTCGAACCGGGAGAAGTGGAACGCACTCGCCGAGGCGTTCCCGACGTTCGCCGGCAACCCGACCTACGAGTGGGTCCACCTCGATCTGAAACGGCGGTTCGGGATCGAGACGCCGATCTCGGCGGAGACGGCCGACGAGATATGGGTCGAGACGAGCGCACAGCTGTCGGATCCGGAGATGCGACCACAACCCCTGCTTCGCGAGATGGGCGTCGAGGTCGTCGCCAGCACCGACGACCCCACGTCCTCCCTCGAGTACCACGAGCGCGCCGTCGACGAGGTCTCCGGCGTCGACGTCGTCCCGACGTGGCGGGCTGACCGCGCGCTGACAGTCGACTGCGCGGCGTTCGGCGATTTCGTCGCGGACCTCGAGGATGCGACCGGGATCGAAACCGACGGATTCGCCGGCTTTCTCGAGGCGCTGTCGGCGAGTCACGACTACTTCGCGAAACGGGGCTGTCGAGCGAGCGACGTAAGCGTCCGCCAACCGGTTTCCCGCCCGGTCGACGAATCACGAGCCCGTGCGGTCTACGAGAGAGCGCTCGCGGGCGGATCGGTCACTGACCGCGACATCGAGGACTTCCAGGCGTTTCTCCTCGAGTACGTCGGCGAGCTAAACGCCGAGAAAGGGTGGGTCACCCAGCTTCATATCGGCCCGGTTCGAAACTACCGTTCGACGCTGTACGAGCGGATAGGGCCAGCGGCGGGCGGCGACGTGTCGACGGGCGAGGTCGAACTCACGGATTCGCTCGGGTACCTGCTCAACCGGCTCGACGGCGAGACCGAGGTCATCCTCTACGCGCTCGATCCGACCCACTACCCGACGATGGCGACGATGGCGCGGGTGTTTCCGAACGTCTCCATCGGTCCCGCCTGGTGGTTCAACGACAGCCCGTTCGGGATGGAACGCCAACTCGAGTACGCGGGAACCGTCGAACTCCTCTACGAACACGCCGGGATGGTCAGCGACTCGCGAAAGCTACTGTCGTACGGCTCGCGCTTCGAGATGTTCCGACGCTCGCTTGCGAACGTCGTCGGTCGACAGGTCGAGCGCGGTCAGATGCCGATGGACGTCGCTCACGACGTCGTTTCCCACCTCGCGTACGATCGGCCGAAGGAACTGTACGGCTTCTGACCGGATACCGGCGAGTATCTGATCGAAAGTCGACGAGCCGCCTCGATTACTCCGCTTCGGGCTCGACGTCCGTCTCGGTGAAGTACGTCCGGGCGGTCTTCGGAACGCGTTTGGTTCCCGTCACCTCGAGTTCCGCCGTTGCGACGACGTCAGTCGACGACCGACCGATCTGGACCTCGTAGGGGCCTTCCTCGACGGTGAGGGTCATCTCGAGGTCGTGGTAGGCGAGCTGGGTCGCCGACAGCTCGAAGCTGACGCGTTTGGACTCGCCGGGCTCGAGCGAGACGCGCTCGAATCCCCGAAGCTCCGTGACGGGGCGGGCCTGACTCGGGTTCGTCGCGCGGGTGTAGAGCTGGACGACCTCGTCGCCCGCTCGCTCGCCGACGTTGGTGACGGTGACGCTCGCGGTGACGGTTCCGAGCGGCGTGACACTCTCCGCGGAGAGCGAGAGGTCATCGTACTCGAACTCGGTGTAACTCAACCCGTGGCCGAAGGGATAGACGGGGTCGCTGTCTGTGTAGACGTAGGTCTTGTTCGCGGTGTTTTCCTTGCGATTGTAGTAGACCGGAAGCTGGCCGACCGATTTCGGGAGGGAGACGGGCAGTTTCCCACCGGGGTTGTACTCGCCGAAGAGGACGTCGGCAATGGCGGAGCCGCCCTCGTCGCCGGGTAGCCACGCGGCGAGGATCGCCGGCGCTTGTTCGGCGATCTCCGGAATCGCGTGTGGCTTGCCGCTGACGAGAACGACGACGACCGGGGTGTCGGTCTCGAGCAGTCGGTCGACGAGTTCCGACTGGACGCCAGGCAGGCCGAGATCGGTGACGTCACACCCCTCGCCGCTCGTTGGGACGCTCGGTCTCTCCGCCTTGTCGGCGTCGACGTCGGAGAAGTCGACTGCAGAACGGGCACCGACGAACGCGAGCGCCACGTCGGACTCCACAGCGGCGTCGGCCGCCGCATCGAGCCCGTCGGTCGAGGGGCCGGAGATCGTACATCCCTGCTCGTAGTTGACCGAGACGCCGTCGCGGGATTCGAGCGCTGCGAGCGGTGTAATCGCGTCCGACTCGTACTCCTCTTCGGGGTAGTGGGCGGCGTAGGCGTAGTCGCCCATCAGTTCCTTTCGATCGTCGGCTTTCGGGCCGATTACGGCGACGGAGTCGGCCTCGAGTGGCAGGAGGTCGTCGTCGTTTTTCAGCAGAGTCATCGACTCGCGGGCAGCGTCCCGTGCGACCGAACGCGCACCCTCGGTGTGGAAGGCGTCGGCAGCGGCGTCTTCGTCGACGGACCACTCGTCGAAGACGCCCTTGCGGAACTTCTCGCGGAGGACGCGTCGGACGGACTCGTCGAGTGTCTCCTCGGCGAGTTCGCCGGATTCGACGGCCTCGACCAGGTGTTCGCCGTAGTACTCCGTGTACGGCAACTCGACGTCGATACCCGCCTCGAGCGCCTGAACGGCCGCCTCGAGTTTGGTGTTCGCAGTGTTGTGTTCGGTCACCAGGTGACGGACGCTGTAGTAGTCGGAGACGACAGTGCCGTCGAAGCCGAACTCGCCCCTGAGGACGTCGGTGAGCAACCACTCCGAGCTCGCACACGGAACGCCGTCTATGTCGTGATAGGCGTTCATCACCGATTCGGCGTTCGCCTCGCTGATCGTCGCCTCGTACGGGAAGAGGTGGACTTCACGAAGCTCCCGCGGCCCGACGTTCAGCGACGAGCGGTTCTTCCCGCCGTCGGTCGCGCCGTGGCCGACGAAGTGTTTCAGCGTCGCCGTGATTCCGTCGTCCCGACCGTCGCCCTGAAGCCCCGAGACGTACGCACACGCCATTCTCGCGACCATATACGGGTCCTCACCGAACGTCTCTTCGACGCGACCCCACCGAAGGTCGCGAGCCACGTCGAGTACCGGCGAGAGTGCGTGTACCGTGCCGATCCCCTCGAGTTCTCCCCGGATCGTCCCGGTAACCGTCTCCAGCAGGTCTGGATTCCACGCACTCGCCATCCCGAGCATCTGCGGAAACGTCGTCGCTTCGGGCCCCATGTAGCCGCTGAGACACTCCTCGTGTGGAATCGCTGGAACGCCGAGTCGCGTCTCCTCGCGCAGGTACGACTGGAGTTCGTCCGTGACCCGTGCGGCCTCGGACGGCGAGAGCCCGCCTTCGCCGCCCAGTCTGGTGAAGTGGCCGATTCCCTCGCCGAGCCATTCCTCGACGGCGTCGTCGTCGATCTCGCCGTCCTCGAGCAGTCGGTCCGCGTTGACCGAGCCGAGCTGTGCGGCTTTCTCTTCGAGCGTCATCCGCTCGAGGAGGTCCTCGACTCGAGCCGAGACGGGTTCCGATGCATCCAGATAGTTGGGAGATGACAGTTCTGGCGTCACAGTCGGACCGAGGTATCCGACCGTCTTAGTATTTCTGACAGTGAGCGAGGTCGGACACGACGACCGCCCGGGTTGTTACGTGATTCTGTATAAGCCAATTAAAACGAGAATATGTTATGGGAGAACTAAGTTCTCTAATACAGAATTATGTTTTCCGGTGGGAATCGCCATTTGAGTCCTCGAGACCACCTTGGTACCAGAGCTTCCTCCAGCGTATTACAGCCATACGGGTGTAATTTGATCCGTAAGCCGCCTGGCGAAAACGCAGTTCTTCGGGGATGGGCATGTTTATCCTGAGTGGAAACGCTACTCCAATTATACAGAATCTCTTTCGCTATGTAAGAATATTCATCGTGAGTTGGTCACATGCTGCATTCGATGGGCGGCGGTTCGATCCGCGACTATCCAGTTCGACTACAGGTTGGAACAGTAATTTTATTAGGGCAGGGACGCAGTTCATCAGTATTAATCGATGACCAATTGGCTTATCAAGCGAGTCGGCCAAAGCGTGTTGACCGTACTCGTGGTCTTCCATCTGACGTTTGTACTGGTCCGGCTCATGCCCGGAAATCCGTTCGAGGCGATGTACGCCCAGATGTTGGCGGACAATCCGAACAATCCGGACGCTGCTCGGCGACTCGTCGAGTTACAGATAAACATCAACCCCGAGGCCCCGATGCACGTCCAGTACGTCGAGTACATGTCGGCGTTATTACAGGGCGATCTGGGCTACTCGCTCTCACAGAACGACACGGTCAATCAGATCCTCGCCGAAGCGATTCCGTGGACGATCTTTTACATGTCCATCGCGATGGCCATCACCTTCGTGACGAGTATCTGTATCGGCGCGATTATGGCCTACTACGAAGGATCGAAGTTCGATACGGCCATGACCGCCGTTGCGGTCATCGAAAGCTCGACGCCGTACTACGTCGCTGCACTGGTACTCCTGTTCGTCTTTTCCTACCAGCTCGGCTGGTTCCCGACCAGTTCGCGATATCCCGGCACCGCGGAGATCGGCCTCAATCCGGAGTTCGTCCTGGGGGCGTTACACCACGCCGCGTTACCGATCATCTCGTTGATCGTCACGGGTGCGGCCGCGTCGCTCGCGATGCGCGGAAACTCGATAAGCGTCCTCGGAGCGGATCACATACGCGTCGCTCGTCTCCGGGGGCTGCCGCCGACGCGGATCGCACTCCGGTACGTCATGCGAAACGCGTTGCTCCCGCTTTACACCGGACTCTTGCTCACCGTTGGCTTCATGTTCGGTGGGACGATCATCTTAGAGGAGATTTTCCAGTACCGTGGGATGGGGTGGTACATGTTCGAGGGTGTCGAGGCTCGTGACTACCCGCTCATGGTCGGTGGGTTTACGGTCATCTGTATCACTGTCGTTATCTCCATGTTCATCGCGGACCTCACGTACAGCCGCGTCGACCCGCGTGCGAAGACGGGCGGTGATGGGATGGAGGTGTACGGTAGTTCGACCGGCGTCCCGCTCAGAACGCAGCTCAAACGCACCTTCAAACGGTTCACGAACGGAAACGAGAAACGCGCCGACGGTGGGTCGACGACTCACGCCTTCTTCGGAGAGGAGGCCGCAAGCGACGTCAGTCGGAAGGATGCGTTGTATCGAAAGTTCGATCGCTCCATCTACGCGCCGGCAAAGATCGTGTTGAACGACTGGCGCGGTGCTGCGGGGATCATCATCATCCTCTCGTTCGTCGCCCTCGGGACGATCGGTCCGCGGTTCGTCCACAGCTCGACTGCGACGTTCGAGAGCTGGGAATCGCCCGGAACCCTCGCACACCCGCTCGGAACGACGGACACGGGTGTCGACCTTCTCTCGCTGATGGTCACTGGAACGACACCTGTCCTGATCATGATCACCGCGGGCGCGCTGGCGACGGTCATTCTCGGCGTCAGCGTCGGAGCGGTCGCCGGTTTCCGCGGGGGCGGCACCGACCGATTCCTGATGACGATCTGTGACACCGTCGTCTCGATCCCGGGGCTCCCCTTGGTCATCGTCATCGCTGCGATCGTCGAACCCCGCCACCCCGCGGTGGTCGGCCTCGTGCTCTCGGTTGCAGCCTGGGGTGGTCTCGGCCGGTCGATCCGTTCGGAAGTGCTGAAGGTCAGGAGTCAGGAGTACGTCGAAGCCGCCCGCGCGATGGGCGTCGGAACGGTTTCGACGATCCTGAAGGATATCCTCCCGAACATCTGGCCGTACGTCCTCATCAACCTCGCGAACCACGCCAGAAACATCATCTTCTCTTCGGTCGCCCTCTACTACCTGGGCTTCCTGCCGGTCAGTAGCCGGAACTGGGGTGTCGTCCTCAGAAACGCCGAGCAGGCGAACGCGTTGTTCACACTGAGTCAGGTCCACTACATCATGGCGCCGACGGTGTTCATCATCATGCTTTCGATGGGACTCATCCTCTTAGCCCAGTCGCTCGACCGGATCAGCAACCCGCGGATTCGTGCCCGCCACGCGAAATCCGTCGACAACGACGAACCGGTCTAGCGGTAATCGGATCACCGGCCTCTCTCCTCTCAATCTGTCTCGAACTGTCGAAGCAACGTCATCGGCAGGCGTACCGTCACAGCTGAAACGAGTTACACCCATCGCACAGTCCGGTTCTCACTCACGCCGTTTCTCACGGGTCACGTCTGTTCTCCGCCCCTCTGGTGTGATTCTCGCTCACGGTCGGAGGATCTTCATTCGCACTACTTGCCTTTCAATCCCGAATTCCCGCCGAATATATCCGGACAGAAATCGACCTGCGGCCGACGATCAGTCGACCGAACACGCCGACGACCCCGCGAGCACGGTCGACTCCTCGAGGTCCCACGACTCGAGGTACTCCCGTTGGATGTCGACGAGTTCGGCGAACAGCTCTCGAGCCGCCTCCGTCTGGAGAGTTCGCACCTGTTGATCGATGAGAAAGCCTTCGAACGCGGCGTCGAGGTCCCCGTCCGCCGAGGCCTCGATCACCGTTTCAATGGTCTCGACGTGGCCCCGGACGAGCGCCCGGACCGGACGCGGGAAGCCGCCGGCTGCGACCGGTTTCACCTCGCCGGCACGGACGACGGCGTTCGTCTCGACGATGGCGTCGTCCTGGAGGTCCGAAACCTGCCCGACGTTCGGAAGGTTGAGGTTGGTCACGTAGGAACCGTCACCGGCGAGGGTTTCGGCGATATCGACGAAGACCTCGTTCGACTCCGTCAGTTCGAACTCCCGATCGCCCGCCATCCAGGCGTCGACGTCGGTCGTCTGCTCTGACTCCGCGGGCGTCCAGTGTTTGGCGCGGTAGTCGCTTCCGGTTCGCTTGACGCCCCACCGGTTGAGCCCCTCCTTGCCGTCCTGGATGAACCAGGTCGCGTACTCGACGAGGTGGCGATCGCCCGCCGCAGGGAGGATCCCGAACTGGCGGAACAGCTCCCAGGTCACCTGCCAGTTGTCGACGAAGACGCTCTCGTCGGCGAGATCCGATGCGGTAAACTCCTGGTGACCCTCCTCGCCGTCACGAAGTTCCTCGAGCGTCGGCCAGAGGTCGACGCCCTTGCATCGAGCCTCGTCGACCCAGGTGAAGTGGTTGATCCCCTTGACGTTGACCGAGACGTCTTCACGCGTCGCGTCGGCCATTCCGAGGTGTTCACGGGCGTACCGTGCGAGGCGGTGGCGCGTCCCAAGCACCTCGTGACAGAGCCCGAGCGCGTTGATATCGGGATACTCGTCGTAGAGTGCCCGCGTCACGAAGTGGACGGGGTTGGTGTAGTTGAACACCCAGGCGTCGGGACAGCGTTCGGCGATTGCGGCCGCGAACTCGCGGTACAGCGGCACCGTCCGCATCGCGCGCATGATGCCGCCGGGGCCGATCGTCGCCGAGACTGCGCCGTAGATGCCGTATCGTCTGGGGACGTCCAAATCGTGGACGAACGTCTCCGCCGGATCGTACTGTGTCGACAGGACGACGATATCTGCGCCGGCGAGTGCCCCGGCGAGTGACTCCGCCGCCTCGTACGTCCAGTCGGCGACGGCACCCTCGCGGGACTGTACCCAGTTTCCAAAGCGGGCGTTGCGTTTCGCACTCTCCTCGTATTCGTCGTAGAGTCGAACCCGCCCGTCAAGCCCCGACTGGGCGAGATCCTGAATGAGGTTCGGTGCCCACTGCCGGCTGCCGCCGCCGACGTAGGCGACCGTGACGTCGTCCGGATCGATCGCTTCGCTCGAGGCAGTCGCGTGAACCATCGTCCACTTCTGTGAGACAGATCCGCATAAAACTCGTGGTTGGGGAGAACCGTACGACCGCCTTCCATCCCAAGCGGGACGCGACGGTCAGGTTTGGGGGGACTACTGTCGCGTTCGACGTTCGCGAGACCGTAGAACTATATCGTTCGGTTGAGTTACGCTCGATCATGGAGTACGAAAATCCTGTCATTCCGGGGTTTCATCCGGATCCGACGGTATGTCGCGTCGGCGAGGACTACTACCTGGCGACGAGTTCGTTCGAGTACGCGCCCGGCGTCCCGCTGTATCACAGCCGAAACCTCGTCGACTGGGAGCCGATCGGTCACTGTCTCACGCGCGAAGACCAGCTCGATCTCGAAGACGTCGCCCCTTCTAATGGGATCTACGCGCCGACGCTGCGGTATCACGACGGGACCTTCTACATGGTGACGACGAACGTCTCCGCGGGCGGGCACTTCTTCGTCACTGCGGACGATCCGCGCGGCGAGTGGTCGGAGCCGACGTGGGTCGACGCGCCGGGGATCGATCCGGACCTGTTCTGGGACGACGGGACAGTCTACTTTACGTACCGGAGCGGTCCAGACGGGATCGAGCAGGCGGATATCGACCTCGAGACCGGCGAGATCGGCGAGTCACGTCACCTCTGTCGGCGGCTGGTAGCCGACTACACGGAAGCGCCACATCTGTACGAGGTCGACGGAACCTATTACCTCCTGGTCGCGGAAGGCGGTACCCACACCCGCCACATGGTCTGTGCAGCCAGGGCGGACGATCCGACCGGGCCGTTCGACCCCTGTCCCGGCAACCCGATACTGAGCCACCGCTCCGTCAGCGGGGCGTACAACCCGATCCAGGCGACGGGTCACGGCGACCTCGTGGAGGCCCACGACGGCTCGTGGTGGCTCGTCTTCCTCGGCATCCGAAAACGCGGCGGTCACCCTGGCTGGCACCATCTCGGGCGCGAGACGTTCCTCGCACCGGTCGAGTGGATCGACGGTTGGCCGGTCGTCAACGGTGGCGACCCCATCGAAGAAACGATGTCCGTCACCGACACCGACCTCGAGCGCGACGACCGGGCCGAGTGGACGACACAGGAGCCGTTCGACGGCGACCGCCTCGGGCCGAAGTGGAACTATCGCTTCAGCGTCGGCGACGATCGGATCGTTCTCGAGGACGGTACGCTCGCACTTTCGGGCGGCCCGGCGACGCTCGACGACCGGGAGTCGACGTTCGTCGGTCGCCGCCAGCACCAGCTTGAGTGCCGCGTGGAGACCGAAACGAAATTCTCCCCCAAAGGTAAGGGGGAGGCCGGATTGACGGCGCTCTACGACGAATCTCACCACTACGAGCTCGGCGTCGTTCGCCGGGGCGAGGATCGGCGTGCGATCGTTCGAGCGACCGTTGGCGGCGTCAGCGACGTTCTCGCCGAAACCGCCGTACCGGAGGGACCAGTTACGCTCTCGATCGATGCGACCGCCGACGAGTACCGATTCGCCGTCGACCCGGTCGAGCGATCGGAACACGTACTCGCGACGATGCCGACGAAGTATCTCTCGACGGAGGTCGCGGGCGGGTTCACGGGTACCTACGTCGGCCTCTACGCTACCGGAAACGGTGAACCCGCCCCGAAACCGGCCACGTTCGACTCGTTTACGTACCGAGACGCTGACACTCGAGGGACGAACTGACTCGAGGGATGGTAACCACAATTCAGTATGGCAGAACAATCTGCTCTATTGAAAACGCCATACGGCACTGGAATTAGAGCGTTTCACTGAGGCTTTCGATGTTGTGAACAGCAAACA
>NZ_VTAW01000040.1 GCF_008245225.1 Natrialba swarupiae
AGCCAAAACAGCCATCACAATGGAGGTGTCAACTGAAGCTACCAGAGGCGAACTCTAGACGACTTTGGGACGGGACCAATGGTTTGCGCCTGTTCTTAGTAGACCCCTTATCTGAACGACCGCAGATGCGTCGAACCCGACGTCTCGTCGATCCCGAGCGGTCTCTCCGATCCGGAACGAACGCCCTCTCGAACCATCGCGTACACCGCACCGAACACGGTCCCGTACGCGACGAGCGCGACGAGGCTCCCCCCGTGGAGCAACGGTGGAGCAACGCTTTCGACGCCGATGGCCCCGAGCCACAGCGGGGCCAGACACACGACGCCGACGAGCCAGCACAGACCGCCGGTGAGAACGGCCCAAGCCGCTGCCGTCGTCGGCTCGAGGCGTCGATCGCGTCCGTAAATCTCCAGGCCGATCGTGTATACGAGCCCGAGCCCGCCGCCGATGGGAACGAGCAGGAGGCCGCCGACGAGGAGGCTCTCACTGCCGACGAGTGTGCTGACGGCACCGAATGCCTGTTGTACGCTGACGATCACCCCCAGGACGACCGTCGCGTACGCTGTTGCGAGCAGGCTCGAGCCGGCCGTGACGATCGCTCGAGTCGACCGCCACCATTGGCCGGTGGCGCGCACCCGTGGCGTCACCCAGAGGGCGATTACGGCGACGATGAACGCCGCGATCGAGCCGAATACGCTCGCGGTGTAGCGGGCGCGGACGATGGGCCGATCCAGCGTGTAGTGAAGCGCGAACAGGTCCATCCAGGCCGTGTTGTGCACTGCGTACAGTTCGGCCTGGAAGACGGGCGTGATGTGGTGGACGTCCGGGAGCAGCCCCCAGACGCCACCGAGTGGGATCAACCAGACGGCGTGTTCCCGGCCGAGATCGTATCGGATTGCGATTGGGACGAACGCGAACACGAGGAGGGTCGCACCGACGAGAAAATGTGTGATCGCGGGGGCCATGGTTCGATCTCAGCCCGAACGGACATAAAATCGGCTGTCCGGCCCAGAACCGACCGGCGAGCACCGGCGTTACCGATCGCGCTCGAGCGTCTCGCCGGGGTGTGTCGTCTCCCCGGAGCTCAACGTAACGCCTGGAAGCAGGCTAGTGTTGATGCCGGTACTGACGTCGTCGCCGACGACGACGCCGAACTTTCGTCGCCCGGTCGACACGCGGTCGCCCTTGACGGTCACCGCGACGTCGTCGTCGTCGTGGCGCAGGTTTGCGACCACCGTTCCAGCGCCGAAGTTCACGTTCCGTCCGAGGACGCTGTCGCCGACGTACGAGAGGTGAGAGACGGCCGTCTCACGGCGGATGACGCTGTTTTTCACCTCGACCCCGTTGCCGACGGAGACGTTTCGGCCGAGCAGCGTCGCCCCGCGAACGTACGCGTTTGGCCCGACCGTTGCGCCCGAGCGAACCAGAATCGGTCCCTCGAGTACGGCACCAGCGTTCACCGTGGCACCGTCCTCGACGACGACGGGGCCGTCGACCGTCGCCAGCTCGTGGACGTCGCCATCGAGGCGACGGTCGAGTTCGGTGAGTTTCCACTCGTTGGCCTCGAGCAGTTCCCAGGGGCGACCGACGTCCATCCAGCGGTCGATCGATACCGGCCGAACGGCGAACTCCGTGATAACTCGATCGAGGACGTCGGTCAGTTCGCGTTCGCTGCGGTCGCTCGCCGGCACCTCGAGCCAGTCGCGAGCTGGAGCCGGAAACGCGTACGCGCCGGCGTTTGCAAGATTCGTCGGCGGGTCAGATGGCTTTTCGACGATGTCGGTGACCGTCCCGTCGGCCGTGCTGAGCACGCCGTAGTTGCGTGGATCGTCGACCTCGATTGCACAGACGGCCGGACAGCGGTCGAACAGCCGCTCGATCGCGGCCGGCTCGTACACGTTGTCCCCGTTGAGTACTGCAAAGGGGCCCTCGAGATGGTCGCGTGCGGCTGCGACGGCATCCGCCGTTCCGATCTGTTCGGATTGCACGCTGTAGGTAACGGGCACCCCACGGTAGGACGACCCGAAGTACTCTCGGATCGTTTCACCTTTGTATCCGATGACGAGGATGATCTCGTCCGCACCCGCGTCGATCGCTGCGTCGACGGTGTGTGCAACGAGCGGTCTATCCGCGACCGGGAGCATCGGCTTCGGAACGCCCCGGGAGAGTGGTCGCATTCGCGTCCCTTCACCGGCGGCGAGGACAACAGTTTGCATGATACGTCCACTTTGTGGGAGTTGCCGTTTATGTATTTGTGCTCGACCGACGGTGAGATCGATCGCTCGAGTCGATCACTCCCTGGAGTTGCCTCCGGTGATTGTTGATACGTACACGCCTGAAATTTCGCCTAATAAAACATATTGGTGGAAATTAGTTTTATAATATAAGACAAATTTAACCGAGTACTCCTGTAAACATATTCGCTCTTGATGGTGAGGATACTGCTCTCGGCGAAACGACGTTTCGACTCTACGAGTGACTGCCACGATCGAGCGACCAGCACAGCCGCTGCTGGTCGGTGATCGGTATCAGGAACGACGATAGAGCAGATCTGCAGACGAAACGACGAGACGAACGTTAGGAAACTGAGGCAGAGTCCGTCCGTGGCTGGACGTCGGGGACGTCGACCGATTCGATGACGTCGGCGACGACGTCCGCCGGTCGAACGTCGGAGATGTCCGCCTCCGTATTCAGTACGAGACGGTGGACGAGGACGGACCGGGCGAGTTTTTTGACGTCATCCGGAATCACGTAATTTCGCCCGTTGATTGCGGCACGTGCTTTCGCCCCGTGGAGAAACGTGAGGCTTGCCCGCGGCGACGCACCGTGTGCGACGTCCGGGTGTATCCGAGTTCGTGAGACGAGATCAAGGATGTATTGCTTGACCGGCTCTGCCACGAAGACGGCGTAAATTCGTTGGCGTGCGTTGATCAGCACGGCGGGGTCGACGACCTGATCGATGGCGGACGGTCCGAGATCCGGCTCCGAATCGAATCGGTCGAGCAACTCCGCTTCGACCTCCCGGTCCGGAAGGTCGACGGTGAGTTTGAACTGGAAGCGATCACGCTGTGCTTCGGGTAACTCGAAGACGCCGTCCATTTCGATCGGGTTCTGCGTCGCGATCACCATGAACGGATCCGGCAACTCGAGGGTCGTCCCTTCGATCGTGACGTGGTTTTCCGCCATCGCCTCGAGGAGTGCGCTCTGTGTCTTCGGTGTCGCACGGTTGATCTCGTCGGCGACGATGAGATTGGTGAAGATCGGTCCGCGTCGCAACTCGAACTCACCGGTGTGTTCGCGGTAGACGTGCGTGCCGACGATGTCTGCGGGCAACACGTCCGGGGTCATCTGGATGCGGCGATAGTCGAGGCCGCTTGCCCGCGCGAAGAGATTGGCCATCGTCGTTTTCGCAACGCCGGGGACGCCCTCGAGGAGAAGATGACTCCCTGTGAGAACGGCGATCGTCAGCTGCTCGATCGCGTCGTCGTTGCCGATAAGCACCTGACCCACCGTTGTATCGATTCGCTCGTAGATCTCCTGGGGGGTGGGGACGTCGTCTCCGGGGTCCCGATTCGTCCGGGTCATTCGTCGCCGTCTTTCGACCGTGATCGGTTAAACGCTGCTATCAACTTGTGGGCGCGCTCGTCGTTTAGCTCTGGGTGCCGATTCCGGAGGGTAGCAGCCAGCTCTTCGTCGCTACGTTCTCGTGTCTCGGGTCGCGAGTCATCCCTTCGAGACGAAAGATACCGTCGACTTACAGCCCGAATACCGCGTGCCCTCGCGCTCGAGGCGATGGCAATGGTCACGACCGTAAAGAGCCCGAGAGAACCGTGTGCAAGCGGCGAGTGACGCACCGTCTCGCGGACGGCGATCAGCGGTGGAACCATCCCGGTGTGTGAACTATCGAGTAGCACGTACTCACGATCTGTATAGAGATTCGAGACGAACTCACTGTTATCGGACGTCTCGTACATCGCGTTGATCGCGATACTCGGATCACTGACGACGACGACCTCGCCGTCGGAGACGGACTCGACCGTCGCCACCGGATAGCTCGTCAGATTCGAATCGCTATCGAGTTCCGCGGACGGTGAGGCTGCGAGGTACGCGTAGTCGCTCGTCGAGACGATCGGCGTCGCCGTCTCCGATTCGACGACAGCAGCGTGGTTGAGCGTCAGTCGGTCGACGTCGCTCGTATACCCGTGTTCACCGGTCGGTGAGACCACCGGCATCGCGGGGCCGTTGTCGTAGTGTCGATCGTCTAAGACGACGCCCGCTTCGATACGCGCGTCACTGCCGATCGCCGAGAGAAGCGGGTTTACCGTCTCCCGGTTGTCGAGGACGATGAGAGTGCCACCGTGGTCGAGAAACGTCTCGATTGCGTCGATACTCTCGTCGTCGTACTCCTCATCAGGTGCGATGATGAACGCGACGCTCTCGTTTGCCGTGTCAGTTGGATAGTCGACCGCCTCCTCGAGTAAGAGTAACTCGGTGTCGGGATCGTCCTCGATCGCACCCCGGAACTCGGACGTTCCGTCCCACGAGGGGTTAAATAAGCCAAACGCCGCCCCCGACGTACTGACGGCGACGAACAGCGTCACCAGCAACACCCCGACGAGAGCGACGAGGAGAACGGTCGGCCACTCCAGATCGCGTCCGGTTTTCCGTCCCAGCCAGTTGCGGACGCTCATCGGCTCTCACCCAGCCGTCGCCCGCGTACCTCCGAGCACCGGCTCACCAGGGGAGCACCTCCGGTGGGAGGATCTCGAGGATACGCCGGACGACGATGACTCCGAAGCCGACGAGCCCCAGGGCGATCAGCCACCGCAACCGTCGTCTCCACGCGGGTGTGACGTTGGCCGGTGCGGTCAGTTCGGTCACGATCAGTATTCCGATCAGCGAGAGGACGAAAAACAGTTCGTAGGAGAGCGAATCGAGCACGACGAGCAAAAACGCGGTCGCCACCATCCACGCGAACTGGCCGTAAATGAACTGTTGGCGACGACGTGTCGGCATTGGGTATCCTAGGTGAGAGAACCACTGTAAATCTCTCGGGCTACGTCCGAAACCTGGTGAACAGTGCGACCGCGGTGAGACCGACCAGTATCAGCGACGGACCGGACAGCGGAATCGAGTCCGAACTCGAGTCGTCGTCTCCCTCGTCGTCCGGGTTGGGTTGGACGACGGTCTCCGACTCCTGGTCGTCGTCTTCGTCGGACGAGCTACCGTCCGTTTCGGTGGTCTCATCGTCGCTCGTCCCATCGCTGTCGTCGTCAGTGTGTGTGCTGTCGTCTCCCTGCTCCTCGCCGTCTGATTCACCGTCTGCGTCGTCGGACTCATCGGATTGATCGTCTGAGTCCGGTTCGTCGTCGCCGGCATCCGGCTCGTCGGTCTGATCGTCCGACCCGTCGTCGCCGTCACCGGGTGGTGGCCCGTCACCGTTCTCGGGAGGCTGGTCGTCGGTAGACTCGGTAATCGTCACCGTCCCGTCGTCACTGACACCTAACAGCTCGTGTTCACCGATTAGATCGACTTCTTCTGTCCCCTGTGCCACCGCGTAGACGCTGTACTCCGTGTCGACGTCGAGTTCCGAGGTGGATATCGTCGCCGAGTAGACGTCACCGGAGTCGTGTGTTGCGTCCGTGTGAACGACGGTGTCGTCGTTCCAGACGGCAACCTGTACGGTTCCGAGTTCCGCCTGACTTGCATCCTGGCTTACCGTGACGTCGATGTCGATCTCCTCATCGGCGTCGGCCGTACTGGGATGGCTAGTCTCGAGGTCGTACGCGGAGACGACGACGGGGTACACGTCCTCGTAATCGACACCTGGAGCGTCGATCGCGACGACGTACGAACCGGGCTCGACCGACGACGTCTCGAACGTCATCTGTGATTCTAGATCGTGGGTCGCGACGAGATCACCGTCTGCGTTGAGCAGTTCGACGGTTCGGTCCGTTCCGGTCCCGGTGACGTGTATGGGATCGCCCTGGTCGACGATTCCGACCGACGAAATTTCGTACGTGCGCTCACCGGGGGAGACGGTCTGTTCGGGCGTCTCGACCGAGTCTGCCATCGAAAGGCTGTACCCGCCGGCGAATGCCACCGACGAGACGCCGACGATACCCCCTACTACGACTACGACGACCACGAACGCGGCGAAGTAGGATGGCGAGGATTCGTCCATACTGCGGTACTGAGTCGCTGGGTATATTACAGGTATGGTTTCGATACTCTCTCATCGAAACGAGTGTAAACGGGGGTACCGAGCCCCTGATTGTCAACAGAAATAGTGGAACGAACTCGTCCACGAGTTATTTTCTGTCACCTCCCTGTTGTACCGACCGCCACCACATTTGTGTGAAAGTTATTATATTTGCAAGTAGAAAGAAATAACTAACAAGAAGATAGTGATGCGAGCATGTCTAAACTAGCTGTCACAGTCGGCATGGTGCTGATCATGCTACTGGCACCACTGGCGGGTGTTGCGGGTGCGGCACCGACACCGGCACAGGAACAGGTGTCCACTGACGAACAGGAACTCTCCGTCGACCAGCAGACTCCGTTTACGCTGCAGGCGGACTACGAGAGTGCGGACGGAGCCACTGTCGTCGATAATCAGGACATTTTGATCGACGTTAACTTCGGAAGCGCAAACTCCCTCGAGCGCGACTCCATCGGGGTGTTCACGGCGGGAGAAGCGGTTCCACTCACCTTCGATGAGGCCATGGCGAACACTGACGAGGACGACGACCTCGAGTTGTTCATCGGCCAGACCAGCTCGGAGGGGACCTCTTTCGACCAGGGTGAACTGCTGGGTCTGTTCGATACGCCGACCGAGTCACTCAACGAGAACGTCGAGTTCGAGGATAGCTGGTCGCTCGAGGACAGCAACGAGGTCTCGTACACGGATGCAGAGACGGGACAGTACGTCGCGGTCGTGATCGGAACGGACGCTGCCGAGGACGTCACCCTCTCCGATGGCGATCTGGTTCTCCCGTCCGACGGCGGAACCCTCCACGGAGTTGAAACGTTTGCCGTCCAAGATGGCACCTCCTCTCTCGCTGGTACTACAACGACCGCACCTGGTGACGACGTCGAGGTTGTCGCCGATACGGACATCGTTGCGACTGACGTCCACCACGCCGTGGTTCTGTACGACGGCGACACGTTCAGCGACCAGAGTACTGTCATCGGCGTTGATTCGACCGATATGGACGATATCTCCGTCGACGATCTCTCGATCGAGACGTCGATCGAGGAGGTCTACGGCGTGACCAGCGTCGACGACGACTTCGATCTCTTCGGGAACGCTCCCGGTGAGCGACACGCTGCCGGGACGACTTCGTTCGAGGAACTCTTTGCACTTGCCGCCGGTGAGCAAGACGAACTCGACGACGTCGAATTCGAGGCAGACGGCGTGACTCTCCAGGCGTCGGCAACTGGACTGGTCGGCGACAGTGATCATCAGGATATCACCGTCGGAACGCCTGAGGACTGGGACGAGGGCGAATACCAGTGGGTCCACATCGCCGTCGACGACGATGGAACGCAACTCGAGACGAACACGGGAACGATCTCGATTCAAGAACGGACGTCCACAGGCAGTAGCGGTGGTACCGGCGGCGGTGCTCCGGCTGCGCCATCGGACGACGATGACGCTCCGACCGACGACGATGACCCAGTCGAAGACGATGACACCCCGACCGACGACGACCCAGTCGATGACGATGACGCCCCGACTGAGGACGACGACCCCGTCGAAGACGATGACGCTCCGACCGACGACGACGAACCCGTCGAAGACGATGACACCGTCCCTGGATTCGGTGTGACTACGGCGCTGGTTGCGTTGCTCTCGATCGCGTTGCTCACGATTCGCCGGATGGCGTAGGCACCGAGCCAGCGTCGACCTGCGTCACTTTCTTCGGGAGTACAGTCCCTCAACCGTCGACGTGAGACGGAGTCTCGCTCTAACGTAGTCGGCCCCGGACGACGTTGACTGGCCCGTCTCAGACGGGTTTCTGTCCCGATTGACCGGCGCGCCCGCCGGCCGGGTCGCAGGTATACGGGACCTGACTGACAGTAAACCGTCTCAAAGATGTTCGAGCGGCGGCGTCCGACTGATTCGCCAGCCGGCGATCGCCGCTGCAATCGTCCCGATCACGACCGCGATCGCAACCGATCCACCGACGATTCGAGGCTCGAACTGCACCAGTCCGTCGAAGCCAACCACTGCGGTCGTCAACCGATTCAGGAGGGCGACGCCAGCTGGTGTGAGCACCCCGCCCAGAACCCCACCGATCACACCGATTGCCAACCCCTGCCCGATGACGGTGAGAATCAGGAGACTCGAGGAGATCCCCTGTGCCTTGAGCACTGCGAACGCCTGTCGCTGCTGGTAGATGATGAGTCCGAGGAGGTTGACCGTCAACGCGATTCCTGTCCCGACCGCGAGTACCACCAGGGTAAACCCAGCGGCGAGTACCAGGACCTGTTCTTCTAACACCGCATCGAGTTGTTCTTGATTCGAGCGAATCTCGTACTCCGGATACTGTGCTTGCAGTTCACGCTGGACGACCTCGCTATCTGCGTCGTCTTCGAGCGTGATCGTGATGAACGTCGCGGGCTCGGTCTGGGTCGATCCGGTTACCTGATGGAGTTCGCTCAGTGGCATCACCACGGTCGGTGTCCCGAGCATCTGTCCGAACGTCGGTGAGATACCGACCACGGTCATCTCGTTTTCCCTCGCAGCGGCGTGGGAGCCGCCGACGTAGACCGTATCACCGACTTCGACATCGAGGCTCCGTGCCGTCTCCTGATCGATCAGTACGTCGTTCGTCCGTTCGCCGTCGTACGTCCCGCCAGCGTAGTATGGATCGCCGTCGAGGGACTCTCCTTCGATCACCTGAACGCTCGAGCCGCCCCCGGGCGTGCCGCTGCCGACGAACGTCTGGAACTCGTCTCGATCCTCGGTCGTGACGTAGACCGTTTCGAACGCGAGCGGGACCGCGTTCCGGACGCCCTCCTGTTGTGAGACGGCGGCGGAGACGTTGCGTGAATCGTACAACGTGTTCTCGAAGCCACCGCCGCCCGTCGGTGTCAGTCGCGTCTCGCCTGCCGTCATCCACAGGTCCCGATCCGCAGCGTCGAACTGTTGTCCACCCGTCTCGAGGACACCCACGCCGGTTCCAGCGAGGAGCGTCATCGCCAGGACCGCCAGACAGATCCCGATAATTGCGAGACCGAGCCGAAGCTTTTGATGGCGAAGTTGGCTGAGTGTGATCCCTCCCGCGACCCTGATACGTACGCCCCATCGTCGGATCCGACTCACGACGGCACACCCCCGGTCACGCGACGTGTAAGAACCAGAAGATACGGCAGCGAGACGACGCCGATGACGAGAGCGACGAGGACGCCGTAGGCGACGAACAGCGGATGGGAGACGGCGATCGGCTCGGTCGTCAGCGTCTCCATCGCGACGGTATTCGTGAGCCAGATCAAGCCGAGCCCGCCGATCGACCCGACGAGACCGCCGAGACCGGTCAGTATCATCGTCTGTACCCCGGTGAGCACCAGCTGACTTCGCGTCGTAACACCGATCGCAGACATCGTGGCCAGTTGGGTTCGATCCGCGACGATCTCGAGACCGGCCGTGGTCAACACGAAGAGGGTTCCGATGACGAGTGACACGACGAAGGCGGCGAGCGCGAGCGCGAGCGAAATGTCCGAGTCGGCGATCTCCGCCGCAGTCATCTCACCGCGTGTGTGGACGTTCGACTCCGGATACAGCCCCTCGAGGTCGGACTGGACCTCGGGTGTGGTCGTTCCAACGACGAACTGATCCGCCTGATCGTACTCGTCGGCCCCGGTCAGTTCCTGGAGTTCGCTCAGTTGGACGAGCGCAATCGGAACCCCACCCGCGCCCATGTTCCCGGCGTCGGTGTGCTCGACGGTGAACTCCTCGTTTGCGATCGTTATCCGTTCACCGGGCGGACTCTCGAGTAACTCCGCGCCGCTTTGTGAGAGAACGGCCTCTCCCGTCCGTTCTCCCCCGTCGTAGTAGGGATCGTCGGCCGAGAGGCCGGTCGTCGAGATCCCGGCGACTTGATCGAGTCCGTCCGAGTTGACCACACCGACGACGAGGACAAACTCGGACGCATCGCCGTGTTCGGCCCGTAACACCTCGGCTAACACCGGTGAGGCAAACGTGACGTCGTCGTGATCTCGAATTCGATCGTTCGCTTCGTGAACGGAACCGAACTGGGGCTGGTCGGTCGCGACCAGTAGCGAACGATCGCCGTCCGTTTCGGGGACGATCCAGTAATCGACGTCGTCGTCGTAGACGGTCGTACTCGTCGCCAGTCCGACCCCGATTCCGGTCACGACGACCAGCAGGGCGATCGTTACTGCAACGCCGAGAACGGTAAACTGAATGCGCTGTTGATCCGTATCGGTCGCCCGTGAGAGCGTCCGACGGACGCTTACGGTGACCAGCCCGCTCCAGCGGGTGAGACGGGTTCGAAGACTCATTCGTCGCCCTGTTCGACGATCGTTCCGTCGTGTAACCGCACGATCCGGTCGGCGATTGCAAGTGTTTCACGGTCGTGGGAGGCGAGCACGACGGTTCGTTCCGTTGCGACACGTCTGAACTCCGCGAGGATCTGTTCTCCGGTTTCGGTGTCGAGTTCGCCCGTCGGTTCGTCAGCGACGACGAGCGCTGGATCGGTGACAAGGGCCCGGGCGATCGCGACCCGTTGTTGCTCACCGCCGCTGAGTTCTCCGGGTTTGTGACCAAGTCGGTCGCCGAGGCCGACCCGATCGAGCATCTCCGTTGCCCGTTCCCGGCGTTTTCGTCTCCCGACACCCAGTTCGACCAGCGGGAGCGCAACGTTCGCTCGAGCCGATAACGAATCTACGAGGTGAAACCGCTGGAACACGATCCCGATCTCCTCGAGGCGGAGTCTGGTTCGCCTTCGCGTCGAGTACGACGCGATATCCGTCTGCTGGAACTGTACTGATCCCTCCGTCGGTACCTCGAGTCCGGCGAGCAGGTGCAAGAGCGTCGATTTTCCGCTGCCGCTTGGCCCGGCGAGGCCAACGATCTCGCCGGGTTGAATCGTAAGTGAGACGTCGGACACCGCCTCGACCGTCGGCGGCTCCGACCGTCCGAGTAATCGACCGAATCGACCCGGTCCGGATCCCCGTGTGTAGACCTTCGTAACGTTGGTGGCGGCGACGATTGGAGGATGCGTCGTGCGGTGGTCGGGCGCGGGGATCGCCATGTGGGTGACAAGGACTCTCGAGACAGGTAACTGTCTCGATTTGTCAAGGTCGAGGGGGCTACGTTTCTTCGACGTCGACCCAGAGGTGAACGGTGTACTCGGTGTCGTCCATCGACGGCTCCTCGGGAACGTCCTCGGGGAACAACAGCCACACGATACGCGTATCGTCGCCGGTGATCGTCGGTTCGAACTCGTGGCTGTGATGCCAGGATTCGTTGTGCTCGAGACGCGTCTCGAATCGATCGAGTTCGTTCTGTTCGGTAACGACCGTCTCGTTTACCGGTGGGTCACTCGAGTCGGTGGCCGTCTCGTTCGGTACGATTTCGACGTCTTGCTCGACAACGACCAGCGTGTACTCGACGGTACGGTGTTCGTTGTTGTCGACACCGACGACGATCTCTGCCGACTCGCCCGCTCCAACCGCTGTTGGATACCCGTCAGCGACGAGGTCGCCGTCGTCGTCTTCGGTCAGGATGTACACCGCGGAGAACTGTTCGCCCTGCGGGGGAACGACGGCTGCGAACGTTACGCTGCCGACTGCCAGCAGAATCGAGAGCACGAGCAAAACGTTCAGCAGGCCGTCTGCTCGAGACTCGGGCTCGAGCATCTCCGATCGTCCCGTCTCGTACCACTCCCGGTAGGGGACGGAAAACCGGTCCTCCGGTGGCACTTGCCAGCGCCGTATCGTCGCGATGGCCGCCGCGAGAAGCGTAAATCCCGTCGTTGCGATCATGATGGGGACGAGTCGGATGCCCCACGGAGTGAAATTGAGCGCGAGACCGATCAGCGGAACGATCGCGATACTCAGGCCGAACGAAAGCGCAACGCGCTCGATGCCGTCGATACCCTCCCGACTGTCCATCTCGCCTGCGACGAACGAACTCGTCTCCTCGCTTGTCGTCGAGCGATCGTCGCCCCACGTCGATTCCGATCCCCACTCCCCGGTCGTTCCGTCGTCGGTCCCCTCCGTTTTCTCCGGGTCGGCCACGCCTGCCGGTGACTCACCCGCCTCGGGAAACAGGGCAGCGACGAACACGTAGCCGGGAACGAAGAGGACGAACACGAGTCCGACGAACACCCGAAGCGGCGTCTCGCGAACGACCGGGGCAAACACACTGACGTTGACCGCGAGTGTCGCTATAACGACGGCCGCCAGATCCGCCGGAAGAGCCCGAATCGGTGCCGGAAGAAGCAACCAGAGAGACCGTCGATCGACCATTCACCTACTGTTGGAACCGGCGGTATCAAAAGTCGGTCGATGTGTCGGACACTGGTAATTGTTACACTCGACATGTGAAATTATTATGACAGTAAATCGATGCAACCAGGTATGGATTATGTTTGACTGACTGATTAGTCACCTATCGAATACTATTCGGAAAAATTTTAATGATAAATGGATAGGCTCTTCCCCGCGACTTATTCGGCAGGAGACCCACGTTCGAACGTCGTGGAAAACGGAACGTCCCACAGAATCGACGATGACGAAACACCTGTGCAAGTCGTCGTAGACGCTGTCGCCACTGCCGAAAACCAGGACGCAACGAGCCTGTCTCCTATTTATAATGTTGTTGCCAGCGACGCCCTCAATCGACTGCTTGCCGATAACCAGGGAGACGTGGAGGTGTCGTTCACCTACCACGGATACCAGGTGGCTGCATCGTCCGCCGAGGTCGTGTTGAAACCGGTCGAATAACGCGCATCCAACTCGTACAGAGTGCTGTCGGTCGTTTTCAGTGGATCCGCGTCCTGGAGGCGAACCCACTGAGACAGCAATTACTCGTCGGTTGGTTCCGCCGGTGTCCGTCCCCCGCTGACCGAACTGTCCGTCGAGCAAAGCTGTTTGGCCGTTCGGAGGACGGCTTCAGCGTCGTCCTGCGAGACTGGATCTGCAGTGAACACCGCTCGTTCGTAGGCTATCGTCACGGTCAGCAACGGCGTCGCGTCGGTGACGTTCGCTCGGTACCGGTGATAGAACTCCCGGTGGGTCAACATCGAAACCTGGTCGGTCTCGAGGACCGATTGCTGAGCGTCTCTGACCGCTGCATAACAGCTCCGAACGGCAGCGTCGGTCCGGCCGTCGGTGAGGTGGCGTTTCGCACTCTCGAGTGGCGAATCGGCGGCCCGCTGGGTACTCGTCGTCGACTCCTCGACTGGCGAGACCGGCGGCCGCTCGTCCGACCCGTGTTGCCGGTCGGTTTCGTCCGAGTCGTGCCGATAGACCCACCACACGAGACCGACCAGCAGACCGACGATAACGCCACCGACGGCGACGGCAACGGGGATCGACAGGACACTCGATCCGCCCCCTCCCCCGGTTGGAGCCGAAACCGGAGAGACTGTAGCGTCATCCTGCGCCCGCTCCAGGTTACTGCCGTCGCCTTCGTACGTCGCGACCACCGTAACCGGCTCTGCCGGGTCGGACGGCGACACCGTGGTTTCGATCGTGCCGTCTTCGTCAGTGGTCACCGTTCCATCGGTGACGCTGTCCACCTCGAGGTCGATCGCCTCTCCTTCGATTCCGGAGCCATCGGCGGTGGTGAACGTTCCGTCGATCCGAACGGTGGATTCGTCCGTCCATTCGGCGTCGACCTCGAGTTCGGTTGGGGTCGCCTCGATCGTGATAGGGCGATCCGCCGATGCTGCCATCAGTGCACGATCGTCGGGGTCGAACGAAACGCTCAGCGACCGCTCCCCGACGGGAACGGTTCCAGGAACGGCGACCGTTTCGGTGAACGAACCGTTCTCGACGGTCGTCGTCCCGAGCGTTCGTTCACCGGCTCTCAGCGTGAGTGGGAGATCATCGACCGACTGATTCGCTGCTGTCGCCGTTCCCGAGACTCTGACTGTCTCGCCGTATGCTGCCACCGGCGTATGCTCGTGGATGTCGACGTCGAGTGCCGTCTGCTCGAGCGAGACGGGAACCGATTCGGTCGTCCCGAGATACGCGGTCTCGGTGTCTGGCGTATACTGAATCGAAATGGAGTCCGTGGAAACTGGCTCGGTTGTCGGTCGGTACACGAGAGTGAACGTTCCGTCCTCGGCCGTCTGGACGTCGACGGATTGATCGAGTCCCGAAATGTGTCGATCGTCGAACGGCGGATCCGAGCTGTCGGCCGACCGGAGTTCGCCCTGAATCTGGAGTGGGTTTTCGAACGACGCCGTCTCAGCCGCTGACTCGAGTACAAGCTCCGTCTCGACGAACTGTTCCGATCGGACGACCGCTTGCGCTTCCTCGATAGCCGCGCGCGTTGCGTTGATCGACTCGATCATCTCCGTGTAGTCGGAGCCGGTCTCGTCGGTGAGTAACTCGTACTGTTCGACGAGAGTCGTGCTCGTCTCCTCGATGTCCTGGCTCAACGACTCCAGTTCACGGGCACGCTCGCGGGCTCGCTCGTCGTCGCCCTCCTCGCGTGCCGTTTCGTACTCGGTTTTCGTCTCGTCGTACTCTTTGGTGAGCGAGGTGAGAGACTCCTGTTCGTCCCCGGCCGTTTGATACACACTCTGCCGTTCCGAATCGGAATCGTCGTCGTCGGATGTGCTGTCACCGGTTCCGTCGGTTTCACCGGCAACCTCGACGTATTGCTCGACCCGATCGTCGTACTCGTCGTCGAGATACTCACTGGCCAGTTCGTACTCTTCTTGCTCGAGTGCGATAGTACTGTCTCGTAGCCGGTCGTCGAGATTGTCCGTAAGCCAGTCTTCGACCGCGTCGTCGTCGGCGGAGGCAGTGTACTCGTCCGGGTTCTCGTGTCGCGGTGTTTCGTTCTCGGGAAGAGTGTCGGTCTGGGTCACGACGGCGCTGTCGATACTCGCGTTACTCACCGCCGGAACTGCGCCCGCAAAGCCGACTAGAAGAAGAACGGAAACGACTGAAACGACGACGATTCCCCGACCAACGACGACGTTCACAGTTACTGATGTGGGAGTCGAACCAAAAAACTGTCTGCTTGCCCCGGACCTCGAGCAGACCAACCAATACCTTCAACACGATACCGTGACTCCTCTGGGATATGCGCCCGACGCGCCAACTGTGGGGAATTGGGTTGCTCACGCTGTCTACCGCAGCCCTCGCGGTCGTGTTCTCCCATCCCCTGATGCTCGGCGCGACGGCACTGCTTGGCACCTGGATACTGGCTCACCAGTACCGATTTTATCGAGACCTGGATCGAATGCGTCGAACGCTGTCGGTCGAACAAACGCCGGACAGAACGGGCCTTCGAACCGGCGAGACGACAACCGTTACCGTTCGCACGACGCTCGAGCCGTCCCCACTTTCGCTTACGGTCGTTCCCGGACTTCCGACTGCAACGGTAGCGCAGTCGGAATCACGGTCGACCACACTCGAAGTCGACCCGGGATCGACAGGTGGATCGACGACGATCCCACTCGAGTGTCCCGTTGCGGGTCGGCATCAGTTCGACCAGGCGACGGTACTCGCCACCGACGGCTGGTTTCGAGAAGAACTCGACATCGGACCGACACCGACGCTTACGGTCGACGCGCGGGCCCCTCGAGAGGTTCACGTCGGCTCCGGAGGAGATCCCGTCTCCGTGGTTCAGGGGCAACACACTACCAGCCACTCCGGGTCAGGGTTGACACCTGCGGAGTTGCGCGAGTACGTCCCCGGCGACAACATCGATCGGATCGACTGGAAGGCGACTGCCCGCCTCGCGACGGTCCATATCCGAGAGTACGAACCGGAGACGGACCAGCCGACGACGATCGTCGTCGACCACCGAGCCGCCCTCGATGCAGGCCCCGATGGCGAGACGAAACTCGACTACGTGCGTGACGTTGCACTTTCGATGGTCGTCAGCGCTCGTCGTCTCGGGGACCCGGTCGGGCTACTCGCCGTTGGAAACGACGGTATCACGGAACGGATGGACCACGCGACCGAACCGGCACAGTATCGTCGGATCCGTCAGTACCTCTTCGACCTCGAGCCGACACTCGGATCACGTTCGGGAAACGGAACACGGAACAGCACGTCGGGACCCTCTCGACAGCCAGCACACACGCCGGGTGTCGGACAGAACGACATCGCTCCAACCACGGCTCGCGTCGCGCTTCGGGAACTCGAGTCCGGTGGCCACAGTGCGTTTTCCCGTACGCTCGGGCCGTTTTACCGTCACCGCCAAACGTATCGCACCGACATTGAATCGGAACCGTTGCGAGGCGCTATTCGAACTGTGGTACGGAGACGGAACCGTCGCGCGTTGATGGTGCTCTGTACCGACGACTCGGATCGCGTTGCCCTCACAGAGGCCGTACACGTTGCGCGGACGGGCGGCTCCCGCGTCCTCGTTTTGATCACGCCATCGGTACTGTTCGACGCCGAATCTCCGGCGGCGCTCGAGGAGTCGTTCGATCGATACGTTGCGTTCGAGGAGTTCCGACGGAAACTCGATCGACTCGAAGGGGTCACCGCGCTGGAGGTCGGGCCGCGAGAGCAACTGGCGACCGTACTCGCCACAGACCACAGTCGGTCGTCGGTCTCTCCGTCACGAGGTGTTTCCGATGGATAATCACTCACTGGTAGCTGATCTTCCTATCGAAACGGCAGAGTACCGCTGGGTAGAGATCGGTGCCCTTCTCGGGCTGTCCCTCTGTTTCTGGCTCGCGTTCGGCGCAGTGGGAGTCGTCGCTGGAGTACTGACGGCCGGCGTCTGGTCGCTGTTTGGCGTCCCATATGCAGTCGCAGTCGGTCACGTCGCTCTGGTTTCGTCGCTTGCAGCGACCGGAGTCGGGACGATGACGCTTGCCGTCTGGGGTGTCGAGGTCGGGTTTGGTGGACTGGTTCTGGGAAGCGTCGCCCGTCGGCCAGCACCGGTCACTCTCACCGTCGTCACTGCCGCCAGTACACTCGCGCTGGCCGGTCTCGTCTGGGCGGTACAGTCCCGGTCGGTCACAGTCGCTGCTGGCGTGACCGTCGTCGTCATCGCGCTTGCGTGTTACAGCGTTCATCGCTACCAACTCGTTGCACTCGGATTGGTCTCCGAGACCGAGAACAGCCCGCGGTCTGAAACGGACTACGACGAGTCGGTATCATCACCTCGAGAGAACCCATGAGTACCGAGACACACTCCGCTGAACCAGCGGCTGACGATGCGACGCGCGATTCGACACGAACGGACGACGCTGTGTCCGCCTCGCCACGGACCGGCGACGTCGATACACGGGCACGTGTAACGCTACTCGAAGCCGAAAACCGTCGACTTCGCGAGGAGTATGCGCGAGCAAAACGATCGTCGTACCGAAAAACGGCGTTCGCACTGGTCGTGGTCGGCTGTGTCGCCGTCGGTGGCGGTATCCTCTTCGAACCCGTTCGTGAGGTCCTGATCGTCCTCGGTGCGACGGGGCTGTTCGGTGGGATACTCACGTACTACCTCACCCCGGGACAGTTCGTCGCCGCGGATATCGGCGAACGAATCTACTCGACCTACGCGAGAAACGCCAGTGCAATCGCCACCGAACTCGGCGTTCAGGATGACCGACTGTACGTCCCTGTCGAGGGCGAACGTGTACAGTTGTATCTTCCAGCACACACCTCGAACGATCAGGATGTTCCACGCGACGTTCCAACACCGTTGTCGATGCCGTTCGTCCTCGAGGAGCAACGCCGCGGCGTGACGTTCACACCGAACGGTTTACTCCTCCTCGAGGAGTTCGAACGCGGCCTCCGCGGCGATCTCGGGTCCCATCCGCGGACGATTGCAACGCAGCTGTCTGATGGGGTCGTCGAACAACTGGAACTTGCGTCCAGCGCCGATCCGGATGTCGACGCAGCCGATGGGCGAGTAACGGTCGCGATTTCGGGAGCCGCTATTACATCACTCGATCGGTTCGATCACCCGATCCCCTCGTTTCTGGCGACCGGGTTCGCCGCTGGACTCGAGCGTCCGGTACGAGTCGAGGTGCGTGCCGGTGGCGAACGCAGCGACTGGCTGGTCACGCTCCGATTCCGGTCGGAGTGACCCCCGGCTAAGCCAACCATCGCAGCGCAATCGATCGCGCGGTGTTGGTAGGCTGAAACACAATCCAGTTAATATTATTACCGAGAATCGTCTTCTTCCGACACATTCATAAGATATAATAGAGACTTAACACATATGTAATTAAAGGACTTTGCGCAGGGAAATATGTTTGTTATCCTATAGTTGTAAGTGTCTGTAGTTTCACCAGAGTAGTATGGATTCAGTTTCCGCCGTCGTCCTTGCGGGTGGGGAAGGAAGACGGTTGCGCCCACTCACACACAACCGGCCGAAGCCGCTCCTTCCAGCCGCGACGACGCCGATTCTCGAGCACGTGTTCGACCAGCTCCTCGAGGCTGGGGTCTCGGATATCACGGTCGTCGTCGGATACGGAAAACACCGTGTTCAGTCCTATTTCGGGCCGACGTACCGAGGTGTTCCCCTGACGTACGTCACACAGGACCAACAACTCGGGAGCGGGCATGCACTCTTGATGGCGGAACCGGAAATCGACGGGACGACTCTCGTCGTTAACGGAGACCAACTCGTCGAGAGCGAGATTATGTGTGACGTCCTCGATGCCCACACCGATCAGGCGGCGACACTGGGGCTCCTCAGTCGCCCGGATACGTCGGAATATGGTGGGGTTATCGTCGAGGATGGAGCCGTCACCGAGATCGTTGAAAACCCCGAAGACGATCGGGATTACCGATTTAACGCTGGTGTCTACGTATTCGAGCCACGGATCTTCGAGGCGATTCGATCAGTTACGCCGCGTACCGGAGAGCAATCACTTCCGGCCGGAATCGCCGGCCTCCTCGAGTCGGATGCGACGGTCAATGGAGTCGTAACCGACGGGCTGTGGGTGGATGCAACGTATCCGTGGGATCTTCTCACTGTCTCGTTCGATCTCTTCGAAAGCGATCTCGTCGAGGACGACCAGTGTATTGCGTCGACGGCGACCGTCCACGAAACCGCGGTCGTCCGCGAGCCAACGGTCGTCGCGCCTGACTGTGAAATCGGGCCCGGTGCGATCGTCGGACCGTACGTCTGTCTCGGTGAAAACGTGACTGTCGGCTCGAACGCTGTCGTCGAACACAGCGTCGTCGATATGGACACTCGAATTGGCGCGTCGGCGACCGTCGTCGATTGCGTGACCGGGGTCGGCGTCGAAATCGGGAACGGAACGACGATCCCTGGCGGACCGGGTGACGTCCGCGTCGAGGACCGCGTGTTCGAAGACGAACAGCTCGGGGCGTTGCTCGCAGATCACGTCCACGATCAGGGTGGGTGTACGTACGTACCCGGCACGATCGTCGGCTCCGATTCGTCCGTCTCTGCCGGCGCAACTGTCCGTGGTGCACTCCCTGAAGGCACGGAGGTACGATCGTAATGTGTGGAATCATCGGATACACGGGGACGACCCAGAACGTCGGTGACGTCCTTCTGACTGGCCTCTCGGGTCTCGAATATCGCGGCTACGATTCTGCCGGTCTCGCAGTCTCGAACGGATCCCTCTCAGTTCACAAACGTGAAGGCGACGTGTCGGGGCTCGAGACCGCCCTGTCCGACAGATCTCTCTCGGGGAACGCTGGGATCGGACACACACGCTGGAGCACGCATGGACCGCCGTCGGATACGAACGCACATCCCCACACGGACTGTGATGGAACAGTCGCTGTCGTTCACAACGGTATTATCGAGAACTATCAGTCGCTCCGAACCGAACTCGAGGAAGAGGGTCATACGCTCGAGAGCGAAACGGATACGGAAGTCATTCCACACCTGATCGAACGAGCACTCACAACGGGTGCCGGCCACGACGAGGCGTTCCGTCGGGCGATCGATCGACTCGAGGGGAGTTACGCTGTTGCGGCTGTTTTCACGGGCGATGAGGCGGTGTACGCTACACGAAATGAGTCACCGCTAGTACTGGGCGTTGGTTCCGATGGCTACTATCTCGCGAGCGACGTTCCAGCGTTCATCGAGTACACCGATAACGTCGTCTACCTCGCAGATGGCGAGTTCGTACGGATCAATCCCTCGGGGTTCGTCGTCACCGACGAACAGGGTGTCATCGTCGACACGGCAGTCGAAACGGTCGATTGGGACCCTGAAGACGCTGGAAAGAGCGGCCACGAGCATTACATGCTCAAGGAGATCTACGAACAACCAACGGCCATCAGAAAGTGTCTTCGTGAACGCGTTTCCGAGATGGAGGAATCGATCACCGTCGAAGAACTCTCCGACCTCGGCACGCTCGAGCGCGACGGGCCAGTTCAGTTCGTCGCCTGTGGGACGTCGTTTCACGCCGCACTGTATGGTGCACGATTACTGCGAGAACAGGGCATCCACGCCCAGTGTTTCCGGGCGAGTGAGTACGCTGCGGAATCGGTCCCGATACACAGCGGAACCGTTGTTATCGGAGTAACGCAAAGCGGTGAGACGGCGGATACGATGAGCGCACTGCGGACGGCGAACAAAGCCGGCGCGTCGACAGTCACAGTAACGAACGTCGTTGGTAGCTCCGCGGCTCGAGAGTGTGATCACGTGATGTACATCCGTGCTGGCCCGGAAATCGGTGTCGCGGCGACGAAGACGTTTGCCAGTCAACAAGTCGCACTCACCCTCCTCACCAGCGCGCTTACAGGGTCGGCGTCACTGGACACGATCAAACGACTCCGTACACTCCCGGATCAACTCCAGCGGGTTCTCGACGAGTCCACTGCACGCGAGATCGCGATGGAGTACGTCGATGCTGACTCGTACTTTTTCATCGGACGTGGATACAACGCACCCGTCGCGTTAGAAGGTGCGCTGAAGATGAAAGAGATCACCTACAAACATGCGGAGGGATTTGCGGGGGGTGAGCTAAAACACGGTCCGCTCGCTCTCGTGACCGAAGCGAGCCCGGTGTTCGCGATGGCGACCGGCGAAAACCACGTCGAAAAGATGCTCGGCAACATCAACGAGGTTGAGGCCCGTGGCGCACCGGTCGTTGCCGTCACGGATTCGCCCGCAACGCTCTCTCAGTATGCGGATCACGTTCTCGAGGTTCCGGATGCCGGACCGAGATTGACTTCCGTTCTGGCAAACGTACAACTCCAGTTGGTTTCGTACTGGGTTGCAAACGAACTGGGTCGATCGATCGACAAGCCCCGCCATCTGGCCAAGAGCGTAACTGTCGAGTAACCTCGAGCGGCGTTGGCGAGGCGATTCAGATCTCGTCACCACACCGGAGATCAGGTTCGGGAGATATCCTCATAGTAGTTCAACTGTCGGGAGCGCTCGAGGGTTGGCTGGCCCAACCATCGATGGCTTGGAAAACGTTCCGTCGTGGTGAGCTTTGTGAATCGTCGCTCCATCAATACCATAGCTGAGAGAACTGTTGACATCCTCCCCGCCCTGAACAGTAGACGCCGAACCTAATTTGCGACGTCGCTGGTAGGGTGGCTATGGTCGAG
>NZ_VTAW01000041.1 GCF_008245225.1 Natrialba swarupiae
AAGATGATCGTCGCCGGCTTCATCGAGCCGATCACGGAGGAGCTGCCCATCGAGTACGCGGTCGAACTGAATCGCTTAATCGAACTCGAGATGGAGGGAAGCCTCGGATAACCCCGAGATCTGATATGAGCACGCAGGTACACGCTAATCTGACAGAGGAACAGGTACGCCAAATTTCGGGCGAGTTAGACGAACCCGAGTGGCTCTTAGAGACCCGTCTCGAGGCCCTCGAGGCCCTCGAGGAACTCGACATGCCCGACGTCATTCGGACGCCGGGTCGGGACTGGACGAACCTCCACGAACTCGACTTCGAGTCGCTCGTGGATCCGCTGAACGCAGCGGAGAACAAGGATCAGGTCGGTCCCGACGAGGTCGACGTCCTCCCGTGGGCCGACGCAGTTCAGGAGCACGAAGACCTCATCGAGGACCACTTCGGGAGCATCGTCGACCCCCAGGAGAACTACCTCACTGCACTCTCGACGGCGCTGTTTAGCACCGGAACCGTCGTCTACGTCCCCGAAGGAGTCGACGCCGAGGACGTCACCATCCGCACCGAGCAAAACTCCCGCTCGCTGTTCAACTACACGCTCGTCGTCACCGAGGAGTCGAGTTCCGTGACGATCCTCGAGCGCCAGTCCACCGGTAAACAGCAAGACGAACAGTACTACAGCGGTATCGTCGAGATCGTCGCCGGCGAGAACAGCAACGTCCAGTACGGCAGCCTTCAGAACCTCTCGAAGGACGCCTACAACTTCGCGCTCAAACGCGGTAACGCCGAGACGTACGCCACGATCGACTGGATCGAGGTCAATCTCGGCACCCAGTTAACCAAGTCGGGCGTCGAGACCGAACTCAACGGCGACAGCTCCGAAACGCAGATCGTCGGGGCCTTCTACGGTCACGAGGACCAGCACTTCGACATCGACGCGAAGGTCTGGCACCGCGCCGAGCACACCACCGCGGATCTCGTGACCCGCGGCGTCACCGACGACGTCGCCCGGTCGGTCTACGAGGGCGTCCAGGACGTCGGTCGTGAGGCCTGGGACACCAGCTCTTACCAGCGCGAGAATACGCTGATGCTCTCAGACGAGTCCGAGGCCGACGCCTCGCCGAAGCTGATCATCAACAACCACGACACCGAAGCCAGCCACTCCGCAACGGTCGGCCAGATCGACCAGGAGGACTTGCTCTATATGACCTCTCGCGGAATCCCGGACCGACAAGCGCGCAACATGCTCGTCGAGGGCTTCTTCGTGCCCGTCTTAGAGGAAATCGCCGTCGACGAACTGCGTGAGGACCTCGAAGACCTGGTCGCCGCGCGGCTTCGAACTCGAGCGTAACGAACCTCGATTCGCTTCTCGTTCCATCGTTACCGATCCACGTACGAGGCGATCCACGCGAGAAAATCCGGTGTGAGCGGATACGCCCACGCTCCACCGAAAATCGCCTTCACCGTCGCGATAATGGGGAATATCAGGTTCAGGAAGATAACGGCCACGAGCCCGAACATCGCGACGAAGATGACCAGGAACCAGCCAAGTGCGATGACGTCCGGAATCGGCGTCCACTCGACGGCGAGTATCCAGCCGAAGACGGACGCCATCACCACCAGACCGGCGGCAAACACCAACAGTTGCCAGTTGAAGGCGTTTCGGGCGTTGGCGCGGGTAAACTCCCGGTCCGAGACCAGATAGAGGAGACCTGGACCCACGATTCCGGTGAACAGACCAATCACGTGGACGAATACGCCGAGCAACGGTCGCTCCGAGAGGAGCGCCGGTCCGGGATCGGTCGACGATGCGGCGTTCGGGACGTCTCGTTCGGTTGTCATCGGTAATCTCGTTCGTAACTGGTGTACTGGTTCGTTCGTTACTCCGCTGGGGCTCTTCGGCCGATGGGGAGCAATCCCTCCAGTCCGTCGGCACGGATTTTACGCGCGGCACGCTCCGCAAACAGCAACAGCAAGCAGGCGAGAAAGAGGTTTCCCGCCGCCTCCCAGAGGCCATTCTCGCTCCCGACCGTCGGATCGATCCCGAGAACGGCCGCGATCGCTCCCAGACAGAACAACAACAGACTCAACTGGAAGCCCGCGAGCACCAACGCTCTGATCCCCGCGGGATTGTGAAGCCGAACGAAATCGCCCAGCGATAGCGTCTCGAGGGGCGTCTCGTGAGCGAGTTTTCGCCGGTCTTCCGGTGACAGCGGCCAGTTCGATTCGGGGTGGTCGACGTAGTACAGCGTGATCGACTCGGGATACGTCTCCGCAGCGACGACGTCGATGCTCCGGAGTTCGTTGAGCCGGTTTCGGACCGTCTCTTTGGTTACGTCCGGGTCGACGCGGGCGCGGATCTGTTCGGCCGAGAGGAACGGACGTCCGGAGTCGAGCATCGTCTCGACGACGTGGCGCTGGGTGAGTTTCTTGTCCAATTCGGGATCGAGTCGGTCGTCGATCCAGTCGGGGAGGGCCGTCATCGCTTCGAGAACTCGTTTTGGAGACGACACCGTAAATCCCGCTCCCGATTTGGTGGACACCAAACCCGGATTCGCGCCGTAAACTGTTCATCGAAACCGTTCATCGACGAAACGAGCGGAGGAGTCGGCCGACGACTGGTTTTGACACGGAGTACCGTATACTATCTTTGACAAGATTGTCGGTCGAGCGGACTTAGTGCAGTGAGCACACGTGGTACTGGTACTGACCGGTGTTTTGCACTCACTCGAGGATCCATCGCCAGTCGGTTTGTTCGAACGACGACCACAACGATCCAGAAGCCAGTTTTCTTTAGGATTCGCCACGGAGGCCACCCTATGCACGTCGTCGTCAACGCGGCCACGAGCGCGGACGGCAAGCTCTCCTCGAGGCGCCGCGAGCAGATCGCGATCAGCGGCGAGAAGGACTTCGCCCGCGTCGATCGGCTCCGGGCCGACAGCGACGCCGTCGTCGTCGGCGTCGGCACCGTCCTGGCGGACGATCCGAGTCTCACCGTCAAAGACGAGCAGTTGTGTGAGCGCCGACGCGAGCAGGGCGATCCCGAACAGCCGGCCCGCATCGTCGTCGACTCGACGGGGCGGACGCCGACCGACGCTGCAATCGTCGACGACGCCGCGTCGACGTACGTCTGTCTGAGCGAGGCCGCACCGGTCGACCGGCGGATGGATCTCGCAGACCGTGCGGAGCTGGTGACTGCGGGTGAGGACCGCGTCGATCTCCTACGTGCGTTCGCGGCGCTCGAGGCGGCTGGCCTCGAGCGGATCATGGTCGAGGGTGGCGGCGAACTCATCTTCTCGCTGTTCGAAGCCGGGCTGGTCGACGAGCTTCGGGTGTTTGTCGGCCCGACGGTGATCGGCGGGCGCGACGCGCCGACGCTGGCCGACGGCGACGGCTTCGTCGCGGAGTTTCCGACGCTTACCCTCGAGTCGCTCGAGCGCGTCGACGACGGTGCGTTGCTCATCTGGCGAGCCGACGGCTAACCGAGACCGTTCATCGCTTCTCGTCGACCAATCGGATTCTCCCGTCACATCTTTGCTCGCGCGGGCCGTAGGTTCGACCATGGAACTTGCGACGTTCGGCGGCGGCTGTTTCTGGTGTGTCGAGGCGGCTTTCGAGGAACTCGAGGGCGTCGAGTCGGTCACCTCCGGCTACGCGGGCGGCGAGACGGAAGATCCAACGTACGAGGCGGTCTGTTCCGGCCGAACGGGCCACGCGGAGGTCGTCCAGCTCGAGTACGATCCCGGCCGGATTGCCTACGCGGACCTTCTCGAGGTCTTCTTTACGATCCACGATCCGACGACGCTGAACCGCGAGGGTCCCGACGTCGGTTCGCAGTACCGCTCGGCGATCTACGCCCACGACGACGACCAACTCGAGACCGCAGCGGCGTTCGTCGACGAACTCGAGGCCGAGGGCGTCTACGAGGGGATCGTCACCGAGATCGAACCGCTCGAGACGTTCTACGAGGCCGAGGAGTACCACCAGAACTACTTCGAGAAGAACCCGACCGACGCCTACTGTCGGATGCACGCAGCGCCGAAAGTCGAGAAAGTTCGCGACCGGTTCGCCGAGAACGTCGCCCCCGACCAGTAACGACTGCCCGAAGGCACTGGTGGTTTGCTGTCTCCTCGACGGTCGACGTCCGGAACCAGTTTTGACGACATGGCCTACACTTCTCGGCGAACCTCGGACCAGAGCGCCAACAGGTGGTCTTTCGCTCGCTCGACACTGACTCGAAACTCCCGGTCGTCGTCGAGTTCGATGCCGATCCGCTCGAACGTGACGACGTATCGGGATTTGCGATTCCGGCCGCGGCGGCCGTCTGCGGCTTCGTCGACGAGTCCGGCGTTCGTCAGCTGGTCGAGTTTTCGGTAGGTCGATGAGAGTGGAAGCTCCGCTCGAGTGGCGATCTCGTCGACGGTCATCGGCTCCTCGAGTACGGAGACGATCTGACGACAGTCCCCATCGTCCAGGGCGGCGGCTACCGACTCGAACTCCGGCGAGTCGTCGACGGAGCGGTCGGGTGTCATAGCGGTGCGAACGAGTTAGGGTCGGTCCCTAAAGAGCCGTTTGGTCGGGGGTGTATCGTCGAGACGTCACCACTCCGGTTGGATCGCGATCGGACAGCTACATGGTCGATCGCCTCGACTGGACGCGCATGGACGACGATCAATCGCCGGAGTCGACTCTCGAGGACACGCCGGGCAGGGGCCGGTCGCCCGAACCGGAACGTATCGAACCCGCCGCGCCGGAGGAGTTCGGCCTCGTCCAGGTCTGGTGGGGCGACGGGAAGGGGAAGACGACCGCGACGCTCGGCATGGGGATGCGCGCCGCCGGTCACGGCTACCGCGTTCACGTGTTGCAGTTCATGAAAGGCGGCGCCTCGAGCGTCGAGGCGGTCCGGGGCGAGTACAACGCGATCGACGCGCTGCCGGGGATCAGCTACGAGAACCTCGGCCACTACGGCTGGCACGGGATGGCCGACGGCAGCGACGAAGCCGACCACGAACGACAGGCACGGGCGGGGCTCGAGCGCGCCCAGGAACTGCTCGCGGCCGCCGAGCAGGCAGCCCTCGATGAGCCGATCGACCTCGACGCGCCTCCCGAGGACGGGGTGCACATGCTCGTCCTCGACGAAGTGCTGTACGCCGCGGACCGCGGACTGCTCGGCGAGGAGGACGTCCTCGAGTTGATCGACGAGAAGCCGGACCGTCTCGAACTCGTTCTCTCCGGAAGCCACGAGAAACCGACGTACCTCGCGGATCGGGCCGACCTGATCACGAACGTCCGCAAGGAGAAACACCCGATCGAGGACGGCCAGCGGGCGCGGCGGGGGACGGAGTACTGAGCCTCGCCTGAGTCGACGCCACGACGAAGCCGGTCGACGGCCACGGGTCCAGCGACGGCCGGACCGCCGGCACAGTTATTACCAGGCCTTGACAACAGTTCGAGTCGATGACCGTCATCCGGGTAGACGACGTGTACAAGTCGTACGGCACCGTCCAGGCGGTCGACGGAATGGACTTTGCGGTCGAACGCGGGGAGTTGTTCGGCTTTCTGGGACCGAACGGGGCCGGGAAGACGACGACGATTCGTGCACTGACCGGCCAGATCCGGCCGGATAGCGGCACGATCAGTGTCCTCGGGACGGATCCGACCGACGATCCCCTCGAGACGCGGAGCCGGGTCGGTATCCTGCCCGAGCAGGGCTCACCGCCGAGTTTCCTCACGCCGCGAGAGTACCTCGAGTTCGTCGGGATCGTTCGAGACCTCGACCCCGAGTTCGTCGCGGAACGCACCGAGCTGTGGGCGGATCGACTCGGCTTCCGGAACAAACTCGAGACGCTTCATACGGATCTCTCACGGGGTCAACAGCAGAAGGTGATGATCGCACAGGCGTTCGTCCACGAACCCGAGGTCGTCCTCATCGACGAACCGCTGGCGAATCTCGACCCGCTCGTCCAGGAGCAGGTCAAGCGGTTCCTCCTCGAGTATGCGGCCGACGACAACGCCGTCTTCGTCTCGACGCACAACATCGGCGTCGCGGAATCGATCTGCTCCCGCGTCGGCATCGTCGTCGACGGCGAAATCGTCGCCGAGCGCCCGCTCGAGGAGGGACTCGAGGACGGATCGTTGCTCGACGTCTTCCTGGAGCACGTCGACGAGGCCGGTGCTCGAGACCTCCCTGTGGCCGACCGGGTTCAATCATGACGGCAGGCGACGGCACGACCGCCGGGCGGGAGCAGGGCGGATCCCGCTCTGTGCCGAACTGGACACTGTTTACGACGCTCGCTCGCGAGGAGTGGCGGCTCCACACGCGGCTGTTCGGCGGCTGGCGCTTCGGCCTCTTTCCGGTCGTCGTCGCCGGGTTCGCGGTCGCCGCGTCGGTCGCGCTCACGGAGACCGGCACCGCCGCCGGGACGGTAGCTCGCTGGGGTCACGTCCTCGCACTCGGCTTCGGGCTCTACAGCGGAACCGCGGCGTTTGCGGGGTCGGACATGCTCGAGAACGTGTTCGGGCGGCTCTCGCTCGTGCTCTCGACGGCCGCGACGCTCCCGCTTTCGCGTACGCGACTGCTCGCGATCTTTCTCCTGAAAGACGGCATGTTCTACGCGGCCGTCATCCTGTTACCCATGGCGATGGGTGCCGTCCCACTCGCGAGAGGAGCGGACTCACCGGTCGTATCTGGTCCGTTGGCCGTGGGTTCGGAATCGGCGCTCGTCGCCGTTCCGGTCGCCGTCCTCGGCTACTGGCTCTCGCTCTCGCTGGTCTTCGCGTTCGGGATGGCGGTCACCGTCGCACTGGTGGCCGCCCGGAGTCGTGGGGTCCCGATCCGGCTCGTTCTGGCTGGAATCGGCGTCGTCGCGGCGGGCGCGTGGGTCGCCGGCGTCGGCGGTCATGTCGGGCGATTCCTCGTTCCGACCGCCGCCCTCGAGGCGCTCGCGGTCGCCGTGACAACGATCGCCGTCTCGACGGCGGCGCTCCGGGCGTACGATCCGACCTACGCTCGACCGACGCGGACGGCGAGCGACCGATTCGCCAGGCTACACGACGTACTCCCGGTCGGCGACGAGGCGCTGGTCGCGAAGACGCTCCTCGACCTCTCGCGGTCGTCGGGCGGCGTCTGGAAACCGTTCGTCTCGGCGGGCATCCTGCTCGCACTCGTGGCCGCGCTCGTCGGCGTCGTCGCAGCCATCACGGGCATCGAGCCGTCGCCCGGAATCTTCTTCGGCGGCGTCCTCGGTCTCTCGGCGTTTACGACCTACAACTGGCTCACCGAGTTCGATTCCCTCGAGTCGTATCTCGTCTACCCCGTCTCCGTCGAGGCCGTGTTTCGGGCCAAGCGGACGGCGTTCGTCCTCGTCGCCGTTCCCACCGTCGGAGCCCCTTACCTCGCTGCGGTCGTCTGGTTCGAGGCGACGCTTCTCGACGCGGTCGTGGGCGCGGCGCTGCTCGGCGGCTACGCGTTGTACTACTACGGGCTCACCGTCTACCTCGCCGGCTTCTCGCCCAACGAGTTCCTCTTCGACGCCGTCCGGTTCGCGACGTTCACCGCCGGCGTCGCCGTCGCGCTCGTCCCGACGCTGGTCGCCGGCTTCGTCGTCGTTCCGCCGTCGCCGACCGTCGCCGGCGTCCTCGCCGTCGCGGGTCTCGGCTTCGCCGGCGTCGGAGTCGTCCTCTCGAGTCGCGCGGGTCCCCGGTGGGAGCGACGCCACCTCGAGGGGTAACGGACTCCCGTCACAGCGAGTCCAGTCACCGATCCTGAAAATCCCTTTCACCTGCAAGCCACAGCGCGAACGGGCGATGTGTCGACGACGCCTGTATGAAAGTCGTCTACAAACCCGGAAACACCTACGAGGAGATCAACTGCTTCGACTTCCGCGAGTACGACGAAGGGATCGTCCTCCACGACGAACAGGGGTACAACATCGGCTACGTGCCACACGAGATCCTGAGCCACATCGAGCCCCACCCCGGCGAGGAGGTGGTCTTCGAGGGCGGCGACCCGCCGGAACGCGAGGACGACGAAGAGTAGCGTCGATCCGCAGACAGCGGTGTCGGACGTTCGGCCGAACCGATAGGACGATACTCGAGGCCCCCCGAGTACAGTCACGCGAATGGCCCGGACCCTCCTCGTCGCCGGCACGGCGAGTCACGTCGGGAAGTCGACCGTCACCGCCGGCCTCTGTCGCCTGCTCGCCGACCGCGGCGTCGACGTCGCGCCGTTCAAGGCACAGAACATGAGCAACAACGCTCGAGTCGTCGTCCGCCCCGATCGACCAGGCGACGGAGACGACCACGACGGCCCCACACAACGCGTGGTCCCGAGCGGTACCGACCGGTGGGAATCCACGAGCGACCGCTGGGGCGAAATCGGCGTCTCCCAGTTCGTCCAGGCTCGAGCGGCGCGGACGACGCCGACGACCGACTGCAATCCCGTCCTGTTGAAACCGCGCGGCGACGGCGAGAGCCAGCTGGTGATCGACGGCGTGGCCCGCGATCACCTCTCGGCGGGGGCGTACTACGATGATCACTGGGAGGATGCTCGAGAGGCTGCCGAAGCTGCTTTCCGACGACTCGCGGCGGACAACGACGTGATCGTCGCCGAGGGGGCGGGGAGCATCGCCGAGATCAACCTCCACGACAGGGATCTGGCGAACGTCGAGACCGCTCGCTTCGCCGACGCCGACATCCTGTTGCTCGTGGACATCGAACGCGGCGGCGCGTTCGCGAGCCTCTATGGTACCCTCGAGTTGCTGCCGGAGGGGATTCGCGACCGGGTGGTCGGTGCGGCCATCACGAAGTTCCGGGGTGATCCGACGTTGCTCGAGCCCGGAATCGCCGAGATCGAATCGAAAACCGGCGTTCCGATCGTCGGCGTCCTCCCGTACGACGATCCGGGGCTTCCCGAGGAGGACAGCGTCGCCCTCCCGGATGCCGACACCGGCGGGGTTCTCGGCGACGACGACGAGGTCCCCGACGACCGACGAATCACGATCGCCGTTCCTCGACTCCCGCGACTCTCGAATGCGACGGACCTCGAGGCGATCGCGGCCGAGCCGGGCGTCTCGGTGGTCTTCGTTCCGGTCCGTCGAGGGGACGCAGACGAACGGGGAGGAACGTCGATCGACCCTCCCGGCAGGGACGACCCGCTCGAGGGGGTCGGCGCGGACGCGGTCGTGATCCCCGGGACAAAGAACACGGTCGACGACCTGCACGCACTGTACGCGTCGGGATTTGCCGACCGCCTCCGGTCGTTCGACGGTCCGGTCGTCGGCCTCTGTGGGGGCTACCAGATGCTCGGCGAGCGGATCACGAACGCCTCCCTCGAGGGGACCGGAGACGCGGAAACGGTCGACGGAATCGGCCTCCTCCCGGTCGAGACTAGGTTCGGATCGGCGAAACGGCTCGAACGCACCACCGTTCCGGTCGACGGAGCTGCGACGCCGCTGCTCGCGGGAGCCGACGGAACCGCGTCGGGGTACGAGATTCACGCCGGCCGGACGCGAGTTCTCGATGGCGCGGACGTCTCCCGTCCGCTTGGCGACTCGAGTGCGGCGCGCGGGAACGTTCTCGGGACGTATCTCCATGGCCTGTTCGACGACGATGCCGTCCGGAAGGCGTTCCTCGAGTGTGTCGCGGCCGAGGCAGGGGTCGAGCGTCCACACGGCGTGGGTTTTGCGGAGCCCACCGACCGCGAGTTGGGCGATCGAACGCCGTACGCTCGAGGGGCGAGGCTCGTCGGCGAGCATCTCGACCTCGAGACGCTGGGCGAACCGTTCGCTACCAAGTAGCGAGTGCACGCCGACCACTGGGGAGGATCCGAGTTCGACGGGCAGTCACTCGGGCCGTTCTCGGTACGTTCCGAGCAACTCCTCTAAGATGATACACTCCTGGTCGGTCGCGTCGTAGTGGGTGTCGATGAACCGTTCGGCAGCCTCGTAGTTGCCCCGTAATCCCTGTTTCCGGACGGTGATCACGGCGTCGAGAAAGAAGGTGCCGCCGTCGGTGCCGAGCGCTCGTGCGTGGTCTGACTCGGAGATATCGAGTTCGGTCTTGATCTCGTCGAAGTTGAAGGTCTTGACGTCGTGTTCGGGGTTGATCAACGAGAGGACGTACTCCGCGGAGAAGCGGTAGAATTCGGATTTGCTCTCGAACATACCGTCGTCGACGAGCGCGTCGATCTCTTCGACGACCTCGTCCGGGTATCTGACGGTATCTTTCGCCATGTGCCCAGATTCCACACCGCGCATTAATTATTGTTTCGGAGAATACTCCAGCCTACCTACATTCGATACCGGCGATGACGACGAACGCTGTTCCAACTACCTACAAATTTATTATTTATCGGGGAAAAGTGAGTGACGCGATGACAGACGAAGACGAACTCCGTGACCAGATGATCGACGCGTTCGAAGGTGCCGACTACCCGATCTCGAGTCCGATGGATCTCGTACCCGCGCTCCCGGATGGACCGGGGACGACGTTCGAGTCCGGCGACTTCTCGATGACGGCGATGGAACTGAATACGAAGACCTCCGGCGGTGATTTTCCCTACGACGACGTCGAGACGTTCGTCGACGACATCATCGAGGATCTCAGCGAACAGGGCGAACTGTAGCCTCTGCCGTACTCATAGGGAGTAACGTCGCGACTCGACGATCCCAGGACCTGGCCGTCAGCGACATCTCTTGGGTCTTCCCGAGGGAACGATGGACTCCGAGGATAATCCTTATCACTGACCGCCGGTGCAGGCTCGATCAGGAATCGAGTTTCGTCTCATACGGTTTCCTGTCAGTCAGGACCGCCGAAGTCGCGACCAGTCTGTAGGTTCGCCGGACCATCGGGACAGTAAACCGTATCACGAGGGGATCTCGAGCGCGCGAGAGGCCAGTCGTGTGCGCCCGCAATGCCAACGTTGACACTCTCTCGAGTCGGACACTCGAACGATGAGTACGGCCGAGGTCGAGATGTCACGGACGAAGGCCTGGGTGATGGCCGCCCGGCCGCAGACGTTGCCGGCGGCCGCTGCACCGGTCATCGTCGGAACGGGTCTCGCGATGGCCGAGGGCGTCTTCGCGCCGTTGCCGGCGCTGATGGCGTTCGTCGGTGCGGCTCTTATCCAGGTAGGAACGAACTTCGCGAACGACTACTACGACGCGATCAAGGGTGCCGATACCGACGACAGAGAGGGATTTACCCGCGTCACGCAAGCGGGGATCATCTCCGCCGAGCGGGTCAAACTCGCGACGATTGTCACGTTCGGGCTCGCGATACTCTCGGGGACCTACCTCGTCTACGTCGGCGGGCTTCCGATTCTCGTGATCGGACTCGTGAGCGTCCTCTGTGGCTGGGCCTACACCGGCGGGCCGTACCCGCTTGGCTACCACGGACTCGGCGATCTGTTCGTCTTCGTCTTCTTCGGGATCGTCGCCGTGATGGGGACTTTCTACGTGCAGGCTGCGGCTGTCGCTCCCGTCGGTGCATTCCCGACAACGGCTCCAGGCGGTACGATCACCCTCGAGGCGTTCGGTGCCAGCCTCCCGATCGCAGCTATTTCGACCTGTATTATCGTCGTCAACAACGTTCGCGACAAGGAGACCGACGCCGAAGCCGGCAAACGAACGCTCGCAGTTCGGCTCGGCTACCGCTGGAGCCGCGTCGAGTACGTCGCCCTGCTCGTGTTGGCGTACCTCGTTCCGGTCTGGTTCTGGCTCGAGGGCTTCGGTCTCGGTGTCGTGCTCCCGCTCGTCTCCGTCCCCTACGCAGCGGTGGTCGCACGGACCATCCTAACGAAAACCGACGGCGAAGCACTCAACCCCGCACTCGAGGCGACCGGCAAGCTCCTGGCGATCTACGCGCTGTTGTTCGCGGTCGGGCTGGTGATTGCATGACCGGCGCCACACTCGCTCTCGAGTACCGTCCGTTCTCGCTCCCGCTGTCGTCGCCGCTCGAGACCGCCGACGGTCGAATCGAGAGTCGGGACGGATTTCTGATCAGAGTCGTCGACGAGCGCGGGGAAGACGACGGACGTCCGGGCGACGCGACCGTCGGCTACGGCGAGGCGACTCCGCTCGCCGGCTGGACCGAGTCCGTCTCGGGCTGCGAGGCGGCTCTCGAGCGAGCGCGCGAGGCGATCCGCAGCGGCGGTCCGAGCGCCGCCCTCGAGGCGGTCGACCGCCAGGTCGCGGCTCGACACGCGGTCTCGCTCGCGCTCGCCGACCTCCAGGCCAGGCGAGAGGCGACGCCGCTGTACCAGTATCTCGGACGGGGACCGATGGTCGGCCGCGTGCCGGTAAACGCGACGATCGGGGACGGTTCCCCGTCGGAGACCGCCGCCGACACTCGTGAGGCCGCTGACCGTGGGTTCGGGACCTGCAAGCTGAAAGTGGGGATCCGGAGCGTCGAGGAGGACGTCGAACGGGTTCGCCGGGCCGGCGAGGCGACCGGAAGCGGCGTGACACTCCGTGCGGACGCCAACGAGGCCTGGACCTTCGAGGAGGCCGAGACCGCCCTCGAGGCGTTCGACGAGATCGGGCTCTCGGTGCTCGAGCAACCGCTTCCGGCCGGCGCACTCGAGGGCCACGCCGCGCTCCGGGCGCGAAGCGACGGCGTGATGATCGCCGTAGACGAGGGGATGCTCGAACACGGCGTCGACGCGATCTGTGAGGCAGGAGCGGCCGACGCCGTCGTGTTGAAACCAATGGCGCTCGGCGGGATCGACGTGGCGCGAAAGATGGCGGTCTGGGTGACCGAACTCGGATTGACGCCGATCGTGACGACGACGATCGACGGCGTCGTTGCGCGCACTGGAGCGATCCACCTCGCGGCATCGATTCCCGGCATCCCCGCCTGTGGGCTCGCGACCGCCGAGTTGCTCGCCGAGGACCTCGGCCGGGACCCCGTCTTGATCGAGAACGGGGCGGCCGTCGTTCCGCAGGCGAAAGGGCTGGGTATCGACGGGGTGTGGGAACGGTGACCGGAGTCTCGCTCGAGTGGCCGACGCGGGATCTCCTCTCGCATCGTGCCTCGACGAGTCCCGATGCGAGGGCGGTCGTCGCCGTCGAGGGCCGCGACTCCGACCCAAGAACGGAGTGGACGTACGCCGAGTTCGACCGGTGTGTCGACCGCGTCGTCTCCGAACTCGAGGGTGCGATCGCACAGTCGAGCGGATCCGGGTCGTTCGAGCCCGAGAACCGACTCGGCGTGCTGATGGACACCCGCGTCGCGTTCGCCGCGGTCTACTTCGCCGCCATGCGCCGTGGCGTCGCGGTCGTCCCGTTGAACGTCCGCGAGACCGTCGCAGAACTCGAGTCGAAAGTCTCGCGGACCGAACCGGACGCGATCGTCTGCGAGTCGGCGACCGAATCGCTCGCACTCGAGGTCGCAGACTGCTCTGTCGTCTCCGTCGACGAGTCAGAACGCGAGGCAGTACCGTCGATTCGGTCGGCACTCGAGGCAGAAAGGGGCGCGGACGCCGCCTCGAGAGCGAGCGGTCGTGGCGACGGGAAAGTAACGCCGGTTCCCCTCGAGCGCGACCGAACCCACCTGATCATGTTCACTTCGGGGACGTCCGGGGAGCCGAAGGGCGTGTGCCTGACGGTCGGTAACCTCGTCGCTAGCGCGACGGCCTCCGCGTTCCGCCTCGGCGTCGATCCCGCCGATCGGTGGCTGTGCTGTCTCCCGATGTATCACATGGGCGGGCTGGCGCCCGTCGTTCGGTCCGTCCTCTACGGGACGACGGTCGTGATCCAGCGGGAGTTCTCACCCGACACAACCGCCCGCGTGATCGACGAGTACGGAATCACCGGCGTCTCGCTCGTCCCGACGATGTGCAAACGGCTGCTCGAGGACGACTGGGGGCCGTCGGACTCACTTCGATTCGTCCTGCTGGGCGGTGCGCCGGCGACCGACGACCTGCTCGAGCGCTGTCGCGAAGCCGGCGTTCCGGTCCACCCGACCTACGGCATGACCGAGACGGCCTCACAGATCGCGACCGCGACGCCCGAGGAGACGGCTGAATACGAGGGGACGGTCGGCCGGCCGCTCGTCACTACCGACGTCTCGATCGTCGACGACGAGGGAACACCCGTCACCGCGGGGGAAGCGGGCGAACTCGTCGTCTCGGGGCCGACGGTGACGCCAGGGTACCTCGAGTCGGCCCACACCGAGGGTGCGTTCTCCGAGAGGGGCCTTCACACCGGCGACGTCGGCTACAGGGACGACGGCGGCCGGTTGTGGGTTCTCAACCGTAGGAGCGATCGGATCGTTACGGGCGGCGAGAACGTCGATCCCGGCGAAGTGGTCGACGCGCTTCGAGCCCACCCGAGCGTCGACGACGCGGCGGTCGTCGGGGTCGAAGACGAGGTGTGGGGCGAGCGCGTCTCGGCGCTCGTCGTGCCGGCCGCTGGCACCGACGAGTTCGACGTCCACGCAGTACTCGATCATTGCGTTGATCGCCTCGCGGGCTTCAAACGACCGAAGACGGTCGCCGTCGTCGAGTCGCTCCCGCGGACGCCGTCGGGAACGATCGACCGGACTGCAGTGCGTAAGAGACTGCTCGCGGACGGTATCGACGTGACGGATCGGTCCTGATACGGTCACTCGATACTGGCGAACCCCCGATCATCTGTGACGGTATCGAGACCAGTGATGGTAACGTGGACAGCGATGTGTGACAAGGTAAGGCCTATCCCGTCGACGGTCGTATGGGTAGACATGGACTTCCCACCGAACCAGGGCCTCGATCAGGAGGAGGTCGACGAACAGGTCGAATCGGTACTCGCGGACAACGACGTCGTCCTCTTCATGAAGGGGACGGAACTGATGCCCCAGTGTGGCTACTCCCGGCGCGCGCTCGGGTTGATCGACCAGTACCGCGACGAGTACGAGACGGTCGACGTTCTCGAGTCCCTCGACGAGTATCGCGTGGCCCTCGAGGAACACAGCGGCTGGGAGACGATCCCACAGACGTTCGTCGACGGTGAGTTCGTCGGCGGATCGGATATTCTCGTGGAACTCGAGGAGCGCGACGAACTGGCCGAGACGCTCGACGCCGAGTAACGATTCGCGCCGTCGCAGTCTCCCGCGCTCGAAGAAAAGCTCCCCGAGCGGCAGTGTTGAATTTATCCGGGGGGAAAGGACACGTAGTTAATAGCAGATCATATAAGTCACGCGCCCGTACTGGGAGTACGAACGCTGTCGTCGCACACCTTCCCCACTATGTCAACAGAGGATTCCAGACACGTATATCGGTTGCACTCGACGCTCGAACTGCCGCTCGAAGATCTTCGCGAGCATATCGACGATGCGGCGTTCCCAGACGGGATCGACGACGTGGAGATCACGCGGCGAAACAACACGCTCATTCTCAAAGCGGTCGCCGAGGACCAGTCGGTCAGCAAGTACACCCCGAGCGCACAGCTCAAAGCCAGCGTCACCGAAAACAGGGTGTACGAAGAAGATCCCGACGAGCGACGAAACTCCTTCCGCTGGGACGAAGAAGAAGAAGACGAGATCGAGTCCGAACTCGTCGAGTTCGCGGCGTTCAAAGGCGACCGCGAGACCGTTCTCCAGAACTCGTTGCTCCAGTACGAGATGTTCCTCGTCCTCTGTGAGATCGCCGAAGCCGCCGAGAAGGGAACGCTGACTGCGATCTCGGAACACGACGGCGACCTCGAGGCGACCCGAATCGTCGAGGGAGAGCCACGTCCCGCGAACATCGAAGTTGTCGAGGGACCCCGCGATCACGGCTCCGGCGATTCCGGCGTCAACTGGCGGGACAACAAGTTCATCACCGACTAACCGACTACTTCTTCCCGGCCGCCATCTCGGTCGACCAGCCTCGAGCGTCGACTGTCCTCAAGGCGGTAGCCGTGTTCGAGTCGCGTCAGTATCGGACCGCTGGCTAGTCCCCCGACAAGCGTCGACTACAGGGTCGACTCGAACCACACCACCGCATTCGACCCTGCAGTGCAGGCTTGCCAAAGCAATAGCCGACAGCGCACGGCTCGAGGGCGGACGAGAAACCGAGACGATTCCTACGAGAAAGAGGTACGTAACGCCGCCGGAGACGGTGGAACGACCGCCTAACGAATCGACGGAACCGACTACTGCGACGCGGACGTGCTATCATCGCGTCGGTGAGAGTCGTCAGTATCGCCACCATTTTCACCGACGGCGGCGCGTCCCTGTCGGTTTCGTGACCCCGTCGACCCGAAAAGCGTGTCGTCGACGCGAACGTTCGGGTAACAGCCAGATAACGATATACTCCGTTCTAGAACGGGTGACTGCCATGAACTACGAGGTGATCGCGCGTGTGGCGTCTCCGCTCTGACCGCTCTTTGCCCTCCAATCGCCGAGTCGGTCCCGCCGTTTCAGCGTTCGAGGTGGATCGGAACGCGTCCGTGACCGTGAGCGGGCTGTCCGCGGACACGGCATTACGGTTGACCAGTGAGGCGGGGATCCACGGTGTCGAGGGTCGGAGGTGGAGCCGCTGATGCGAGTGTGTTCGATCGTCGGTGCTCGCCCGCAGTTCGTCAAAGCGGCGGTCGTCTCCCGGAAACTCCGCGAGGCCGGCGAAGAGATTCTCGTTCACACGGGCCAACACTACGACGAGGAACTCTCAGACGTCTTCTTCGAGGAATTGGACATTCCGGAGCCGGAGTACCATCTCGGCGTCGAGTCAGACACACACGGCCGCCAGACGGCAATGATGATCGCGGCGCTCGAGCCGGTCATCGAGGAGACACAGCCCGACGTCCTGTTGCTCTACGGCGATACCAACTCGACGCTCGCGGGGGCGATCGTCGGCTCGAAACGCGACGTCACCGTCGCACACGTCGAGGCGGGACTGCGAAGCGATAACTGGGCGATGCCCGAGGAGGTAAACCGGGTGCTGACCGACCACGCCTCGGAGCTCTGTTTCGCGCCGAGTGAGGCCGCGGTAGCAAACCTCGAGAACGAGGGAATTACGGCGGGCGTCCACTGGACCGGCGACGTCATGTACGACGCAATCCTCGACGCGCGGGAGCGATCACGACGCCGGTCGACGATCCTCGACGATCTCGAGGTCAACGAGAACGAGTTCGTTCTGGCGACGGTCCACCGCGCCGGAAATACCGACGATCGATCGACACTTACGAGGATCCTCGACGGACTCGCCGACGCACCGCTTCCCGTCGTCTTCCCCGCACACCCACGAACGGTCGGTCGTCTGCGGGAGTACGGACTCTGGGCTCGTGCGACGGACGAACTCGAGGTGATCGAACCCCAGGGCTATCTCGACTTCGTCCGACTGCTCGACGCCGCCGAGCGCGTCGCGACGGATTCCGGCGGCGTTCAGAAGGAGGCGTTCTTCCTCGGCACGCGCTGTCTCACGCTACGGGCGGAGACCGAGTGGGTCGAGACCGTCGACTGCGGGTGGAACAGACTCGTCGGTGCCGATCCTGACGCGATTCGTGCGGGGCTTCGCGAGGACTGGACGCCGGAATCGAGCCCACACCCCTACGGGGACGGAACCGCGGCTGACCGGATCGTCCGCCTGCTCCAGTGCGGTCTCGACGTGGACGAACCCGAGCGACCGTTCGAAGCGCCGACGCTCGACTGATCGGCGACACGGTCGATCCGATTCGACCGGCGAGATCGTCTGCCTGGAGATCCTCGCCGTTTCGGTAGTCACCAATATCGCCGGAGCCTGTCTCGGCGATCGAGATCCCACTTTGGTGACTCTGCGCCACACACTCACACGACGGCTGGACCCGATGCTCGAACGACCGACGGGAAACCCATCGAGACGGCTCGAGACGTACGATAACTCGGGACAGTCGGCCGTCCGAACACTCGGCCGGCTTAGTGCCTCGACGTCGCCACCGGATGGGGCCGATCTCAGCTTCCGTCAGAGGTTTCCGGTCTCCCAAACGGTTTAAATATGGTAATTATATCTAATTACACGACGATGCCAACGAACTTCCCAGAGTACGTCGACGTCGACTACGACGACGGCGACGGCGAAGATCCAGTCGACTACCAACACATCAACGACAAGATCGAGAAGGCGATCGAGGTCACGCGGGACGGACTCGAGCAATACGAGAACCCGGCCGTCATGTGGACCGGCGGGAAAGACTCCACGCTCGTGCTCTACTTCGTAAAGGAGGTCGCAGAGCAGTACGACCTCGAGGTCCCGCCGGCGATCTTCATCGACCACTACCAGCATTTCGACGCGATCCACGACTTCGTCGACCGGTGGGCCGACGAGTGGGATCTCGACGTGATCTACGCGCGCAACGAAGACATCGGCCAGTACGTCGGCGAGAACGACCTCGAGCCCGGCGACGACATCCCCGTCGACGAACTCGGCGACCACAACCGCCACCACGTCGAGAACATCCTCGAGTACGAAGAAGAGACGTTCCCGTTCCTGCTCGACACCTACGCGGGCAACCACCTGCTGAAGACGGTCGCGCTCAACGACGCCTTAGAGGAGTACGACGTCGACGGCGTCATCTCGGGCGTCCGCTGGGACGAACAGGAGGCCCGCGCGGACGAGACGTTTTTCTCCCCGCGACACGATCCGGACATCTACCCGCCCCACGATCGGGTCCAGCCGATCCTCCAGTTCGACGAGGCCGCGGTGTGGGAGGCGTTCTGGAACTTCGTCGTCCCCGACACCGTCGCGGAGTTCCCCGACGGCGGCTACGTCCCCCAGAGCGACGACGACTTGCCGAACGATCTCACTCAAGACGACATCCCCGTCTCCCCGAAGTACTTCGCCGGATTCCGGTCGCTCGGCAGCGAGATCAGCACGGAAAAGAGCGACGAGGATCCCGCGTGGCTGCAGGATCTCGAGGGAACGACCGAGCGTGCCGGCCGCGCCCAGGACAAAGAGGACCTGATGGAGCGACTTCGCGACCTCGGTTACATGTAGTCACCAGCGGGTTTACTCCGTCGCGGCGGCGTATCCGCGACCGACCCGTCGGCTGGCAATGAGAGCCGCGTAGGCACCGACGAACGAGCCGGCGACGGCGAATATGCCGCCGAGATCGACGAACGCTCCCGCGATGCCGACACCGACGAGGAGCACGATCGCTCCCGACGCCCAGCCGACGAAGTAGACGGCATCGCCGGCTACCGCTCCGAGCCCCGTACATCCCGCACGGAGCGAGCCGGCTCGAACGTAGTTCGCGAGTGCGATCGGTACGAGGTACGCGTACGCGGCGAGCATGGCCAGGACCGCGGTCGACCCGACGAGAACGAAGAGGGCGTCGGCGTCCGTCGGCGGCTGGTCGCCGCCCGTCAACAACAGGATCGCGACGAGTGCGGTCCCGACGGGAACGACGCCGTAACCGACGACGAGTACCGTCGCTCCGAGACTCCGGCCCACGAGTGCGCGCTCGAGAAACGACGGTGGCTCGTCGTTCTCGTCCGCGAGGATCGTCGCGGCGTAGCCAAGCAGCGGAACGAGCGTTACGACCGGGATCACGATCGAGTGGACGAGAACGCAGAGCCACGCCGAGAGCAGGGCTTTTTCGGCGTGTTCGCCCCGAGTCGGGTAGCCGAGCGCCTCTCTCATGACGAACTCTGGTCACTCCCGGCTTGTTATACTTGGTCCCGTCCCAAAGTCGTCTAGAGTTCGCCTCTGGTAGCTTCAGTTGACACCTCCATTGTGATGGCTGTTTTGGCT
>NZ_VTAW01000042.1 GCF_008245225.1 Natrialba swarupiae
CCTCCTCATTCCTCTCAAAAAGATGCCTCGATAAGTCGCCGCTGTCACGTGGTTTCTCGCTTAGCTAAAGACGGATAGAGGCTGTGATTGATGATGAGCACCACCCGTAATGCGATCCGGAGCCGACCGGTCCTGTCGTATTTCGTTCTCACCCTCGGCTACAGCTGGGTGATTTGGGCACCGATGCTGATACTCCCGGGACCAGGGGATATCGGACCCGGCGAGGCAGACACGATAATCTGGGTCGGCGTCTTTCTCATGTACCTCGGAGGGTTCGGTCCGCTCGTCGCGGCGGCGATCATCGTGAAATTCGGCGGGGGAGACTTGCGCACTTGGGCCAGTCAGATCGTAAAATGGCGAGTGAGTCTCCGCTGGTGGCTCGCCACCCTGGGCCTTCCCATCGTTGCCGTCGCTGGGGTCTCTGCACTGTACATCACATTCGGTGGTCCGTATGATTTCGGAGCGCTGACGGTACCGATCCTATCGTACCTCCCTCTACTGTTGTTCACGTTGATTTTTAGTGGTGGTCTCAACGAGGAACCAGGGTGGCGTGGCCTGGCGCAGCCGTTGCTACAGGAGCGATATTCGGCGGTAACGTCGAGTCTCGTGGTCGGTGTCGTCTTTGCCTTCTGGCACTTACCGCTGTTTTTCGCCCCGGTGGCACCCCACTCGGACTACCCGTTAATCAATACGTTGCTGTACTTCCCGACAGTCGTCGTCTGGTCCGTGATCCTCGGCTGGCTGTACAACAACTCTGCAAGCGTCCTCCTGGCGATGTTCTTCCACGCCGGGTTGAATGCGTCGGCAGGCTTGATTCCATTTGATCCCGATGCTATCATCATCGACGACGTGATCCAAGAAGAGTACGTGGAACTGATCGCGGGGCTTAACTTTGGCGTCTATCTCCTCATCGGTCTCGTGATAATTGCACTGTACGGCCGGAAACAGCTCGCACGAGGTGACATTCCGACAGGAGAAGTCGCGGGCTTCAACCCCCAAGCGAACCCAGTACAAGAAGCAACGATAAACGACAAGTGAAAGACGCATCTCGGGAAGACGTATTCTCGCCGAGTTTCTCTTGTTCGCGTTCGGGATCACGTGGTTGAGTGCTCTTGGCAGGTTTGTCTTTGACGTAGAACTCCGGAGCCTCATTGGTTCGTGATCCTGCTACGAAATCACTGATGTATTCGTGCCTTGAGTTCAGCACGTCTCCCTCAATCTATCCAGTAGCTGGCAGAAAGCGCCTGCAACATCCAGAGCATGTAGTCAGCACTCGCCCTCGATCATTAGTCAGTGGTTGTTTCTGAAGATTCGACATACTGTTGTGTCGCATAGAATCCGATGGCGTAGATCCCGAAAGCAAACGGTCCAACAGCGAAAATCCCGATTGAAAAAATCCCGACCGAGAAAACCCCCGCGGAGAAGATTCCGACTGAAAAGATGCCTGCGGAGAGCACACCAAGACTGAAATTCCCCGCCGCGAGGAATCCGAATGCCGATTGGCCAGCGGAAAGTACCTCGTATCCTGCCACAGTCTCGATCCCGGCCAGCGTCAACACCAACGCAATCCCCAACAACCCAAGTGCAACGATACCACCCGAGTTTTGCCAGTCAGCGTCCATACGTCACGATTTGTCGGGTGTCATGTAAATCTTTCCGAGAAATAGGAACTCAGTCAGGATAGAGTAGCTGGTGCTGCATACGCGCTGTGTATTCAGCACGCTTCGCTTGACCTATCCAGCAGCTGGCAGAATGGTCGTGCAACACCCAGAGGTCATCGTCAGTAAAAACGGAGCCTGTGGAAGGGCGGAGACGGTTGCTGAACCGTCAGCCCGATTCATCAACGAACGCGAGTACTTCACTCGTGAACCAGTCCGGTGCGCTGGCGACTGCGCCGTGGCCGTATCCGTCGATGCCGACGACCCGGACATTCGGGAGCGCGTCGGCGACCGCATACGTCGCCTCGAGGAGCCAGTCTGCCGTCTCGCTGGCCGTCAACAGCAACGTCGGGACGTCGAACTCGGCGAACCTGTCCGGGTCGAACTGGTAGTCGGCTTCGGTTGTGGTTTCCATCTTGGGGATTACGGTCTCGACGAAAGTCTCCACATACTCCGGCCATATCGGATGGTTGTACAATCCCTCGACCTCCTCTCGAGTGCACCCGGCGGCCTCTTTCAGGAATGTCGCCAGCGCCCGATCGGGGTCTCCCTCGTTCAACATGGCGACCATCGTCTCGAAGCCCTCGTTGGCGCGAGTGCTTTCGAACCCTGGAATAGGGGGTTCGTGCAGGGCCAGTGTGCGGATGTTGTCGGTTCGCAGGGCGGCCTCCAGCGAGTAGAACGCGCCGCCGGACTCCGCGACCACCTGCACGGGCTCGTCGATCGAGTCGACGACCGCGACTATGTCCTCGAACTCCCGTTTCAGTTCGAACTCGCCGGGGTCCTCGCTCGCGCCGTGGCCGCGACCGTCCATCGCGTAGACGGTGTGGTGTTCGGCGATAGATTCTCGAACGCCGGAGACGTCCCAGAACCTGTGGTCGATGTCCGCGCCGTGGACGAGCACGAGGGGCGGTCCGCTCCCCGTTCGATGGACCGCAAGCTCGGTTCCATCGGTTGAGGTGATCGTTTTCGTGTCGGCTGATGTCGGTTCGGTCATGGGTCGGTCACCTTTCTGCACGTAGGACGACGAAAGGTACGATAATGAGACTATTTAGTGAAATATTGCACGGCGTGCAACCGAACCGCAGAGACGGATCGGTCTGGTCTTCTATGGCGATGTAAATTGCTCCGGTACCGGTGTGGCCAACACCTCCTCGTCGACTGACCGAGCCTCGCTGCGGTACTCCTGAAAGACGGATTTCGCCCACTCTCTGGCCTCGGGTGCAGCAGTATCGAACCATGCACGGAAGGCCCTGGTTTCTGGATCGTGACAGCAAATCGCGACACGGTCATCAAAGATATCGATACCACACCGTCGCGTGTCGGGGAGGTCGTCGTGAACGAGGATGTTGCAATGCTCTAGGTTGGCCGTTTGCTGGAATAGTTCGGGATTCCAGTTGATGATTGCTGACAGGCACGTTGCGGGGTAGATGAATTCCATTTCCATCCCGTCGAGCGCCTCTCGAGTGAACACCTCGTACGCAGCCCCTTTGAATATCGTCGCCCCAAATCCGCGGAGTGAGTCGTTCTCTTCGTACAGTTGGATGACCCGTTCGAGGGGTTCGTACGGGTAGCCAGTGGGAGGATAGGCGATAACGGCATCTGCAAACAACTCCGGGGAGAACCCCTCCATTTCCCGCGGAAGCCACTGCCAGACAGCCCTGAGCTTTCCTTCGATCTCCATCGCGTCGCACAGGTCCGCGAACTGGTCGGCGACGTATTCACCAAGCGGTGTCAGTTCATAGGTCGGCCCGTTCCGTTCGATCCAACGCCGCTCTTCGAAGTCACTGAGTACGCGTCCAATGGTCGAGGAATGGGCTCCAGTCATTGATTCCAGGTCCCGTCGATCATGGCCTCCCTCTGCGAGTGCCTCGAGAACTCCAACGCGATGTTTCGAGCTCGCAATAAATTCGATTTCCTCGATGAACGATCCCATGTTAGTTGTTCACACGGGAACGATATTACATCTTCTGGAGCAGATAGGGCTGTTGTATCACATCGCGCCTGGAAGGTGCCAGAACTATCGATGGCAACTCCGGGACCAATACCATCTGGACTACCCCATTACAACGGATTCAATCGGGCCAATATCCAGTGCCACAGTCGCGCTGTGAGTTCAGCAGAGTCTGATCTAACTGACAAATTATTGCCAAGAATGGGCTGCTGAATCCAGAGGATGTGTGCAGCACGCGTCGATTTGAACCCTCTACTGACCGTACCTTAACATTTTCAAAGATAAGTTTATTAAAGCAAGCAAGATAACACTGCACAAGACAAAATGACGTTTTCATTTGATACCACTTACAAAAATTTGGACTCGAGCCTCTATTCGAGAGTAACGCCGGAAAGTATCACCAATCCAGAAATATTGGTTCGTAATCACGGGCTCTGTGCTGACCTTGGATTGGATCCAGCGGAACTCAATGCTACCATTCTAGCAGGCCAAGACCTCTTGGAAGAACCAATCGCCCAGGCATATGCAGGCCACCAGTATGGGAGTTTTACCGTCCTGGGCGACGGGAGAGCGATGATACTCGGCGAACATGTACACGATGGTCGTAGATACGATATTCAACTGAAAGGGTCCGGTCGAACGCCGTACTCGGGGAGAGGCGACGGCAACGCAACTGTCAGCTCGATGCTCAGGGAGTATCTGTATTCGTATGCGATGCAGAATCTACATATCAAAACATCGAGGAGTCTGGCGGTCGTCGAAACTGACGAAGCGATTCAACGACGACGGACGGAACCTGGAGCCATTCTTGTCCGGGTGATGAACAGCCACATCCGATACGGGACCTTTCAGTATGTAGCAGGCCGAGCAGCCGACGAACTACAGCGATTCACTGACTACGTTATTGACAGACACTACCCACAACTAACTGCAACGGACCGTTCATACGTCGAGTTCTTCGATGCAGTCATGCAGTCGTCGATCGAGATGGTTGTTGACTGGCTGCGTGTCGGATTCGTCCATGGCGTGATGAATACGGACAACATGAGTATCGATGGAGAAACATTTGATTACGGGCCCTGTGCGTTCATGAATTACTATGATGAGGAGGCGGTCTTCAGCTCGATCGACAAGCACGGGCGATATGCGTTCGGCAACCAGCGACCCATTTTGCGGTGGAATCTCGAACGCCTCGCAGAGGCGCTCCAACCGCTGTGTACACGAACGGCGCTCACGTATGATGAAATCAAAGATAAACTGGACGAATTTGACGATCGATTTGATGCCCAATACTACACGATGATGCGAAAGAAGTTGGGGATCACCTCGGATGGCGAGGAAGCACTCGTTGATGAGTTCCTGGAGTGGCTCCGCAAGTCGAACGCAGACTATACCAATACGTTCCTCGAATTAGAGGCGCCCGGTACGTTTGATGACCCAGCGTTTGCAACTGGAGAATTCGAACGGCTTAGAACTAAATTGGCTGCTGTCGGCCTAGATGAGGAGTTGATGCAGGAAGCCAATCCCCGGTACATTCCCCGCAACTACCTGGTTGAAGAGGCACTGAATGAGTATCTCGAAACTGGGACTCTATCCAAATTCAAGGAGCTATTGTCCGTGTTGGAAAACCCCTATACATCGAAGGATATGGGTTCCCAATTCCAGCAGCCACCGCCACGAGAATTCGATACGGAGTATACAACGTACTGTAATACGTGAGCCGATACTACCAAAGTAGGCATACTCATCAATTCGCTATTGCTCAGGCGAGAACACAATCATTTACTGTCGACGAACTGCTGGGCATCACCGATCGAGAGAGCAGTATTTACAAATGCAAGATTCGAGCCCTATATCTTGCAGAGACTCAACGATCTACCGAACTGTTGTCAGAAGCAGCCTTCAACATTCAGAGCATGGACTCAGCAGGGAACAGCGGTGTGATTTAGCGGTCTTCACGCTCCATCTCGACGGACTCTGGGGGATCACTCGTTTGTGGACCGTCAGCAGTCCGTTGAACCGATTCTATATCATCGACTTCGAGGAGTTGTTGGATTTTGTATTCAAACTCGGCCTCAGACAGTTCACCTTCCGCATACCGCCGTTTGAGTGTTTCAAGCGGATCTTCCTCGGAGTTATCTCCGTACTGCTCAGCTTTCTCTTCTCCCCACCACTCCTCTATAGCCTCCTGATCTCCGATGAGTAACGCGATGAGAGGAGTGATGAATAACAGACCGATTAGACCGGCGATGAGTAGCCAAAACTCAGTGAATAAGCCGATAATCATGAGTGAGACGAAGAGTAGACCGAGTATCTCCGTTGCATTGCCCCTGAGGCGACTCAAAGAGGACTCCTGAGGCATATACAGACACATGGACTGCTCGGTAGAAAAAGTCACCTCTCCGTCAGCTTCTCACGTTGACTTCAGCTTCCGTCTGATCCAGTTTCAGTACCTCACAAGGCGTCTTTGGCTAACTCAGTCTGAAGCCGCAGTTCTGTCTTGCTGAGTCATGATCGACGGGAGTTCGACTCTGAGATCGAGTGAAGCTATGCGGATCTGTCGCTGTCGGCGGCGCTCAGCCGCCGACGCGACGGAGTTGACACTCACGAACGGGGCATCCTCGGTCGGTGGTTACCGGTTGAACCGATCGTCCGATGGTCGATTCGCGGGGACGGTCCGACGCACCGCGAGGGCCGTCCACGCTGCCCGTCTGATCATGTTGATGAACTCCTTGAACGGCCAGGACCAGAGGCGACGCCCGCCACGGCGGGGCGTCGCCACACACTCCCAGTGGAGATACCGCCAGACGTTCTGTAACAGCAGGCTCACCACGACGTACAACAGCCGGACGACCGGATCTTGTGTCGATGTCGTCGCAATACTCTGCTCGGACAACCGGTAGCTGGCCTCGATACCGAAGCGTTTCGCGTAGTGGTATCGGGCGTCTCGTGGCGTGTCGATGAACGGCGCGTCAGCGGCGTAGCCGTGACGCGCCACCCCATGTTCGTCGTACCGTCCGTTCTGGTAGGTACAGTCGATGTAGACGGGTAACTCGACGGTCTAACTGTGACCGTCGAGTTTCCCCGTCAGGTCGTGCTCGATCACGCGACTCCAGCCTTCGGAGAGTTCCCGCGTGATCGTCTTTCCCCAGCGGACGATCGGCATTACGTAGGCGTGGTTGTGCGCCTGAAGCAACGTGAGGCACTTGCTGTCGTAGAATTTACGGTCGAGGTAGACAGCCTTGACGCTGAAGTCAAGGCCGTCGAGCACACCGAGAAACTCGGCGAGGACGCTGCTGGCAGTGTCACCGTCTTCGAGACGGCGCACTGCCAGCGTGAACCGCTTGTTCGTTACACGCGCGTAGAGTGTGGCATAGGCATGGAATGCGGTGGTTCCACGCTTCGCTTCTGAATGATAGAGGCCGTCTGTCTCATCCTCGTTACCGTAGTAGGGCCGCAGGTGGAGGTCTGCGCAGACCTCCATCTGCTCGGGAAGCACGTCGAGAACATCCTTCTGAAACAGCGTATTGCCGATCCGTTCGACTGACTCTAGGTCGAACTTCTCGCGGAGGTGGTACAGAACCGTGTTGTGGCGGGGTGAATCTTCGCTCTTCTCGCAGAGTGTCGAAACCGAGGTCCCGTCGGCGCACGCGCCGACGAGGACCTCGCGGACGTCTTCAACCGTCGTTTCGGCGTTGGGAGCGAGATCAAGCTCAACTTCCTCATCAATCGTGTTGACGAGGAAGTTAAGAACCTGGTCTTCGTGGATTGAACCGTCTGCTTGCTGGGTTTTGAACACACCTTCTGCAAGCAGGCATCCTTCCTAGTTGCTTACTATTTAGCGGAGAGTCTCACGAACAAGTCGGCGTCGTTGAGTTGCTTTGTGAAGTACTGAGGATGGATACTGACGTCACAGTACACATTCGTATCGAACACGAGGACACGAGCGATGTACTGCTCGAGGAGACGGTCGAATTCGACGTAGAGGAACACGTCACTCTCAACGACGACGTGGAATTCCCGTATGGCGAGTATCAGGCAGAGTTCGACGGGGACGACCTCCCCGAACAGGATACGTGGGAAATCGCTTGGGAGTTGGACTGGGCGTACGAGACCGGCGACGACTATCCAGTCCAGCTCGACGATCACGGCGTGTTTATCGATCCTGTTGCTCGAAACACGTCGTTTGGACCGTGTTCTTGGGACGGTGACGGTAGCGTCAGTTCGGGTGACTACTGATGCGTCCAACAGGGTTTGCGTACGTCAGGTTCCGTCGTTCCATTGGGCTTTCTCGTCTCGGAATACCGCTGACGCTCCGGTGAAGACGTAACGCGTCGCAAGTCAGGACCGGCGCGAACTGTCGGGTGCGAGCGCGTCGTCGTAGACCGTCACGAAGAGGTTTTCGAGCTCCTGGCGAGTGGGTTTGCGTGGGTTGTTTGCCGGAGATCCCGAGTCGAACGCGTCCTGGGTCATCTGGGGGACAACCTCGAGGTACTCCTCGCGGGAGGGGACCTCGCCGAAGTCGTCGAGGTAGTCGGTGAGGGAGATGTCCTCGCAGAGTTGTTCGATGCCGTCGCTGGCCTTGCGAGCGGCCACGCGAGCGGACTCGCTCTCGTCGGCGACACCGAGGATACGGGATACTTCGGCGTACTTCTCGGGTGCAGCCATCTGGTTGAACTCGACGACGTAGGGGAGGATGAGACCGTTCGCGAGACCGTGTGGGACGTGAAGTTGTGCCCCTAGCGGGCGGGCCATGCCGTGAACGAGCGCGACCGACGAGTTACCGAAGGCTTTGCCGGCCTGGAACTGTCCGATTATCATCTCCGTTCGGGCCTCGATGTTGTCACCGTCGGACCAGACTACCGGGAGCGCATCGACGATCCGGACCATGGCGTTACGGGCGTACTCGTCGGTGACTCCGTAGCTCTTGACGGACGTGAACGCCTCGATGGCGTGGGTAAAGGCGTCGATACCCGTGAAGGCGGTGTGGCTCTTGGGAAGCGAGCGAGTCAGTTCGGGATCTTCGATGGCGACGGTCGGAACGATGTTCTCCGAGACGATGATGAACTTCGTTGCGGTAGACTCGTCCGTCAGGACGGCCGTCCGCGTCGTCTCGCTTCCGGTCCCTGCGGTGGTATTGACGACGATGATCGGTGGCGTTGGATTCGGGACACCGCCGTATCCGGCCTCGTCGACCCCGAAGCTCCGGATGTCGCCCTCGTTGGTCGCCAGGATCCCAACCGATTTGCCGGCGTCGATCGACGAACCACCGCCGAGTGTGACGATAACGTCACAATCTTCCTCCCGCCAGACCTGAAAGGCCTCCCGGACGTTCTCGACTGTCGGGTCCGGCCGAACGTCAGTGTACAGGACCGTCTCGACGCCGCTGGATTCGAGCGCCTCGACGATCCGGTCGCCGTGGATGTCGTAAATTTCTTGTGAGGCGAGGAGGAGAGCCTTCGTTCCGTAGCGATCGGCGTACTCGCCGACCCGTTCGCTCGCGTCGATACCGAAGAGCGTTTTTCCGGGCGAGACGACGGTTCGCGTTCCGTGCGTCGGCGCTGGTTCGGACATGCTCTCTACCCACGGTGAGCGTGTGGAAAAGCGTTTGTTCGTAAGTGTACGACAAGTAGCCGTCGAGGGATCAGTCGATCGGGATCCGCCTCGAGGAGCCGGTCGGCGACCGGATCGGGACGGTCACCCTCCGGAGGCCCTCGTTGCCCTCCAGCGACGCGAGCGTTCGGCGGACGCCGTTGTGGTGGCCGACGCCGAGTACGGCGACGACGTCGTAGCCCTCGAGTCGGAGCGCGTGGAGCCGTTCGGCCATCGCTCGGTCCCGGCGATCGATCACCACTTCGGCGAGTTCGGGGACGACACGGCGTAGGAGGTCGATCGCCGGCTGGACGTCGTCGCCGTGTTCGATCTCCGCGAGCGGGGGTGAGAGAGGGGCAACCGAATCGGCTCGCCGGCCCGGATCGGGGCGAGCAGCCCGGATCAACACTCTCGGGATCGTCGCCGGCCCGACCCGGGAAGCGATCCCCGAGATCGTCTTCTCGATCGGATCGTCGACGAGCGCGACGTCGGTGTCGAGTTCGGCGGCAGTGTCGATCGCGACCGCCATGTCGGTCGTCTCGAGGTCGAGCCCGTAGAGCCGGCCGATCGTCCGCTGAATCGCCCGGACCGCGGTGTAGATTGCCGCGGGGATCGGCGTTACCGCTCGAGCGAGATCGGCGAACGACGGGTCGACGTCTCGGTCGAAGTACTCGAACCGACGAACGTCGAGTTCGACCGCGACGAGATCCGGGTCGGCCTCGCGGATCGCCCGCCGGACGCGACGGCAGTGACTCGCAGAGTAGTGAACGCTGGGGACGAGGGTGATAGAACCGTTGGCGGACACGCACCGACGTACCACTACGACGCTCTTGAAAGACGGGGGGTGTCTCAACTAGCGGAATAGTGGCGAGACGTCCGAAAACGGTACAACTACCCCAGGTACGGATCGGTATGCCGGTGTACCGATGAGGGTGCTGTCCGAGCCGCGACCCCGCTGGAAACGGCGTACGTACGTAGCCGTATCAGGGTCAGTGCCCAAAGCGTACGTACGTAGCCGTATCAGGGCCAGAGTCCGCGGATATCGTGTGCTTCGGCGATCCGCGAGAGCGCGACGACGTACGCCCCGTCGCGCCAGGTGACGTCACGTTGTTCGACCTCCTCGCGGACCGCGTTCCAGGCCGTCACCATCTCGGAGTCGAGTTCCTCGTGGACCCGCTCGAGCGACCAGCGCCGTCGGTTGATATCCTGGAGCCACTCGAAGTAACTGACGGTGACGCCGCCGGCGTTGGCGAGGATGTCGGGGACCACCGGAATCTCTCGTTCCTCGAGGATCGCGTCGGCAGCGAACGTCGTCGGGCCGTTTGCCCCCTCGACGACGAGATCGGCGTCGACGGCGGCGGCGTTGTCCTCGGTGAGGACGTTTCCGACAGCGGCCGGGACGAGGACGTCGACGTCCAGTTCGAGCAACTCGTCGTTCGAGAGTCGCGAGACGTCGGTCTCCTCCGCATAGCGGGTGACAGCCTCCGGCTCCTCGTCGTGGGAAGGGATCGCTCCGACCTCGAGGCCGTCTGGGTCGTAGATACCGCCGTTGACGTCGCTAACCGCGACGACATCCGCCCCCCACTCGTCGAGCAGGCGGGCTGCGTTGGCGCCGACGCTGCCGAATCCCTGGACGGCGACGGTGGTTTCCGAGAGCGGGTAGTCGAAGTACTCACAGGTTTTGCGGGTGACGATAGCGACGCTTCGTCCGGGGGCCCGCTCTCTGCCCTTCGAGCCGCCGATCGCGGGAGGCTTGCCGGTGACGACGCCGGGAATCGTCTCGCCCTCTTGCATGCTGTAGGCGTCCATCAGCCACGCCATCGTCTGCGGGTCAGTCCCCATATCTGGTGCGGGAATATCCTTCGTCGGACCGATGACGCCCCGAATCTCCTGCATGAACCGACGCGTGAGCCGTTCTTTCTCGTCGGCGCTCAACGATTTCGGGTCGACGACGACGCCTCCCTTGGCGCCCCCGAAGGGGATATCCATCACTGCACACTTCCAGGTCATCCACATCGCCAGCCCGACACACTCGTCACGGGTAACCTCCGGATGGTACCGGAGTCCGCCCTTGTAGGGCCCCCGAACGCTGTCGTGTTGGGCCCGGTAGCCGGTGAAGACGTCGACCGATCCGTCGTCACGCTCGAGTGGGACGGTCACCTCGTGGACCGCCCTCGGATAGCGGAGGCGCTCGTGGATCGCGTCGTCGATCTCGAGGTTCGATCGAGCTCGAGCGAGTTGTCGACGGGCGGTCTCGAGTGCAGTCTCCGGTTCGTCGCTCGACGATTGCTGCGGCTCAGCCGTCGAAACGTGTTGATCCGTCCCCATCGTTATTCGATCGGTGTCCGTCGATTGCGCATATCGGCACCGCAGTTGGGACACGCCTCGGGTGCCAATGCGATGACGACCGTACCGCAGTCGAAACACTCGTAGGTCGATTCTTCGCCGGGATCGAGTTGAACGTCTTTCATGGATATCGTCGACGAGCGAATCGCGGGTGCGATCGTCGCATCTAGGAATATTAGGGATATTAAGATCAGGTTGTTCGTTGAATATCTAGCATCGGATCTCGACTATGGTTCACTATTCAACCCCACTTCGTCACCCAGCGCGTGAGCCGTGCCGTCGAACAGTGCCTCGAAGAGTTTCCGCTGGGCCGTTCGCACGTGCTGGTAGAACGCCGCCGGAGAGATCTCGAGTGTTTCCGCAACGTCTTCCCCCGATCGAGCACGCGGCGACTCGAAGTAGCCGCCGTAGTACGCGAGCTGGACGACCTCGAGTTGTCGGTCGGTGAGTGTGTCGAGGAGGTCGGCCCGGCCGTCGGCTCGCATCGTGCGGTCGACGGTCTGTTTCGAACGGAGGTCGACGTCCTCGAACTCGCTCGAGACGATGTCCGCACTCTCGCGAGCGTCGACGGAGCTCGGAACGTCCACGACGATCCGTGCAAGCGACGGCGTCGCCACGAGGCGTCGCAAGACAATACCGTGATCGGCGAGCCGGAGTGCGAAAAACGGTCGACTGAGCACGAGTCGGACGGTTCCACCAGTTCGGTCACCGTCGTCCGCGGGCGACGGTCCACCGTCGACGACCTGGGCGTCCTCGACGGCGACGAGATCCGCAGCCGCAGCCACGACGTCGGTGGCCGATGCCCCCTCGACCGACGCGAACACCGTCGCTCCGTCGTCGTGCTGTCGTACGCCGCCATCGAACCAGAGCGTACAGTCGGCCCGTTCGGCGAGCCGGGTAAAGACGGAGCTCTCGTCTCGAACCGCGAACTCGAGGCGGTTGCTCGAATCCGAGAGGAGTGCACTCTTTCGCTCCACCGCGGCGATGGCGGAGGCGATCGTCTCGCCGAGTTCGTCGAAGACGGACCGTGTCACGTCGTCGAACGCATCCGGCCGATCGGCGTACACCGTCAACACCCCGTAGGTAAACTCGTCGTAGGACAGTGGAACGCCGAGTACCGACTGGTACTCCGCGGCGAGCGCCTCACCTCGCCACCGTTCGTCGCGAAGTCCGTCGACGACGTTCGAGACGACCGTGACCTCGCGGTCGATCGCCGTTCTCACGGCTGGCTCCGTCGCGTCGCCGGTAAGCGACAGCGAGACGCTATCGAGATACTCCCGACCACGTCGCGGACCGCCGTAGGCGCACACCTCGAGATGGTCTCCCCCGTCGTCGGACGCACCGATCCAGGCGACGGAGAACCGATCGGCTGCGGTAAGTCGATCACAGACCGCCTGCTCGATCTCCTCGCGCGTCTCCGCCTGGACCAGTGCGGCGTCGATCTCGCGGATGAGTTCGTTGATCCGGTTGAGTCGGGTGAGCTGGCGGTTCCGCCGCTTGAGCTCCCGATCGCGTTCCCGAAGCGTTCGCTCGCGCTCGACCCGGTCGAGGGCGGCCTCCGTCGTCGCCGCGAGTAGGTCAGTCAGCTCCCGGGAGGCGTCGTCGAACTCGTCCGGCGACGACGATCCAACGACGAACACGCCGTGGTCGCCGAGCGGAACGAACGCGGCGCTTCTGACGTCGGTCGTCGGGTTCGAGAACGCCGCGGCGTCGGTGATGTCCTCGAAGAACCGGCTCTCTCCCTCGAGGAAAACGGCTCCGAGGACGTTCTCGTCACCGACTCGCTCAGCCGAGAGCGGGCCGTGGAGCTCCGCCATTCCGGAGGAGTGTGCCGCCGGCTGGAGGACGTTGTTCTCGGGATCGAAGCGGTAGATCCCGCTGGCCTCGAGGGCAAGGACGTCCGTGGCATCCCCCACGACGAGATCGACGATCTCGCGGTCGGTTTCGGCGTAGAGGAGTCGCCTGGTCGTTCGATGGAGGGCAGTGAGCGCCTCGTCGCGGCGCTTGCGTTCGGTGACGTCGCGACAGCTGTACAGCGTCGTTCCGTCCTGAATCGACACTTCCCGAACGTTCACGAGCAGGGTGTGTTCGCGTCCGGCCTCGTCCGTCGCCGTACACTCGATGTTCGTCAGAACGCCCTCCTCGGCGAGTTCTTCCCGGTCGAACAGCTCCGCTCCGAGCAGTTCGTCGATCGTCCCCATCTCGTGGATCTCGTCGTCGTCGTAACCGAAGATGAAGTGGACGTTCGGGCAGACGTACGTGAATTCGCCGTCGTCGTCCGTGACGAGGACGGTATCGGTCATGTTGTTGAGCGTCACGCGGTGGAGTTCTTCGGACTCGCGAAGCTCCTGCTCGAGGCCAGCGCGCTCGGTTACGTCCTCCGCCCGGACGAGCACCGAGCTGACGGTTCCGGTCTCGTCTCGGACCGGTCGAATCGTGACCGACAGGGTTCGTGAGCGGTCACTATCCGCCCGGTCGATCTCGGCGGAGACGTCCTCCGAGCCGTCGTTTTCGCCGGATGCCGTCCACGGAAGCTCCCGCCGAACGACGGACCCGTTGGCCGCCGTCTCGAGCGCCTTTCGGAGCATTGCTCGCTCGTCGTCGCTCTCGCGCCACGGCGACACGTCGGGGAAGGGGCGACCGACGACGTCGGTTCCGGTCGCATCGATCGCCTCGAGTGCGACCTCGTTCGCCCGGCGAACCCGTCCGTCGGGTTCTAAGAGCCATGATTGTGTCTCGCTATCCTCGAACACCGCTGTGAACCCGTGGGCCCGCGACCGTCGGCGACGTCGCCGGCGACCGGTCTCGATCGCACGTTCGATCGCACGACCGCGCTCCTCGGGGCTCCGATCGGCGGCGACGTACTCCGTCACCCCAGCCGTGATCGCCTCACTGGCGAGCGATTCGTCGCCGTCGACCGGTGCCAGGACGACCGGAAGCGTCGCATCGCGTTCTCTGATCGCCTCGAGCAACTCGAGTCCGCTTCCGTCGACCAGCGTCCGCCCCGTCACCACGCAGTCGATCGGTCCGTCCGTAACCCGCTCGAGCGCGTCGTCTATCGTTTCGACCGTAGTCACGGTATCGGCACCGTCGTCGGTTCTCCACCGCGCCGGTTCGGTCGATCCATCGCTCGAGTCGCGATCCGTCCCGGCGGTATCCGATTTCGCCACGAGAAGGTGGGCGTCGGCGATCGGTCCAGAGACCATTCACCGCCAGTACGAACTCGGGGCGATAGAAACCATCGGTCGGCCCCCGGGCTGATGGGGAAGGGCATTACTCGGGAAGACCAGACCGAGGGCGCTTGTTCGAGGCGGGCAGACCGGGGATGTTTGCTCGAGTCCCCCGATACCAACTCACCCGAGCGGGCACGCCGACTACTCTGTCGGTAAGCGTTCGCGTGACACCGCGGAGTTGTACGCCCAGAGAACGACGTTCCCCTCGAGGTCGAACGCGTCCCGCTCTCGTGGAATCGATACATAGTAGTGGATATCTCACAGCGCCTTCGACATCGAAACCACCATAATTGTGGAAGACTGCTCATCGAGTATGAACCGTGCCGAGAAAGCCGCCCTCCAGTTGCGCGCCGTTGACGTGTTACGAATGTTAAAGGAGACGCGAACCTACGACGAGTTGGCCGCCACTACCGGCCTCCCCGCTGGCGACCTCAATCGGTACGTGAACGGTCACGTTCTCCCCGGTGTTGACCGCGCTGGCGACGTCGTCGAGGATCTCGGACGGGAAGCGCTGGCCGCGGAACTCGACGCCCGCATTCGCGTCGACGACGAGGGGTACGTCGACAACACCGCCACCGTCTTCGATCAGCCGTTTCTCGACCTCGTCGCGCCGGTCGTCGCCAACGCCTTCGCCTTCGGTCGGCCGGACGTCGTGCTCACCGCCGCCACCGACGGAATCACGCTCGCCGCCTCACTCGCCAGTTACTACGGTACCCGCTGTGTGTACGCGAAAAAGCGCAAGGAGACGGCCGTCGAGGAGTTCATCGAGGCCCGCGAACGACTCGAGTCCGGCATCCAGCTGACCTACTACCTCCCGGAGTCGGCCATCGATCCCGGGGAGTCGGTGCTGGTCGTCGACGACCTCATCCGCTCGGGTGAGACCCAGGAACTCCTGTTGGACATCGTCGAGACCGCCGACGCCGACGTTGCCGGCGTCTTCGCGCTCATTGCCGCCGGCGAGGACGGCATCGAACGCGCACGCGAGCGGACGGACGCGCCAGTCGGCTCGCTGACGATCGTCTGATCGGCGACTTGCTTCGATCGTCCCGTCGACGATCCGAGACGCACTCGAGTCCATCCTCTATCGTTCGAAACCGTCGTTTCGAGGGGTTTCACTCCTCGTAACCGCCATTCGCCTCACCGTCACTCGAGTTCGCCCGCCTCGAGGTCGTCGAACAGCACCTCGACGCGACTCGAGGGCCGTTCGGGACCTAACCGTTCGTGTGTTCGACCGTGTGCCAACTGTTCGCACCAATAGTCCGGAACGCCCGCTCGAGATGCCACATCAGCCGTCGCGGCCGACGCCTCGCGACGAAGCCGGACCTACTTCAGCCGTTCCCCGCAGTGTGGACAGTACTCGTACTCCGACTCCGATTCGTCGTCGGTTTGGTCCATGAACCCTGCCGCGAGAATCGACGCCGGCAGTGCGAACAGCCCGATGCCGAGCAAGGCGATTATCCCGGTCAGGAACTGGCCAAGGGGCGTAACCGGCGTGACGTCGCCGTAGCCGACGGTCGTCAGCGTGATGAACCCCCAGTAAAACGAGGCGGGAATCGACGAGAAGACCTCCGGCTGGTGGGGGTGCTCGACGAAGTACATGACACTCGAGGCGAGCGTCAACAGCAACACGTTCGCGAACAGTGCCAGCAGGAGTTTCTCTTTCTCCCGATAGAACACCAGTCCGAACGACCGCATGGCACTCGAGTATCGCACGAGTTTCAACAGCCGGAAGAGACGCACCAGTCGGATCGCACGGAGGAACCGAAGATCGGTCTGTACCCCCGCAGCCGAAAGGTAAAACGGCAGGATTGCGATCAAATCGATGACGATCAGGGGCCGACTCGCAAACCGAAGCCGTCCGGAAATCGGTCCCTCGTAAGCCGGATCGTCGACGGCAGCCCACACCCGGCCGAGGTACTCGACGGTAAAGATCGCAACCGAGAACAGCTCGAAATAGTGGAAAAACGGACCGTACGCGGCCGCGATGGTGTCGACCGTCTCGAGGATAACCGCCGCGACGTTGGCGGTAATAAGCGCCATGATGAACCAATCGGTGTAGTAGCCAACCGTCCCACCTAGCTCTGGTTCGAACAGCTTCCGTGTTCGACGACGAGCATCCACATACCGACCGGCACTCATAGAAACGGTATTTCAGTAGAGAATTATTAGTGTTCTGCTAGGAGAGCGGATTTTCGTCAACCAGCATTCACGCCGATAACTGCACCGTCGCTTCGAACGCACGCTCGGTGTTCGAAGGAGTGTCCACGGGTTCCCGACGTGTCGGGAAACGTCTGTATTTAACGGGGGGAGAGGTAACACGAGACGAAGGTCTCACGAGCGAGGTTGCACACCGGGTCGGCGTCCCAAGACGTTACCGGACGATCGTTACGGGGACCGGCGAGCGCCGAGCGACGTTCTCGGCGACGCTGCCGAGTAAGATTCGACTCGCACCGGTCCGACCGTGGCTGCCGATGACGACGTGGTCGACGTCGCTTCCCTCGACGTAGTCGACGATCGAACGCGAGACGCTGCCGATAACCTGTTCGGTCTCGAGGTCGTGGTCGTACGCCGCGGCCTGTTCGCGTGCTCGCTCCAGGATCCCTTCGGCACGGTTCTCGTGTTGTTTTCGGATCTCGTCGTAGTTCGCCATCGCGCCGCCTTCGATGCCAGTAGCCGCGTAGAAGTCGCCCGGATCGAGGACGTGGATCGCGGTGATCTCGGCGTCGGGATACTCTCGGCAGGCGAACTCGAGTGCGTCGGTCGATCGGTCGGATTCGTCGATTGGAACGAGAACGTGGTTCGTCATGCTCGCCGCTACGCAGCGGCGGATCATAAATTTCAGCCTCGGACAGCGTCCGCTGGCAACTGTCGAAAGAGTGAAAATGAAACGAGCGGACGCGAGAGGTTACTTCGCGCGGCCCTGACCGCCAGTGTTCGACGGTCGGACCTTCTCTGCGCCCTTGCCACGGTTGTTGAGGCCACGGTTGGCCGTTCCCGCGTTCGTCAGACCACGGAACGCGCGGTTCTGGTGGGCATCGTCACAGATCCAGTTGAGATCGTCGTCGTTTTCGATCGCCGGGTGGTTCGGATCGACGAGGATCACTTCGAACCACTTCTGGGAGCCGTCTTCACCGACCCAGTAACTGTTCAGCACACGGAGGTTGGGGTACTTCCGGGAGACCCGTTCCTCGCCGATGCGCTGGATGTTCTTTCGTCGGCCGATGCGGTTGACGCCCTGTCGCTTCGAGCGTCGGCCCGCCTTGTGTCGCTGCTTGCGCGCCGTCCCCTTGCGGACGGAGACGCGAGCGACGACGATACCCTGTTTGGCCTTGTAGCCGAGTTCGCGTGCTTTATCGAGTCGCGTCGGGCGATCGATCCGTTCGATCGCGCCCTGCTTGCGCCACTCCTGTTTGCGTTGCCACTGTAGTTCCCCGAGTTTGCCGTCGTCGGGGTCCTTCCATGCCTCCTTGATGTGGGAGTAGAAGCTCTTTGCCATGCGTATCACCGCGGGCGTTTCCTGGTTCAATCCCGACCGGGGACGGTCCCCGCGGATCACATCCCGACCTGCGGCGAAGCCGTGCAGGTGCCCGCTGATGCCCGCGACCCAGCGAGTCGGTCGATTCTACCCAGCGTTCGGGTATAAGCGCTTCGAACCTCGAGTCGAACTCGAGTCGAGACCAACGTATTTGTCGTCGGGGGGAGTACAGCGTGACATGAGATTCGTTATCGTGGGGTACGGGCGAGTCGGATCACGAACGGCACGCATCCTCCTCGAGGAGGGTCACGAGGTCGTCGTCGTCGACGAGGATTCCGACCGGATCGAACGCGCGGAGCGAGCGGGGTTCGACGCTTGCCACGGCGACGGCTCGGACGAGAACGTTCTCGTCGACGCCGGCATCGACGGCGCTGGTGCGATCGGCGCGTTCACGCCCGACTTAAACGTCAACTTCGCAGCCTGCATGGTCGGGAAACACTACGGCTGTCGGACGGTGCTTCGGATCGACGAGGACTACCGCGAGGACATCTACGAAAGGTACGCCGAGGACGTCGACGAGATCATCTACCCGGAGCGTCTGGGTGCCGCAGGCGCGAAAACCGCGATGCTCGGCGGCGATTTCGACGTCGTGGCCGATCTCGCGGCGAATCTCCAGCTTACGGTCCTCGATGTTCCCGCCGGATCACCTGCGGTCGGGAAACGAGTGAGCGAACTCGATCTCCCCGATTCCGCTCGGATCTACGCCCACGGACGCGAACGCGAACCGCTGACGATCCCGCTCCCGGGCACCGAACTACGGGTCGGCGACGAGGTCGCGGTCATCACCGAGACGAACTCACTCGAGCGCGTGCAGGCAGCGCTGTTGCCCGCCAACGGGTGAGAAGATCGCTGTCACTGTCGGTGAGAGAACGGCGAGCAACCAGTCGACGGCGAGTCGAACGGAAACCGGTCGCGGGCCACCTCGAGTCGAGGTCGCGTAACCGATCGACAGCAGTTCCGTTCGACGAGAGCGTGTCATAGAATCGATCACAGGGTTTTGAGCTTCGTACGTCCGGGATTGTGTCCTCTTTCGTAGTTGGTGACT
>NZ_VTAW01000043.1 GCF_008245225.1 Natrialba swarupiae
GTGGGGTGGGTATCATTGCGGGGTGGGGGTAGTTTTTTTGAGTTGGGTGGAGGCTGGTTGTGGTGTTGGCGTGGCGTCTTTACGATCACGTATTCAGGGGTTACTTTCACGGTAAACCTCTCTTTTCGAGGAGACTCTCTCCCCTCGAGTCGGCGATTCGAAACAAGAGAGATGTTTTGTCTCCCAAACATTTTTGGAACGAGTCTTATTCGGCTGTGTGTCAAGAGCCGGTGTATGGACAATTGTGAAGGGATGTTCCTCGATTCGGTGTACGATATGTTATCGGAGACGCGGTGTCGATACGTGTTGTACCATCTTAACCAAGTCGAGGAGACGACAGTGAAAGAACTGGCTCGAGTGGTTACTCGTCGAGAGCAGGACAGACCGGACGAAGACAACGTGACGATCTCGTTGATCTACGATCATCTGCCGCGGTTGGCGGGTGTCGGGGTAATCGACTACGAGCGAGCGAACGGGACCGTGGAGACGACGGATAGGTTCGACCCGGCCCGGGAGACGATCGAGCGGAGCAAGCGGACGGAACTCGAGGGGGAATCGTCATCGACAGAGTTCACGGAAAACCGGTAGCCACGGTTGTAGTCGTCGACACGTGAGTACGAAAGGTGTCGCCCGGAACACTAACGTCCAGCCTCATCCCGTGGCGGCGTGCCGCGTCGGCTGGCTAACCCTCGTGCCGGGCGGGGGATTCGTCGCGCACCCCGGCGCTGTCGCGTGCCCGGGTTCGCCGTGCTGTCATTGCACCCGAATGGGTTTGCTCGGACGGGGACTAAAGGCACGCACGTACGGCTACGGGTGAGAGACGTTTAACGTTTTCAGTGACGACATATCGATACTCGTGTCGTGCTGTGCCGAGTCGCTTCGTAAACGTTCGTCTTCAGTTAGTAAAAGTAGTCGTCTTCGGCGAGCTGGACGTATCGGCCGGCGCGGTAGTTGAACTTTCGTCGCTTGTAGGCGGCGACGATCTTCGTGGCGTCGAGACCGGCGGAGTAGCGTTTCGAGATCAAAACGTTCTCGGCGCTGTTGCCTTGCATGTCGTTGATGACGTCGAACGCCCAGTTCCAGTCGTCGGGTTCGTAGTCGGCAACGATGTCGGCAAAGGAGACGTTCCGGAGAATCTCGTCGCCGATCGCGTGCTTCCAGCGATCGTTGTAGTTCTCGAGGGAATCGGTCGCGGCGAGTCGGCCAGCGATCTTGCCGGTGCGGACGGCGACGTGGTAGCCTCCCTCGTGAAATGCCGAAGTCGTCCCCATTGCACCCCCAGCGACGGCGATGTTCGCGCCGACGGGGGAGTCGATCGGTCGGGTCGAGGAGATGGGATACGTTTCGGTCCCCTTCGATTTCCCACGGTCTTCGACGATCGGGATGTCCGTTTCGACGTCGTACTCGTCGCCGTACTCGCGTTCGAGGAGTCGGGTAATGTATTCGGAGCCGGACGGAATACCGTCGTCGGTTGGCTCGAGGAGTTTGTACGAGCCAGGATTGTCGACGTCCTCGAGTTGCATCCCGATGGGCATCGTCAGTCCGACGCGGGCGACCGTCCCGTCGTTCGGGAAGATCCAGGGGTAGGCGGTTTCGCCGGGCATGTACCCCCACCAGAATTTGAGTTGGTCCTCGAACTCGGCGAACAGTTCCGGCGGGAACTCTCGATACTCCTGGTAGGCGATGTGATTCGCTTCGGGCGGGGAGAGGTACTCGGAGACGCTTCGGCCAGGTGCGGTGAACTGATCGAGCGCGTCGAGGGTGATTCGCCGCTGGGGCCCGTCGGCGAGGACGACGTACTGTGCCTCGAGTTGGTCGCCGTTCGAGAGCGTCAGCGTGTGAGTCGGACCGTTCGGACTCGAGGCGCGGAGATCGGTCTCGAGGTCGGTGACTGCGGTCCCGATTCGGAGGTCGGCACCGGCGTCGGTTGCGCGCTCGTGTAGCCAGTCGTCCATCCGTGCGCGGTGAAACGTGTAGCCGAACTCAGGGTAGTTAGCATCGATACCTGTCGTTTTCAACTCGACCTGGCTCTCCGGACCGATGAACGTGGTCCCCTCGAGTTCGCGGTGGATGATCTCGTCTGGTATCTCCCGGTAATCGAAGTCCATGATGTCGATCCAGTAGTCGAGCATGCCGGCCGCGTCGGTCGAATCCGGACCCGGTCCGTCCCGATCCTCCCGCGGGACTCCCTGCTCGAAGAGGACCGTCTCGGCGTCGTGGCTGGCGGCTCGTTCGGCCGCGCAGGCACCTGCGGGTCCCCCGCCGACGATCGCGACGTCAACGCGTTCCATACAGCGTGGGCGGTCGGCCACCGTATTAAACCGCATGAAATTCGCGTCGAGGAGGATGACGTCCTTATCGGGACGAACGCTTTTGAGCTATCGCTTCGAGTGAACGCACATGACGGACTACGGTAGCGATACGGCCGATGACGCCGCGGATGTGCTGGTTCTTCGAAAGGGAACCCACGGCATTCCGATCGAACGGTACGCCGATGCGCTCCGTGATCGATTGCCCGATCGAACGATTCGGCTCGCCCGAACGCCGTCCGAAGAACGCGAGGCGATTCGACACGCCGCGTTCGTGACGGGAATGGTCCTCGAGGACGACCTCCTGGAGGTCGCCGAGAGCCTCGAGGTGTTCGCGTGTGCGTACGCGGGAACCGGTCATCTACCGCTCGACCGCCTCGAGGAGCGCGAGGTCGCGGTGACGAACGCTTCGGGCGTGCACGGTCCGAACATCGGCGAACACGTCGTCGGCGCGATTCTCTGGTCGACCCGGCGGTTCCACGTGGCGACACGCCGTCAGCGGCGCCGGGAGTGGCGCCACTACCAGGCTCACGAACTCCAGGGTTCGACCGTGACAGTGGTCGGTATGGGTGCGATCGGACGTGCGGTCTGTACGCGCCTGGAACCGTTCGGCGTCGAGACGATCGGCGTCCGGTACTCGCCGGAGAAAGGCGGGCCGACGGACGAGGTGATCGGGTTCGAGGAGGGACCGTTCCACGAGGCGCTCGCCCGGACCGATTACCTGGTACTCGCGTGTCCGCTGACCGAGACGACGCGGGGGCTCGTCGACCGCGAGGCCCTGGTGACGATCGATCCGAACGCGACGATCGTCAACATCGCACGTGGGCCGGTGATCGACACCGACGCGCTGGTGGATGCGCTTCGGTCGAACTGGATCCGGAGCGCGTCCCTGGACGTCACCGATCCGGAGCCGCTCCCCGAGGACCATCCGTTGTGGAACTTCGGGAACGTTCAGATAACGCCACACAACGCGGGACACACGCCGGAGTACTACGACCGACTGGCCGACATCGTCGCGGAAAACGCGCGCAGGTTCGGGGCTGATGGCTCCGACGGCGAGTTGAAGAATCGCGTTCGTCTCTGATACGATCCGCTATGCGTCTGTCCCGGTCGATCGGCGGATCGCCACGTCGGACCGTTCCCGCACACCTTTTTGACGCGGTGGACCGAACGGCGGAGTGATGACGACGTTACCGATCGTCTGCGTTCCGAGCGAACAGTCCGGACACCTCTTGTGGCCGACCGCGGGTGAGTCGCGATGACACTTACGTTCGACGGGACGGTGATCGTCCCCGTCGCGGATCCGGACGACGGCGAGCGGACGACGCGAGGGCTCGAGCAACACCTCGGGTCGGCGAGTACGGTCGTCGTCGTCAACGTCATCGAAAAGGCCGGCGGCGGGATCGACAAGGCACCGATGGGACAGCGCGAGGAGTACGCCGAGGAGATCTTCGATCGTGCACAGGCAGCGTTGCGGAACTCACCGGCGACGGTCGAGGCGGAGACGCTCTACGGGACGGACGTCGTCGAGACGATCTTCGATGAAGCACGACAACGAGACGCGGACGCGGTCGTTTTCAATCCGCGCGAGGGAAATCGGCTCGCGGAGTTACTCACGGGGGACGTCGCGAGACGAATGGTCAAAGAAGCAGCCGTTCCAGTCGTCGCGTTGCCCCAGACGACGTCCGAGTAGTTTGTTAGAGGTAGCCGTTCTCGAGCAACAGTTCTCCGTTCAGGACGCTCGCGCCGGCGGCACCGCGGATCGTATTGTGCGCGAGGCAGTTGTACTGGAGTCCGAACGTCGATTCGCGGAGCCCGCCCGCGGCGATCGCCATCCCGTCACCGATCGTTCGATCCATCCGGGGCTGTGGGCGGTCGGGATCGTCAAAGACGTGGATGAATTGGTCGGGCGACGAACGGAGATCGATCGAGGGGTACTCCGTCATCGCTGTTTTCGCGTCCTCGACCGTCAGTTCCTCTTCGGTTTCGACCCAGACGTTCTCGAGGTGGCCATCGATCGTCGGAATGCGGTTACAGGAAGCGGCGACCTCGACGCCGTCCTGCGAGAGAGAAGCGCCGTCGAACTCGCCCAGTAGCTTGCGCGATTCGGTCTCGAGTTTGTCCTCCTCGCTCCCGATGTAGGGGATGGCGTTGTCGATGATCTCCATCGAGGTGACGCCGTCGTAGCCGGCACCCGAGACCGCCTGGAGTGTCGCGACGTGGACCGTCTCGAGGCCGAACTCGGCGAGTGCGGCGAGCGTCGGGACGAACGTGATCGTCGAACAGTTGGGGTTCTTGACGAGTGCCCCGTCCCAGCCGCGTTCGTCGCGTTGGACCTCGAGTAAGTCGAGGTGGTCGGCGTTGACCTCGGGGATGATAAGCGGGACGTCGTCGGCCATTCGGCTGTTCGAGGAGTTCGACGAGACGACGTAGCCGTCCTCGCAAAACGGTGGTTCGACCTCGGCACCGACGCTCGAGGGGAGCGACGAGAAGAGGAGGTCGACGTCGTCGGGGACGGCGTCTGGTTCCGTCGCCGTGACGGTCATCTCCGCGATGTCGTCGGGGATCGGGCTATTCACACGCCACTTGGCCGCCTGTTCGTACGTCTTACCGGCGCTCGATTCGCTCGCTGTCAGGGCGGCGATTTCGAACTCCGGATGCGGCTCGAGAAGCTGAATCAGTCGTTGTCCAACGGCACCGGTTGCACCGAGTACGCCTACTCGTACTGCCATTTTCCGGTATTCGGGGACGGGTCCGCAAAACCGTTTGGGTTTCCGTCGACACGACATTCTACCCGTGATTGTCGACGTCGAGTTCACGATACTGGAGTGGGGCCGAGGTGGATAGAAGGGATTAAGAAAACCGGGTGAGACCTAGCGTACGATGCAACAGCGAGAACTCCCGTCCGAACGCGACTCCCAGGAGAGTGCGCTTCGATCGGTTGCGGCCGGCGGCCGCTCGGGGTGGGACCGATGACCAGTACGTCGACGAACGCGAGTGAGGTTGGATTGTTCGAAACGCGGTTCAGTATCGCAGCCGCGGCGTTGTCTGGCCTCAGCGTCCTCGTAGCAGTGGTATTCGCCTGGACGGGCTACCAGGGTGAGGAACTCCTGCTCGTCGGGACGGAGATGAACATCGTCAACGGCCTGTCCGGATTTATGATCTCGATGTTCGTCGCCTTTATCGCACTCGTCGCGGCGGCCTACATGGAGCCAGGATTCGACCACTGATCCGCTCTCCCGATTTGCCGTTGGGACCGCAGGACTGATCGCGATCGCACCGGAACTGACGGACAGCAGACCGTATGACGGACGTTTCTCCGAGTGAACGCGAGTCCAGTAGCTCGAGGGCTCGAACGCGAGTAACAAACGGTCGATCTACGCGGGAACCTGAGCGCTTTTCTTCCGGGTGACGTAGCCGGCGATGCGGTTTCGAACGCCTTTCGATTCGACGTTGGTGAGCTTCGAGACGCTCTCTTTGTTCTGTTCGAAGTCGGTCGTGAACGCGTCCGGGTACCGCTCCAGGAGGAGGTTCCCGGTCTTCTTGACGTAGGCCGGTTTGATTGCCATAAGGGGAAGTTCCGTCCAGAGGCTCTTAATCCCTTTCTCTTGGCCCGGGCGGTGTCCGAATCCGGCGATTCACCATCATCGAGCGTTCGCACCCGCGACCGGCGTCGGATCGGGATCGTGGGGACGTTCTTCCGGGCGTTCGTCTTCGGCCTTGCTCACGAGCTCCGAGAACTTCTCGGATCGGTCGGCGATCCGATCGACGGTCGCGCTGTCCGGCGTCGAGTCACGGGATTCGACGAGGAAGGTCGTGATGACGACGGTCTTCACCCACGGTTTGAGGAGCCCGGCGTAGACCGTCAGAAACAGCCCGACGAGGACGGCCCAGCTCGCCAGTTCGACCGTCGACGAAAGGCCGCTCAACAGGTTCGCGACCGGCGAGAGTGCCAACAGGAGGAGAATGCCCGTCACGTACATGCCGAGGACGATCACCAGGGTGGTGCCGAGTACCGGTTTCCAGTTTTTCCCGTAGAGGACGACGCCGTCTTTGGCTGCGTTCCAGGCGTTTTTCTCCGGGTTGGTGAACATGTAGGCGATGATCGCCTCGTCGATGTACGAGGAGGCGATCGCGATCGCTTTTCCGATCAGGCGGATCAACGTTCGGAGTGCGGGGACGAGCGAAGCGATGCTCGCAAGCGAGACGACGCCGTCGTTGAACTGGTTGATCACCGTCTTAATCGCCTGATCGATGGCAAAGAGGACGCTCGCTTCGGCGAAGTGTTCGGCGACTCGGTCCTTCCCGAACCGCAGCTGATTGGGCGGCACCTCGCCCGTCTCGACGGCGTGAGCGATGACCGCGATGTGTCCGGCTTTGACCAGATACAGCACGTACCGGCTGAACAGCCGCCACCCGGCGACGAACACGCCCACGGAGAGCAACAGCCCGACTCCTGCGATTGGACCGGAGATCGACCCGGACTCGAGGAGTCGAAAGCCGAGCCAGAGGACGGTCCCGAAGTAGAGAATCGAGACGATCCCGAGGAGGATGCCGACGCCCAGTCGGAGGAACACGAACGGCATCGTTCGGACGAACACGGCCGTCGCGCGTCTGAAGTGGAGTACCATGTGGCCGGTCCTGGCCCCGCCTTCTGATATAAACTCTCGGGCGGCTTTCGAGTCGGGCCCGCGACGAGTTTCCGACCCACCGGCTCACGGATGACGTTTTCGCCGATCGCGGGCGAGAAGGCCACGCGACCGTCACCAGTTCGAGTGTTCGCGGACGCGTGCGAGGGCCTCGCGTTCGCGCGGACCGCCGGCGCGGTCGACGACCGAGGCGTAGTGGGCGAGCCGGTCGCGGAGGGTCGACTCGTCGTAGCCGTCGACGCCGAGTCGCGAGGCGGCGACCGTCGCCTCGACGACGGCGGCGAACCCGCGGTCGATCGTCGGGACCTCGGTTCTGAGGACCGTCGAGTCGACGGGCTCGAGCGTCCACTGTTCCCACTCGGTCCCGTCGTCGGTTCCTGTCTCGATCGACTCGGCTGTCACCCTGGCCCAGGCGTTTGCCTCCCCAAGGATCGGCTCGTCGACCTCGTAGCGAGAGAGCGCGGCGTCGGTGAAGACGACGGGATCGTCGACGAACTGAACGTAGCCCTCACCGCGGCGATGGAAGTTTCGCTTCGTTCGGGTGTTTCCCCAGGTCCTCGCGGTGACGGGATCGCCGGCGAACAGCCCGAGTGCAGCAGCGTTCCACCGACCGTTCGGGCCGAGCGTGGTCACGACGGATTCGGTGACCCCAGACAGCGCGACCGGCCAGTCGGCGACCCGTTCGTCGTCACCTACAGTGCCGGCCGGATCGTCGGTCGGGTCGGTCATATCTCCAGGCATTCGCGCTCCAGGGCGATGAACAGTCCGGCGGCGGTAACGTCGGCCGTCGTCCCGGGGTTGACGCCTCGACCGACGAGTTCGTCGGCAAAGGCCTTGACAGAGTCGGGATCCGTCTCGAGGGCGTCGCGCTCGTGAAGTTCGGCCGCGCGGTCGGTGACCTCGCGTGCGGTGACCTCGCCGTGGCGTTTGACGACCAGGGTATCGGGCCGGTCGGCGAGCAGGGAGAGGAAGACCGACGCCGTCCGCTCGGAGGGTGTCCCGCTGGCGTCGGCGAGTCGCTGTGCGGCGAGAAACGAGCGTTCGAAGCCGTGGCTCCACTCGCGTGCGACGTCGTCGCCGGGGACGCTGCGATCGAGAACGTCGAACAGCGTCAGCCCGCGTTCTTCGAGGACCGGGACGGCGTCGGACCCACGCCGGACGTCGAGGGGCTCCATCTCCGCTGGCGGGTCCGAGACGAAGACGTCGACGTGCTCGAACGCCCGATAGAACGCCGCCGCGTCGGCGACGGTCGTCCCCTCGACGACGGATTCGACGACCGGCTGTGAGAGCTCGTTACGCGCGGCTCGAACGAGCGGGACGAGTAACAACAACGCGCCGAACTGCGTGTTGTCGCCTCCCTGGGCGGCCATTCCCCCGACGGCTCGCTCGAACGCCGCGCCGACCGACGCGCCGTCGGCTGCCATTTCGAGGCCGTCCCGAGCACCGACTGCGCCCGCGAGGAAGTGTTCGAACCGTAGCTCCTCGAGGTCGCGTCGACGGTCGACGTTGCCCGGTTTGGGCGTTCCCGCGACCTCGAGGAGCAGCGCCAGTTCCGCGTTCTGTGCCGGCGGTCGCATGTGCGTCGATGCGGGTTCGGGGGGCTTAGAGGTAGGGTTCTCGTGTGGGCGTCTGGATCGTCACCGATTTGGGCCGATTGCCGATATTCTCGAATCATCACGGCTAAACGGACGCCGTCCCAACGGCCGTCGATGACCGGCGAAGCCGAGGAGACGGACGGCACGTGGGGTCTCCCCGAGGACCTCGAGGCGGTTCGGGAGGCGCTGATCTCGTGGTACGAGGACGACCACCGGGCGTTTCCGTGGCGACGGACCGACGATCCGTACGCGATCCTCGTCAGCGAAGTGATGAGCCAGCAGACCCAACTCGGTCGGGTCGTCGAGGCCTGGGAGGAGTTCGTCGAACGCTGGCCGACGACGGCCGAACTCGCGGCGGCCGACCGGGCCGATGTGGTCGGCTTCTGGACGGACCACAGCCTCGGCTACAACAACCGGGCGAAGTACCTCCACGAAGCGGCCGCCCAGATCGAAACGACGTACGACGGCGAGTTTCCGGAGACGCCCGCGGAGCTCGAGGAGCTGATGGGTGTCGGCCCCTACACCGCGAACGCGGTGGCGAGTTTCGCGTTCAACGCCGGCGATGCGGTGGTCGATACGAACGTCAAGCGGGTCTGTCACCGCGCGTTCGACGTTCCGGACGACGACACGGCGTTCGAGGAGGCCGCAAACGACCTGCTCCCGGCGGGCCGGTCGCGGGTCTGGAACAACGCGATCATGGAACTCGGCGGCGTCGCCTGCGGACAGACACCTCGCTGTGACGAGGCCGGTTGTCCCTGGCGTGAGTGGTGTGGCGCCTACGCGAGCGGCGACTTTACCGCGCCGGACGTTCCCACGCAGCCGAGTTTCGAGGGTAGTCGCCGCCAGTTTCGGGGCCGCGTGATCGGGACGCTACGTGAGTACGACGAACTCGAACTCGATACGCTGGGACACCGAATCCGCGTCGACTACGCTCCGGACGGCGAGTACGGACGCGAGTGGCTCGAGGAACTGCTTTCGGATCTCGAGGACGACGGGTTGGTCGAGGTGGGAAAGCGGGATGGCGATACGGTTGCCCGGCTCCGTCGGTGAGCCGTTTCGACTCGCTGTCCAACCACGTCGGACAAGACGAATCCATTTGTCTGTGTAGGCCGTGGATCGACCATGGCTGACGTCACTGTCGTCGGAATCTGTGGTAGTCTTCGCGAGGAAAGCGTCACCCGTGTCGCCCTCGAGCGGGCACTCGAGGCGGCCGATCGATCGGGGGCAAACGCCGAACTGCTCGATCTCAGGGAGTACGACCTTCCGCCGTTCGATCCGGATCGCGAGCGCGACGCGGCCGGCGACGCGGAAGCGCTCGCCGCCCGGTTGCGGTCTGCCGACGCGGTAATCCTCGGCTCACCGATGTACCACGGCTCGTACGCCTCGCCGCTGAAGACCGCGCTCGATTACTGCGGATTCGAGGAGTTCGAGGAGACGACGGTCGGTCTGCTCGCCGTCTCGGGTGGGGCGTTCCCGGTGACCGCACTCGAGCACCTGCGGTCGGTCTGTCGGTCGTTGAACGCGTGGGTGATCCCCCACCAGGCCGCGGTGGCGAACTCCAACTCGGCGCTCGAGGACGGCTCGTTCGCCGATCCGAGTCTCGAGGATCGAATCGCGACGCTCGGGCGGCAGGCGGTACAGTACGCGGCGATCGAGCCGGATCCGGACTCTTTCGAGAGCGACCAGAACGTGGGTGCGGCGGGGAAGTGATCGGGACTACGACCGGAGCAGACGCTGGCACCGTCGCTGGTGGGCGACGAACGCGAGCACCCCGAAGACGACGACGGCGATCTGGACGGCCTCGATTCGGACGACGACGGTCGTGGTATCGACCGAAATCGGTGGCGAGACGACGGCGAGATTGACGAACCAGACCGACGCGAGAAGCGTCGCGCCGCCCAGGGCCAGCAACGTTGCCGACAGGATTGGTGTGAGCTCGAGCCGGGCAGGTGGACGGAGTCGGAACACGTACCGTTCGAAGAGAAACTGGACGAGGAGAGCGCCGCCAAGGACGAGTGTTCCAGCGGCGAGGCCGACCGGGCCGCCGACCGTCTGGGCGACGAACAGCCAGACGACCCAGCTGGCCGTCATCGCGAGTGCGGCGCCCAGACGCCACGGCTTGATCAGTTCGGACAGCTCACTCGTGGCGACGCCGAACAGCCCGGTTCTGACTAAGGCTCCACAGAACAGTATCCCGAGCCCGGCGAGTGCGGTCGACGTCGACGGAGAACCAACGAGGAGGAGAAACCAGACGCCCACTGCGAGCGTTTCGACCGCGGCAGCGACGAACGCGACGCCGACACCGACGACGCGTCTCCGCGTGGTTCGGCCGAGGACGCCGGGCTGGCGAATAACGCTCATGGCAGTTACTCACACAGGAGCGGTTTCGTTATGCGAGACATTACTCGGGCCGAATGCCTGCGGTTCGTGAGTATATAGTCGGTTAACAGTATGTTTCCTGGGTTATCGATGGCTCGAAACTGAACTGTCACAACCGCAAGTCGCCGTGCGTTGGTGCTGATACCCGGACCTCGTGTGCAGATTTCGCGGCGGGTATCGACACAGAACGACGGTACTCGGTTCGGAACTGCTGAGAAACGTCGCCATAACGCCGGGACGAGCGTAAGAACACGTCGAAACGTTGGACAGAACTATGTACGGTGATGTGGTCGTGGCGGATTATGCCCGAAACGGAACAACAGGACAAAACGCTGTCCGAGCTCATCGTCAAAGAGGCCGTAGAAAAAGGACTCGACACGCCCCTGCGCGACTCTATTCTCGAGGCGGTCGACGAGGCCGACGAGCGACCGACGGGTGGACCGCTTTCGCTCGTCGGCGCGGGGTTCGGCCTCGGTGCGACGATTGGCTATCTGGCCGGGCGATACGGCCCGGACCTCGAGGAGCCATCGTTCGAGGACATCGAGGAACCCGAGATCATCGAGGACGTCGTAGAGGAATCCGAGAGCCCGGAAGAGCAGATCGAGATCGACGAGGAGACCGAGAGCGAGGGCTCCTCGAGTCGTCTCCCGAAACTCCTGCTCGTCCTCGGAGCCGTCGCCGGAATCGCGATCTTGCGGCGGCGACTCTCCAAGTCAGAGGACGAGGAGTGGGAGCCGATCGAGGAGTTCGAACCGGCGACGAGCGTCGGAACGGACGACGAGTCGGAAGCCGACGAGAGCGATGCGGAATCGGAGTCGGATACGGGAACCGAAGGCGGTGACGAGGGCGAAACCGAAGCGGACGCCGACGAAGAGTAGTCCGGAACCAGCATCGGCGAGATACCCGCGAATCGGCCGGCTGATTCTCCATCTCGCTACGAAGGAGCTAAGGGGGCGACGCCGACAGTGTGAATCCAATGGAGACGATTCACCGCGTCTTCGTCGGCGACTCCCGAGATCTCTCTGCCGTCGCCGACGACTCCGTCGAACTCGTCGTTACGTCCCCACCGTATCCCATGATCGAGATGTGGGACGACCTCTTTGCCGACCTCGATCCGGCGGTCGGCGACGCCCTCGAGTCGGGGGACGGTCGCGTGGCGTTCGAGGCGATGCACGCCCAGCTCGATCGCGTCTGGGACGAACTCGAACGCGTGCTGGTCGACGGTGGTATCGCGTGTATCAACGTCGGCGACGCGACGCGTTCGATAGACGATAGTTTCAGGGTGTACCCGAACCACGCCCGCGTGCTCGAGGCGTTCGAGTCACGCGGGTTCGATCCGCTTCCCGACGTCCTCTGGCGGAAGCCGACGAACAGCGCCGCGAAGTTCATGGGCAGCGGAACGCTGCCGCCGAATGCCTACGTCACGCTGGAACACGAGTACGTTCTCGTCTTCCGGAACGGAAACGAGAGCCGGAGTTTCGAACCGCGCGCGGATCGCCGATACGAGGCCGCGTATTTCTGGGAGGAACGAAATCGGTGGTTCACCGACCTCTGGACCGACGTCCGCGGTGAACTCCAGACGCTCGAGTTCGAGGGAAGCGAGGAGTTGCGGGAACGGTCCGCAGCGTACCCCTTCGAGATCCCGTACCGGCTAATCTGTATGTATTCGACCTACGGTGATACCGTCCTCGACCCGTTCTGGGGGACCGGGACGACGACGCTCGCCGCGATGTGTGCCGGGAGGGGATCGGTCGGCTACGAACTCGAGGAGGCGTTTCTCGAGGCGTTCGACCGCCAGATCGACGACGTGCCGGCGATCTCCCAGTCGATCGGCCGGGCGCGACTCGAGGCTCATCGGTCGTTCGTCGAGGAGTATCGTGCGGAGGGGTCGACGCTCGAATACGACGCGGAGTACTACGACACGTCGGTCGTCACCAAGATGGAGCGATCCATCCGGCTTCGCGAGGTCGACTCGATCGAAACCGTCGCGGACGGGTATCGGGTCGAACACGAACCGCTTTCGGACGGCGACGAGTGATCGTGTTCTGACTAGCGTTTTTTGATCGTTCGCGCACGTGTTGCGCTATGGAACTCGATTTCGGAGACGACGGAATCGATCTCGATCGGTTCGACTCGAGGCGCTCGACGGCGTACGCGAATCGCGGCATGGTCGCGACCAGCCAACCGCTCGCGGCCCAGGCGGGCGTCTCGATTCTTCGCGACGGTGGAAACGCCTTCGACGCCGCCGTAGCGACCGCGGCCGCGTTGAACGTCGTCGAACCGACTTCGACGGGGCTCGGGGGCGACGTCTTTGCGCTCTACCGAACCGCCGACGGCGAGGTCGGTGCCCTACGATCGTGCGGAGGCGCGCCGAACGGGGCGACGATCGAGCGCGTCCGTGATGCACTCGAGGCGGCCGCCGACCCCGGTCAGTACTACCCCGAATCGCGCGGGTACGCCGTTGACGGAGAGGGGAGTGCGGATGATCTCGGAATGCCGTTCCTGGGACCTCACGCGGTGACCGTCCCCGGAACGGCCCGTGGCTGGGAGACGACGGTCGAGGAGCTGGGACGACTCTCGCTCGCCGAAGTCCTCGAACCTGCGATCGAGTACGCACTCGAGGGGTTTCCCGTCTCACCGGTGATCGCTCACTACTGGACGGGTGCAGAGGAACTGTTCACCGACGAGAACGCACGCGAGGCGTACCTGTTCGACGGCGAGAGTCCGGAACCGGGCCAGACCGTCAGGCTCTCCCGACTCGGACGGTCACTCCGGACGATCGCCGAGCGAGGCGCGGACGTCGTCTACGAGGGCGAGATCGCCGACGCGATCGTCGAGGAGGTGCAGTCGGCGGGCGGGTTCCTGACTCACGAGGACCTCGCCGAATTCGAGCCCGAGTTCGTCGATCCCGTCACGACCACGTACAACGGCGCGGAGGTGTACGAACTCCCGCCGAACAACCAGGGGCTGATCGCCCTCGAGGCGCTGAACATCGCCGAGGAGATCGGTGCCGGCGATCACCCCTACGAGTCGCCCGAACGGGTCCACGCGTTCGCCGAGGCGACCAAACTCGCGTTCGTCGACGGCCACCAGTACGTCACGGACCCCGACTACGAGTCGATCCCGCCGCTGGCCTCGACGGAGTACGCCCGCGAGCGCGCCAGAGCGATCGGACCGACGCCGATCGCCGACCCCGACGTCGGCGTTCCGAACGCGAACGCGGAGGACGCCGATACGGTCCTGTTGACCGTCGGCGACGAGGAGGGGAACCTCGTCTCCTACATCAACTCGCGGTTCGCGGGCTTCGGAAGCGGACTGGTGGCCGGCGACACCGGAATCGCCCTCCAGAACCGCGGCGCGTCGTTCTCGCTCGACTCGAGTCATCCGAACAGCCTCGAGCCCGGAAAACGGCCGTTCCATACCCTCGTTCCGGCACTCGCGAGACTCGACGCGGACGACTGGCTGGCGTTCGGTGTGATGGGCGGGTACATGCAACCGCAGGGTCACGTCCAGGTACTCTCGAACGTCGTCGACTACGGAATGGACCTCCAGGCGGCGCTCGATGCGCCCCGGTGGCGCTACCGTGAGGATGGCGCGCTCGGCGTCGAGGACCGACTGGCGAACGCGGCGAAACTCGCTCGGATCGGCCACGACGTGAGTGTCATGCCGCCGGTGATGTTCGGCGGTGGTCAGATCGTTCGGCGACGGAACGGCGTGCTCTCGGGCGCGACCGAACCTCGAAAAGACGGCACCGCGATCGGCTACTGAGCGGAGACCCTCTACTGGCAGACGGTGTATCCGTAGACTGGCTACGGTTGTGCCGGGAGCGATGTGGGTCACCCTTGACGACGCGTGTGACGAGTGCGGAGCCAAAACCGACGCGAGGTTTTTACTTTCGCAGAACACAGCGGAGGTATGAACCGCAGTCTCGAGCCATCGGGTCGGCCAGAACCCCGCGTTTCCGTCGTCGGATCGTCGGAGCGCATACGGGCTGTGACGGTCGCGCTCGAGGAGAGTTCCCTCGCGGTCTCCGAGGTGGTCGACGGGATCGCCGAACTCGGATCGGTGGCTGGAACTGACTGTCTGCTCACGGACGATCCGGCCGTCCTCTCCCAGTTCGACGAGGACGTTCCGATCGTCTACGCCGGCGAGCCCACGGAGTTCGACCGCGGGGAACTCGACCGGCTCCTCGATGACGGCGTCACGGACGTCGTCGCTTCGGAGGCTGATCTCGTCTCCCCGGTGTTCGAACATCGGATTCGTCGGGCGATCGACTGCTCGTCGATGCGCGAGGTCCCGGAACGAACGGAGTTACACCGAAAACTCCTCGAGGAGAGCCGGGATACCCTCGTCGTCCTCGACGACGAGAACCGAATTGCCACGTTCGTTCCGCCCGCTGGTGGGCGCGGTCCGACCGGCGACGACCCGGGCGGACGTCGGATGGTCGAGACGGTACACCCGGACGACAGGGACTCGGTTTCGGCAGTGCTCGAGTCGCTTCGACACCGTGGCCCCGGCTCGAGCGCGACCGTCGAGTACCGATCCGTCGGGGTCGACGGCTGTTCGGTCTACGAGGCGTCGTTTACTAACCGCCTCGACGACGAGACGCTGGGGGGAATCGTGGGATCGATCCGTGACGTGACTGCACACCACCACGTCGAGCGAGAACTCGACGAATCGTTCGACCGCATTACAGACGCGTTCTGTGCGCTCGACTCGGAGTGGCGATTCACCTACGTCAACGACCGTGCCATCCAGGACATCGACCTGGATCGCGAGGACCTCCTCGGTCGGGATTTCCGATCCGTCTTCCCCGTTCTCGACGGATCGGAACTCGAGTCCGTGGCGCTCGAGGCGATGGATCGACAGGAAACCCGGTCGGTCGAAACCTACCTCGACCCGTACGACACCTGGATCGACGCGCGGATCTATCCGTCGCCATCCGGTGTCTCGATCTACTGGCGGGACGTCACCGAGCGCGTCGAGCGCGAGTGGGAACTCAACGAGCGAACCGAACGCCTCGAGGCGGTGATCGAAAACGCTCCCGTCGGCGTGTTCGCCCTCGACGGAAACGGGACGGTCACGTTCGCCGAGGGACGGATATTCGACTATCTCGACGTCGACGCCGACGAGTTCGTCGGGGAGTCGATCTTTACGGTATTCGATGACTACCAGGCTGCCCGAGCCGATTTCCGCGCGGCTCTGGACGGACACCGGGTCGACACTCTCAGACGAATCGGGGACCGGGTGTTCGACGCGTGGTGTCGACCGATAACGAGCGATGGGGACGTCGATCGGGTTATCGGCATCGCCGTCGACGTCACCGATCGGGTCCAGTACCAGGAGGCGTTGTCCGCACTACACGATGCGACCGGTCACCTGCTGTCGGTCGACTCGAAACAGGCAGCCTGCGAGTACATCGTCGACGTCGCGTCTGACGTCCTCGACCTCGAGGGTGCGATGTACCGATTCGACGAGCAGGGTAACGAACTGGTCCCGGCGGCTCACTCGCCCGGAATCGAGGACGTTTTCGACGTGTTACCATCCCTTCGCCCCCAGGAAGATAGCATCACCTGGAACGCGTTCGTCTCACGGTTCCCTGTCGTGTTCGACGACGTTCGCACCTCGGAGGTGGTCTACGACGAATCGACGGACGCCCGGAGCGGACTCTACATCCCGCTCGGCGAACACGGGGTGTTCGTCGCCGCGTCGACGACACCGGGGAAATTCGATCGAGACACGGTCGAACTCGCACAGCTGTTCGCGACGACGGCCGAAACCGCCTTCGACCGGATCGGTCAGACCCAGCGGCTCCACGATCGGGAGAACGAGCTGAAACGACAGAACGAGCACCTAGAGCGGCTGAACGAGACGAACCGCATCCGTCAAGAAATCGAACAACTACTCTTGATGGCCGACTCCAGAGAGGAAATCGAACGCGGACTCTGTGACAGCCTCGCCGATCTCGAGGCGTGCTCGATGGTCTGGATCGGAACGCCCGATCCGAGCGGGAGTCGCCTCGAGACGCGATCGATCGCGGGCCGTGACCGCGGCTATCTCGAGGCGACGACGGTGACGACGGTCGACGACTCTGCTGCCGAGCCGACAGGTCGAGCCGCACGAACGGAACGAACCGTATACGTCGAAAACGTCGCGGATTCGGTTCACGACGGTAGCTGGCGCGCAGAGGCCCTCTCCCAGAACTACCAGTCGGTGTACGCCGTCCCGCTCGTCTACGACGGGCTCCTCTACGGGGTGGTATCGCTGTACGGGGACGAACCGACCGCCTTCGACGAACTCCTTCGGTCGACGCTCGAGGAACTGGCCGAAACGATCGCCTACACGATCGACGCGGTCAAACGCAAGACCGCCCTCCTCGGTGACAATGTCACCGAGATCGAACTCGAAGTCGCCGACGGAACGCCCCTCTCAGGACTCTCGAGTCGACTGGATGCTCGGACCGAACTCGAGGGGACGACGATTCGAGACGACGCGACGATAGCGTTCGTCTCGGTCGACGCGTCACTCGACCGAGAGGCTGCGACGCTAGTCGATGAGATCGAAGGGGTGCTGGACGCAGCCGTCCTCGCATCGAACGACGACGAGACCCTGTTGCAACTCGAGCTTTCGAACCCGTCACTGGGATCGGTCGTCGCCGATCACGGCGGAACGATTCGGAAGTTCGTTGCCGACGGGGCGGAGACGGTGGCGGTCGTCGATCTTCCGGCCACCATCGACGTTCGCGAGGTGGTTTCGGCACTCAACCGCCAGAATATTTGCGTCTCGCTGACCGCACGTCGGGAACAGTCCGGGCGCAACACCGCGACGCTCGGCGCTACTGGTCGAAACACGTTACTCGACCAACTCACGGACCGACAACGAGAGGTCGTCCAGACCGCCTATCACAGCGGATTCTTCGAGTGGCCACGACGGACGACTGGTGAGGAGATCGCGGACTCGATCGGTATCTCCTCGCCGGCGTTTCACAAACACGTCCGATCCACCGAACGGAAACTCTTCGAAGCGCTCTTCGGGGACGGGTTGCAGACCGATGATGGTTAACTGTTTAACCCTGGTCTCCACTCGACATTACACAGTTAACGATTAGGCTCTTTGCGGGGTACCTCGAACGTGGCATTGTCTACCCACTACACGTACTGGGGGTACGTTATACCAATGAACGACATAACTTCGGAGTCTCCGTCTGCGCATACGGGGGACCACTATTCCGTACAGTACGATCGACTCGAGGACGAACCGCTCAGCGTTTCCGTCGCGGACGCGGTCGCGACGTTCTGTAACACGAACGTCACCGAACTCGACCCACTCCACTACGCGATCAACGCGGACGCACTCGAGCGACTCTTCGAGCCGCGGGCGAACGGCCTGCGGTCGGAGGGATCGGTTGCGTTCGAGTACAACGAGTGTCTGGTAACAGTCACTGCAACTGGCGAGATCCGAGTCGAGCGAGCGTAGATCGGTTTCCAACGCCGACTTTTGGCGATCCGTACACCGGCCAACAGGTTTACCTACTGACCGATCTAAGAGTTGAATAGACGGGGGTAGGGGGATCTCGTCGAGAACCCGGTTCTCCGAGGATTTTATCCCCGTCTTACCGCTCGCGTACACCCATACGGAGGCGGTAGCGTACCGGAATCCGACGGGGAAACGGACGACAGTCGTTGCCACAACGCATGGTCGTTCCAACGTCCAACCGACTCGTCCCCGTCGGTGTCACCGCTCCTGAGACGGTTTACTGTACGTCGTTACCGCCGAAACCGCAGACGGATCGCAGTTTCGCCGGTACAGTGTTACAGCAATGCGTATATTCGTCTTTAGCTAAGACTCACACCTCGGTTGCGTAGCGGTAGCGAGCGTCTCTTGTAACACTGGCCGTTGCTGG
>NZ_VTAW01000044.1 GCF_008245225.1 Natrialba swarupiae
ATCTCGCTGTCTGCTTGAGTTGGCTGCACACCTTCCACAAGCAGACACTTTCACTCAAACCCGATGTGATCGACTGAGTTTGCAACGCCGCCAAACGGCCCCGTTCGGTACTTGCCCGTCAACGCCCGACTCGACGCTTGATCGTCAGCGACGCTCGTCGTTTCCTGGGCCCTGCTTATCGAGCAGACGCGCGTTCTCCACAGTGTTTCACTACAGTAACAACTGCAACGGTTCACACACTGATCGCCGATCGGTCTGGCGATCAGGTGTCCAAGACCTGCAGTGGCTACTATAGGCAAACCGAACCACGGAGCTTACGTTCCGATAATCTCGTTGAATCGGCTGACCATGTACTGTCGATGTCTTGCGTAGGTCATCGGGTCGATATGCCAGAGATCATCGATCTGCTCTTGTGTCGTTGGGAACGCTGAATCATCAGCCATCCACGAAATCTCTTCGGGAACCGATGTGTTCTGGTTGAGCATCGGTGATTGGAGTTGCCGAAACCACTCCTGTTGGACGTCGTCTCTCATCGCGTAGTTCATGAATACCTGCGACCAGTAGGCTTCGGACTCGTTTTGGCCACCGGGAACGTAGAATCCGTCCGTCTGGTAGGTGGACCCCTCCGGTGGAAGATACCAGTCGACAGGTTCTCCCTCTTCTTTCTGATTGGCGATATTGTTCGGCAGGAAGTGCGTGAGTGAGATCTCACCGTCGGTTAGTCCGGTCGTAAGCGGTGGATCCGACCCGACGAGCCCGACGTTCGGGCTCAACTCCTCGAGCATCTCCCACATCGGTTCCATCTCGTCCTGTTCCATGTCCGGTCGCAGGTCCACGTCGGCGACGTGAGCTAACGGTCGAAAGAGTCCGGTTGCGTTCTCGTAGAGACCGATCGAGTTTTCGTATTGGGAATCCCACCAGTCACTCCACGATTCTGGGAGTTCCTGATCGTTCTGCTCGAGTTGGTCCGAGTTGTAGTTGATCGGGTACGTGTATCCGTACATCGCGACGTACGGGATGTGGTCGTTGTCGGGTATGTGTTCGTCCGGAATCTGGGGTCCGATCATATTCTCGTAGGCGGGAATGAGATCCGGATTGAGGTTCTGAGTGTACCCCTGCTGAAACGCGCTAAATCCCATTAGGCTCTGGGTCCAGACCACGTTGACCGGTGGTTCTCGATCCTGGTCGATGGCCTCCATCACCTGGTTTTGAATCACCTGGAAGTTGGTGTTGTCGTATCTCACCTCGATACCGGTCTCCTCGGTGAAGGTTTCTGCGATGGAGTTTTCGATCGATTCCTGCCAGTTCCCACCCCACGCGCGCATCGTGATCGAGTCTGGCTTTTCTGGTTCGCTATCTGGGTCGACTTCTGTACTGCTTTCGTCATCCTCGTCACCACCCAGACAACCGGCGATCGATAGCAGTCCAGCCGTCGAACTGACCGTGAGAAACCGTCGCCTGGAATGACTGGTGATTCTTCTACACCCCGTGCTTTCGCGTCGAATATCGTTGTCACCCTGTGACATGGGATCTACCCGAACGGATACAATGGGAGTATAAAAACCTTTCCTATAACTAGGATGTAACTGTTGTATCCTCTGTAGATCGACAATCTAACGCAATCGACTGAAGAACGTGAGCGATTCGGTTGTCACTCAGCGCGCGAAGAACATCACGTCGGATCGGTTCCACCCGATCTGAACCTCGTCACCGCGATCGATCATTTGGACATCCCGGTTGTACGCACTCGTCGACCGAACGATTTGATCGCTTCCATCGTCGAGTTCGACCGCGTATAGGACCTGGTCGCCGCGGAATATCGTCTGGTGCACCGTCCCACTGTAGACGTTGTCTACGTTCAACCCCGAGGTTGAAACGTGGACGTCCTCGTAGCGGATGGCCACGTCGACGGTCGAATCTACTGACACGCTGTCCGTAGTGGGACACTCGGTCGTGAACTCGTTCGTTCCCAGATTCACTGCCGCTACGTCTCCGTTGACGCCAGTGATAGTTCCGTTGAACATGTTCGAGTCGCCGACGAAATCCGCAATAAATGGTGTCTGTGGTTCGGAATACAGTTCCTGTGTGGTCGAGAGCTGTTCGATATGCCCCTCATTGACCACAGCGATTCGATCCGCCATCGTCAACGCTTCCTCCTGGTTGTGGGTCACGTGTATCGTTGTGACGTCGGTCTCCTCGTGGATTCGCAACAGCTCTTCGCGCATCGTGTCTCGGAGCTTCTTGTCCAGCGAACTGAGCGGCTCGTCGAGAAGAAGTAGCTCCGGTTCGAAGGCGAGTGCTCGCGCGATGGCGATTCGCTGACGCTGACCCCCAGAGAGCTCGTTCGGCTTTCGATCCTGATACCCGGGAAGTTCTACCAAGTCCAACATTTCCTCGACGCGCCCGTCGATGATATTCGAGTCGAATCGCCGCATCTTCAGTGGGAACGCGATGTTTTCGTGGACGGTCATGTGCGGGAAAAGCGCCATCCCCTGAAAGACCATCCCGATGCTCCGCTCATATGGCGCCTTCGTGGAAATGGGTTCGTCATCGATGTATATCTCCCCTTCACTCGGCTGGATAAACCCCGCAATCAGTTCGAGCAACGTACTTTTTCCCGCTCCACTTGGACCCAAAAGCGTCAGGAACTCCTGTTCCTCGATAGAAAATGAGACGTCGTCCACCGCGACGACGTCCGCGAAACGCTTCGTCACTCCATCGATACGAACTTTTTCGACTGATAGCGACGATTGCTCGTCGACTCGAGTCGTGGCCATATGTAGCTGCAATCCTAGTCCTCCTATAAATAGTTACTCCGACGTCTCCTACGGTCTTTGGTCGATGATCATCAACCAGTGTTGTATATTATCAAACCACATACTGACAGCCACCACGACTCGAACGACCTGCTTGGTAATGACACACGAATAGTAGTTACTCATACAACGAGCTGTTGTTCGGTGTTCTGCCGAGTTTCGAACGAGTGAGGCGGAATCGACCTACGGCCAAAACATAATACAAGTGTTATTTGAAATTGGGTGACTGGTACCTCCAGCCGATCTTCGCCGTTAGTTGCTCGACGATCACTATAATAATCAACCACACACCCAGCTGAGAGCGCCACTACTACCGGGATTCTCCTTTTGCGGGATTGGATTTTGATAGTACCATAACTACGGCAACAGACGTGGGTTAAATCTACGAACGGGAGCAGAAGATGTTCGAAATATAAACGAGTACCCACTCCTAAAATAGAGTACACGGGAGCAATTCGTCGTCCGATGGGAACGTACTGTGGGGAACGATCCCAGGTCGAATTGAACTGCGTGATTGTCAAAGAGTGCAAAATACGTCTTTTGAAGCGGCCACTGTCGACTCTCTCGTGAATGTCTCGCCTTTTTCTGGTCTCCGCCGGACCAGGGCTACACCGAGGTTACATCGACGGTCTGTAACTCGATCTCGATGATGTTCGCCTTCTCTCTTACGTAATCCGGATACGTGTCGTAGAACTCCTCGTCGGGCATCTGTGAAATGGGTGCAGAGATGCTGACCGAACCGACCAGGTCGTGATCTGGATCGTGTATCGGTGCTGCTACAGCTCGAAGACCCGATATTTCTTCCTCGTCGTTGAGTGCATACCCCTGTTCGCGAATCTGTTCTAGCTCATCGTAGAGTTTCTGGTCGTCTGTGATCGTATTCGGCGTACGCCGCTCGAGGCCGTGTTCTTCGACAACCTCTGCGACGTCTTCCTGGGGGAGATGGGCGAGGATCGCTTTTCCCGATGCGGACCAGTGAAGTTGCCAAACGAGTTTGGCCTGATGCCAGATGTAGATGTCCGAACCTACTGCTCCTTCCCCGAAGGATTGATACACGGTCACTTCCTGTCCGTTGTGGTGAGTGATGAGGTGGGCGTTCTTCCCCGTCTCGTGTGCAATCGTGTCAGCGACTTCCCTCCCGGCACGGTACAGCGGCAAATTATTTCGTACGTGTTCGCCGTACGTGAGAAATTGATGTGCGAGTCGGTACGTTCGCCCCTCTTTGATTACCAGCCCGTTTGCACAGAGTGTGTTCATATACGTCTGGAGGGTACCCAGTGAGAGATCGATGTTCTCTTCGAGCTCGGTCAACGTTACCCTGTTTGCTTGGCGTATTTTCTCGAGGATCGTACAGGCTCTCTCTACAGATTGGATGGTCCGTGGTTTCCCACCCGATTCCTTGTCCATGGTAGCACATAGCGTGGTGTCTGTATAAACTTTGTTATTGTCAAAGTGAGTTGTGTGTACATTTTGCATGGCGGGCTCACACACTCCGTGCACGCTTACCAATTTGGACTGATCTACGCGTTGATTGGTAGATGAACTCGGAACTCCATACAGTTGCTGTTGTTAGTTCTGGTTGGAAACACCACAATCGTACTCGTTGCAACGGTTCTCCCACCTTTACTGGGAGACCAGCACGACCAGTTGACAGATGTACTGATGGCGATTACACTGGTACGGCTGTAATGTTGGGTCGGTGCTCATGATCCCTACCTCATTTGTCTTGATGGATACGTTACTCACTGTGATGCAGGAACAATCATATCTATACTATGATCTCTAATAATATACTACTCTATTCTATTCTATATCCTTACTTGTCTTCTCTCTGTCGTTTCTGGTTCCGGATATTGATGGCAGCAACTGGTTTGTGTGTGTGGTTTCTTACGCTATCGTTAGCTATGGATCTGATACGTCGCTTAACCACTCTTCACGTCCAAAACCGAGCGCTGCTTTGACTCACGTACTGGATCGGTATCGGCACTAGTCCCCGCTCCGAACTCCTTTTCATCCAATAACATTATCCACATCGCATTCTCACATCAAAAATACTATATGATTTAGAATTCTATATAGATTCCAACTAGTCAACTTCTATGAATAAATATATCGTCGTGGCGGTAGATCGTCCGTTTCACTATTGGTGGACTTTCGAGAAGAGCTATACTACTCCGACAAGCATCGACTGCAGGGTCGACTCGAACCATACCATCGAATTCGATCCTGCAGTGCAGGCTTGCCGAAGCACTAGGCCAACCCGGCGTCACCGACCGGGGCCGTCCGCTGGTGTCACGTGCTCGCGCCGACGTGATTCCCAGCGGTCCTCCTGGTGCGACGTCAATTGAACTTCCGCTCGAGTTCCTCGTATCGGCGTTGTGTTTCGTCGTCGACGCTCGAGCTCGTGGTTTTAATCGCGTGATCGAAGTGATCGGCAGTCACTGTAATCGTTCCGACACCGTCCTCGACGTCCGACGGTGTCGCTCCATCGACGTACTCCCGTGCAGCCTCCATCGCGGCCTCCCGACAGACCGCCTGGATATCCGCGCCGACGTACCCCTGTGTCCGACCGGCGAGACGGGCGAGTTCGACGCCGTCGCCGATCGAACGGTGTGTCGTGTGGACGCCAAAGATTTCGCGACGTGCCTGCTCGTCCGGTATCGGGACGTGGATCTGACGGTCGAACCGCCCCGGACGCAACAGTGCGTCGGCTTCGAGGACCGCCCGCAAGTCGGCCCGGAGCAGTCGGTCGCTCTCACAGACGGCTTCCACAGCACGGTGCATCCCGGCTCCCGCCGGGCCGTGGACGTAGACGTGCCGGCCCCGGCCATCGGGATCGGGCAGTGCCTCCAGATCCGCCCGACACTCCGGGGCTATCAGCAGGTCCTCGGGGGACGCGTTGCGTCCTCGATCGTCAGTGGCTGGTCCTGGATTCGTGTCTCGCGCTCGAGATGGGTTTGTAGTGCTGGATCGAGGCCGTCGCTGCCTAGCAGATACGACCGAATGCGGTCCTCGACGGCGACGACGCCCTCGAGTATCGATGCCGACGGATCGTCGGGACGCTTGAGGGTCACGAGGTCGGCGTCGACGAGCGGAGATTCATCGAAGAGCAGCCTGACAGCGCTGGCGAACGCCGCGGGCGAGTCGGCAAACAGGTCGGCACAGAGACCGACCGTCGGACGCGTAGTAGACCGTTCATCGGTCAGGCCGGTCATTGAATCGGTGACGCCGGGATCGAGGTCGGGCAACAGCGCCACGACAAGCACATCACGGTGAGGTGGCTGCAGACCGAACGTGTTGACGAGGTTTCGAAGGCGAAGTTCGACACCCTGTTCGTGGGCTGCGTTACACTTGCGCTCGATACGGTCCCGTCGCTCCCGAAACCGATCACGGTCTCGTTCTGGAAGTGCATACTCGAGGGTAGCGGCCGATGCGACCGGCTCGCCAACCCCGTCGGCTTCATCCATCGATAGCCCGTCCCGAGTGAACCGTGACGTGGCACGCTCGCGAAACGCCTCCAGACGCGCGTTTGCCAGCTCGCATTCCTCGAGGAGGTGTTCGAGTGTATCGTGATAGGGCACCAATATCCGTTCTATTGTCTACCTGCACAAAATATATTTTGTGCATCTCAATTTAGTATTTTAACCCAAAGTATTAGACAACAAATTTTATAGCAAGATAAGATAAACAGGGGAGCAAGATGGCATTTCGATCCGCCAGAGTGAACGCCGACGAGTCGGCGGCCGATCGCCGGGATTCGGCGACCGCGTGGCAAGACGTCGCCGATTCCGCCGACTCGCCCGCTGCCGGTGGGAGAGACCAGTCGCCCGCGCCCGTCGATGCATTCGGGGTCGAGCCGACCGAAACCCAGCGCGCAACGTTACAGCGCGCGGCCAAAGAGTACGGCCACGCCAATACGCGTCAGTGGGCTGCCGAAGGGATGTCCACCGACGCGATGGGCACGCCCAGCGAGATGGTCGCCTTCCGCGAGCGCCAGCAGGACCGGCCGTCCGAAGTTCCCCACGATATCGAACAGCACAACGAAGCCTCGCTGCATCGCAACACAGCCGCTCACCGTGACCACGAACCCGCAGATCAGGCCGCCGTCCCCGACTCAGTCCGGGAGATCGTCTCCGAACCCGGCCAGCAACTCGAGGGCGAGGTCAAAGCCGGCCTCGAGGGGCGATTAGACGCCTCGCTGGATCACGTCCAGATTCACACGGGACCGACGGCCCAGCAGGCCTGCGAAGAAGTCAACGCCGCGCGTTCGCGGTTGGCAATCACATCGCGTTCGGCCCGGGTGAGTACGACCCTGACTCGTCCGAAGGGCAACATCTCATCGCCCACGAGGTCGTCCACACCCTCCAGCAACCCGACGCTCCCATCTCGATGATGCCGAAGACTGAGGTCGAGATGGAGGTCGACCCCGATCCGGCCGCCGAACGCGAGGCCGACGAAATCGCCGGTCAGGTGATGCGTGGCTGGGAAACCGGTCTCGAGGGCGAGATGGCCGATACCGAAATCCTCGTCCAGCGGTTTACTGGGGCCATCGCCGACATCGGTAGCACTGCGGCGAGTTTCGTGAAGACCAACCACGAAGCACTGAAAGACGCACAAGAGGCCGAAGCCGACAGTTACGCCCAGATGGGTGGCACTGAGGGCTCGGTCGAAGAGCGCGTCGAAAGTCTCGAGAAGCAAGTGTCCAAGCTCGGCGAGTACGTCTCCGAACAGGTTGCCCCCACCTCGACAAAACGACAGATGGTCACCGAGGCTGGGAAGGACGCCCTCTCGAGTGGGGCCGGGTTGGCGACTGGCGCGGGGATTGCCGCGTTAGGGTTGGCAGGTCCGCTAGGGGCGATTATCGGGGCCGGACTGGCTGGGGCTGCCACTAAAGGCATGCTTGATACCAGCCCTGCCATCGGTCAGACTGCCGAGCAAATGGCATCTGATCGCGTCCATGAGAAGGCTGGTGCCTTGCGCGACCGCCTGCCGGGCTGGCTCGGTGGCCGTGGCGAGGATGATGACGAGTGGGAGGCGAGCAATAAGACGGACTTCTAAATATGAGAGCAGAAATTAAAAAAGAGACGAATGATGGGTTCGGAGTTTTAGTCATCGACAACAATAATGTCGAGCACAAAATTGGGATCTGTCATGACGGAGAAATTGATGGTCATGAGTGCGAGTATTACCCATCAAAACCGGAAAAGCGGACGCGAGAAGAAAGCGAACACGGCAAGCAAGCCCGCCGCTACGCCCAGTACTACGTGTTCCTGAATCGTGGCTACGACACAGTCACGCCAAAGTGGAAAAATCCCGTCCACCTGCAGGCGGTTCGTTCGGCGATCGACTCGATGGATCTCGAGGAGTTCGAGGACCACTTCGGTGATCTCTACCAGCAACTGAAAAGCCACCATGACGAGCATACCGAGCGTGTCCTTCATCCACCGTCGGATTCCCAGGACGAGGACTACCACCTCTATCGTAAGCACGTCTACCTTGGTCTCGATCCCCTCGAGACTGATCTTGCCGACGATGCTCGAGAGCTCGCCACCGAGTTCGGGCTCGATTTAGACGAGCACGCACCGACAGAGACGTCGCTGACAGGATTAACCAACGACGGACTCGAGGCATGGACTGGCTTTTCCACGGAGTTGTTCGACCGCTCCGACGAGGAAGAATTGGCGGAGTTAGCTGAGGGCTTCTATGTCGATACGACCTCTGAACTGCATATGGCGTATCTCGACCACGACGGCATCGAGCAGGTCACAACGGCCATCGAACCCGACAGGGAACCCGACGCCCGGTTCGAAGAACCACCGGTCGATCCCGGTACGCTCGAGCAGTTCCAGCACGGATCGTCGTTCGACCTGGCGTGTCAGATTCGGGATTGCTTCGTTCGGATGGGCGTGATGCCACCCGAGGAGTACCAGATCCTGGGACTGGGCCATATCGCGGCTGCGCTGGCCTACGAAGAGGTCGATTTCTATCCGGACTACCATGCTCCTGACGAAGACGGAGCATATATTTCCGATCTCGATTCGAAATACTTTGGTGATGGCTCCCTGCTCGGCAGTGTAAAATCACTGCTGAACTGACCGCACCCATGTCGGCACGAACCTCCAGTACTGATTCCTCGAAAACTGCACTAATACGTTCGAGTTCCGCGGGCAAGTGGTCCATAGAAAACTGGAAACGTTCTCGGAACGCGGACTCGGACAACGAGACGGGCGAGAAGTCACGGGCACAGACAGCCGACACGGCGTCTTCGTCAGCCGCTGTCCGGGATGGAAGCCCCAAACCCCTGGCGGCGGCTGCCCTCGAGCAGGACGCAGCCAAGATGGAGACCCACCTCGAGGCAGCGACGTTCGATAACTCCGCTACGGCCGTGGATCTCGCCGACTCCGCTGCCCCGCGTCTGTTCGGTCGTGACGAGGGTCAGATTCAGCGTGCCCTCAACGGCACTGACACGACTACTGACGAGGTTCCCGGCCAAGTCCTGGACGTCCTGAGCAACGGGGGCCAGCCCCTAGGTCAGCCCATCCAGCGCGCCCTCGAGGAGCGGATGGATGCCGATTTCTCGGACGTGCGCATTCACACGGGCGGTTCGGCGGCTGTGGCGGTTGAGGCCATCGACGCGAAGGCGTTTACGTGCGGGAACGATACCGTGTTTAACTCAGGCGAGTACGATCCCGAAAGTCCGGAAGGTCAACACCTTCTGGCGCACGAACTCGCACACGTCAAACAGCAAAACGGTGGTGCGCCGATTTCGATGATGCCTAAAGAGGGCGCTGACCTCGAGATCGATCTCGACCCCCAGTTAGAGCGGGAAGCAGACGAGGCCGCCGCACAGAAACTGATAGTGATTAAGGGAGTTATAAAAAGCAAGGAGAATACCCGCGCCTTGAGTGGTCTGCGAAAGCGTTGACCCCTTTGGAAGCGTATTGTTCTCGATGAACAAGAGTCAGCGTGGTTTGTTGGTGCGACATTTGTCTGAGGAAGAACTCGATCAAGCGATTGAATCGGCTCAGGAGGCGGACGAGACCCGTCTCGTCCGGCGACTGTGTTACATCAAGAACCTCTATCAGGGAGACACGCGCGAGCAAGCAGGTCGACGCGTCGGGATCTCCCGATCCACGACGCGTCGGTGGGCACTGGCGTGGAACGATGGTGGCGTCGAGGGTCTTCGCCCACGCTTCGGCGGCGGCCGGCCGCCGAAGCTCACCCCACAACAGTGGGACGAACTCTGTGAAATGCTTGAAGAGGGCCAGCCATGGACTCCCAAGCAGATTCAGGCACTTATCGAAGATCGATACAACGTCACGTACCACCCGTCCCATCTGAGCCGAAAACTTCGAGAAGCAGGCATGAATTACGCCAAACCCCGACCGATGGATCCACGACGACCCGACGATGCTGACGAGATTCTCGCCGAGCGCCTTGATCGGGCGCTCGGCGAGGATCCCGGGGAGCCGGATAACGAGGAAGAAGAACCGGTCGTGTTCGGATTTTTTCGATGAAGCCTGGCCGCAACCGTTCGACAACTCTCAGCGAATGTGGTCGTTTGATCGAACAGTGACGATCGAGAAGCCGCTGGTCACGTTTCCGCGGCGGTCAATTGGCTTCTACGCGCTGACTGGCCAGAGTGTAATCACGTTCAAAAAGCGGTTGGTTAAGGAGACGATCGTTGAGGCGCTCGAAGAGATCCGCGAGCAGAATCCGGTCGGACGGATTCTGCTCGTGGCCGACAACTACGGCTCTCATCACGCGAAACTCACCCAGGAACGAGCCGACGAACTCGGCATCGAGTTCGTGTTCATCCCGCCGTATTCACCGACGCTAAACGCCATCGAACCACTGTGGAAAGACCTGAAACGCGAGATCTCGCCAGAGATCTTCGCGGACCGGGACCACTTCAGGGAGTTTCTCACCGAGGCATTTCTTCGGTTGAGCCATCGGCTGAGCTTCGCTAATGACTGGATCGAGACATTCCTCCCAGATGTTCAGAAGTTGCGCTGATCACTCCGGCGGCGCTCATAGGCCGGCTGGTGGCAGCGTGAGTGATTACTCTCGCAAACAAGAAGTCCCCCGCCTGATGGCTGTTTCAGTAGCTATCGGTTCGCCAGCTGTCGATTCTACGCCAGAAAACTACAGCAAGTCCTTGTCGCCCGAAGAATTATCTTGGCAAACGCGGTTTAATCAATCGGCAGAATTCCCATAGGTGGATACAGTTTCCCCACCCTGGTGCTACACACGGGGCGCTTTCTATGATACGCTCTGCTTAGCTAAAATCGAAGGTAGTGCTTCGGAAAGCCTGCACTGCATGGTCGAATGCGGTGGTGTGGTCCGAGTCGACCCTGCAGTCGACGCTTGTCGGAGTAGTAGGAAAGAAAGAACTATCTAACGAAATGAAAAGGCGATTCTCTGTAAGGGACTGGTGCTCAAAAATACGAGTGTATGGTTGTAAATGTACATTGAAGCACAAAATACTTCCAAGTGTACTTCCGTATTCTCTGCAGTGTGATGATTAAATTGAAAAATTCTGGCTTCAACGTGACAGGGGGCATCTACAACTCGAGTCGGACCCGGTCAGACGGGTGGTGAATCCGACGTTCGAGGGGTCACGAACTATGGGCCCCATAGACGAGGGCACTCCGTCCAGTTGTCTTCACCGGTTCGACAATCCGCCCCATATGGTGGACACCGATCGAAGGTCGACGATGGACACGATGACGGGGAAATATTTCTCCGGACACGAGACTGGAGTTAGCGCTCTGTTAGCTCATCCAAGTGGTGTAATGCTGTCTCATCAACCGAAGACCACGACGTGTACCCCGATAGCGCGAGGGTCATGTCGAGATCCGCAAGGAAGTTCTTGAGTACCTCTCGAACGCCGTCTTCTCCCCCCAGGGTCAGTCCGTACAGATACGGTCGTCCAAGCAATACGGCGTCAGCTCCAAGTGCCAATGCGATAAAGGCGTCAGCACCCCGTCGAATGCCGCTGTCGAACAGAACTGGTACGCGGCCCTCGACTGCGTCGACGACCAGCGGGAGTGCCTCGATTGCACCGATTGCGTTATCGACCTGTCTCCCGCCGTGATTCGAGACAACTATCCCATCCAACCCACGTTCAATTACCTCAGTAGCGTCCTCAGGATGAAGGATCCCTTTGACGAGTACTGGCAAATCCGTCATTTCGGAGATCATCTCAAGTTGGTTCCAGTCGAGACCAGAGTGGCCAAAAATATCCAGAAACTGTCGTATGGCGTTCTCCAGGTCCGTTTCTGGTGGTACGTCGAGCCGGTCACGAAATGCCGGATCCTCAATATAGTTGGCAATCCCGTCACCGTCGAGAAACGGGAGATACTTCCTATTGATCGTAGCCTCGCGCCACCCCATTAGATGGGCATCGACCGTTACGACGACCGCATCGTATCCTGCTTTTTCGGCCCGCTGAAGGAAACTCCGGGTAATCTCATCATCGGTGCTACAGTATAGTTGAAACCACGCTGGAGCATCGCCTGTCGCTTCGGCAACCTCCTCCATAGTGTGTGACGCAGTCGAGCTAAGAATCGTTGGCACGCCCTGGGACGCGCCAGCTCGCGCTGTGGCGAGCTCACCGTCGGGATGGTACAGGCTCTGCAGGCCGATAGGCGCGAGCAGGAGTGGCGCCGGTAACTCCGATCCAAGTAACGTCGTGGTATGATCGCGCTTATCAACGTTCCGAACAAGTCTCGGCACGATACGTCGACGCTCAAACCCACGACGATTGTGATCCATCGTTCGCCCCGCTCCCGCACTTCCCGTCACGAATGCCACGGCGTCGTCATCGAGTTCGTCCAGTGCCGCCGCACGCAACTCTTCTATCGAGATTGGGAGTGTCGACTTCTCTTCAAGAAATACGTCTTCGAGACGGTCCATCGCGAACATTTGCGGTTGCCGATCTGACGAGGGATCCACTTCGTCGCTCACGCTGAGTCACCCCCGTCGTCGGCTACGGTAGACATTCGGTTCGTCATAGAGCCATAGTCCTCATTCACGTAGTGTTCATAGTTTTCGACGAAAATATCGGCACACCGTTCCCAGTATTTCGGTGTTGATCCGCCGATATGTGGCGTGAGCAATACGTTGGAGAGATTCCAGAGTGGCGAGTTCTCGGGAAGGGGTTCCGTCGTGAACACGTCCAAGGCTGCTCCAGCAATTTCTCCGCGCTGGAGCGCAGTGATTAGTGCTTCTTCGTCGACAACGCCGCCTCGGGCAAGGTTGATGAGTACCGAATCGCTGGCCATCGATCCGAATTTTCGCTCGTCAATGAGCCCCCTGGTTCTTTCAGTAAGTGGGCACGTTAAAACGACATAATCTGACTGGGCACAGAGTTGCTCTGTACTCGAGGGTCCATAGACCGTCTCCACGACAGACGGTGCAGTAGATGGGTCCCGTTTCGTACCGAGAATCTCCATTCCGAAGGCGTCGCCGAGTTCTGCCACGCGCGTACCGATCGATCCCAACCCAACTACACCGAGTGTCTTCCCATGGAGTTCGCCGCCAACCCACGGGCGAAACTCTCGTCGGTTCTTCTGCTCGAGAGCCCGCGGTAGATCACGTTCGAACGCAAGCATATATGCAATTGCCTGTTCGGCAACTGGTTCAGCATGTACACCGGACGCAGACGTGAGATGAATGCTTCGTTCGTCGATCTCCTCGTACGGTAGATGATCTACCCCCGCGCTAACGGTTTGAAACCAGGATAACTGTTCGGCATTTGAGAGGAGCTGTTCGGTGAGAAAGGCGCCCACAGCGATGTCAGCAGTCTGAATATACTCCGCTGATTCGGCCGCGGAGGTGGCAGTGTGGATGGTCGCATTCGGGAGACGCTTCTCAATTTCATCAGCCAAGTCTTCCGGGTCCGCTCGGTGAATGAGTCGATGAAGTACGACAATCTCTGGTGTGTTTGAACTTGCCATACAAGGTTCGAAAGAGGCGAAGGCTTATATCTTTGGGTTTCTCGAAATAGTCGAACCAGTTGTCAGTGTTACGTATGGAAACGCCAATCAGATCGGTCTGTTTGTTCCGAGTATCGAGGTCAGCTATTTGTCCAGTCACTGCAGGGCCGCGTTATGGCCCCTTTCGATGCAGACTCGAACAGTGACGGATATTTTGCGAGCACACCCCGTTTATACGTCGGCTCGGGTCGTTCCCATTCTTCGAGGCGAGTTTCGATATCGCTTTCCGGGAGATCGACCGACAACGTTCGGTCGGGCACGTCAATTACGATTTCGTCACCATCCTGTAGAGCAGCGATCGGACCACCAACGAACGCCTCAGGAGCGATATGGCCGATCATCGGCCCCCGAGTGGCCCCTGAGAACCGCCCATCCGTGAGCAGGGCAACATCGTCGTATCCCGCGCCGACAATTGCAGCGGTGACCGTCAACATTTCACGCATACCTGGTCCACCGCGTGGACCTTCGTTTCTGATTACGACGACATCCCCTGATTCGAGTTCTCTATTCTCGATGGCCTCGAAAGCGGCTTCCTCCCCTTCGAAAACCCGTGCTCGACCGGTAAACTGGTAGTCGTGGCTCTCGGTCACTTTGAGAACCGCCCCATCTGGGGCGAGATTGCCACGCAACACGACGATCGATCCCTCGTCGTCGATCGGATCGTTCGTGGGTCGAACGACTTCAGGATCGGGCTCCGGTGGATCGACTCGTTCGATTGCGTCGGCGAGCGTTTCACCGGTAATCGTGAGAGTGTCGCCGTTTAGATAGTCCGCTTCGTGCAGATACCGAAGGATGGCTGGAACACCGCCGTTTCGATGGAGATCGTGCATCGTGTACTCGCCACCCGGCTTGAGGTTACAGATGTGCGGTGTCTTTGCTGATATCTCCTCGAACTCCTCAAGTTCGAGGTCAACACCGGCCTCTTCGGCCAGTGCAAGCAGATGTAGGACCGCGTTCGTCGACCCACCGATTGCCGCCTGTACAGTAATGGCGTTTTCGAAGGCTGGACGCGTAAGAATATCGAGCGGTTGTACATCTGACTCGAGAGCGCTGACGGCAAGTTCGCCACACTCGGCAGCCGCCGATCGACGGTCGCTCGTTTCGGCGGCTGGTGATGCCGAACCCAATGGTGCCATACCAATAGCCTCGGCGATCGTCGCCATCGTGTTCGCCGTTGCCATCTCCGCACAGGAGCCAGCACCGGGACACGCAGATTTCTCGAGTTCACGCAACTCTGCTTCGGTCATATCCCCTTGAAGAACTTTTCCGACTCCTTCGACGATTTCGACACCGCTTACCTCTTCATCCTGGAAGTGTCCTGTCGGTCTGGAACCACCGTACAGTAACACGGTGGGTATATTCAACCGGGCACCAGCCATCAGCATCCCGGGGAGGTTCTTGTCACATCCCGCGACCGTTACGAGCGCATCGAGCCGTTCGCCGAAAGCAACAAGTTCGACAGAGTCGGCGATCAACTCTCGAGATATTAACGAGGCTTTCATCCCCTCGTGTCCCATCGAAATCGCATCAGAGATGGTGATCGTTCCGAACTCTATCGGGGAGCCACCCGCACCTCTGATCCCGTCTTTGGCAGCGTGGGCTACCTGGTCGAGGTGAGAATTACAGGGTGTGATTTCGGCTGCAGTGTTTGCAACACCGATCAGCGGTTTCTCGAAATCCGCTTCAGTGAAGCCCATTGCGTGAAACATCGCTCGGTGAGGTGCCCGATGGACACCGTCGGTAAGCTCGTTGCTTCGAAGTTCATTCTTGTTCATGGCTTTATCGATGGTATGGCTGGAAGCTTAAATATTGGGGGGTGCAGAGGGGCGGTCAACACCTTCGAGACGGACGATACTATTTTCCACGATAGTTCGTATATGATATTTTCCCCACCAGCCACAACGATACCGGCCTTTATCACATCTCGGACGAGTAGTACGTCTATGACTGTACTCCACACAGCGGTATGGGTATCTGATCTCGAGGCCACAGTCGAATTTTACGAGGAGGTGCTTGGACTCGAGTACTCCCGGGATTTCGTCGGCAGTGACGGTGTCAGGAACTATTTCATGGCTGGTGAGAGCGGCGCGGCGATTCAATTCAAGTACGACGAAAATAGTGACGTGGAGACCACTCCTGGAACGATGGACCACCTCGCAACCTCTGTCGAGAACGTTGATACTACGGTGGAACGTGCAGTTGAAGAGTGGGATACTGATATCGTTGATGGCCCACGGACCCTCGAAGATCACGACGTTCGGATTGCTTTTATCACCGATCCTAACGGGTACACTATTGAATTGGTTCAGAAACTCTAGTACTTCGACAAGCGTCGACTGATGGGTGAAACGAGACGACCGCCGTCGGTTCCACCCACCAGTTCAGGCTTGGGAAGCCACTAGATGCGTCAGCGGTGAGTAATGACCGGCAGAGTTAGTGAGAGTCACAGATCCAGAAGTTGCTCGGCGTTTTCGTGGAGGATCATCTCCCTCGCCTCTTCGTCGAAGTCTAGCTCTTCGAACCCGTCTAGCCAGTCCTCGGGCGTTACGACGGGATAGTCGGAGCCGAAGAGAACTTTGTGCGAGATACGAGACTTCGCGTACTGAATCACCTCGTCGGGGATGTACTCTGGCTGCCAACCGGACAGATCCATGTAGACGTTGCTCTTGTGGATCACGGTCGAAAGCTGTTCTTGGTGGTACGGCCATGCCGGATGGGCGATGATGATCTGAAGATTGGGATACCTGGCGGCGACCTCGTCGATGTGAACCGGTCGCGTGTGCTTGAGCATCAGCCCGCTCCCGCCGGGACTGCCCGCACCGATCGCTGTATGGCCACCGTGAAAGAGGACGGGTTTCCCGAGGTCCTCCAGCAGCGCCCAGAGATCGTCAAAACGACGGTTGCTCGGGGTAAATCCCTGGACGGCCTGCTGAAATTTGAACCCGTCCAGCCCTAGGTCTTCTATCGCTCTTACCGCCTCCTCTCTCGCAGTTTGCCCTTTGTGCGGATCAACGCTCGCGAACCCGAGAAAGAGTTCGTACTTTTCCCGCATCTCGGCGACCCAGTCGTTCGGAATTGCGGGGTTCCCGGTGTTCGTCTCGCTGTCCAGCGCGAACAGGACAGCTCTGTCGATGCCCCACTCACGGTATTTCTCGACGGTTTCTTCGATCGGTTCCGGTGAGAAGTCCTTCCCGAAGTAATCGAACCCGTACTGGAGCGACTCGCCACCGTGCTCGATTAGCAGCTCGTTCGCAGGATGGACATGAGTATCGATAACTTTTGGCACACCATCTGTATCATCTATATCAGCAAAAACGTTTCTGCCTCGTGGAACACAGCCATAGGAACACCGATGCCGAAGACGGCGACTCCCCTTCCACATCGCGACATGGCCCACAACGGAGGTAGGTCACTTTCTGACGATAACCTGTTCGGTCTTGTACTCGGACAGTTCAATCTCAGAGAAGTCTACCAGCTGGGGCCGAACCCGAACTTTGAGTTGGGTTCGGACAGCGTCGACGATGTCATCCTCGACGGCTGCCTCATCGCGGTCCGTCTCGGGATCGAGCACAGCCTCGATCGGAATGGGAGCTTCGAAGTGAACTTTGTCCTCGGTCGGTACGATCACTTTCGTATGCCCCATAGCACCTTCGACGCCGGAGACGACGTCACGGATCGCCGAGGGAAACACGTTCATTCCCTTGTAAATGACCATGTCGTCGGCGCGGCCGATGCACCGGATCTTTGGCGACGTCCGCCCGCACTGACAGTTCACTCCGGTGACTCGAGCGTAGTCGCCCGATTTGAATCGGAGTAGTGGGGTCGCTTCACGTTCGAGTGGCGTATAGACGAGTTCCCCCTTCGAACCAACCTCGAACGGTACGTTTTCGCCCGTTTCCGTATCGATGAGCTCGACGTGGGCGTGTCCTTGCCCGTGGTAGTGCATCCCGTCTTCGAACTCGCACTCGGACCACATACACCCGATCACGTCACCCATTCCCATTCCCTCCCGGACGAGGTTGGCCCCCCACTGTTCGTACAGTTCACTCCGAATCTCGGGGTTTCCGATCCCCGGTCCGCCCCCACCGACGAGTTTCGTTATGGAAAGTTCGTCGAGTTCGAAACCGAGTTCCGGTATCCGTTCGGTGAGATAGCGGTGATGCGATGTCGTCGTTATCAGTGCGTCGCCGGGAAGGTCGGTCATGACCGAGAGAAGTCGCTCCGTTGACTCGCCCCCGGCCGGAACGACGTTTGCACCCAGTTCGGTCAACGCTTCGAAGTATGGCGTCCCGCCAGTGATCATCGTCTGTCCGGAGCCGAAAATGACCGTGTCGTCAGGATCGATACCCGCACAGTAAAAGCTGCGCTTCATCACCTCGTTCCAACTCCTGCGGTCCGACTTCGTCAGTCCGAAGTACGTCGGTTTTCCCGTCGTTCCCGACGATGAGATCGTTCGGCTGAGTTCTTCGGTCGGAACGGCCTGGTGTGTCCCAAGGGGCTGTTCTTCCGGAGGATCTGCCTGATTGCGACGCTGATCATCTTTGGTCGTGAAGGGAATTTCCTGGAATTCCTCGATCGTGCTTACAGATTCGACGTCGACGTCCCACTCCGAAAACTTCCGCTGGTAGAAGTCGGAATTCTCTCCTAGATACGCCAGCTGACCGGGAAGTTTGTCCTCGTGTCGACGACGCACTTCTTCCCAGGAGTGCGTTTCTATATCGTGGTATGTTTTGCCCATACATACTGTATGCGGATTGTATTCATAGATAGATTTTGGGGGCTTGTAAATTAGCTCTATAAAAGTCTCAGTACCTCACAAGACGTCATCAGTTGAGTCGGTCTGAGATCTGATTTCTGTCGTAGGTGGCGGTGATCGGGTTAG
>NZ_VTAW01000045.1 GCF_008245225.1 Natrialba swarupiae
ACTTCGGGGTAGGTACCAGAGGTGACCCTGTTTCCACAGGAGTCAGTTACGACTCTAGACGAGCTTGGGACACGACCAACAAATAGATGTTTGATGCTGGACGGAAGAGAAAGTCTGCAGTTCGAAACTAGTGCGAATCGGAATCAAATTTCACTCGGCAAAACTGTACCCAGGATCGACACTCAGCGAGGATAACTGTCTGCTGAGACCGATCCCAAAGTGGAGTTCCCACGGCTGTATCTACGGTTGAAGCCGCATGATCTGGACGTTCTTTGCGAGAGTTAGTCAAAAATACGGCGTCGAAACTCCCCGGCTTCTCGTCTGTCGTACCCATCATATTCGGGCAACACCCTGCCGACAAGGACTACAGATACGAGAAAGGGAAACTCAAAACCCTGCTAAAGTATATCAATATGTATAGAATGGCTTTATATCTTCGTCCAAATATATTTGCCAGCAAAATTCTATCGAGTTACATCGGCACAAAGATAGAATCAGGGACCGTCGAGTATCGAGCCACTGTCCAAACGAGGGCGTCTAGGAAAAAACATCAGGACGACTCCAGGTTCCGAGGAACTGTCCAGCGAGAAATCGACCAGAACAAAGGGGTTACTCCGTCGGTCAGGGAGCCCGGCCACCACGAGCCTGCGAGCCGACGGGCCAGTCCGACGGGCCGACCGCACGCGACCGAGGACGAACCGCGTTCAGTCGGTCACGCGGTCGATCGCATCCTCGATCGCTCGTTCGACGTAGACCTCGAGCAAGTGTGCTCTGAAATCTGCCGATGCCTGTTCGTCTTCCATGAGCTGGTAGGCGTCGACGCCGTCAGTCGCGAGCGCAGCCGCCTCGGCCGCGACCTCTCGGCGACTGAGCGGCGTGTCAGCGAGGTGTTCCTCGACCGGTGACAGACGCATCGCGTGGCCGAACGCACCGTTTGCGGCCACTCGAGCGTTGGTGATCGTTTCGCCGTCGGTTTCGAGAACCGCTGCCACGCCGACGATAGCGTATCCGGACGACGGGCTGGCTTTCTTCAGGTAGACGCCGATGTCGTCGTCACCGAGGTGGGGAACGTCGACCGACGTGAGCAGTTCGCCGTCCTCGAGTGCCGTCGTGAACATCGCGACGAAGAAGTCGTCGATCGGGATCGTCCGTGGACCATCGGGACCGTGGGCGTGAACGGTCACGTCGGCGGCCAGAGCCGCTGCAGGGAGGTCAGCGGCGGGATCGGAGTGAGCGAGGTTTCCGCCGACGGTCCCGACGTTTCGGACCTGGATGTCACCGATCGCCGCGGTGGACTCGGCGACGAGTCGGTTCTCTCCCCAGAGCTGTTCGTCGTCGGCGACGCGAGCGTACTCGGTCATCGAACCGATCGTCGTGACTCCATCGTCGCGGCTGATGCCGTGGAGGTCGTCGATGAACGCGAGATCGACCACGACGTCGGGGGAGGCGAGCCCCGATTTCATCGTCGGGAGCAGGCTGTGTCCGCCCGCGATCGGCGTGACCTCGCGGTCGCTGTGAGTCTCGAGCGTCTCGATAGCGTCCTCGATGGTTTCGGGATCGTAGTACTCGAACTCCTCGGGGTACATTACGAGTCACCCTCCGTTGCTGCGTCGATCGCACGCCACACCCGCTCGTTCGACAGCGGCATATCGAGGTGATCGACGTCGAACGGCTCGAGTGCGTCGACGACTGCATTGACGACGGCTGGCGCGGCCGCGATCGTGGCCGACTCGCCGACGCCTTTGACGCCGATAGGGTTGTGCGGGCTCGGGGTGACGGTGCTGTCGGTTTCGTAGTCGGGGAGCTGGTGGGCCCGTGGAAGGGCGTATTCGTTCATCGAGCCGGTCACGAGTGTCCCGGTATCGTCGTAGACGGCACCCTCATAGAGAGCCGCTCCGACGCCCTGGGCGATGCCACCGTGAACCTGGCCTTCCACGATCATCGGATTGATCTGTTCGCCGCAGTCGTCGACGGCGACGTACGTCTGGAGGTCGACCTCCCCAGTTTCGGGATCGACCTCGACCACTGCGACGTGCGTGCCGAACGGGAACGTGAAGTTTTCGGGATCGTAGTAGGAGGTCGCCTCTAACCCGGGTTCGGCGTCCCCGGGGATGTCGTGGCCGAGATACGCCTCGAGTGCCACCTCCTGGATGGTGACCGATCGGTCTGGCGCGCCGACGACGCTGAACTCGCCGTCGTCGAACTCGACGTCGTCGACGCTGGCTTCGAGTGAGTGTGCGGCGATGCGTTTTGCCTTTTCGACGACCTTTCGGGCGCTGGTGGCGATGGCACCGCCACCGACGGGGCCGCTCCGACTGCCGTATGTTCCCATCCCCTGTGGGACCGCGTCAGTGTCGCCCTCGACGACATCCACGTCCTCGAGTGGGACGCCCAGTTCCTCGGCAGCGACCTGGGCGAACGTTGTCCGGTGTCCCTGGCCCTGGTCTGCGGTCCCGCAGGCGACAGTCACCGTCCCTGACGGATGGAAGCGGACGACGCCTGCCTCCCAGCCGCCGGCCGCAGCGCCGAGTTCGCCGGCAGCTTTCGACGGAGAGAGTCCCGCGGACTCGACGAAGTTCGCGATGCCGATACCGAGATACCGATCGTCGTCCCGGAGTTCGCGCTGGCGGTCACGAAGTTCGTCGTACTCGACGAGTTCGAGGGCGCGATCCATCGCGGTTTCGTACTCGCCGCTGTCGTAGACCATGGCAACGCTGGTCTCGAACGGGAACTCGTCCGGCGAGATCAGGTTTGTCCGGCGGATCTCCGCGGGATCCATCCCGAGTTCCGATGCGGCGGCGTCGACGATGCGTTCGGTCACGTAGATTCCCTCCGCTCGTCCCGCACCGCGGTAGGCGTCGACCGGAGTCGTGTTCGTGAACGCGCCGATCACCCGGCAGTGAATCGCCGGGATGTCGTACTCACTCGAGAGGATCGTTGCGTAGAGATACGACGGTGTGGCGGTGGCAAACTGCGAGAGGTGTGCTCCCAACCCGGCGTGTGTCTCGACGCGTAATCCGCGGATCGACCCGTCAGTATCGACGGCCAGTTGGGCTTCGGTGACGTGATCTCGGCCGTGACAGTCGGTGATGTACCCTTCCCGGCGGGTCGCCTGCCACGTGACCGCTCGACCGAGTTGTTTGGCACACCAGGCGGTGATCGCTTCGTCGGGGTAGTGATAAATTTTGCTTCCGAACCCGCCACCGACCTCCGGGGCGACGATTCGAAGCTTGTGCTCGGGGTGGCCAAGCGTCGCGGTCGACATCAGCATCCGGTGGAGGTGTGGGTTCTGTGAGGTCATCCACACCGTGAGGTCGTCGCTGTCGGGGTCGTAATCCGCGGCCGCCGCCCGCGGTTCGACGGCGTTAGGGATGATTCTGGGTTGCTCGAGGTCGACACTCGTCACGTGATCGGCGGCCGAAAACGCCTCCGAAACGGCGTCCGCGTCGCCGATCGTGAAATCGAACGCGACGTTGTCCGGTGCCTCCTCGTGGACGGTAACGTCGGAGTCGACCGCCTCATCGGGTTCGGTTACCGCATCGAGACGGTCGTACGTGACGTCGATATCCCCGAGCGCGTTGTGAGCCGCGTATCGGTCTTCGGCGACGACTGCGGCGATCGCATCACCCGTGTGGCGGACTTTGTCGGTTGCTATGATCCTGTACTGGGGGGTGACGAGTCCGGGCAGCGACCAGGCAGTCGGGATGTCGTTTGGAATGCCACTCTCCTCGACGTCCGCGCCGGTGAACACGGCGACGACGTCGTCCCGGTTCTCGGCCTGGTCGACGTCCACCGACTCGAGGGTGGCGTGAGCGTACTGACTCCGGAGGATCGCCACGTGGGCTGCGTCGGGGAGCTTTTCGTCGGTGTACTCGGCGACGCCGGTCAGTATCGATCGGTCCTCGCGGCGCTCGACGGACGATCCGAAGACGCGGTCGGTGACCGACTCCTGTTCGGACATCTCAATCAGCCCCGCTGAGTTCGGGTTCGCCGGCTGCCATCAGTTCTCCAGCACGTTCGACCGCGTCGACGATGTTGTGATAGCCCGTACACCGACAGACGTTCCCTTTCAGTGCGTCCCGGATCTCCGATCTGGTGGGGTCGGGGTTGTCCTCGAGCAGCGACAACGCCGTCAGCATCATCCCGGGCGTACAGTAGCCACACTGGAGCCCGTGTTCTTCCTGGAACGCCTGCTGGAGTGGATGCAGGTCCTCGCCGTCTGCGAGCCCCTCCACGGTCGTAATTTCGGCCCCGTCGTACCGGACTGCGAGCAGCGTACACGATTTTACTGCCCGTCCGTCGACGTGGATGGTACAGGCACCACAGAGACTGCTCTCGCAGCCGACTTTCGATCCCGTATAGCCGAGTTCGTCTCTGAGTGCGTGAACGAGCAACGTCTGTGGCTCGATGTCGAACGTCCGTTCTGTGCCGTTTACCGTGAGTGTGATCTCTCGTGTCGTATCAGTCATTGTCGGATGTTTCGGATATGGTCGCGTTCTCGACGGCGCTCGGTACCGACCGCCTGTTCGGCCTCTCCAACCTCCCGGAGCCGGACAGGGTGGCGACGGTCGAGGTGGCCGTCGACGGACGGCTCCGGCGCTCTGGAGACGTCTTCGATCTCGGGTTCGCCGTCGAGGCCCGTTTGGTACCATCCGGCACAGTAACTACTATGAGTTCAACATACATATAATCAGCCGCACTCCAAACCACTCTTTCAGTATTTATTGAATGGGATTCGATATCTATCCATTATACTAGAATGATGGGGCCAGCGTCGACGAACAGTCCGGCCTGGTCACTGGTATCACTCTCAACGTTCTCCCGAAACGAGACCGGCTCTAGAAAGTCAACACCGCACCCGACCGCTGGGTCGTTTCTCGGCCATCGCCGCCAGCGTTCGTTCCCCGAACGATATTCCCTATGTGCAGACTTAATTGAATACAGTCCAACTTTTATCAGGTATGTTGAGGATTGACCAATATCTATTCGTGTCCGGAGTTTGAATTGGTATGACAAGGCATGGGAGATGACCGAATCACACCTGTAGACTTGCCCGAACCGCGGTACGAGTACGGCGGCGACGACCACGTGTTCGTCGAGCTCGCCGAAGCGATGAGCTTCACGGCCAACTTCAAGGCGATGGCGATCACCCAGCAAGTAGCCGAACGCGAGATCGACGGCGTCGTCGAGAACTGTCCGGCGAACGCGTCGTACATGCTCCGTATCGATCCGGACGTCGCCCACCCGGACACGATCATCGAGGAACTCCGAGAGATCGAAGCCGCACTCGACGTCGAAAACTACGAGTGGGAGACTCGCGTCATCGACGTCCCGGTCCTGTTTGAGGATCCCTGGACCCACGAGACGCTCATGGAGTTTCGCGACCGCCACCAGGACCCCGACGGGACCGACCTCGAGTACTCCGCGGAACTGAACGGTTTCGACTCGGTGGAGGCGTTTATCGACGCGTTCGTCGCCGCACCGCATATGGTCACGATGGTCGGGTTCGTCCCGGGGCTGCCGTGGTGTTTCCAGATGGTCCCCAGGGAGAGACAACTCGAGGTTCCGAAGTACGTCGAACCACGGACCGACACACCGAGCCGTGCAATCGGATTCGGCGGCGCGTTCTCGGTCATCTATCCGGTCCAGGGTGCGGGCGGCTACCAGCTGTACGGACGGACGCCGATAGAGGTCCTCGACGTCGATCAGCGCCTGCCGGATTTCGAAGATTCGATCGTCTACCCCAATCCCGGTGATATTCTGAACTACCGTCGAATCGACCGCGAGGAGTACGACGAGATCCGCGAGGAGGTCGAAGCCGGGAGCTACGAGTACACCGACGAACCGGTGACGTTCTCGACCGAGGAGTTCTTCGATGCGCCCGACGAGTACAACCAGCGACTCGTGGAGGTGATCGCATGATTCGAATCACCGACGGTGGCATCGCGAGCACCGTCCAGGATCTGGGGCGGTTCGGCAACTACCACATCGGAATGCCGCCGTCGGGGGCGATGGACGAGTACGCACACACGGTCGCGAACTACCTCGTCGGGAACGACGAGGACGCCGCGACGATCGAGATGACCTATCAGGGCGTGACGGCCACGTTCGACGAAGACGCCGTCGTCGCAATCACCGGTGCGGATATGTCGCCGACGCACAACGGCGACCCCATCGACACCTGGACGACCGTCGCCGTCGAAGCCGGCGACGAACTCGAGTTGTCGTTTGCGACCGAGGGGGCCCGCGCCTACCTCGCCGTGGCGGGCGGGATCGACGTCCCCGAAGTGATGGGGAGCCGGTCGACGTACACGCTCGTCGGGATCGGCGGTCAGGACGGACGCACGCTCGAGGACGGCGACGAGCTCGCGATCGGGGAGCGAACCGAGGACCGGCGCGATCTCGTCGGGGAGACGGTCGGCGACGAGTACGTCCCGGAGTACGCGACCGAAGACACCGTTCGCGTCATCCTCGGACTGACGGACTACCGGCTCACCGAGGAGAGCAAAGCCGACCTCTGTGAGGCCGAGTGGACGGTATCACCGGAGGCCGACCGCGTCGGGTACCGACTCGACGGACCCGACATCGAGTTCGAGGAGCGCGATCAGCCGTTCGGTGCCGGTACCGATCCCTCGAACGTCGTCGACCTCGGATATCCGGTTGGCTCGATCCAGGTCCCACAGAAGCCGATCGTGCTCATGCAAGACGCCGTAACCGGCGGGGGCTACGCGACCGTCGGCACCGTCATCAGCGTCGACCGGGGACGGCTCGCCCAGCGCCAGACCCACAAATCGGTGTACTTCGAGCCCGTAGAGATCGACGACGCACTCACAGCCCGTCAGGAGCGCCACGACCGCCTCTCAGAAATTCGAAAAGAGGTTGAACTCGAGGATTGATATTCGACAATACGTGTTCGAAACGAATAGGAATTTAACCAAAGAGTATAATCAAAACGAGATCCAATACAGACAACGATGGGAGAACAAGTCAAATCACCGATGCCTGGGATCTTTTACCGGCAATCGGATCCGGACGAGCCGCCGTTCGTCGAGGAAGGCGACAGCGTCGACGCAGGCGACACGATCGGTCTCGTCGAGGTAATGAAGAACTTTCACGAGATTACCACCGAAAACGGCGGGACTGTCGGCGAGTTCCACGTCGAGAACGAAGCCGAGGTCGAAGCCGACCAGACACTCCTCGATATCGAGTGAGGGAACCGGGTTCGGGTGGGCACACTCGGTTCGACCCGCTCGGAAAGCCGTATCGTCGACCGCCTGTACTCCGGTTACCGATCGAAACCGAGACCCAGGAGGGAGAGACTTCCTGCTCGATCGAACGCAAGCGTATTGGATCACGTTTTGATTTCGCCTTCCAAGAGGAACGAAGTTCGGTAAGATTGGATAACTCCCTATATGTGACGAAAAATATATGCAGAATTGTATCACACGTACAGACATGCCGACGATCGACATCAACTGTGATATGGGTGAGAGCTTCGGCAACTGGACGATGGGCAACGACGAGGCGGTGATGCCCTACATTACGTCTGCGAACATCGCAGGCGGCTTCCACGCCGGTGATCCCCACGTCATGCGCGAGACTGTCGAACTGGCCGCCGAACACGACGTCGGCATCGGCATCCATCCCGGGTTCCCAGACAAGATGGGCTTTGGCCGCAGAACTATCGACGCAACTCCCGAAGAAGTTCGTGATTACGTCGTCTATCAACTCGGTGCACTGACAGCGTTCGCACAGCGCCACGGCGTCACCGTCGAACACGTCAAACCCCACGGTGCGATGTACTCGATGCTCTCCGAGAGTCCGGATCACGCCAGGGCTGTCATGGACGGAATGCTCGAGGTCGACGAGGAGCTCGTCTACCTCGCGACGGACATGCACATCTACGAGGTCGCCCAGGAAGTCGACGGTGTGACGGCCGTCTTCGAGGGATACGTCGACCTGGATTACCGAGCCGACCGATCGCTCATCGTCGAACAACAACTCGAGGACCGTGATCCGGAACTCGTCGCCGACCGGTTCGTCTCGATCGCTACCGACGGCGTCGTCGAGGCCGCAAACGGCGAAGAGATCGACGTCCCCGCGGATAGCATCTGCATCCACGGCGACAACCCAAACGCCGTCGAGATTCTCGAGGCGATTCACGACCGACTCGAGGACCACGACATCAAACTCGCGTCGCTTCCGGACGTCGTCAACTCCTCGTGAATCGACCGTCACGAACCGAACCGATCTCTCGTTCGACCGCTACTCGTCGACGAGTTCGCGGTCGACGTAGTTCGTCGTGTGTTCGTTCGAGAGGAATCCCTCGTCCACCAGAAGCCGTCGATGGAAGGGGATCGTGGTGGGAACACCCTCGACGGTCGACTCGGAAAGTGCACGTTTCCCGCGGGCGATGACTTCGTCGCGGTCGGCCCCCGTGACGATCACCTTCGAGAACATCGAGTCGTAAAACGGCGCGATCGCATCGCCTTCGTCGACGCCGTCGTCGACCCGGACGCCGATTCCCCGCGGAGGTTCGTACGACGAGAGCGTTCCCGGCAGGGGGATGAAGTCGTTGTCCGGATCCTCCGCGTTGATCCGAAACTCCATGGCCGCTCCGCGTGGCTCGATCTCGTCCTGGGAGATTGTCAGCTCCTCGCCGGCAGCGATCCGAAGCTGCCACTTCACCAGGTCGATCCCCGTGAGTTCCTCCGTGACGGGATGTTCGACCTGAATGCGGGCGTTGACCTCGAGGAAGTAGTAGTCGCCGTCCTCGTAGAGAAACTCGACCGTCCCGGCGTTGACGTAACCCGCCTCCGCGGCGCCACGGCGGGCGGCCTCACAGATCTCCTCGCGTGTCTCGTCGTCCAGGACCGGTGAGGGAGACTCCTCGACGAGTTTCTGCTGGCGACGCTGGATGCTACAGTCGCGTTCGCCGAGGTGTCTGACGTTGCCGTGTCGGTCGGCGATGATCTGGACTTCGATGTGGCGCGGATCCGTCAGGAACGTCTCGATGTAGACGCTCGGGTTATCGAAGTACGCCTCACCCTCACGGACTGCGTCCTGGTACTTCGACTCGATCTCGTCGGGGCCGTGAACGATCTTCAGGCCGCGGCCACCGCCACCGCCGTCGGCTTTGATCGCGAGCGGGTAACCGTGTTCGTCGGCGAACGCCCTGACGTCGTCTGGATCCGGCGCGGGTTCGGTCGTCCCGGGAACGATCGGGACGTCAGCTTCCGCCATGATCGTCCGAGAGCGTGTTTTCTCACCGAAGTCGGCCATGACCGAACTCGGCGGGCCGATCCAGACGAACTCACTGTTCTCGACCGCCGTCGCGAACGACTCGTTTTCCGCCAGAAACCCGTATCCCGGATGTATCGCGTCGACGCCGCCCTCTCGAGCGGCCTCGAGTAGCGCCTCCCGGTCGAGGTAACTGTCCTGTGCCTTCGAACCCCCGATATGGTAGGCCTCGTCGGCCATTCTGACGTGTTTCGCCGTTTCGTCCGCGTCGCTATAGACCGCGACGGACGTGACTCCCAGATCCGAACAGGACTGGATGATCCGAACGGCGATCTCCCCACGGTTGGCGACCAGAACGTTTTCAAACACAATACAAAATTGTGAGTGATACCCACAGATAAGTCTAACTTACCACACTTGATTGAATCTTGTTCGGAATTGTGACTGTCAGTGGGAGAATTACGGCCAGAGGTGAGTGCGTCGGGAGAGGCGATTGCTCATGCGACTGCATCGAGCGCCTCGAGTCACTCCGCCGACGGAACGACGATTCCGGTTTCACCCATCACTGACTCGGCAACGATGGCTTCGGTACCCTGACCGACGTTTACGACGGACATTCCCGAGAAGAGATCGGTGTACTCGTTGCCCTCGAAATCGTCGAGCGTACAGCTCCCCGCTCGTTCGACGGGGACGTTCAGGAACACCCAGATCGAACGGTCCAACGGCGGATCGACCAGTACACTCCAATCTGGTCCGACGATCCGTCGGCTATTCGAATGTTGTTTATCCTCCGATTTCGACGTGAGAGTATGGACGAACGGAGCGTTCGAATCCTGCACGCGATTTCGGAACTCGAGACGGATAATCTGGACGAAATTGCAACCTACACCGACATTCCCAAATCGACTGTCCACTACCGAATCGACCAACTCAAAGAGCAGGGAGTTATCACGAACGACCTCTACGACATCGATATCGAGGAACTCGGTCTCGAGATCACCGTTATCACCGAGGTGATGGCCGAGTACGACACACAATACCACAAGCGTGTCAGCAAGAAACTCACGGCTATAGAGGGCGTCAACCAGGTGTACTTCACGATGGGCGACACCGATCTAATCGTCATCGCACACCTCTCTGATCGCCAGATGGTACACGGCCTCATCCAGGATTACGAGGGGATCGACGAGGTCGTCCGAACCAGTTCGAAGTTCGTCATCGAGACGGTCAAAGACGAGTCGTATCCGCTCAACGACTTCGAACTGGAGACGCTGATCGAATCGATCGTCGACGACTGATCTCGGCCACCGACGGGAGGAAACCGCTGTGAGCGCTTAGCGGTGAAAGTCGACCGATCGTTCGCTATCGGCTCGCACGACCGTCGTTTCCGAGGGTTCGGTACGGGCGATCTCCCGACCCTCTCTGAGAACGAGCGTTCGCGGCGCTCGCGTTCGGAGTGCGTTGAACGGACCGGGCGAGTCGTAGACGACGAGCGATCCCTCGTTACCGACCTCGAGGCCGTACTCGTCGACGCCGAAGACGTCGGCGTTCGCGTGGGTGATCATCTCCCACAGCGTTTCGACGTCCGAGCGACCGCTCATGTGTGCGTAGTGAAGCAAGATAAACGCGGCATCGATCGGATCGCCGCACCCGTAGTGGTACCACGGGTCCATGACGGAGTCGTGACCGAGCCCGACGGTAACGCCAGCCTCGTGTAGTTCGTCGATCCGGGTATGACCACGGCGACGCGGATAGTCGTCGTACCGTCCCTGCAACACCGAGTTGTCCGGCGGGTTCGTGACTACGCTTACGCCACTGTCCTCGAGCAACGAGACGACCTTCGCCGCGTAACTGTTGGGGTAAGAGTGCATCGCGGTCGTGTGACTCGCCGTGACTCGGTCGCCGATCCCTCGTTTACTCGCTTCGCTCGCAAGCACTTCAGTAAAGCGCGAGCCCGGATCGTCGGTCTCGTCGATGTGGAGGTCGACCGGCCGGTCGTACTCCTCGGCGAGATCCATCGCGAGTTTGACGGAGGCGACACCATCCTCACGCGTATGCTCGTTGTGAGGGATCGCCCCCACCAGATCCGCCCCCATCTCGAGAGCGTCACGCAACAGATCCTCGTGAGTTTCGTCGGTGAAGATCCCGTCCTGTGGGAACGCGACGACCTGGAGATCGACCACATCAGAGACCTCCTCGCGGAGGTCGAGGAGCGCTCGAACGCCAGTCAACGAGTGTTCGGTCGTATCGGCGTGGGTGCGAATCCGGGTGACGCCGTTTGCCACGAACCACTCGATCGCCTGTTCTGCCCGTGCTTTGACGTCGTCACTCTCGAGGGACTGCTTTCGTTCGTCCCAGATACCGATCCCCTCCGCAAGGGTACCGGACTCGTTCCACCTCGGTTCGCCCGCAGTCAGCGTCGCATCGAGGTGGAGGTGCGGTTCGGTCAGGGGCGGCGTCACGAGACGGCCGTCCGCATCGTACCGGCGGTCGGCCGGAACGACTTCAGGATCGATCGAGCCACCGTCTTCGACTCGCGTGATCGTCCCGTCCTCGATCGCGACGTCGACCGACGACCCGTCACACGTCGTCGCGTTGGTAATAATACGGTCAGTCATAGAACAATACATCCCTAGGGGTGTAATAATATTGTCGCTTTGTATTCACCGACGTGGGTTACAGACAGAGCCTCAGATAATTGCGCTGCTAAAGTATTATCAAGTGACAAAACATTTATTGGGAGTTCATGTGACGTGACCAATCATGTCAGTTCGAGACGGAGATTTTGACTGGCGACGTATCGTTTTCGGTGACAAAGACCTCCCCGATCCTGACTATCCGCTCGATCACGTTCCGAAAGACGAACGAAAGGGATTGGTAAGTCTCTCTGCAGTACTGCTTGGACTCGTCTTCTTCGCGGGAACGATGTGGGCTGGCGCGGAGGTCAGCGCGGCGATGGGCTTTCAAGAGATGCTTTCCGCGATGGTCGTCGGTCACATTATCCTCGGCGGCTACGTCGCGTTGCTCTGTGCGATCTCCGCGAAGGCCGGACTAACGACCGTCCTGCTGGCGCGGTACTCGTTTGGACGCGTTGGCGCGAAGATGGCCGATCTCCTGCTCGGTGGTACCCAGGTTGGCTGGTTCGGGGTCACCATTCCGATGGTCGCCATTCCGACCGCGACGTACTTCGGTCTCGAGACCGGTTCGCTGATCTCTGCGTTGATCGTCACCTGGGGCGTGTTGCACATGCTGACGGCATACTTCGGCTACGACGGGATGGAGAAACTCTCGTACGTCGCCGTTCCGTTTCTCGTCGTCGTCGGAGTCCTCTCGATCTACCTCGCGGTCGGTGACGCCGGCGGAATCGATGGGCTGCTTGCACAGACTGGTGGCGGCGAAATGTCGTTCGGGCTGGCAGTAACGATCGTCGTCGGGACGTTCATCAGCGCCGGAACGCAGGCACCCAACTGGGCGCGGTTTGCGATCAACTCGCGTGTTGCGTTCTGGGCCGGGCTGATCGCGTTCCTCGTTGGCAACAGCTTTCTATTCCTCAGCGGGGCCGTCGGCGGTGCCGTCTACGACGTCACGCCACAGGGCGACCTCTACGAGGTGCTTGTCGCACAGGGTCTCGCGACCGTCGGCCTGATCGCACTGATCTTGAACATCTGGACGACCAACGACAATGCGGCCTACGCGTTCAGCGTTGCCGGCGCTGAAGCGTTCGAGTTCGACCGGAAGCGACCGTTCGTCATCGCTGGCTGTCTTGTCGGCATCGGTTTGGCACTGGCTGGTGCTGATACGTTACTCCTCCCGTGGCTCGAGTTACTGGGCCAGTACATCCCGCCGCTCGGGGCGATCATCATCGCCGACTTCCTGCTGTGCTGGCGTGATGGCATCCCCCGGATGGGAGATGTCCAATTTACGAACATCCGCTGGACCAGTATCCTCGCATACGGCGCTGGCTGTCTCGCCGCCATTTTGACCGCCGGATCGATCGTTCCTGGGGTCGCAGTGTCGGCACCGGTGCCGGGAATGGCAGCACTCAATAGCATGATCGTCGCCGCAGCCGTCCACATCGCCGGCTACTACGCACTCGAGCGAACGGGAATCCTGCCATCCCACCGGATTTCACCCGGTGCCGAACGTCTCTAACGGCGTTCGATCGTTTTGGAAGCCTGTTATCGTCGTTCTACCGAAGCCGACGAATACGACTGACACGGGCCATAGCGTCCGTACCCTGTAGTTCCACCGAACATCATCGCACACACCCGCTCGCGAGTGTCCACCCCGGAGACCGGAGATGATTGCGACGGTGTGGACGTCGTTTCAGTTCACAACACCGGTGCTTCCCAACCGGTGTGGGAACCGGTGCTAAAGCGCTGGTCTCATGAGAAAAATATCTGATTGGGTGAACGTATACAATATCCCTCGGTCGCTGTCGTCACATGCCTTATCGAGATCGTACGGAAGTCAGCGTTCGTGATCCGCGAGAAGTTCGAAGTAGATGGCCACCCTCCCGACTGCACCCTCGAGTGACCGAACCCTGTCTTCGGGCTCGATCTCGTCGTTCGTCGGGCAACCACCCATCACATAGACGACGGGCCGAACGTCTTCTGTGGGCGTAAAGGGCGTTTCCGACCATTCGACGAGATGTCGGCGTGTCGACTTCGCCGGACAGGCGTGACCGATTATCATCACCGCACCGCCGCGAACAGGTCCTCGACACTCGTATCGGAGATAATCGCCATGTCCCGGGCCTCACATTCGAGGACCCGGACGAACACGCCGTATGACAGTGCCGACGGGAACAGCAACCTGACGGCCTGGTCGGGATCGCTCGGACACTCAAGCGTGTACTCGGTGCTGTAGCCCTCGAGGTCGACGAGCAAGCCCTGACAGCGGTAGGGTCGGCGGTCCTCAATATGCGGTTCGACGGTCACTGTCAGTGTCCGCGTCTTCCCGTCAACGGTCGTGACCGTTAACCCGGTCACCGGTCTCGAGACGTTGCACCACGCTCTGGATCCAGGGTTTGCGCTCCTCTGGCTCGTAGTTGTGGTTGAGATTGGCCTCTGGCATCGGAATCACCGTCCCTCTCTGTATCTACACCCTGCTCGCGATCGACGAACTGCCGCGTCGCCTCGCGGATGGCCGCGCTTCGATTCGGGTACTCGTCGGCGTCGACGAGTGCGTTGATCCGCTCGAGGACAGGGACGTCTTCGCGGCAGGTCACGCGTTCGGCGCTAGTGGTTCTGTGGCGGTCTCGCGGCCCGGCCTCGGCGGTACTCACGAAGTCGTCACCTCCGATATCGGCTCCACACTCGTAACACAGATATAGCGCATTCTCGAGTGCGAGACAGACCGTCGGACCGCAGTTTGGACACTCGCCGTCGTACAGACACGACTCGGGTTCGCGGTCGGATTTCTGTGTTCTGTCGACGCACGCGAGCGATTAGTCGGGTGCGAGCTGTTGGACGATGGCGTCGGGGACGTCCTTCACCAACTGTATCTCCCCGTCCCACTTTCCACCGTCTACGCACCCGATGTCTCGAAGCTTTGTGGCGATCGAAGGGGGAAGGTCGTCCACGGGCCGTTCAAACTCGGCCTCGTAAAATGCGTACTCGTCTTCGTCGCCGTCGCTCTCACCGAACACGACGTACGAGTACGGTCCGAGGTATCACTGCATCCCCCGACGCTTCCGGCGTGCTCGATCACGCGGACGTTCTCCGCCGCGTCGAGTTCTCGAAGTTCGCTTTGCTTTTTCTGGGCGTTCGACTCGAGTGTGTACGGATCGATGTAGACCCGCGTTCCGGCGACTTCGAAGACGACTGTGTAGTAGGTCTGTGTCGCTCTCGAAACGGTCTCGCCCATTAGGAATCGCCTCCACGACGACCACAACCGGTGTGCTCTGGTCGATGCTCGAGTATGTCGCCTGTTATCAGATGGACATGGAGAGGTGGGTCAACACCGTTATCCACGTTCAGCAGATAGTATTGAGTATGAATCCGTCCACACAAGCTGTCGAACAACCACCACCTCGAAAGACGATGCTCTACTGCTTCAACTGCGGTCACGAAAGCACCGTTGACGGAGACTGGGTAATTCAGAAGTACGACAACTGCACTGACTACGATTGCCCCGAATGCGAAACAACGATTACCACCCGGCGACGGCCGTCAGACACTCCGAGCGATACTAGCGGAAGCCTGTGCTATTGTTCAGGCGACTAATTTTCAGTACTTCACAAATCGATTTGATGCAGGCGGGACAAACCCGAGAGTCTCCACTAAATGGTAAGTGAATAGGAAGGATGTCTGCTTGCCGATGGGGTGTTCAATCGGCTGTGTTGAATCACGATAAGGCGGTGGAATTCACTGTTTCACGGCAGCTTGATGTTATAGACGACACCATCCGTCTTTAGTTAGGCGCAAAACCGCACGACAGCGGCGGCTTATCGGAGTTACTTTTCGGAAAGAATGAGGAGCCGGAAGATGTGCACTCTAACCCCTCCTCACAGGAAGTGGAACGCCGTCTCACTAACTTCCTGCCATCTGAAGCGCTCGAAGACCACGCCGATGCCGTCGGCGTGGTCGAGCGCGATCGGAAGCTACAGATTCCACCGCTCGTCTGGTCACTTGCGTTCGGCTTCGCCGGCGGCGCAAGCCGAACGCTCGCCAGCTTCAGACGGGGCTACAATTCGACTGCAGACAGGACATTGTCCGCAGGAGGGTTCTATCAGCGGTTGACGCCGACTCTCACAGAGTGCCTCCGCGACTTCGTCGAGTAGGCTCGACGAGGTCGCTGTCCCCCACACCGTCTCAGAGGAGTTCAACCGGTTCAGAGACGTGATGATCGCAGATGGAACGGTTCTCCGGTTCCACGAGTTGCTTGCTGAGGTGTACGACGGTCGCCGTGAGGAGCAGGCTGGAGCACGGTTCCACCTGCTCCACAACGTCACTGAGCAGACGATCGACCGGTTCAGCGTCACAGACGAGAAAAGACACGACAGTACGCAGTTCGGACAGGATCGTGGCTCGAAGGTCGGCTAGCGATCCTCGATCTGGCCTATAGTGAACATTAGAAATTATTGCTCATCTTAGGAATGAAGAGTTGATCGAGGGCTGTATCAATCGCCGTTGTGAGATCGTCGAGTGACTCAAAGAAGCGGTTGCTGAGGTCGGCTTGAAGTTGTCTCCAGCACTCCTCAACAGGATTTAGTTCTGGCGAATACGCCGATAACGTGACGAAGGCGAGGTCGTCACGGGCCGCCAGGTCCGTGACGGCCGACGCCTGGAAATCCGGCGCTCCATCCAGCACGATGAGCAAATCATCTTCGAACTCTTTTCATAATACAAGAATGAAATGTTTGGCGTGTTCGGCAGTTACGTACTCTTCGAACCGGACAAAAAAGCGATCGCCGTCTTCGGTAATCGCTCCCAATAAGCACGTCCAGTCGCGTTGGCCGGACAATTCGACGGATGGTCGCGTGCCACGCGGCACGCGGCTCAACTTGCACGGATTTCTTGGTTTGATCGATACAGACTACTGTGGCGTCCATCTCCCGCCGCTTTTTTTGAACTCCTCACGGAACGTTTCTTGCTCGTCAGCATCTGACTCGGCCGCTGTACGGCGTGGTTTTTGATAGCTCAATCCCGCTTCTTTGAGCAACCGCCGGCAGCTCGGGATTGAGTACTCGACATCGTAGGTTTCCTCAAGATGCTGCTGGACGAGCGTCGGCGTCCACGCCGGCGCGTCGATCCCGACTTCTTTGGGCGGTTCGTGAATGGTTTGCTCGAACTCTTCTTGATGTATTTCTGAAAGTTTTCGCTTTCTTCCGGATCGGTGAGCATCAGAAACGGCTTTCTCAAGCGGTTCGTCCGTATCGAGTCGCATGAGCCAGCTGTAGATCGTTCTTCGACCGGTGTCGTGCCACTCTGCGAGTTCGGTCTGCGTGACGCCGTTCTTGTACGCAATCGCCGCTAATAACCGCTGAGTCGGCTTGTTCTCCTCAACCTTGTCGAGAGCGTCTTGGAGTTCTTCGACGGAGATGTCGTCGAGATGGTCCATTGGCTACAGCAACAATGACTGGGCAGAAATTTCTAACGGTTACTATATTTCAAGTACCGGCGGTTCGCCTTGATCGACGAGAACGACGGCTATTTCGCGAGTTGACTGAAACGCAGCTCTAACCCGATTATAACCGACGAATTACGGGAAAGGCGCGCCGCGCCATTCCCTTGGAAGGGAAGAAAATCTTCGACGTCGTGGACGATCTCTGCCGCAAGTACATCAACGTCGAAGTTGAGATCGAATTTGACCGGAGAGAGTACGCGGGCACGCAGTCACGTGATACGAAAACGGTTCCGTGTCGTCGGCGTCCGCAACGAGGACGTCGACGGCTACCATTTGTCCATCACAAATCTCTCGCGTGAAGAGTTCCTGCCGGAGGATCTAGCGACAATCTACCGGTGCCGGTGGGAAGTAGAACTTCTGTTTCGGGAACTGAAGACACAGTACAGACTGGATGAGTTCGATACGACGAGGAAGCACGGCGTAGAAATTCTGCTGTACGCGGCGCTGTTGTCCTTGGTTGTGAGTCGTGAGTTGCTTAGTCTGGTCATTGAACACGCAGATGATGACCTCGTGTTTGCGCCGGAACGCTGGGCGGCGACCTTCCGGTCGCACGCCCAACTCATTCTCTACCGGTTGAGTGGCTATCTTGGGTATTCTCCACCGCCACTGCTTGATCGGCTGACCGCCGACGCACAGACGATCCACAAACAACGGCCGATTCTCCAGGAACAACTCGCTATCGCCATCAAACAGGCAGCTGAGGCCTAACTAAAGACCAATGATGCTTGCTGGTTAGTCAACTGCCTCGGGGTCAAGCCCCGAGGCTTGTCAGTGGACTCCCGCTCTAACTGCGAAGCGCAGTAGGTCGGAACCGACCGTTCGCGTTCACTGTCCCTGA
>NZ_VTAW01000046.1 GCF_008245225.1 Natrialba swarupiae
AGTCACCAACTACGAAAGAGGACACAATCCCGGACGTACGAAGCTCAAAACCCTGTGATCGATTCTATGACACGCTCACTATAGTAACAACTGCAACGATTTACACACTGACCGCCGCCCCGTCTGGCGATCAGGTGTGCGATGACTTGCAGTGGCTACTATAGAGTCGGAAGTGGAAACTGCTTAGTTCGTTCCGACGGACATCCAACCGATACGACTCACATGCGTCTCGGTCAAACCTCCATTATTTATGCACTTTCGAAGTTCGTGGCCTCCGGAATCGGCTTTTTTGCGACGATCTACTTGACGCGAACGCTGGGGGAGGAGATATACGGGTTTTACGCCATCACGCTTGCACTCGTTTCGTGGCTCGGACTCGTAAAAGGGGTCGGATTCGGGAACGCGATCATCAAGCGGATGAGCGAGGGCGAAGAGCCGGACGCGTATCTTGCAGCGGGGACGTTGATAAAGACAGTCCTCACCTTCGTCGTCGCAACCGGAATACTGGTCTTCCAAGACCAAGTAAACGACTACGTCGGCCAACCGGTCGCGGAGTTCGTCGTTCTCTTGTTGATCGTCTCGATCTTTACCGGTCTGGTCAACGCTGCCCTCAAGGGAAGTCACATGGTCCACATTTATGCGCCGCTCAGTACGCTGAGGGAGGCGGGGAGGAGTGTGGCAATGGTCGCACTCGTCGTCGTTGGTTGGGAGCTTTCCGGTATGCTCCTCGGCCACGCTCTCGGAACTGCTGTAATGGCCACGATTGGCCTGTGGATCGTTCGGCCGAGCTTCGTTCGTCCCCGATGGCAACACGTCGTTCGACTGTTCGACTTCGCGAAGTTCTCCTGGCTCGGAAGTATGCGAAAGAAGACGTTCAGCGAAGCGGACATTCTCATCCTCGGACTGTTCGTACCAGCTGGGTTTGCCGGGATTTACGCTGTTGCCTACTCTCTCTCCAAATTTCTGGAAATCTTCGGTAGTGCGATCCAGAAGACCCTCTTTCCGGAGATGAGCAAACGATCGGCCCAGGAGGAGATGGAGATGATCGAAACTCTTACCGACGATGCGCTCACCTTTGCCGGATTCTTTCTCGTTCCCGGCGTCGTCGGTGCGGCGATTCTTGGTGATCGGCTGTTGCTGGTGTATGGTTCCGGATTCGATATCGGACACTGGATTCTCGTGATCTTGCTCGTCGGCCTGACCATCTACACCTATACGAAACAGCTGTTGAACACTCTCAATGCAATCGATCGTCCAGATCTCGCCTTTCGAGCGAACGGAATCTTCATCGTTGCGAACGTCGTCCTCAACGTCGTCCTCGTCTACTCGATCGGCTGGTTTGGTGCCGCAATCGCCACGGCTTCCTCGGCCGTCATCGGTTTCGTCCTCTCGCTTTACTACTGTCGGCAGTTCATCGACGTTCGACTCCCGGTCGGTGAGATCGGACGCCAGTGGATCGCCGCCGTTAGTATGGGCGGCGTCGTGTATCTTGCTCGAGCGTTCGGCGAAGCGAATCTGACCTGGGTCGACGATTACAATTTTGCTTTCGTAGTTCTCCTCGTCGGTCTCGGTGCGGCGATCTACTTCGTGATCCTGATCCTCATTTCGAGGCGCATTCGCACCACTATCAGTCGAAACCTTCCATCCGACGTACCGATCGCCGGCTGAGAAATCGTATCACTGATTCGCTACTGTCGTTACGTATTTGTACAGGCGACATCGGCGCTCACAAAGTATATGGTAGCGCGTCAGAACCATTCGGGACATGCAAGCAGTCGTCTTGGCCGCGGGCAAAGGTACCCGCCTTCGGCCGCTGACCGAAGATAAGCCGAAGGTCCTCGTCGAGGTTGACGGCAAACCGCTCATCGAGGACGTCTTCGACAACCTCCTCGAGATCGGCGTCACCGAGTTGGTCGTCGTCGTCGGCTACCAGAAAGAGCAGATCATCGAACGCTACGGTGACGAGTACGAAGACGTCCCCATCACGTATACCCACCAGCGCGAACAACTGGGTCTCGCTCACGCAATCCTCCAGGCCGAGCCACACGTCGACGACGACTTCGTGCTCATGCTGGGGGACAATATCTTCAGGGCGAACCTCGCGGACGTCATCAACCGCCAGCGGGAAGACCGCGCCGACGCCGCCTTCCTCGTTGAGGAGGTCCCCTACGAGGAGGCCTCCCGGTACGGCGTGCTCGACACCAACGAGTACGGCGAGATCGTCGAGGTGATGGAGAAACCCGACGATCCACCCTCGAACCTGGTCATGACCGGCTTCTACACCTTTACGCCGGCTATCTTCCACGCCTGTCACCTCGTCCAACCGAGCGACCGGGGCGAGTACGAACTCCCCGACGCGATCGATCTCCTGATCCAGTCCGGGAGGACGATCGACGCGATCCGCATGGACGGCTGGCGTATCGACGTCGGCTACCCGGAGGACAGAGAGCGGGCCGAGGGGCGCCTCGAGCAGACTCTGACGGAAGCGTCGCCCGCGGAGTGAACCCAAAAACGACTAACACGCGCCCGTCGTCCCTCCAGTATGAACGTCTCTATCGTCGGCAGCGGCTACGTCGGGACGACCGTCGCGGCCTGTCTCGCGGATCTCGGACACGACGTCGTCAACGTCGAAATCGACACTGACGTCGTCGAGACGATCAACGCGGGGGAAGCGCCGATTCACGAGCCGGGACTCGCAGAGCGGATCGCCGAGCACGCGGGGAGCCGACTCAGGGCCACGACGGAGTACGCGGCCGTCCGGGAGACCGATCTCACCCTCCTCTGTCTGCCGACGCCACAGGCCGACGACGGCAGCCTCGAGTTAGCCCCGATGCGGGCCGGGACGGAGATGCTCGGCGAGGCGCTCGCCGAGAAGTTCGAAACCGAAGACGAGGACCATCTCGTCGTCGTCAAGAGTACGGTGCTTCCGGGGACGACCGAGGAGGTCGTCGGACCGATCCTCGAGGCGGAAACCGGTAGTCGAATCGGTGAGGAGATCGGCCTCGCGATGAACCCGGAGTTCCTCCGGATGGGGACGGCGGTCGAGGACTTCCTCGAGCCGGACAAGGTCGTCGTCGGCGCGACGAGCGAGCGGGCGGCGGCGACGCTCCGAGAGCTCTACGCGCCGATCCTCGAACGGGAGGAGACGACCCTCGTCGAGACCGACGTTCGCGAGGCCGAACTCATCAAGTACGCGAACAACGCCTTCCTCGCGGCGAAGGTGTCGCTGGTCAACGAACTGGGCAACGTCGCGAAGGAGTACGGCGCGGACACCTACGAGGTGCTCGAGGCGGTCGGCCTCGACGATCGGATCTCCGAGCGGTTCATGCGCTCGGGACTGGGGTGGGGTGGCTCGTGTTTCCCGAAGGATGTCGACGCGCTCCGGGCCGGCGCACGCGAGCAGGGGTACGAACCGAAACTGCTCGATGCGGTCGTCACGGTCAACGACGCCCAGCCCCGGCGACTCGTCGAGTTGCTCGCCGATCACGTCGATCTCGATGGTGCCCGAATCGCCGTCCTCGGACTGGCGTTCAAACCGGGAACGGACGACGTCCGGAAGTCCCGAGCGCTCGACGTGATTGCTCACCTCCGCGCGCATGACGCGACGCCGGTCGCGTACGATCCGGTCGCGATCGAGACCGTCCGCGACCGCTACCCCGACCTCGAGGCCGAGTACGCCGACTCGGCCGAGGACGCACTCGAGGGCGCCGACGGCGCGGTCGTCGCGACCGACTGGCCGGCGTTCGACGACCTCTCGTTCGACGGGATGGCACGCCGGGTCGTCGTCGACGGTCGGCGGATCGACGTCGACGAGACGAAACTCGAGGTGTACGAGGGGTTAACCTGGTAAGGACGACGACGAAGATGAGTTAGGTAGTCAGCGGTACGATTCTCCCGGAACACCGAGGGCTCGAAAGCCGTCCACGTTGTTCGAAACGATTGTCGCCTCGTGTTCGATTGTGGCTCCGTCGGCGACCGCGTCGGCCGCGAGTATGGTAATTCAGGTCGCGGTTGGTGGTCCCGTCGCGGTGCAACGCGCGGTAACTCGTGAATATACGTATCAGTACGCTTTTGCGCTCCCGCCAACGAGTGGCTGGCGATGGAGAATGACGGAGCCCGCGCGAACACGCTCGAGCGCGGCGGGGAGGTCCTCACTATGAGCGAGTCGAGGACGCGCGAGATCTCGCCCGAGGAGGTCTGTGTCCTCATTCCAACGCTCGACGAGGCGGCCACGATCGGCGACGTGATCGACGGGTTCTACGAGCACGGGTACACGAACGTCGTCGTCGTCGACGGTGATTCGAGCGACGACACCCGCGAAATCGCGAGCGATCGTGGCGCACAGGTGTTCGTCCAGTCCGGCGACGGGAAGGGACAGGCGGTCCGGGAAGCCCTCGAGTACATCGACGTCCCCTACGTGTTGATGCTCGACGGCGACGGGACGTACGATCCGGCCGACGCCGAACGGATGCTCGAGCCCCTCTCTCGTGGATACGAGCACGTGATCGGGAATCGGTTCGCCGACATGGACGACGACGCGATGCGCGCGTTGAACGGCTTCGGCAACCGGCTGATCAACCGCTCGTTTCGGTTCATTCACGGGGCGGACTACGACGACATTCTCTCGGGGTATCGAGCGTTTACGACGGAGTCGTTCGAACGGCTCTCGCTCGACTCGGACGGGTTTACGATCGAGACGGAACTCGCCGTCGAGTGTGTGAAACACGGCGTCGACACGACGGTCGTTCCGGTCAGCTACAGCGCCCGGCCGGAGGAATCGGAGACGAACCTTCACCCGGTCACAGACGGCGGGACGATCATCCTGGCGCTGTACTCGCTCGCGAAGACGAACAACCCGCTGTTTTACTTTGGCAGTCTCGGTGTCTCCGGAATCGCCGCCGGTGGACTCCTCGGCGCGTACGTCCTCTGGCGGTGGGTCCAATACGGAGTAGGCCACGAAATTCTGGCGCTGGCCTCCGCGGCCGCTATCCTTCTTGGCGTCCAGTTGCTCATGTTCGGGGTGCTCTCTGATATGCTCGTCACGTTACATCGGGAACAGCGCCGTCGCCTCGAGCAGATCACCCGAGAGGGCCGCGAGCGGGACGAAAAGTGAGCAGGGATTAGAACGGAAGCATCGATCGAACCTGCTGGATGACGCCGCCGGAGTGTTCCTTGCGGTACTCCTCGAACGGATGGTGGAGTTCGTTCAGTAGCTCTTGACGGGAGCGAAACTCGTCCGTCTCGATCTCGGCGAGCATCTCGCCGAGTGCGACGTCGTGGCCGTGGACGTTGTACGGAATCCGCTCGTGGCCGAGTTCCGCGTCGACGTCGTCTCTCGTCGCCGGAAAAGAGAGGTCGGACCTCTTCAGACGTGCGTCGACAGCCGCGATACCGAACTCGATGCTCTCGGGTTCCTCGTCGTCGCCGCTCGATGGTGGCCGAACACCCATACAGTCCGCTTCGGGCCCCGATATGAAAATCGCTACGAACCACGACGGTGTATCGCGGCTGTCGATACGCATTTGGGTCCTGCGACGGAGTACCGTATATGACCGAGTACACCACGGTCTCGATTCCGAAGGACCTGGCCGAGCGCGTCGACGAGACGATCGAAGGGACGAGTTTTCAGAGCACCAGCGACCTCGTCAGGTTTCTCCTTCGGAGCATCGTCATCCAACATCAGAAACAGGGTGAGCTCACGGAGGCGGAGTTCGAGGAGATCACCGAGCAGCTCAGGGGGCTGGGCTACCTCGAGTGATCGGTGACGGGCCGTTCGAAACCGATCACACGCGGCTGGGGGTAGCCGACGTAGCTATTTTCCGCCTCGAGACCGTAGCCGCTGACGGAGGTCGAACGTCATGCCACACGTTCCGAGCTTCCCGTCGGACGACGGTGACGAGGAGGACGATCGGCCGAGCCGAGGAATCGTCGACCGAATCATCGACGGGGGCTTTCCGACCCCGTCGGGTAGCTAACACGCACCGATTCGTCTTTTTTCGAGTTCGGCGGTTGCTGCGGGAGCGAGCCGCCGAAGCCGGTACTGGAACGGCACGTGTCGAGAGAGGCGGGTGAACTGGGAGTCGCGTGAACGGGGAGGTGGGTGTGTGAGTCGCGTGAACGGGAAAGTGGATGGACAGAGAGTTAGGCGAACGGTGAGTCGGCCGATGTTCGTTCGCCGACCTCAGTCGGACAACGACTGTTCGGGTGGGTGTGCGTCGATGATCTCCAGGGGTTTGCGGTCGCCGTTGCGGTCGAACGCCCCGAAGGAATCGTCGTCGGTCGTCCACGGCGGGACGGCGACGAAGATCACCTGTGCGAGATCGTCTCGTTTCGTCACCTCGAGTTCCCGGAGAGGGTGTGAGACGAACTGACCCTGTGCCTGCCGTGCCGGCGTCGACAGGTCGACGCCGAAGACGGCGTTGACGGAGTTCCCGGGATCGGGAAGGAAGAAGTCGGTGAAGACGGGCGTCTCGGGTGGTACCCCGCCGGCCCCCTCGAGTTCTCCGGCGGGCGTTACCGAGACGCCGGTCGTCACGCGATCCGGGTCGGCGTCGCTGGCCAGGTCGAGGAGAACGTCGACGAGCGCACGCGTGATGTAGACCATACGTCCCCTAAGGTCGGCTCACAGTTAGCTGTATGCCCAACGGTCCGGATGTAGTCTCCGTTCGGACTGGCGTCTCTGGTTCCAGTGTGGTGCTCGTTCCGGTACGAGTTCGATGGCACGACTTCACCCGGCGTTGCGTCCGGACGACGGAGGGACGCCCACGTCAGAGCAGGTTCCAGATCGCCTTCGCGTAGAGTCGGGGCGCTCGGCGTCGAGCACCGGAGAGCGCGTGCTCGAGTGTCGACGTCACGTAATCGGTGATGCCGGTTCCGTGTCCGACGAGGATTCTGTCGGGCTCGAACCCGCCGAGGCGTTCCTGTGGCGGGGAGAGTCTGCGCATCGGGTGGACGCCGAGTCGTTCGTTGCCGGCCAGGAAGTACTCGGCGGTACCCACCGATTCGGGAACGACGAGCGTGTCGTCGGTCGGATCGTAGAGAGCGGCTTCCTGCCAGAATCGGTTGTCGACGAGCGTGTACGCCCGAATCCCGGTGTTCGAGATCTCGTCGGTAAATCGGGCGACCGGGGCGTCGATCTCCTCGGAGACGCCCTCGAACCAGCGTGGGAGGTAGACCGGGACGCCGTGACGGTTCGCGATCGATGCGGCGTCGCGTTTGTGTCGGTCGAGCACGACGACGACGCCCGCGACCGGGCCGAGTTCCGCCAGAAACTCGTCCAGCCCGTCGGCGTCGACCGGATCGACGAGCCAGAGCCCGCCGTCGACCTCGAGGGCGTGACTCGCACGTTCCATCCGCTCGTCGGGATGGGCGATCCAGCCGACGCCGCCGTCGTACCGATCGATCTCCCGGAAGTCCGTCGCCCGCTCGTCGACGCGAAACGCCATACGTGCGTGTTACGGACCGTCGCGGTATAAACGTACGACACGGCGGCCCGTTGGCCCACCGACGTCCCCGGTGGGCGACGCTTCTATCATGACACCGCGAGTAGCCATCGGTATGCTCACCCGACTCGCCTGGCTTGCCCTCGAGGTCAAATACCTCGAGCAGGCACGGGAGTTCTACGCCGAGACGCTGGGGATGGACGTCCGCTCGCGCCGTGAACGCGAGATCGTCTTCGCGGCGGGCGAGACTGATCTCGTCTGTCGGCGACCGGAGAGCTATCCTCGCGGCGGACTCCACACCCACTACGCGTTCTCGATTCCGTACGACGAGTACGACGACTGGTGGGATCGACTCGGCGAGACGGCCGACCTGACGGAACACCAGTTCGGCTCCGCGACGTCGTTGTACCTCTACGACCCCGACGGCAACTGCGTCGAACTCGGCCAGCAACGCGTCGCTGGACCGGGGATCGACGGTATCTTCGAGGTCGTCCTCGAGGTAGAAGACCTCGACCGGTCCGAACAGTTCTACGCCGACCTGGGCTTCGAGACGGCCGACGTCGGGGACGATCGTCGACGCGTTCGGATGAACGGACCGGTGGCGCTCGAACTCTGGGAGCCCCACCTCGGTCTCGCCGACGCCCGCGGCGGGGTCCACGTCGACCTGGGATTCGAGGCCGACGATCCGGCTCGCGTCCTCGAGGCCGTCGGCGATCGCGTCCGGTCGGTCGACGCCGAGACCGACGACCGCGTCGTCGTTCGTGACCCCGACGGTCACGTTCTCACCGTCCACTCTTGACGACCTCGAACCGTGATGGAAAACCGAGCGGGGTCAAGAGAGTCGCTCGGTGTCGACGTCGACGCCGGGCGGGGTCACGAGAAGAAATCCGCGGAAGTGAACGAGGTTGCCGCCCGATTCCCTGACGTCTCGTGCGAAGCCGGCTGCCAGTTCGTTGACGTCGCCGTCGACACACAGCATCAGCACGTTCCCCTTCGAGATCGTCTCGAGCCACTCGTCGTCGGAGGTCGTCCCGTCGAGAACGCCGAGGACGATGCTTCCCTCGATCTCGAGTTCGTCGTCGATGTGTTCCTCGACCGTCCGGAGGTCGAGGTCGAAATCGCTCATACAGGCTGTCTCGAAGCGCGGTGGCAAAAACGTTCCTCTGTCCACCCTCGACGCACTCGTTGGGACTCATACGGTCTGGGTTACTGATTGCCGGCGATCGCAGACCGGCGTGCGATCGACCGGTACCGACTCATCGCGGTCCGTATCATACGGATTGCTGTCAATTACTTCCGGCGCAACCGCGTCCCGTTCGCCGATTGCTCCGGTGCTAACCCGGGGAGAGTGCGGTTGTACCGTCGCCGACGGCCAGCAGACCGATCAATCCGTCGGGAACTCCTTTCTGAACCCCCGGAACTCGGTGAGGTGTGCCTCCTCGTCGGCGAGGATGCCAACCGCGACGTCCTCGGTGACCGGATCGTTCGCGTCGTCGGCCGCGTCGGCGAGCGCCCGGTAGGTTTCGATCGCCTCGTCTTCGGCCTCGAGAACGCCGTCGATGACCGACCGGACGTCGGTCGTGTCCGCGGGCGGTTGCAGGCTCGACTGGCTGGCCTCGAACGACTCGGAGCCCGGCGGCGACTCCTCGAGTTGCTTCAGGCGCTCGCCGAGCATGCGCGCGTGGTCGAGTTCCTCCTGGACGTCTTCTTCGAGGCTCTCTTTGACTTCCTCGGCGTGGATGCCGTCCAAGACGATTGCGTTCGTCAGATAGTTCATCACGGTCTCGAGTTCGTCGACGTACGCCTCCGTTAGGAGGTCGGTGATCTCGTCTGTCGTCATCGCAGTATATCCGACCACGACCTGCGATAAAATGCTAACACGTTGCGACCGCGAGTCCGGGCTTCTGCTCGGGGAGGCGGTCAGATCCAGCACCGGCCGTCGCGAATCGGGACACACTCTTACTCCGGGCGTTCCAACTGTCCGGCATGAGAAATCTCGACGAGACGGACCTCGAGATCCTCGAACTCCTCACCGAGGACGCCCGACGGCCGTACAAGGAGATCGCCGAACAAGTCGGGCTGACGCCGCCGGCGGTCTCCGATCGCACCTCACGCCTCGAGGACCAGGGGATCATCCAGGGGTTTACGATCGACGTCGACCGGGAGAAACTCCGGGGTGAGAGCCCGGTGCTCGTCGACCTCGATCCCGTTCCGACGGCCGTCGACGACGTCTACGCCGCGGCGACGGACCTCGAGGGGATCGAAGGCATCTTCGAGGGAATCGACGGACGCATCGTCGTCCACGCGACTCTCCCGGATACGAACGTTCGCTCGTGGCTCGAGTCCGGACTGAACCTCGAACTCGTCCGGAGCTACGACGTTACGGTGCTCGCACGATCGGACCGAACTATCGGCCTCTCGGCAACCGGATTCGGACTCGAGTGTGTCGTCTGTGGAAAGGAAATCGTCGACGACGGCGTCACGGCGACGGTCGGTGGCGAACTCAAGACGTTCTGTTGTCCGTCCTGCGAGGACCGGTACGTCACCCAGTACGAAACCCACCGCGACGCACTCGAGTGAATTAGTGGCCAATCACTCACTATATAGAGTGAGAATTGGACGTTCGGAAATACACTAGCCCGAGAACAAGTTGGGGCTGACCGCCCGTCCAGTCGCGAGCGCGCGCCGACGAACCGGGGCGCGTTTCGACCACTCACCGGCGGAATAATATCCTCGAGAGAGATCGATGCAATGGAGAACCGGTAGTGGGCGGGTATGATACTAGTCGATATAAATTGTATAAGGTCGTTGATGTACTGCGATTTTTGAGTGCGTGTGTCTCCGTGCGGTGGCATATCACGGCACTAGACGGTCGAAACAGCGGTAGTTTTATATACGTCGTCGCGCCTCGAATCGGATACAATGTCTTCACAAGACAGCTCATCCTCTGATCCCAGTCAGGGGGGTCGAGTTCTTCCAGGGCACGTTAGATTCCACTGACGAAATAGAGTCAGCACGTGTCTTCGATACCACCCTCCGGGACGGCGAGCAGTCGCCCGGAACGTCGTTCTCGTACGACGACAAACGGCAGATCGCCGCGATTCTGGACGAGATGGGAACCCACGTCATAGAGGCGGGTTTCCCGGTCAACTCCGACGCGGAGTTCGAAGCCGTTCGTGACATCGCATCCTCGACGTCGACGACGACCTGCGGGTTAGCCCGCGTCGTCGACAAAGACATCGAGGCGGCACTCGACTCCGGCGTCGAGATGGTACACACGTTCGTGAGTACCAGCGACGTCCAGATCGAGGATTCGATGCACGCGACGCGAGACGAGGTCGTACAGCGCGCAGTCGAGTCGGTCGAACGCATCAAAGACGCGGGAGCGATCTGTATGTTCTCGCCGATGGACGCGACGCGAACCGACGAACAGTTCCTGATGAAAGTGATCGAGGAGGTCACCGAGGCAGGAACCGACTGGATCAACATTCCCGACACCTGTGGCGTCGCCACGCCGGGTCGGTTCCGGGCGATGATCGAGAAGGTCAGTGCTCGCACCGACGCCCGGATCGACGTCCACACCCACGACGACTTCGGCCTGGCCACCGCGAACGCGCTGGCCGGCATCGAAGCGGGTGCCGACCAAGCGCAGGTGTCAGTCAACTCGATCGGCGAACGCGCGGGCAACGCCGCCTACGAGGAGTTCGTGATGTCCGTCGAATCGCTCTACCAGTGTGATACTGGGATCGACACGACGCGTATCATCGAACTCTCGGAGGTCGTCGAGGAGAAAAGCGGGATGCCGACGCCGGGCAACAAACCCATCGTCGGTGACAACGCCTTCTCCCACGAGAGCGGCATTCACGCCGCCGGCGTCATCGAAAACTCCGATACCTTCGAACCCGGCGTCATGACCCCGGAGATGGTCGGTGCCGAACGCCGACTCGTCATGGGGAAACACACCGGCACCCACTCGGTCCGGGAACGACTTCTCGAGTGTGGATTCGATCCGACCGACGAGGAAGTTCGAGCGGTAACCCGCCGAGTCAAAGATTACGGGGCGGAAAAACGCCGGGTTACGGTCGACGACTTAGAGCGCTTTGCCGAAGAGGCCGGCGTCGAACGCCGGCAGGGCCAGGAGGAGGTGCGCATCTAAGGGATGGCCTCCCCGTTTGCCACCGTTCGCGAGCGCCGGCTACAGCGTTCGAATCCGCGCGGAGAGACTCACAACAGTTATCAACCTCGGCATTACTACAGTAATAACGATGACCCGACGCGCTCGCCAGCCCGTTCGCACGGTCGGCACCAGCGCGCTCGCTCCGATTCGTATTGTAGGGGCGGTCTAGCCCCTTCACTCTTACTCCGTCGTTCCGGTTTCAGGTCCGCACCGTTTTCGAAGCGACGACGCAGACAACAAATGACAGCACACGCACAACCGAAACCAACGGATCGCCGCACAGCGGCGGGAGATAATCGATGAGCGAACGCGCTTCACCGGTCACACAACCAGAAGAACAACACCACCCCGACGAACAGCACGACGAACACGAGTCGACGGCCGACGACGCAGACGAACACGACTCCGATGCGACCACGGAACCGACTCCGACGCCCGTCACGACGGGTGCGGAATCCGTCGTCCGCGCACTCGAGAACGCGGGCGTCGAGTACGCCTTTGGCGTCCAGGGCGGTGCGATCATGCCCGTCTACGACGCCCTCTACGACTCCGAGATCTACCACGTGACGATGGCCCACGAACAGGGTGCGGCCCACGCGGCCGACGCCTACGGAATCGTCTCCGGCGAGCCGGGTATCTGTCTCGCCACCTCGGGTCCGGGCGCGACCAACCTCGTGACGGGAATCGCGGACGCCGATATGGATTCGGATCCGCTGGTCGCCCTGACGGGGCAGGTCGCGACCGACTTCGTCGGCAACGACGCGTTCCAGGAGACCGACACGGTCGGTGTCACGACGCCGGTGACGAAGGACAACACCTTCTCGTCGGAGCCGGACCGCGTCGGAAGCGACGTCAGCGAGGCGTTCGCACTTGCTCGCGAGGGCCGACCCGGACCGACCCTGGTCGACCTCCCCAAAGACGTCACGAACGCCGAGACCGACCGCGAACCCGACGACCCGCGCGTGCCCGACACCTACGAGGTCCAAGAACGGGCCGATCCCGAGATCGTCACGGCGGCGGCCGAACGCATCGAGAACGCCGACCGGCCTGCCATGTTACTCGGCGGCGGCGTCATCAAGGGCGAAGCCACCGACGTCTGCCGGGAGTTCGCGATCGAACACGAGATTCCGGTCATCACGACGATGCCGGCGATCGGCGCGTTCCCGGAGGATCACGAACTCGCCATGGAGATGGCGGGGATGCACGGCACCGGCTACGCCAACATGGCGATCACCCACTGTGACACGCTGATCGCGGTGGGGACGCGCTTCGACGACCGCCTGACCGGCGGTATCGAGACGTTCGCCCCCGACGCGGAGGTCATTCACGTCGACATCGACCCCGCGGAGATCTCGAAGAACATCCACGCCGACTACCCGCTGGTCGGCGACGCCGACACGGTCGTTTCCCAACTGGCCGAGGCCGTCGACTCGTCGCCCAAGGCGACGAAGTGGCGCGCCCAGTGCCAGCAGTGGAAATCCGACTACTCGATGGCCTACGACGCCCCCAAGGACGAACCGGTCCGGCCCGAGTTCGTCGTCGAGGCGTTAGACGAGGCTACGAGCGACCACGCGGTCGTCACGACCGGCGTCGGCCAACACCAGATGTGGGCCTGCCAGTACTGGACCTACACCGAACCTCGAACGTGGGTCTCGAGTCACGGTCTCGGCGCGATGGGGTACGGCCTCCCGTCAGCGATCGGGGCCAGGTTTGCGGCCGACGACGACCAGGAGGTCGTCTGTATCGACGGCGACGGCTCGTTCCTGATGACGCTGCAGGAACTCTCCGTGGCCGTCCGCGAGAACTTAGACATCACGGTCGTCGTGCTCAACAACGAGTACATTGGCATGGTCCGACAGTGGCAGGACGCCTTCTTCGAAGGACGCCACTCCGCATCGGACTACGGCTGGATGCCCGAGTTCGACAAGCTCGCCGAAGCGTTCGGCGCGCAGGGGTACCGCATCGACGACTACGACGATGTCGCCGACACCATCACCGAGGCTATCGCCTACGACGGACCGTCGGTGATCGACGCCCACATCGACCCACAGGCCAACGTCTACCCGATGGTGCCAAGCGGCGGCGACAACGGCCAGTTCGCCCTGACGGAGGATCAGCTATGAGTCCGAAACGTGGACTCGAGGGGCCGCCACCGGAGGAGCGACCGACGCCAGCCGGCCGGCGCAACGAGCAGGGAATCCGCATCGACCCCGAAGTCGAGGCAACCCACGAGCCACGACGCACGGTCATCTCGGCACTGGTCGAACACGAACCCGGCGTGCTCGCCGAGGCTTCGGGGCTGTTCTCGAGACGGCAGTTCAACATCGAGAGCCTCACCGTCGGACCGACGACCGACGAGGACCGCGCTCGGATTACGATGGTCGTCGAGGAACCCGATCCGGGAATCGACCAGATCAAGAAACAGCTGCGGAAGCTGGTGCCGGTTATCAGCGTCCGCGAACTTGCACCCGACGCGATGCGCCGAGAGCTTGCGCTCGTGAAAGTCGACGCCGAGCGACCGGACCAGGTCGCCGCCGTCGCGGATATGTACGGCGCAAAAACCGTCGACTCGAGTCCGGAAACGGCGACGTTCGAAGTGACGGGCGCTCGCCAGAAGATCGACGCTGCGATCGAGACGTTCAGTCAGTTCGGCATCCGAGAGATCTCTCGGACCGGAACGACGGCGCTCGCCCGCGGCACTGCCGAGACGGCCGGCCCCGGGTCGGCCACCGAGGTATCGTCCGCCGAGACGGCGAACCAAGCACAAACCTATACGCAAACACAGACCGATGACTGACGAATTCAATACTGAGATCTACTACGACGACGACGTCGACGAATCGTACCTCGCGAACACCACGGTAGCCGTCCTCGGCTACGGAAGCCAGGGCCACGCACACGCGCTGAACCTCCACGAGAGCGGCGTCGACGTGATCGTCGGTCTCCGCGAGGACTCCTCCTCGCGGGCGGCGGCACAAGAAGACGGACTGACCGTCGAGACGCCCGAGGAAGCCTGTGCCCAGGCGGACGTGATCTCGGTGCTCGTTCCGGACACCGTCCAGCCGACGGTCTACGAGAACGCGATCGAACCCAACCTGGAGGAGGGTAACACCCTCCAGTTCGCCCACGGTTTCAACATCCACTACAACCAGATCCAGCCGCCCGAACACGTCGACGTGACGATGATCGCGCCGAAGTCGCCGGGTCATCTCGTCCGCCGCAACTACGAGAGCGACGAGGGGACGCCGGGACTGCTCGCGATCTACCAGGACTACACCGGCGACGCGAAAGAGCGTGCACTCGCCTACGGGAAAGGCATCGGCTGTACCCGCGCCGGCGTCGTCGAGACGACGTTCCGCGAGGAGACCGAGACCGACATCTTCGGCGAGCAGGCCGTCCTCTGTGGCGGTATCGCCGAACTCATCAAGGTCGGCTACGAGACGCTGGTCGACGCCGGCTACAGCCCCGAGATGGCCTACTTCGAGTGCATGAACGAGATGAAGCTCATCGTCGATCTGATGTACGAAGGTGGACTCGGCGCGATGTGGGACTCGGTTTCCGACACCGCCGAGTACGGCGGCCTCACCCGTGGCGACGACGTGATCGACGATCACGTCCGCGAGAACATGGAGGAGGTCCTCGAGCAGGTTCAAAACGGCGAGTTCGCGACCGAGTGGATCGCCGAGAACCAGGCCAACCGGCCGGTGTACACCCAGCTCAACCAGGCCGAGAAGGACCACGAAATCGAGGAGGTCGGCGAGCGACTCCGCGCGCTGTTCGCGTGGGAAGAGAGCGAACAGGAGACCGAATCTGACGACGAACGCACACGCGTGAAAGCCAACGAGTGACCACGATGACACGAGAGACGGATACGGATCGAGAAACGATGGCCGACATCAGCCACACCAACCCCCACACCGGGGAGACGGCCGGCCGCCTGTTCACCCGTGGTCCGGTCGTCGCCACCGACGGCGGCGAACGATCCCCGTCGGAGAGCCGATCCGACGGCGACCGATCGAAAGCGACGGATGCGGGATCTGACGAACAGCGCGAGCGAACGATGGCGAGCGTCGATCACACGCCGCCACACGACGCGGAGACCGCAAATCGCGTCTTCGAACGCGGGAAACGACCCGTAGGTGCCGACGAATGAGTGAGAGGACGCTGTACGACAAGGTCTGGGAGAACCACAAGGTAACCGAGTTGCCGACCGGGCAGGATCAGCTGTTCATCGGCCTCCACCTCATCCACGAGGTGACCAGCCCGCAAGCGTTCGGGATGTTAGAGGAACGCGACCTCGAGGTCGCCTACCCCGAACTCACGCACGCGACGGTCGATCACATCATTCCGACGGCCGATCAGTCCCGCCCCTACGAGGAGGACGCGGCCGAGGAGATGATGAGCGAACTCGAGGAGAACGTCCGCGAGGCGGGGATCGACTTTTCCGACCCCGACTCTGGCGATCAGGGGATCGTCCACGTCGTCGGTCCGGAACAGGGAATTACCCAGCCGGGCAAGACGATCGTCTGTGGCGATAGCCACACGAGTACGCACGGCGCCTTCGGCGCGCTGGCGTTCGGGATCGGCACCAGCCAGATCCGCGACGTGCTCGCGACCGGAACGCTCGCCTTCGAGAAACAGAAGGTGCGCAAGATCGAAGTCAACGGCGAACTCGGCGACGGCGTCGAGGCGAAAGACGTCATCCTCGAGATCATCCGCCGACTCGGCACCGAAGGCGGCGTCGGCTACGTCTACGAGTACGCCGGTTCCGCCATCGAGAGTCTCGGCATGGAGGGTCGGATGTCGATCTGTAACATGTCGATCGAGGGCGGCGCTCGCGCGGGCTACGTCAACCCCGACGAGACCACCTACGAGTGGCTCGAAGAGACCGACTACTTCCAGGCGAACCCCGAGACGTTCGACGAGCTCAAACCGTACTGGGAGTCGATCCGGTCGGACGACGACGCGGAGTACGACGACGTCGTCACGATCGACGCCGACGAACTTGAGCCGGTCGTCACCTGGGGGACGACCCCCGGACAGGGGGTCGGTATCACGGAGCCGATTCCGGCCCCGGAGGACCTCCCCGAGGACAAACAGGACACCGCCCGACGCGCCCAGGAGCACATGCGCGTCGAACCCGGCGAGACGATGGACGGCTACGAGGTAGACGTCACCTTCCTCGGCTCGTGTACGAACGCCCGTCTGCCCGACCTTCGTCGGGCGGCAGAGATCGTCGAGGGACGGGAGGTACACGACGACGTCCGTGCACTCGTCGTTCCCGGCAGCCAGCGTGTCCAGCGGGCCGCCGAGGAGGAGGGCCTCAAAGACGTCTTCGAGGAGGCCGGCTTCGAGTGGCGAAACGCCGGCTGTTCGATGTGTCTCGGCATGAACGAGGACCAACTCGAGGGCGACGAGGCCTGTGCCTCCTCCTCGAACCGGAACTTCGTCGGCCGGCAGGGCTCGAAGGACGGTCGCACCGTGTTGATGAACCCGCAGATGGTCGCTGCGGCGGCGCTCGAAGGCGAAGTGACTGACGTACGCGACCTGAAGGAGGTGACCACCGCATGAGCGGCGCTGACGACGTCGAGATTCCGGAGGTCGAGTACGTCTCCGGATCGGGTGTTCCGATCCGTGGCAACGACATCGACACGGACCAGATCATTCCCGCCCGCTTTATGAAGGTCGTTACGTTCGACGGCCTCGGGGAGTTCGCGTTCTTCGACGTGCGCTTCGACGAGAACGACGATCCCAAAGAGCACCCGATGAACGAAGAGCGGTTCATGGATTCGTCGGTGATGGTCGTCAACAGCAACTTCGGCTGTGGCTCCTCGCGCGAACACGCCCCGCAGGCGCTGATGCGCTGGGGGATCGACGCGGTCATCGGCGAGAGCTTCGCCGAGATTTTCGCGGGCAACTGTCTGGCACTCGGCATCCCGACCGTCACCGCCGACAGCGAGACGATCCAGGAGTTACAGGCGTGGGTCGACGAGAACCCCGACGGGGAACTCGAGATCGACGTCGAAGCCGAGACCGTCACCTACGGGGGAGAGACGATCGACGTCACCGTCGACGACGCCCAGCGGAAAGCGCTCGTCGAGGGCGTCTGGGACACGACGGCGCTGATGAAGTCAAACGCCGGCGAGGTCCGAAAGAAAGCCCAGGAACTGCCGTACGTCGAGGAGCGCCAGATCCCCGACGCGGAGTAGGCTCGTCTCTCGATCCGCTCGAGCGTAGTTTTGGTCATCGTACAGTTTTCCTAAACGAATTATTTGGTCCCGTCCCAAAGTCGTCTAGAGTTCGCCTCTGGTAGCTTCAGTTGACACCTCCATTGTGATGGCTGTTTTGGCT
>NZ_VTAW01000047.1 GCF_008245225.1 Natrialba swarupiae
CACCATTTCAGTCCGACGGGTTGTCTTCATCAGAGTCTATACGCACCCTGCAGATTCAAACATAGCGCCAACCACTCGCGGCGGGTTCGCCCGCTGGGTACACGTCGTTTTGCACTGTTTTCGGCTCGAAGAGGGCCATAGCTACCGTGAAACGCCGAACCAGCTAAAGTACATGTCTGAGGTTCGTGACGTACTTGGCCTAGATCAGGACGAACTGCCGGATTACAGCACGATCTACAAGTCGTTCGATCGGTTGATTCTGTTTTTCACTACGTTGACTTCGCTGGGCGAGCCGGTCGACTGCAACTAACCGAAGTGAGGTCACTACCTGCACCGGCTACTCGAGAAGCGAGAGATTTAGCAGATCAATTAGCTTCGGTGGGTGAGATACCTTCGGTGTCTAACGCATCTCCGCTGTCCAGCTCAGCAGGTTCTAGCACTGTAGCCCCCTCACACCAACAATCTCGCTCACCTGGTGTGCCGACTCTAACTGTCCGGGGTGGTTTAGCTAGCTTGGGTAAGTTACCCAAACCAGGTAAATAGCATGGGAAAGGTGATTCAGCTGAACCAGCTGAACAATTTGACTCAGGTAAAACATCTGACTCAGGTGAGAAACCTGGCTCAGGTGGTGCACCTAATTAGCCTTAGCCACCTATTACTACTATTTTATCTAGGGGACTTGGTCCACCTGTGGGAGCTACCTACGGTAGAATTAAGTACGAGACGATGCGTGTGGAGAATGTCCGTCGAAACAGACACTCAGGGCACAATAGGTGCCTGAGGTATACCGGGCAACGTGATACAATGGGAACGACGAACGCACCACGGGCGGTAAGCGTGGTCATTCTGAAAGGCGGAGTCGGGAAGTCAACGACGTCGATGAACCTCGCGCGACAGCTCGCCGAGCGGGGGAGGACCCTGTTTGCGGACCTCGACCCGAACGGTCACGCGACGAACGGACTTGGCTATCAGGAGGCTTACCAGAGTGACATCAACCTCGGTGACGTACTCCTCGACGGTGACGCGACGCCGGGGGATCTCATTCGAGAGACCGAGTACGAGTTCGATCTCCTCCCGTCGTCCGATACGCTCGAGGACGTCGAGAAAGATCTCGCGGGGGCCATGCAGGGGTCGGCTCGCGTCAAGTCGAACATCGTCGACCCGCTGTTGGGTGATCGCTACGACTACATCGTGTTCGACTGCCCGGCGTATCCGGGGATGCTCAACAACAACGCACTCGTCGCCACCGGGAACGTCATCATCCCGATCGAACCCGGCTCGAGTGCGATCGGCGGATACAAACGAACGATGGAACGGCTGATCGAACCTGCACGCGAGTACATCGATGTCGACGTTCTCGCGGTGGTGCCGAACAAACTCTCCGATCGGATCGACCACCGGACCGAAGACCGCGAACTCCTCGAGAATCTCAACACGGCGACCTACGAGGTAAACGACGGTCAGCCACTCCAGGAGGTCGTTCCCGAGTTCGCACGCATCACGGGCGAGGAGTTCGATCGGATCGACGACGGTGAGATGCAGGCACCGAAGCCGGGGATTCGCCACCGATCTGCACTCTCCCGGTCGCTCCAGCACAACCAACCGTTACAGGACTACGCACCGGAGAGCGACCAGATCGACTGTTACCGCGAACTCGCGGAGATCGTCTCGAATGGGGGGATCAGCCGATGAGCGATAACCCGTTCGACGACCTCGGCGACGACGGTGAGACGGCAACTGAATCTGGCGTGGAGGGCGACGGAAACGGGGCCGAGACCGGTCGGCCGGCGTCGGAACCTGCGGGTTCGGTACCAGCCAACACCGATCCCGAACCACAGACGGAGCCGGAACCCGAACCGCCGTCAGAATCCGGACCAGCGTTCGAGTACGATGACGTTCGACAAAAACCTCTCTACGCGCGCGGTGAAACGTGGGATCAACTCGAGGACGAGTTGGGAATTACCGTCACGCCGGAGCTTCGACGGATGGGGATTCGAGACGACGAAACCCGTGAAGTCCACGACGCGATTTTGAAGGTGGCTCTCGACCATATCGACGAAGTAGCCGACCAGATTTACGAGACGCGAAAACGCGCGGAGTAACCGAGATTGGAGGCGCACTCGTCGAACCGTTTCGGCGAACCTCGATTGGAAGCAACCGTAACGAGCCGAACACGAGCTGTCTGTTCTATTCGATCCGAAAATTTTAGATATAATATGTTCGTAGTCTCTCGTGGGTCCACGCCCTGTCCCTGGCGGACACACGGCGCTCCGTAGCGATCGGGGCTGAAGGACATCGGCCGAAGGTACACGACTCGGCCCACCGCGGTTTCGGACCGGCCGTCGTGGGGACGTCCGAGCCGAGGCTGGTGACCGACAGGAATTGATCGCCGGATCGTTTCACTGGGAGCCCCCCAGGGACCACGTGTGACGCTCGAGGGTCGACGATAACGGCACTCGGCCGAAATCGAGCCGAAGAGCCCACGCGGACGTGGGACGTATACTCCCCCTTTCGGTCGTCGAATCCGTATTGCAATTGCTAGCGTTCGGACCGAGGTCCAGAGCGCGGTCGAGAACCGGGATGTCCCTCTTAGAAGTCGTCACGTCTCGCCGAATACGATGTTCTCGTGTCCCCGGCGAGTTGATAGCGGGGCGCACTACTGTGGCCTGTTCGAGGGGTTCGCCCAGCGTGGAGTGCGTCGACCGACATCTCGAGCCGCCGTGGTCGTGATCCACTCACGCTTCGTGGCGAGACCGTCTAGGCTTAGGATCGGCTGCGAGAGCGATCTGTTCAGGCGCTTTGGGGTTTTGCTAGTGGAACGAAGTTGTACTCGTTGTTGGAGTGTTTCCAGTACACGTTTCTGGGATGTAGAGCGTCTACAAACGAGCTTCGGAGGAATCAAATAAAATCCGAGTAGAACTCTCTCGAATCCTATGTCGCAATCCTTGGTTCGCTAGGTAAGATGTGCCGAGCAGCGTCCAACACGCGATTTAGGAGATAGAATGCGAGTCCTGCGGCTTGCCGCAGGCGAGCGACACCGAGTGCTTTCCGCTTAGCCACCTTGCCGGAGAGATTGACTGACCGCCCGGACGAATGTCCTGGCGGTCACGACCGGCGGCGACCTGATCTCGCGGTCTGTTCTGAGCTTCACCAAGTAATCGGTAAGCCTCCAGAGATTGTACAACAATGCTGCGAACGTGAAGCTGAACAACCGAACACGGTAGTCCTTCGAGGACGTCTTGGGAAGAAACGCTTTCACCGATTTGTACTGATTTTCGATATCCCAGCGTCGGCTGTAGCTGTTGGTGACGTGCATGATTTCTTCGGGGGCGACGTGATCACGGTTGGTCACGAACACGGCATAGCTTCCTTCAGCTTCCTCATCAGTCGCAGGTACGTACAGGAACTCTGCGGTGTGGTGGAGTTCGCCATCAATGGCGAACGGAACATCGTTCTTGACAGCGGCGTCAACTCCTTCTTTGCTCTTGATTTTCCCGATCGCCTCGTAATCGTCTTCGTACTTCGGCACTGGTGTCAGGTACACAAGCCCGCGGTCGTGAATCGTTGCGTACACCTCGTTACTGTAGAATCCCCGGTCTAGGAGCACTTCGTCGAGATCGACGTACTGCTGGGCTGGAGTGGTCTGCGTATGTTCTGACCCTATCCCAGGGCTCGTTCAGCCGTGTTTCGCTTGAGTATCGAGTTGCCGTTGATCAAGGGGTTCAGCTGTTTCGCTGGTCACTCTGTCCAGCAGTACGTCAACCACATCCGCCTTCGAATCGGCTGGCGCATCTTCTGGTTCCCACGCAGAGCGTTCCTTGACTGGCTCGATACCCAGGATGATTGGGACATCGTTCCCGACGATCGTGATCGTCGCGAACGTATACCCGTGCTTGATTTCACCGTCTTCTTTGTACCCGCTGACCATCGGCGGATACTCTGCTTTCGGGATTTTCTCGTCCTTGTCGATCCACGGCCAGACGTGGTAGGGAACGTGTGTGAAGTCGACGGCCGCCACGACGTGGCGGTCGTCGAAGGGATCTTCGTGACGAATCGTCTCGAGGATATTTTCGGTCGCCGCGTTGAACGAGGCCATCACAGCCTCTCGGTACAGTTCAGTGAACGCGACGATATCCTCGATCTGCAACTCCTGAACGGAGCGCGTTACTTCCTCGTCGGATGGCGTCGCAAACTGCTTGATTACTCGGAGAAACGTCGAGTCGTCACAGATCTCGTTCTCCTCAAGGAACCAGCCAGCTTCTCCTTCTAAGTGAGCACTCCCCTGCGTGAGGCACGCGTTGGAGAACAGATCAAGGATCTGTTCATCCAGACCCTGTTGTCAGCTCTATCGGAGTCGAACTCGGCGAAGCCGTGTCGGCGAGCGAGTTCGACGACCTTACTCCCGTGCTCGCGCACGTGTTCGCGAGACACTGTTGAATCGGATTTATCGTTGTTCGCTTCCTTTTCATCCAGGTTAATTGGAATGAGTGCCTCCGAAATAACGTCGTGATCACGGGCTTCACGAGCTATTCCCTTCGCAGCGGCCTCAAGCGTGGTCTTGGTCTGCTCGCTGAATTGGTTCCAAGCGTATGAGAGATTCTGCTGAGTCGGCACCCTGTTCAACCCTAGCTGTTTCAGCAGTGCTGGACGGTTCTCAAGCCGATCTGCGACCTCGCTTTGGGCGAGGTCGTAGATCGTCTGGTAGATGTAGACTCGTGCCATTGACTCGGTTCCGAACGAGACTTTGTGCTGTTGTCGAGTGTCTGTTAGTCCATCCACGGGAATCGAGACGTCTCCAAGTACACGCCAAAGATGATCAGCTGTTTCACAGACTTTCTTGGCGTGGATGACGATCGCCCCCGCCAAAGCGGGGGCATCGTCGTCAACTGCAGGAGTGATGTTTGATGCCATTAACAGTCAGTCCAGATACTGAAACCGAAGGAGAGATTCCCCATTAGGGTACCACATTTGGACCCACGCCGAACGGTTATTTACGCGCCAAGAGCTACTTGGAGTATGGCTCAAGATGGATCCCTTGTTGAATCGCTTCCAGACCGCCCACTCAAGGATACTGAGCGTGACTCACTCGAACGACACGAGAGCATCCAGTCAATAATGCCTCAGACGACGAAATTTGACCCAGAACACGGGATGGTTATGGACACTGCAATGTTCATTGGCTACGACTGGGTGACAGCCGTGACCTACGAAGCAGGTCACGGCTGGAGGATTATCTACGAGAGCGGTATGGAAGATAACATCCTCTCAGATGGGTTTCTGCGAAGCGAGGACCTCTACGAAGAGCATCCAATTCAGCAAGGAATGGACGCTATGAGCGCTGTTGCCTCGGAAGACGAAGAATAGTTTCTTTTTCAAACAGCTTCTCTGAGGACGATCGTAACGGGTGTCAGCTGTATGGTGATTTGTAGAATTTGAGATCCCGAAGTTGTGCCAGTAGGGGGACCGAATTTGATATAGCGTTATATCATTTATTTCTGTTGTGGGCCAAGACGTGTCTCACCGGTGTATTTCCGTTGTCTGCGTGGGACAACAGAATACACGATAGGTTTTAGTCACTGTCACGAATACTGAAACTCGTGAAAACGAGCGTATTCGCACTCAGTCGAACGACTGTCACCGCCCTCGAGCAGGTGAGACCGTGAGCTCCGACCGAATTCGATGGTCACACAAGTCCCTCGAGGAGCTCCGAACGTTCTGGAACGTCGAGATCGAACCGGCGCTTCGGCGAAACGGCCACGATCTCGAGCGACGTCCGACGTATCAGGACCTCCTCGAAGTCGGTTACGGCGGGATTCAGGACGCACTTCGTCGTCACCACGGGATGACGCTCGGTGAATTTCTCGAGAGCGTCGGATACTCCAGTACAGAGTCTAACGACGAGTACCAGTGGGAAATCGAGGACGCCACGACGATCGACGAACTCGAGGGCTTTCTCCGAACCGCTCGTCGACGGCGAGGGCTCAGCGAGCACACGGTTCGTTCCAAGCGAACGCGTCTCGCCCGCTTTGCCCGATTGTACCGACGATTACACGGGCGTGCGGAGTTCGTTGACCGCACGCGAACCCGTGATACGGCACCGGAGGAGAACGGACGATCGATGGCCGTCTTCGACGAACTCGATCGACAACTCGATAGCCCAGAGTCGAAACTCCACCACCTCAGCGACGTCAACGACTTTTATACGTACTTACGGACGGTCCGAAACGTCGCAGTTTACAACCCGGTCGCGAACTTCCGCGACTCGGTGTACGAAAAGTGGACGAGAGCCACTCCTGAGCGGGCTAACCGGGATCCACCGGCGCTCGAGACCGCCCAGGTTCGATCGATCGTCAGTACCTGTGAGGACCTCGAAGACCGATTGCTCGTCCTGGCAACGTGTGCGTGGGGGCTTCGACGCGGCGAAGTCGCTTCACTCCATCACGACCAGTTCGTCCTCTCCGATGACGATCCGCGGGTCGTCTTCGGCGACGGCCGCAAGAACGGCCCGGGCTCGGTGACCCTCCAGTACGGCGTTACAGATCTCGAGTGTCGACTTCGTTCCCTGAGCGAGCGGGATAGCTGGGGTGGATACCTCTTCCCTTCGAGGGCGTCTCGAACCGGTCACATCTCCCCGGATACCGTTACGAATCGATTCAAGCGTCTGGCTCGAGAGGCTGGCGTGGTCGTTCGCGGTGAAATTCCTACGCCTCAGCACGGCCGTCGATTCTGGTATCGAACGTACCTCGATGCGGTCCAGGCGCTCGCTGCCCAGGTCGAACACGTCGCCGAAGAGCAAGGGAGTGCTGATCCGCGGGTCGTCGTAGAGAACTACCTGGGGGAAGAACAGGCCCGAAAACGACGACGAACGGTGATGAGAGAGGCGTTAACTGACGCATTTGGCGGATCTGTGAACTCCGAAGAGAGCTCCCGCAAGACGAGAGGCTAAATCCTATAGCGCTATATAAAATGAGGGTCGTAGCACCACAACTTCGGGATCTCAAATTCTACAAACCTCTATACAGCTGACACCCGTTACGATCGTCCTCAGAGAAGCTGTTGAAAAAGAAACTATCGGTTCATGCACGGACGTGTTCGACGAATGTCTCCCGGAGCTCCGAGACGGCTACGAACCGTTTTTCGTCCGAACGCGGATTCGATCGGGTTCGAATCGGGTCAGCTGTAACTCTGTTCGGGCGTCGCCGGTCCGCTAAACAGGGAGTAGAGAAACAGGAAGTAACCGACGATGATCGGCAAGAAGATGGCTGCAAAGATGGTCGTCATGTTGAGTGGGAGTGGAGAGACGACGGCGTCACGGATCGACAGCCCGGCTGCGGGATCGATCGCGGGGTAAAGCAGGGTTCCAACGAAGACAACAAACGCAGCTGCGAGTCCCGCCGCTCCGAGAAACGTCCCGTGGTAGCGTTCGCGGGACGCGGCGAGGACGGAGCCGATCGCGGATGCGATCGTGGCGACGACGATCCCCGCGGTCGACGCCGACAGCAACACGTCGTGTAAGCCGGGATACCGGACGAACAGCGTGATCGCCGTCAGTACGAACATTCCGACGTACACCCCCGTGGCCTGACGCCCACGTTGCGTGACGTGATCACGGAGTTTTCCCCGCGTCTTGACGCCGAGAAACGCTGCACCGAGAACGATCGAGAGCGCGACGACTGTCGCCCCGACGACGAGCGGTCCGATCGCAATCGCTGACGGCTCGCCGAGCACCCAACTCGCGACGAATACGCCGAGTAAGAAGGGCGAGGCGACGCTCCCGGCGACGAAACAGACATTCCAGAAGCGGATCCACTCCTCGTCGTCGCGTTCCTCCCGGAGTTTCGATCCCAGTCCGCGCAGGGAAAGGGCAAACAATATCGCAAAGACCAGCAGATAGTGACGCGACAGGATGTTGGCGTAGACTGCGGGAAAGCCGGCAAACAGCACCGTCCCGAACAGAACGAGCCAGACTTCGTTGGCTTTCCACAGCGGGCCGAAAGCCGCGAGCAGTACTTCTCGATCCGACTCGTCGGCCTCGGCGAACAGGATGCCAAGCCCGAAGTCGAAGCCGTCCAGCAGGAGATACACGCCGAGCGCGAAGACGACCAGTCCGAACCACACCTCCGGCAACGACTCGATCATGTACGCCGAGTCGGAGAAGATCTCAGTCATCGGCGATCACCCCCGGCGAGTCGGGCTGCTCGTCCTCTTCGATTCCGACCTCGTGGCGGGACGCTTCCTCGTCGATAATCCGTCTCAGGACGTGCAGGAAGACGCCGAACAGCAGTACGTAGCCGATCACGAACGCGATCAGTGTCAGCGTCGCCTCGGTCCCGGAGACTGGCGGCGAGACACCCTCCGCGGTCGTAAGCACGTCCTGGATGATCCAGGGCTGGCGACCGATCTCGGCGACGTACCAGCCGGTGATCAGGGCGACGAATCCTAGTGGCGACGAGACCATCAGCGCCTTCAGGAGCCGATCATCGTCGGCGAGACCGCCGCGCCAGAGTCGGTAGGTTCCCCAGGCCCCGAGCGCGATGAACCAGAAGCCGAGTCCGACCATGATCCGGAACGACCAGAACACCCACGCGACAGGCGGTGACTCGTACTCGAAGTCGTTGAGTCCGGTGATCTCGGCGGTCGGATCACCTTCCGCCAGGAACGACGCCAGTTGTGGGATACTGATCGTATAGAGGTTGTCCGCCCGCGGGTCGGTAATCGACTCGAGTTCGGTTGGAATCGCGATCAGGTGGAGATCGGCCTGTCCGGTCTCGTAGTGGGCCTCCATCGCCGCGAACTTGTGTGGCTGAGTTTCGGCGACGTGGCGGCCGTACATGTCCCCGTGGACGGCCTGGAACGCCGACGTCACGAGCAAGACGACGACGGTCGCTCGAAGGGCCGTCTTCCAGACGTCGCTGTCACGGTTCTTCCAGACGAAGTAGGCAGCCATTCCCGCGATCAGCAGCGTCACCGAGATGACCGCGGCGTTTTGCATGTGAACGTACATCCAGGGGAAGCGAGGATTGAAAAACGCCGCCATCGGATCGGTAAGCTGGGCGATCGGGATGCCATCTTCCATCACGACCTCGTACCCCTGGGGTGTCTGCATCCAGGAGTTGACGACGAGGATCCAGAACGCCGAGAGCCACGCTCCAAGTGCGACCATGAACGACGAGAGTGCGTAGAACCAGCCGGAAACGCGTTCACGACCGAACAGCAACACGCCGAGGAAGACGGCCTCCATCATGAACGCCATCTTGGCCTCGAAGGAAAGCGGGCCGCCGATGAGTTCCCCGGCGGTCTTCGAGAACGCCCCGAAGTTCGTCCCGAACATAAAGCCCATCGGGATGCCGGTGACGGTCCCCATAATGAACCCGATCGCGAAAATCTTCGTCCAAAACTTCCTGAGACGCGCGTATCGTTGCTCCCCAGTCCGAACTTCCTGGACGGTGAAATAGACGAGAAACGGTGCGAGTCCGACCGAGAGTGCAGCGAAGATAATGTGGATCGTAATCGTCCAGCCGAACTGGATTCGACTGGCTAGTTCTGGCGTGAGAAACGCCAGTATCGGCCAGATTTCGGTCGTCAAAACCGCAAGTACGGCGTCGGTTGCCGACGTCGGTTGGCTAGCGTGCATATGGTGTCACCCGATATGCGTGAGTAGGGGGTTCAGCCGGGTAAGCAATTCTTCGTCTATATCCAAGTTTCGATGGTCAAACTACGCCAATTGTTGAAGTGAATCGAGCTTTCGATAGCCAAACCACAAATATAAGTCGCGAATTTTAACAACCGTGTTGGGATATGTACGAGGACGTGACGACACTGCTCACATACGAGACCAGGGCAGGTCGTTCGAAAGCGTTGGTGGCGAAACTCCATAGGCCGTCCTTCGCGGTCTGTCTACTTGCTGGGGCAGCTACGATGACTCCAATAGAGGTTCGGCACCCGCTCCATGTGTGGTCGCGAAGACGCCGTCAGTTCCCCGGACCGCCGACGCTCTCGGGATCAGTATATCGGCCCAGATATCGCTTGACGAGTTTCGACTCGGCCATCCGGAGTCGATAGGAGAGCGTCGACTTCGGGACGTCGAGTTCGGCCGAAAGCTCCGCGACCGTAACTTCACGGGGCCGTTCGTAGTACCCGCGTGCAGCCGCCTGTGAGACTGCCTCTCGTTGCGATCCGGTCAGTTCGTCGTCGACGAACGCGTCTCCGTGCCACTCGGTCGCTTCCCCGAGCTGTCCAGCCTCGACAGTGACGCCGTCCCTGCAGGCCGTTTCGATGTGTTCGAACAGCTCACCGACTGCTTCGTCGGACCGCATCAAGAGCCGCCACCGTTCCCGACCATCGTGTTGTCGCCGTTCGATGATCGTTCCCCGCTGGAGGTGTTCCGAGACGATATTGTAGACTGACTGACAATCACAGACGTCTTCGACGTAGGCGTATATCAGTCGCTGTCTCGGCGCACACTCGAGGCGATAAGATGTACTCGTTCCACAACACCGATCCGTCCCGATCGCTCGGGGGAGATAGTCACGGTCCTCGAGGATCGTCTGAAGGCGGTCGGCCACGTCCGGTGGGCCCCTGAGCTGGACGAGTCGCACGAACGATGTCCGACCGGTCGTGACGTCGATCGTCAGTGCCTCGAGATTCGGGTGGCTGTGGAACACGTCTGCCACCGGGTCTTCGCCTTCGTCGTACGTCAGCGTGAAGGTGAACTCGCGAAGACGATCGGTCCTCATCGTCCTGGACAGCCGGCCCGCCGAACTGCCTTGATCCAATTCGGCGTCGCTCGTGACGGTCGGTCCGGCTGGTCGGCAGCCGTGACGGTGGTGATCATCCCGTTTACGGATTGGTCGTCGCGACACCTAAAGGAATCGACTGGGACGATTTTCGACCCGCAGCAAGCGACGAGTCCGGTAGCAGAAAATATTGGTTGTATCTCGTCTCGGGGCCGATCGCTTTAGATAATGGAACCAGCAGAAATAGATGGAGAGGGCCTCGAACTTGTGCATATGAGGGCGATCTATGCGACAGATCTGTCTGCAGCCGGTGAAGCCGCGATCGAAACCGAAACGTGTCTCGACTGTCTCGGCCGAATCGGCATCGATGAACTCCACCTCGTCACGGCCGTCCCGGACAACGTCCACGCCGGAACGCCCGGAATCGATCACCTGAAGCGGCGGCGACGAACACTCGAGCGCTATCAACAGGAGATCGAAGCGGCCGGACTCGGTGTCGAAACCCACGTCGTCCGTGGGACACCCTATCGTCGGATCAACGGCATCGCGGAATCGATCGGGGCCGACCTGTCGATCGTCGGGTCACGTGGGAAGAGTCCACTCGAGAACCGACTCATCGGCTCGACGACGCGGAACCTCGCACGGACGACGGTCGTGCCGTTGCTCGTCAATCGAATCGAACGCGGGGTCGATGATCCACAACTCGTCGAGAAACATCTGTTCGAACGAACGCTGTACGTGACGGACTTCTCCGAGAACGCAGACCGCGCCTTCGAGGCGTTCTCCTATCTCCGCTATGCGACCCAGGAGGCGACGCTCGTCCACGTCCAGACGGAAACCAGTCCAGGTCCCGACGGGGACAACGGTCCCGAGCAGCGACTCACCGAGCTGGCTGATCGACTCGAGGAGTGGGGTGTCGACGCCACCACGGACGTTCGATACGGTGATCCCGTAGACGAAATCCTCGCGGCCGAGACCGAGTACGAACCGACGACGACGTTGCTCGGCTCGCGTGGCAGGAGTCGGCTCCGGCGACTGCTGCTTGGGAGCGTCTCCGAATCGGTCATCGCGAACGCAGACGGGAACGTCCTCCTCGTTCCACCGGGACGAACCGCCTGATCGACTCGGGTTCCGGGTACGCCGACTGCAACCGCCACCTGCACTACCTGCGAACGAAGGATAGTTGATGAGGCGGACGAGGGTGTTGTAGAAAGACTTGCATCGCGTTCCTATCGCTCTCCCGAGACCGATCTACCCGTTCACTACATCTACGAACTACTCATCAATCAGTTACGAACCTTAAGCCTCCTCGACTGTTAATTTGGAGTTTGTTATTTTCACCTGATAACCTTCAATACCGAAGCAAATAGAAACGTCCACATCGCCGGAAACTAGTTTATCGAGGGCCTCAGGATCAATGTGGTCGTATAATCTAATACCACGAGTCATTGGAAGAGATTCTGGTTCAACCTCTTCAAACGTTGCAATCGCTTCGGTAGTTACGATACTCGGTTTCGGGTTTCTGTTCTCCTCTCGCAGGCTGACCTCAACTGTCTCGTTAGAATCCCCCATGAATAGTAGTATCGTCGGGGGCTGATTGTTTGTTCTGGTCCGACTATCTAAACCGGAGCTTTGCTCACTGTGCTGCCTGTAATTGCCGTTCGATAGGGGATTATGCAGGAGGCATACGAACTGTTACCTTCAGGCTGAGTCAGATATCAATTCGGACCGTGGCAGAGAACCCACAAGGGAGACGGTGGTAGTCAGTTGAACAGGTGGTTCATCAACAGCCGCTGGAGGAGGCCGGGACGGCGGCCGTCGTGGGTCTGGACCATGACGGCAGTCGTGTCGACGCGTTCGACGAGTCGGTTACCCGGCCGCCCGAGGAGCCGTGCGCTCACTCCGGTGCGGTCGATGCCAGTTACGAGCAGGTCGGCATCGCCGACGAATCGAGCCAGGCCAGCGGTCTCGTCGTCGGTCTCGATGACGGTCGACCGGGCCGGTACCGTCAGTATGGAGATCAGTTCCTCGTGATACTGCTCGATCGTCTCTCGATGGGTCTTCGGAGCGTCCGAAGAAATCGCCTGCAGGAGATTGATATCGGCACCAGTCTCCTCGGCGACCGCGTCGGCGAACAGTAGCTTCAGCGGATCGTAGGCCCCGCGGTTGGCGACGACGGCGATCTCTCCCGCGCCGTCGAAGCCGTCGTCGTCGACCAGCAGCACGTCACAGGGTGCGTTCTCGAGTAGCCAGTCGGTACCACCACCGAACAGCCGCTGGTGGAACTGTGCCCGGTCGCGTTCGGCAACGATCAGATCGTAGTTTCCGTAGGTAGCGAAGTCGACGGTCGCCCGGTTGTGATCTTCGCTGTCGATCTCCCGGTACTCGATACGCGTGTCCGTCACCGGTCGCCGGTCGTGGTCCGTGGCTCCGCCGGACGTGCGTGCCGGTCGATGGACGTCGTGATCCTCGGGGAACCACGACGGGGTCTCGCCGCCGGAGGGAAGCCACTCGGGCGGATCGTCCGCGAACACGTCGGCGTGATCGCCGTCGAACATCCGATGGGGGACATCGACGAACTCCACGACCGAAACCGTCGTCGACCGGAGCCGTCCCATGTCGGTCGCCATCCGAAGCAGATCACGTCTGGCATCGGGAGACGTATTATCGGTAATCGCCACGAGAACGTCGTACTCCGCCTCCGACTCGAACAGTTCTCGCGTTCGGTCGAGCGCACTTCGGCTGACGTTCTCTCGAGCGCCGGCCCGTGCTGCGCCTTCCCGGCCGATCCGTGGTCGGGCGTAGCCAACGTACCAGGCGACCGAGACGAGCGTGATGGCGACTGCGCCGAGAAACGGCATCGTTCCCATCTGCGTGAGGACGATCACGCCGCCGGCCATCCCGACGAGTTGGGTCCAGGGATACAGCGGCGCGACGAACTCGGGATCGTAGTCGTCGACAGCTCCCTCACGGAAGCCGACGACGGCCAGATTCACGAGGATGAACACGAGGATCTGGAACGCCGACCCGAACTTCGCGACCTGTTCGATCGGCAGCGTCGCGATCATCACCATCATCACGCCGCCAGTGACGGCGACCGCGAATGCGGGGGTCTTGAATCGGTCGTGAAGGTGTTCGAATCGTTCGGGAACGAGGCCGTCGCGGGCCATCGCGAACGGGAATCGCGAGGCCGACAGCAGGCCTGCATTCGCCGTCGATGCCAGTGCTAGCAGCGCCGCGATAACGATTATCACCGCACCAAACTCGCCCAGGGCAGCCTCGGCCGCGTACGCGATCGACGCGACCTCTTCACCACCCTCGGGAACGAACCCGCCACCGGGCGAGAGGTCGGGTGCGACACCGATGGCGACGTAGACGATCAGCACGTAGAGGGCGGTCGTTACCAGCAGCGAACCGATCATCGCTCGCGGAATCGTCGTTCCGGGGTCTTTGACCTCTTCGGCGACCGCAGCGACCTTGATCACCCCGGCGTAGGAGACGAACACCAGCCCCGTCGCCGCGAGGATTCCCTCGGACGCGAGATCGAACGAACCAGCAGTCTGTGACGGCGTCACATCTGGAACGCCGCCGACTACGAAGTACCCCATTGCCAGCACCATCACGCCCACGATCACGAACTGAAGGCTCCCGGTGCTTTTCGTGCTGACGACGTTCAGGATCGTAAACAGCAGCGCCAGACCGAGTGCGATCGGGAGGATGTACTCCGCGAGTCCAGGTGCGACGTAGACGAGATACGGGATGCCACCGATCAACGCGAGTGCGCCCTTAAACGAGAGCATGAACCAGTTCCCGATACCAGCGATCGTCCCGAGTAACGGTCCCATCCCCCGCTCGACGTAGACGTACGAGCCGCCGTCTTCCGGCATCGCCGTCGCCATCTCCGACGCCGACAACGCTGCCGGCAACACGAGCAATCCTGCGACCAGATAGGCGACGACCACTGCCGGGCCGGCCGACGCATACGCGATCCCAGGGAGAATAAAGATGCCGCTCCCGACCATCGCACCGATCGCGATCGCCGTCGTCGCTGGGAGGCCCAGATCACGCTGCAAATCGCTCGTCATCGCTTGGCATCACCCCGCCCGGGACTGTCCGTTGTGGCTATCCGGTCGCTCGGCGGTCGTTGCTGCCACAGCGGTCCCTGCTCGTACTGCCGGCTATCGTGAGCATCCGTTGTTCCGGCCCGGTGAACGTCCTTCAGTGGCCACCGTCCGGCAGTATCACTACGAGACCGGTAGTAACAGGTCGTGTACTGATTCCATCGTGTTCGTGTCATGGTCTCTGATTGCGAGTAGTTTCTTTCTGGTTATAGCCCGTTGCACGGTTTCGAAATTAGCTCCGACCTATCACAGTGTGGTCACTACTATCAGGAATAGTCACTTTAA
>NZ_VTAW01000048.1 GCF_008245225.1 Natrialba swarupiae
CTTGCAGGGTTGTGGCGCTGCTGGACACAGTTTCCACACCCTGCTGCCTTCGTTGAGAACGTTTCTATGACACGCTCTTGCGGTCGAACGAGAGCGTGATCTGTACGTCAATTTCCTGTCGCTGCAGGTCGTCGAGGACGGCCTGCAGCGACTGGCCTTCTAGCGGAATGCTGTTCCCGCGCCACGTCCGGAGTTCTTCGACGATTTCGAAGTCTGCGTTCGCTTTGACGCGCGAGACGAACCAGCCGCCATTGGCGTCAATGCGGTCGAACAGCCAGAAATCGTAGTAGCCGAGATCGAACAGGATGAGGGCGCCAGCTACCCACTCGCCGGTGGGTAGCTGGCTCCGTTCGTGGGTGCTCGCGTCGGTTGTCTGGAATCGCGTCGGAAGCCCCGTCGAGAGCGATTCGGTGAGATGGTGTTTCGCCCCGGCTCGGTCATCATCGAGTGCGTAGACATCTCTGGCGTCTTGATAGAGCGAGATGATAGTAGCGTCAACGATGAGGACGTCTCGAAATGAGTGGTCTGCGTATGTTCTGACCCTATCCCAGGGCTCGTTCAGCCGTGTTTCGCTTGAGTATCGAGTTGCCGTTGATCAAGGGGTTCAGCTGTTTCGCTGGTCACTCCGTTCGAGACGTCCGGTAAGCTCGGTTTGGCCCGTGTCGAGATTCTCGATGGCGTCATCGAGAATCTCTCGAAGGAGTGCGACGAACTCCGGTTTGAACCAGCCGTGAAACGTCGCATACGAGAGTTCGTCACAGTCAGCCATTTCGACGTAGCGTTCGAGAAACGCCTGAATGGATCGATCAGATCCGGCGGCAAAGCCGAGTGAAAGCGTGTAAAACAGCGCGACGACGTCGAGATTCCGCTCTCGCTGGATGAGATTCGTTGCGCGAGCACGCTCGCGCAACTCATCGGATGGAAATGCTCTTTGGATGCGGTTCACAACTACTGAATCCGGTAGGGTATACACACTCTCTACCGGATTCCCACATTCCTAGTTACTGACGGTTCTAGCTCGACGTCTCTGGATACCCCGGTCTGTTAAACTAGAACAGATGCCACCGAAACCATCGACGTTCGAGAGCGGGATCGTCCTGTACCCGGCCCGTTGGACGTCCTCGTCCGGGTCGACGCATGTGGTGTCTGCCCGACGGATTACCACGCATATTGCGGCGCGTTCGACGTCAAGCACCCCCGCGTGCTGGGACACGAGACCGCGGGCGAGATCGTCGCGGTCGGTGACGACGTAGATTGACTCCAGATCGGCGACTGCGTCGCGGTGAATCCGTCGGTCCCGTGTTACGAGTGTCGGCGGTGTACACAGGGCCGAGCGAACCTCTGTGAAGATCTGACGTCGATCGGCGGAGCTGGGCCGTCCACCGTCGAATGGCGCGTTCGCAGAGTACGTCGTCGCTCCGGCCACGAACGTCGAACCGATCGGCGACCTCTCGCCGACGATCGCTGCGTTTGCGGAGCCGCTTGGCTGTTGTGTCCACGCTGTCGATCGGCTCGATGTAACCCCCGGCGACGCCGTTGCGGTGATCGGCGCGGGGCCGATCGGATTGTTGCTCGTACAGACGTTACGCGTCTACGGTGTCGCCCCGATCGTCGTCTCCGAGCTGATCGACGACCGTCGGACACTCGCCCTCGAGGTCGGTGCGGACCAGACGACCGATCCTACGAACGACGATCCGCAAGCGGCGATCTCGGAGTCGGTCGGTCGAGTCGATGCCGCGATCGAAGCCGCCGGTCGTCGCCGAACGACTCAACAGGCTCGCAAGGTGACGAGCCGGGGTGGAACGACGCTCGTTTTCGGCGTCCCACCGGAGGACGCCGAACTCTCGGCGTTCGATCTCTTCCACGACGAGCGACGACTCCAGGGAACGTACTCGCTGACGCCCGATTCGTTCGTGCGCGCAGTCGCCCTTTTGCGCCACGACGGCGTCGTCGTCGACCCCCTCGTCACCGACGAGTATCGAATCGAAGAACTCGGCCGTGCGTTCGATCGGCTGGCGGACGGCGACGGGCTGAAGGCGATGGTCTACCCGCAGCGGTGACGGTGATTGAGCTACCTGCTTTGGATCTTGGGTTGCTGTCTACCGAACGGAACATACCCCCAATCGAATCGAGAAAACGGCGATGGTCGACGTGTTATCCGTCCTTCCGATGTTCCGCGACGACGTCCCAGTCGAGCTCGATTCCGAGGCCCGGCCCGTCGGGGAGTTCAAGGCGACCGTTTCGGACGAGTGGGTCGTCCCGGGCGACCAGGTCTTCCCACCACGGTACTTCGCGGGCGTGGTACTCGAGAGCGATAAAGTTCGGAACGGTCGCACCGACGTGTGCGGTTGCGACAGTCGCGACGGGACTGCCGATGTTGTGGGGGACGAGCGCCTGGTAGTACGTTTCGGCCATGTCAGCGATTTTCTTCGTCTCGGCGATCCCGCCGGTTTTCGGGACGTCCGGGGCGAGGAAGTCGACAGCCTGAGTTTCGATCAGGTCGCGGAACCCGTGACGTCCGTAGCGGTTTTCGCCAGTCAGCAACGTCACGTCCACGGAGCGTTTGAGTTCGCGCATCGCGTCGGTGTTCTCCGGCGGTAGTGGATCCTCGACCCACGCGAGATCGTACGGTTCGATCGCACGACAGATTCGCCCAGCGGTTTCGGGGCTGAAGTTCCAGTGTAAGTCCACGGCAACCTCGGCATCGGATCCGATTTCGTCGGTCACGGCCTCGACGATCGACCGTTTGTGCTCGATCTCGACGGGATCAAAGTGCCGCGAGAGTGTATCGACCTCACGGCCGGACGGCACGTCGAGATCGAACTTGACCATGTCGAATCCGTCGTCGACGGCCATTCGCGCGGCTTGCGCGTAAGCTTCGGGCTGGTACGTCCCCTCTTCTTGTCCGTCCTGGGCCGAGGAAACCATCGCCTCGCCGGCGTGGCAGTCGGCGTATACTTTGACCTCCTCGCGCAGCTTGCCGCCCAGAAGCTGGTAGATCGGCTGATCGAGAATCTTTCCGGCGACGTCCCACAGAGCGATCTCGACGCCACTGATTCCGATCGTTCCGATTCCCCATTGCGAGCCGCGACCAGAGAGACTCTCGCGCATCAGGTAGTACAGTCGTTCGACGTCGAGTGGATTCTCTCCGACGAGCACTGGGCGGAGGTAGTCCGTGATCACTTCGTGGACGCCTGGGGACGGATAGGCCTCGCCGATGCCCGTCACGCCCTGGTCGGTTTCGACGGTGACGAGCGTCCACGGGAAGTTGCCGTCGATGACGATGGTGTTCAGGTCGGTTATTTCGGGAGTCGGTTCGTCTCGTGTGGGCGACTCGTCGAACTCGGCCCACATCGTTACGGCCAGATCGGATGCGAAGTCTTCTGGCGGCGCCCCGCCGTGGGGGGCGCCGCCTCTGGGAGTGGTCGTTCACGGAGTTCTGTGAGATGATCGTTCGTGCTGCCTGGACAGCCCTCGGCGTGCGCAGAGCTGTCCCAGCGAATCAACCACTCGACGACCGGTTCTTCCGGTAGCTGTCCCTGAATTGGGGCAGCGGTCGTGAGTGGCGACACTGTCGCGTCGGCGGCGATCCGCCGCCGACAGCGACTATCCAGGCCGAAGCCCATCGCTACCATCTCTTCGAGACAGACCAAGCACAGTTCAAGCAGGGTCAGTGCCTACTGGACAAGACAGTGCGGCTGTCGATGTGATCGACTGATCTTACCCTACGAGAGTAACAATAGTCGCGCCGACGATTATGATCACGGTCGATACCAAGACAACGGGTGTTACCTTCTCGAGTTTCGACGACAAGAACAGCATCGACAGAACGATGACTAAAAGCGGCGATGTCTGTATGAGCGGAACTGCAATGGCAACTGGAGCTATTTGGATGGCACTAAAAGCAGCCAGAAGGCCGAACGTGGTAGCGACACCGGCCGCGATGTACCATTTAAAATATGGCTTCCGAACGAGCGACGGTGAAGGTAATCCGGTGGTTCCCCCCGTATAAGCTGTGAACCCAACGAACGCTGTCGTAACGACAATCGCGGTACCCGGGATGATCGATCCACCAGCCTCTAGTGCGAGAGAAATAAAGATCGGTTCTATTCCAAGAAACACTGCGGCAAGAATGGGAACGAAAAACAGTATTGCCAGTTCGCGCCGTGTGAGATTGACGCGCTTTCCCTCTGCAGTGTCATACGAAATTAGAGTGACCCCAGCCACTATTAGAATCACCCCGAAGAGGTGAACGAGGGTCAACGATTCGTCCAGCACAAGTACCGCAAGCACAGTCGCGAAGAGTGCGTTCGATGCAACGATGGGGGAAGTACGGCTCGCACCGAGGCGCTTGATGCTCGTAAACATGCAGATCCGGGCGAATAGCGATCCGGACAGCCCTGCACCCATAAAGGCGAGAACCGACATGATTGTCATCGAAAAATCATACAGGAGTAAAGCTGGCGGTACCAAGATGACGACATTACTCAGTAACGAAATCCAGATAATGTCTGACACAGTCCCCTTTTGAGTTCCTTGGCGGACGAAAATGTACTGGAAAGCAAACATCAACGAAGCTATTGATGCCAATATCGCCCCTAGTAGGACGCTCTGGTCCTCAAACATTTGATACTCTATTAATCGTCGTCCTGTAGTACATAAAACTACCCCTTCAAGAAGACGAACGCCGGAGAAAATTCGGCAATAGTGGCTGTCAGTTAGTATCTCGCGACTGCTTCGACAAGCAAATCGACGAACGCGTCGCGGTCAATACCGACGCCGACATCGGTGTTGGGTTCTGACTCAAGCACGCCGTATCGGTCACAGACCGTTCGCCCGCTGGTATGGTTCCCCGACGTTTCGACGGCGACGTGCATCTTCTCCGTCTCGACGATACTCTCATCTATGAGCTCGGCGACGGCACAGGCATCGTGGATTGGGACTCCGTCCCATCCAAAGCGGTCCTCATGGAAGCGATGGAAGAAATCGAGCCATCCTGCAACTGTTTCACCAACCTCGGTCCCCAGTTTTCTGAATCGATCGAACTCATCAGTTCGGATTCTGGCCGAACGAGTCACATCGAGACCGACCATAGTGACCGGGACGTCCGACGTGAATACAATGTCAGCGGCTTCCGGATCGACGAGGATATTGAATTCGGCGGCGGGTGTATAGTTTCCGATCCCAACTGCTCCGCCCATCAACACAATCTCGTTGATGTACTGCTCAATGTCTGGGTAGCGCTTCAACAACATCCCAACGTTTGTAAGAGGACCAGTCGGTACCAAAGTGATGGCGCCGACCTCCTTGGCCGTCCGTGCAATGAGTTCGACCGCGTCCTCGTCAGCCGTGTTTACTGCCGGATCCGGGAGGGCAGGGCCGTCGAGACCCGATTCCCCGTGAACGTCCTCGGCGAACATCGGGTCGCGTACCATTGGTTCCGTCATGCCCCGCGCGATGGGGACGTCCGTTCGATCGGCTAACGTCAACACTTGTCTCGCGTTCTGGGTTGTCTTCGCGACCGTCTGATTACCCGCAACCGTCGTGACAGCTCGAACTGACAGTTCGGGGGCTGTCAACGCGAGCAGCGCCGCGATTGCATCATCGTGCCCTGGGTCACAGTCGAGAACGATATCTGTAGTCATGTCTGATGATCCGTACTACTGACCTAGCGGGGTGAAGACAAATAACATTGGGTCACGACCAAGCAACTCGAACACTGAATCGACATCTCGAGGTGATAATTCCACCGACGGCGGGCACAACCCAATATCCGTCAGGGTGTCCGGGATGCCCTCGTTCTCCCGACCCTTATCACAATTCACGTTTAGACTCTCTCTGATCAGGTCGGCGAGTTACATGACCACTTCTCGCTACCACTTACTATCTTCCCACCCTATCAGATAGTTACCCCTGCGATGTAGTGGTTCTTCCGCACCCGCGACTGTGGGTTCGAGATCCATTCAAATTGTCCGGTGAGTGTCGAACTGTCCACGACGGAACGAAGCATCGTATTCCCGTCACTGAAAGCAAACACTCCCCTGCGACAGGTCTTTCAGATCGGTTTGTAACCCGTTTCAACAGAGACAACCGTGTTGGACACGAGGGTTTCGGCGTCGCTCCAGCCCGAACAACTCTTTGCGAGGTGAGATTCGGATAATACGAAAATAATATGGTGACGAGTCACAATACCTGTAGACATGAAAGAGACCAAAGGAAGAAAGAAGAAAACTACGGAGACTTCGTTCGAGATTATCGAGTCTTTGATTGATCTTGATGGAGCGAATGTGACAGAGGCCGCTAACGAGGTCAACGTCTCGATTGGCACCGCTCACGAGCACTTGTCTACATTGTATGATATGGGGTACCTGATTAAGGAGGACAACGTCTATTATCCTGCCCTGAAGTTTGCCCAGGTTGGACGGGACGCGAAAAACTGGAAAGATGAATACATGATCGCGGAAGAGTATACAATCAGGTTGGGTGAAAAGTTAGACTGGCGTTCGAACTTCGTCGTCGAAGAACACGGGAAGGGGGTGTTTCTCCACATATACTCTGGCAATCAAGCGGAATGGGAACACGAAAAGGTGGGGAACCGACAGTACATGCATAACACGGCGACAGGAAAGGCGATTCTGGCACACTTTGATGACGAGTACCGGGAAGCGATCCTGAACAAGTGGGGCCTTCCGGAGACGACACCGAGCACCATCACCGATCGTGATGAGTTGTACGATGAGTTAGCAGACGTTCGAGAGAAGGGCTATGCCGTGAATCACGGGGAGAACATCGAAGGTATCCGTACGTTCGCGGTTCCAGCGACGACCGCTACAGACCAAGTCTTGGGTTCGTTCAGCGTTACTATTCCGTCCCACGTTGCCGAAGAAGACTGGCCTACCGAGGAGTTCAAAAAGGACGTTCTTGGAATTGTGAACGAATACGAGTTGGAACTATCACTCTCATGAGTGTAGTTACCGCAACACATTCGATTTTGCCCCTTGGGTAAAAAGTTGCCACCGTCTCGGTAAGGAAATCAGCAGATCGATCATGGTCACTGTCAACACCAAACGTGTGGTCTGGTTTCGGCCGGTCATTCCTTCTCCGGTCGGAGATCATGTAACCGACCTCACCAGATCCAGTAAAGGAGACGGCATTGACTTTCTCGTGGTTGATAACTGCGTCGCCGACGGGTCCGTTTTTCGTTTAGGGGGTCGTCCGCGAGCCGCTGGCGCTTGTAACGGTGGGACCGAGGTCTCGAGTCTTTTCGCGTAGTAATAGACGATGTCGATCGCCCGTTGGACTTTACCGCAATTTCAGTGGAGGGGTGCACGTCTTCTTGAGTCAACAACGTGGGTAACTCGTTTTTCCGATTGGCAAGGATTGACCCCACCTCGTGCAGTTCTATCACCGCGAACTGGGACGGCGTGGCCGCAACTTGATCTGGGCGTTCGCGGCCGCATCGACGGCGTCAGCTGCATCTCCGGCGCTTGACCGCTGATACTCGAACGGTTTCAGTGGTAGCGGTTGGGGTTTTCGTTTTGAATATCTCGTTCGTTGTAGAGACGTTCAAACTCCCGTCGATACAGCTCTGATAACGTTCCACCACATGTAGTTCTCACCATCTGTATATAATTCCTATATATTTTTAGGGAACAAACCGCCATAGCTAATACGAACGAGTATGTCGGTGGAACCGACATGCGATACTACCAGCTATACGGGGACGGACGTCCTCGTCTCGCAGTAGAAACGTCCGAAACGGTCTACGACCTCACCACGACAAACTCACGGCTTCGGACGTTCGAGGATCTCCTCTCTGCGGTCTCGATCGTGGATTGCCCAATCGACGCGGTCGCCGAGCAGTTGCTCGACGATGCGGCAGAAATTGAAATTCATCCAACGGAAAACGAGGCGCTGGCTGCACCGGTCTCGTCGGGCGAAATCTGGGCAGCCGGCGTGACCTACCGGATTAGTGAGGAAGCCCGTCAGACGGAGAGTTCGATGCCGGATATGTACATCGACGTCTACGAGAGCGACCGGCCAGAAATATTCTTCAAGGCTACGCCGAGCCGAACTGTCGGACCAGCCGAACAGGTCGGTATCCGCGCGGATTCAGACTGGGACGTGCCGGAGCCGGAATTGGGGGTCGTGCTGTCGGGCGACGAAATCATCGGCTACACGGTCGGTAACGACATGAGCAGCCGATCGATCGAGGGAAGCAATCCCTTGTACCTTCCTCAGGCGAAGGTGTACGACCGGTGCTGTGCAGTCGGTCCATGCGTTCGTTCAGCGTCCTCGATCGAGGATCCCCACGACTTGGAGATTTGGATGACGATCAGTCGCAACCAAGAGGTGCTCTACAACGAAACAACGAGTACGAGCAAGATGGTTCGGTCGGTCGACGAACTCGTCGACTACTATACCAAACACAACATCGTTTCCAACGTCTCAGTTCTCCTGACTGGGACTTCCCTCGTCCCCGACGACGGTTTCACTCTGCATGAAGGCGACCTGGTCGAGATGGGTATTGAGGGGATCGGAACACTCTCGAACACTGTCGTTGAGGTATAATCCCTGCCGTTCATCCGTTCTTTGTTCTCCTTTTACCTTCCAGAGAGCGAGTAAAACGTATTCACTATGACCCGATCACACCGACGTTTCCATGGCCGACGTCAGCGCGTCGGGCAAAAAGCGAGGGCTGCATCGATCGTCCTCGTTCCTACGTTACGCCGTCTCCTATAGTTACACTGCCATTCTCGTTGCCTAATATAAACGGTTCCGAGTTTGACACGGAGATGATACAATAAAATGACGCTGGTACGTCGTGTAGCGGTATTGCCCAACCGAAAGCGAAGATCTTCTGGGCAGTCGGGTTTCGTATTACTCGAACCTGGATGTGTATGGTAGACCTCACATCTTTCCCGAGGCCACCGTTTACAGGCATACACTTGTAATATATTTATCTTAGCTACCGCAAATTTTCGACATTATGCGATTGTTTCTCGTGGTCGTTAATCACAAGCATCGTGAGAAAGGGAGGCGACCATGTGTTTCGAATAATGCGAAAGGAGTTGTGAAGACGAACTGTGGAACGGAGGCTCGTTTGAACGTTCTTCGCAATGACTGAGACGGCGCCTTGTATCGACTCGCCGACACGGGTAATCTCGACGACGGTCGTGATTTCGCATCGAAGCCGCGAGAGAACGTACTATCGTTGGTCGAGACTGGTCGGTGATCTGTCTGTCCTCACGCGTCACGGTCGTGTAACAGCGACAGCCACGATGTATACTGATCGATACGTGGATAACGGGACAGTAAAAGGCAGATACCGTTGTGTCGCTTCCAGGACGCAGACAAAGCCAACTTCGCCGTCTCGGGACGAGAAATACGTGCGTCTTCGTCAGACACTATCCGTGGGATATGCCAGCAGAGTATGAGAGTAGTTCATTCGCTCTGAGCACACTGACAACCCGAGTATCCCCGCGATTCCGTCCGTTAGGTTCCCGACGAATCACGCTTCGATCAGTTCGTTTTGGTTCCAAACTGACCCGCCACCCGTTCGACCCAATCAAATTTAAATAACTTCCGGAAGTATGGCTAGTATGGACGTAGGATACTTTGCTGCACATGAGCAGTATGGTCCAAACACGCTCGTTGACCATGTCGAACGAGCCGAACAGGCTGGGTTCGATACGGTGTGGACGAGCGACCACATCCACCCGTGGTGGCATACCGACGCTCACTGCGGAGCCGCGTTTCCGTGGATGGGCACGGCACTCGAACGCACCGAGAACGTGCGGATTGGCACCGGTGTTACGCCGCCGATCGGCCGCTATCATCCCGGGTTCCTTGCACAGGTGTTTGCGACCCTCGGTTCCATGTACGAAGGACGGGTCCACCTCGCGCTCGGAACAGGCGAAGCGATGAACGAGTTTCCGCTTGGGTACGAGTGGCCGCCGTACTCGGAGCGTCGTGAGCGCCTCATCGATGCGTGTAAAATCATCCGCCGTCTCTGGGACGGCGGCTTCGTCGACTACGACGGCGAGTATTGGTCGACTAACGCGCTGAACCTCTATACACTGCCAAACGAGCGAGTTCCTCTCTACGTCGCTGGCAACGGCCCGATGTCGACGTGGGTCGCCGGCCGATACGCAGACGGTTTTCTTACGCTTCGGGACATCGATACGTATGAGAAGTCGCTCGTGCCTGCTCTCGAGGATGGGGCAAAAGAGGGCGATCGAGATCCAGACGAAATCCGTCGGATCCGTCAGCTGTTAGTCTCCTACGACGAGGATTATGACCGCGCGCTCGAAGCGACAGGCTTCTGGCGCGGTCCTCCCGCCATCGGATTTGACGAAGAAATCGCCGATCCGCGCGTCATCGAAGCGGCCGGCCGTGAGATCCCGATCGAAGAGATGGACGGAGAGTTCCTTGTAACGAGCGATCCCGACGAGATTCGAGAAAAACTCACGGAACTCGAGGCCGCCGGCTTCGATGAGGTCGAAATCCTCTCCTCGAGCCCGGATCAGTCTTCATTTATCGAGGTAATGGAGGAAAGAGTACTATAACGATCACAGAAGTGGAGAGTGACGCGTTTCTCGTCCGCCCCGATTCGAAATCGCTGCCCGAACGCTTGGCATCTTTCGATATGTAACTCGCTTCAGTTGTTACTATAGAACACTTTCGGGAAAGACGGCCTTGGAAAGCACAGGAAATCCACCGACTCTTCGATGAAGAGTTCGCTGTTACGTATCAACCGGATTACCTCGGTCGATTCCTCCGGAACCGTGGCCTATCGTACGATAAACCACGTTCAGAGCGATCCTCCTGGCCAGAAACCGGAGAGCAATCTCGACAAACACGTCGCAGATGCGTTCGACGAGGGCACAGAGACAGAACATGACAAGAATCTAGATGACGACGGCAAAAATCTAGTCCTTGACGACGGTGTTTGTACAGGCGTGGGACTGTCGTCGGTGTTTGCGGTGTTAAAGACAATATAGTACGAAACCAGCACCTCAAACGACATGTACTGAACGGTCTCGTCGTTGTCGAGCGGCCCGTACGTACCGAACTCCCCTCCGTCGTCGTCGATCTCATCGATGTCGAGCAGACCCGGATCGAACTGGGACGGTTGCATCGTGAATACGTCGAGGTTCCGGTTCAACCGCGCGTTCGAGTCGTCCATGATCGACCAGTGGACATCATCAATCTCTGGGACATCTCCGTGATAGTCGTCGAACCGCTCGATAGAGAGGTGGCTCCCCTGCTCCCATTTTTCCAACTGGAACGGACCGGTCCCGATCGGGTTCTCGGTCCCGAACTCGTTTTGGTCTATCTCGCCGTCGTACCCCTAAATGTCACCGACGACTCCTTCGGGTGTCACGGCGAACGAGATGCTCGCCAACTGATCGAGCGCCATGTAGAACGACCGAGTGAGTTCGACTCTGAGCGTGTAATTGTCGACCGCCTCGACGCCGAGGGAGTCAGGGACGAGTTCGCCGTCGTCGTCACGCTCCTGTTCGATCTCGAACGTGTCGAAGAGGTCGTCGGCATTCCGCGTATCCGGTGATTCTGCCATCCGGCGCCACGAGTATACGAAATCGTCGGCAGTCACCTCTCTTCCGTCATGGAACTGGACGCCCTCTTTCAGGTCGAACTCGTAGATACGGCCGTTCTCTTCGATGGACCAGTCTTCTGCGAGAACTCCTTCTACGGGAAGTGAACCGTGGACGTGTTCGACAAGACGCTCGTAGATGTTGTATTCGCCGACGCTGTCGAGTTGGATGACCACCGGATCCATCGAACTCACGGAGTCGACGACCATCCGCAAATACGCCCGGTCAACGTCAGTCTCCTCTTCGTCCTCTTCGTCTAATACCTTCACCGTTTGTACACCCAGCGATCGCCGTTGCAGCCCCAGCCCCACCTGCAGCAAGGAACGATCGACGCGTGTGAATCAGGCTGATTGTCTTCTCACCATTGTCAGACGTTCTCATGTGCTAGCCCAAGGCTGCCCCAATACTATAAAAAAGTATTCCTTTTAGAAGAGATATTAGTGATAGGTATTTGAGGGGAGCTTCTCGTATGTGTCCACAGATATATGAGAAGGAGCTACCAAGACGAATAGAATCCAGGCCTGGCTTATCCTCATATCAAAATACTTCCTGCTGACGAGTCTTCAGAATCATGCATCGAGCATCTGTAGTGCACTAACTTACCCCATAGTAACAACTGCAACGGTTTACACACTGATCGCCGACACGTCTGGCGGTCAGGTGTGCAATGACTTGCAGTGGCTACTATAGCTCGGCTTCACGCTAAAGTGGACACCCTCCTCGTGCAGGCCTCTGCATCACTACCACGCTACGACCAGTAACGAATATCGGTGGATGGCGTTGGCCGTGAGCACCGTCCAAATTTGATAGGACAACAACCCCGATATTTATAATTGCTGTTGACTATGGAGAGATATGATACACTCAACCTGGGACGACTGGCTCGTCCGCTCGGAAATCGAGGCGACGAACTGTGACTGCCTGTCGATCTGGTATCTCGGCTGTAACGCATTCGTAGTGCGGTCGCCAGAGGCGACTATCTACATTGATCCGTACTTCGGCGACGGTGATCCACCGAACATCGTCCGAATGATTCCTGTCCCGATGGATCCAGCCGATGCGACCGTTTGTGATGCCGTCGTTGTCACCCACGAGCATATCGATCATATGCATCCGCCATCGTATGCACCACTCGTGAACGACCTCGATGCCGATCTCTACGCACCGCAGGCCTCCTACGAGGAGTCAGACTACGAGGGAGATCTACAGGCACCATCTGAGAACCGCCAAACGATCTCGGAAGGAGAATCGTTCGACATCGGCGACGTTACCGTCCACGTATTGCCAGCCAACGATCCCGACGCAATCGAACCGGTGAGCTATCTCTTTGAACACGAGTCGGGAACGTTCTTCCATGGCGGTGATAGCCGACCATCCGATGCATTCGAAGATGTAGCGGAGATGTTCGACGTCGATGTTGGCGCGTTTGCGTTCGGTACCGTGGGTAACATCTACTACCCCGAAGACGACGAAACCAGACCGACACGATGGTATATGGATGAAAATCAGATTATCGAGGCGGCAAACCAGTTAGAAGTCAATCGACTCGTTCCGTCGCATTATGATATGTGGCGCGGGGTTAATGCGATGCCGACGGCCCTTCACGAGCACGCCAGTTCGTTTGCGTATCCGCGAACGATCGAAGTCGTGCAGATCGGAGATCGAATCGATGTCGATTGCCCCGGGGTCGTACAAGCTCGTTCGCTCCGTAAGTGACCACCCGTTAGTATAATCGACCTCACGTATGTTTCGACAGCAGATTACGTGCCTCAGTACCCTCTTTTGATACACGTAATCATCGGTACAACGAGGGCGTCCGTGGCTGTAGCGATTAGGCTCTCCGTTCTCATCCCAGAACACCGGATCCCATAATGAAGACACCGGTAACGATGAGAACGATTGGGACCAGCCATCGATCGATCCAAGAGAGATGCACAACGCTGAACGTGTATCGCACGACAGTCGACGCAACGAGATACAGTACACCACCACCGATAGCGTAGAGGATGAAAATAACGATGACCTCCAACAGACCGAGTGTGGCGAAGAACGGGATAAAAACGGCCAAATTTTCTCCGCTGAGACCGATTCCCGTAGCGGCAACGACTCCGATACGACCACCGTAGCCGCTCGCCCGTCTATGGATGAGATTGGTCTCAGGGAGACGGTGTAAAATGCTCAAGACGCCAAGGGTGAGCGGTATGATCCCGAGAAGATGTACCCACGAGTGAAGTAGTTCATTGAAAAGGAGTCCGCCAATCACGGCGAGGAGGAGTCCAATAGCGAATCCGAGATAGTGACCGAGAAACACTTCACTGCTTCCATACTCTTGATCAGCGCAAAACGCAATTAAGGCAATAACAGTATCGAAATGAGTAAAAGCAAATAGTACGAAAGCAACAACGATAATGACTTCCACGATACTAGATTAGCATTTTAGTATAAATGAATTACGCTGTCTGAAACGGGTAGAATGCGGCCACGTTACAAACCGTGGGAACGAAGAAAGCCGCGGACTGAACTATCGCTGTTGCGTGAAATATTGCCTGTTGGCGTTTGTGTCTGGTTCGTCGCGCCATATCTGGTTTCAGCGTAAATGATACGATCCGGATCGACAGTCTGTACCAACTCCGACGTGTTCTCGTGAACCGAGTAGGAGGGTCGTGTCAAGTTATCTCATTGTGCTAGCGGACGAAGGCTTGACGCCACGAATCAGCCGTTGTTATTCGACATGGCTGAACGATGAGGGTACCACAGAATCATTGACACACCTCGATCGTCGTTTTGCCAGGGTTAGCTCCTCGTTTGTAGTTGGCGATAG
>NZ_VTAW01000049.1 GCF_008245225.1 Natrialba swarupiae
CAGATTGTTCGTGAGTCAGCCATTCAAGGATTGATCGAAGACAAAGGATGTGACCGAGATCGGGCAGAGGAGTTAGCGGAATACATGCTCCAAGGCTATTCACCTTGGTAGGTGGAAACAGACAGAGAGCCTGCCGCTTCCAGCGGCAGCGCTCTCTTGAGTCGTCCTTTTAATCACTTGTTGGCCTTTCTACGCACGCCTACACCACCAAAATCTGAACTCCTCTCGACAAATTCCACTTGGCCAAACGGTTATCCTCTCTCAATCGGGTGATTGTCCGTCAGATTCAGTCGTAGACCACGGAAAGAGTGGTTATACTTCGGAAGTCCTGCTAGTCGTTGCCGCGCTCGCGCTGTCGCATGCTCTGGCGGGTGAACTGCGGTTTCACGCGGGTCGACCGCCTCGCTCGGAAACTCCGGTAGAGCAAAACCACGACGACGAGCGAGAATCCCGCAGCGACGACGACCGCCCGCGGGGCCTCGAGGGCGTAGAGGACGCCCATCGAGAACAGCGACATCGTGAGCAACATGCCGTAGATCAGTCGTTTGGCGAGCTTGTCGAAGACGTTCTCGGAGTCCTCGACGCCGATGCGGACGTAGAGGTCGTCGCGGTCGAGTCGATCGAGCGCGCGTTCGGCCTTGGGCGCGATCCGGGTCAGCGACTCGCCTGACCGCCGGATGTTCTCGCCCGTCTCGGAGACGTACTGTCGGATGGACTCCTCTCGGTAGCCCTGTTCGGTGAGGTAGTCGGTCGCCGTCGAGATGAAGTCGAAATCGGGATCGAGGGTGACACAGACGCCCTCGACGACGGTGGCGACTCGAAGGACGAGCGCGAGGTTCTTCGGCAGTCGGAACGGGAAGACGTAGATCGAGTCCTCGATCTGGCCGACGATCTGGTTGACGCGGTACTGTTCGACGTCCTCGCCGCGGGCGTCCTGGATCGCGATCTCCATTACTCCGGCCATCGTCGCTCGATCCGCGTCGGGACTCAGCGTACCGATCTCGACCAGGGCGTCCAGAATCGCGTCGATGTCCTGGTTTGCGACGGCGATGTAGAACTCGACGATCTTCCCCTGGATGAACTCGTCGACCCGCCCTGACATACCGAAATCGTAGAAGACGATCGTTCCGTCGTCGGTCACGGCCAGGTTGCCAGGGTGAGGGTCGGCGTGAAAGACGCCGTCGTCGATGATCATCTGGAGGTAGGATCGCTCCAGGTTCTCCGCGACCTTCGTCCGGTCGATCCCCCGGCGCTCGAGTTCTTCGACGTCGTTGATCTTCGTCCCCTCGATGTACTCCATCGTGAGCACGCGAGAGTTCGAGTACCCCTCGACGACTTCGGGGATGAGAAACCGGTCGTCGCCGGCGAAGTTCGATCGGATCTCCGTCAACATCTCGGCTTCGCGCTCGTAGTCCATCTCTTCGCGGATCGTCTTCGAGAACTCCTCGGCTACGTTCTCGAGCGAGAACGAGCGGGATTCGTCGACGAAGTACAGCAAAATCGGGAGCGACCAGTGGATGACCCGAAGGTCGGCCTCGACGAGTTCCTCGACGTTCGGTCGCCTGACTTTGACCGCGACCTCTCGAGTGCGTTCGCGTTCCTCACGGGTCGCCGTGATCTCGTCCGATCCCGTGGTCTCGACCGGGTTCCCCGGGACCGCTTGGCCGTCGATTCGCGCGTAGTACACCTGTCCGAGACTGGCACCGCTGATCGGTTCGGTGTCGAACTCGACGAATCGCTCGTCGACGGGACCCAGTTCCGCCTCGAGTACCCGTTTCGCTTCGGGCCAGTCGGCCGGCGGCACCTCGTCTTGGAGCGCCGAGAGCACGTCGATGTATTCCGGCGGCAGGACGTCCGGCCTGGCCGAGAGCAACTGGCCGAGTTTGATGAACGTCGGCCCGAGGGTCAGAAGCGACTCGAGCAGGACTTCGGCGCGATGGCGGTGGGTGGCGTGGTCGACCTGGCGCGATCGACCGAACAGCAGGAATCGGCGGCGATCACGGGCGTACGCGAGCAACAACGGGAGAAACTGCCACGCGACGAGGACGAATCGCCTGTACGCGCGAACGAAGACCAGCCTGGGTCACCTCGGTTCGTCTCGGTGGTCGTCGGAATCCTCGTCGCTGTGCTCGACGACGTCGATCGTCGTCTCCGGCGACTCGCATTTGGGGATCGTCACCTCGAGGACGCCCCGTTCGACGGCGACGTCCGTCTCGCCCCCGCGGGCGTCCCGCGGGAGCGGAAGATCGACGTCGACGAACAGCGACCGATTCTCCTCGAGGTAGCGAAACTCCCCGGGGAGGTCTTTCTCCCGGTGAGCGTCGACAGTGAGGCGACGGTTCTCGACCGAGACCTCGAGCGAGTCGGCAGTGATCCCGGGCACGTCCAGAACGACCAGGTACGCGTCCTCGCTCTCGAGCAGATCGAAGAAGACGTCCTCGGAGAGGTCCCGCAACGCGTCGCGGAGCGCTGACATGCGTACACGTTCGAACGCCGATACGAAAAAGGCCGCGGTACCGGCGGATTCGTGAGCGCTCGTCGGACGGCGCTTACAGATCGAGCGTTTCCGTCGCGACGGCACCGAGCAGGGCGAGACAGACGAGGATCATCGCACTTTGGGAGACAGTCGCGACGACGGAGTCGACGCTGCCGCCGGTCACCAGCGCGATCGCGTCCGGGACGACTCGAGCCGAGCCGAGGATGCCGAGGACGGCGAGCGCGCCGATGCCGTAGACGGCAACCTGTCCCCGGCCGAACTGCCGTCCTACGACGCCGAGAACCACGATGAGGACGCCAAAGATCGCGGGGATGAGCGCGGTGGCGCTCGCGAAGTCGGTGACGACGTACGCGCCGACGCCGAGGACGAGGAGAACCGTACCGAGGGCGATCCCGACGGTAGACGTGAGCTGACCGGACGGATTCATACGACGAGTTTCACACTCGTTGAGGAAAATCTCTTTGGTCGACCCGTCGAAAGCGCTCCGTTCGAGCCGCTTCCCGTGGCTTCGCTCCTCGAGTAACGGATCGCACCGGGCGTGTGTCTCGAGTCGTGCTCGGCGACGGGGAACGGTCCCCCACGCTTTTGCCGTCGGGCGACTCGAGTGAGCGTATGAAAGGAGCCGACCGCGAGCGCACGGAGGCGGGGTTCAAGGTTCGGACGCCGGTCGACGAGGCGCGCCGGATTCTACGGGACGCGATCGAGAACGGCGGAGCGACCGGCGGCGACGGAGCTGCCTGCCCGGTCGGAACCGAAACCGTCGACGTCGAGCGAGCCGACGGGCGGGTGCTCGCGACGGACGTCGAGTCGTCCCGAAACGTCCCCCACTACCGGCGGGCGGCGATGGACGGCTACGCGGTCCGGGCTGCCGATACCTTCGGCGCGAGCGATCGCTCGCCCGAGGTCCTGCGGATCGCCGACGGCACGGGAGCCGACGCCGCCGTCGAACCCGGCACCGCAGCGCGCGTCCACACCGGCAGCGCACTCCCCGAGGAGGCCGATGCCGTCGTGATGATCGAACGGGTGACCGAACTCGAGGCCGCGGGCGAACTCGAGGTCGAAGACGCCGTCGCCGGGGGTGAGAACGTCGCGCCGATCGGCGAGGACGTCGAGGAGGGCCAACCGCTGTACGAGGCCGGACACCGCCTGCGACCCTCGGATCTCGGTCTTCTGCGATCGGCGGGCTACGCTCGCGTGCCGGTCGCCTGCCGGCCCACCGTCGGCGTCGTCCCGACTGGCGAGGAACTCGTCGCCGGCGACCCCGGTCCGGGCGAGGTGATCGAGACCAACGGTCTCACCGTCTCGCGACTGGTCGACCGGTGGGGCGGTCGGGCGACCTATCGCGACGTCGTCACCGACGACCCCGACTCGCTGCGGGTCGCCATCCAGCGCGACCTGACGAAAGATATCGTCGTCACGACCGGCGGCTCTTCCGTCGGCGAGCGCGACCTTCTGCCCGAGGTGATCGACGATCTGGGCGAGGTGCTCGTCCACGGCGTCGGCCTCAAACCCGGCCACCCCGTCTGTCTCGGGATCGTCGAGGGGACGCCCGTCCTCGCGCTCCCCGGCTATCCGGTCGCCTGCATCGTCAACGCCGTCCAGTTCCTTCGGCCCACCGTGCGGTGGCTCGAGGGGACCGTCCCCGATCCCCACCCGACGACCCGGGCTGTTCTCGATCGGAAGATCCCAAGCGAACCCGGGAGCCGGACGTTCGCCCGCGTCCGACTCGAAGGGCGTGCGGACGAACGATGCACAGACGAACACTCGAGCGACGAGGGAGGCGAGCCGCTCCACCGCGCGATCCCGACGCGAGCCAGCGGCTCTGGCGTCCTCTCGTCGGTCGCGCTCGCGGACGGCTGGGTCGTCGTCGACGACGAGCGCGAGGGGATCCCCGCGGGGGAGACCGTCGCCGTCGAACACTGGGAGCCGAACACGTAGGCGACAGAGTGTCCCGGATCGCCTCGCGGTCAGCGTCGGTCGAACTCCCGAGAGTCCGACCGGGATCGCTGCCGATCGATGCCGTCGTTCTCCTCGAGCAGGTAGTCGAGTTCCCGCTCGAGTTCCGCCTCGTCGATCTCGCCGTCGACGTAGCGAGACCGGACGCGGGTTTCGGGATCGGCCGGGGTGGCCTCCCGATCGCGATCCTCGAGCGATCGGCCGATCGGGGTGGAGTCGACGCTGTGCTGGTCGTCGTCCCCGCTGAGCAACGTGTACAGTCCGTACGCCGCCAGCGCGATCGCACCGAGGACGGCGGCCGTAACGAGCACGGAGACGACGAGGGAGACGACGGTACTGATGATCGTCCAGGCGACGAAGAGGGCGATCACGCCGAGCAGGAACAGACCCAGTCCCTTGAGGAGGAACGTGCTGAGACGGCCCATACGCTCCGTTCGAGCGGCGGACACAAAAACGCCCCGCGTCTTCGACCGCCGCCGGGGTCGCTCTCGAGCGAAAGCGGCTACTCACCACCGTCTCGATCGAGCGGGTGCTCGGGGTTCGAACCCCGACTCGTCCGGACCGTTGTCGTTCGGTATCGGTGATCGATGACCCCGTCCGAGCGATCACCGGTACAACGCGACACCAATCCGTATCCGGTTTGCTGTCCCGGTGGACCGACCCGCCCCCGATCCAGATGGCGGTTTCGTCGGCACTGACGGAGAGCAGACCGTATCACGGCGTCGGGTTCATGAGCCGTTCGAACGCGATTCGTCGGGGGAGCCGACGGTCGTCTCCGTTCGTTCGGTCAGACTGATGAGGTAGACGTCGAGCACACAGACCAACAGGACGGCAAGCGGGACGGCGACGTCCACGTACTCGACGCTCTCGAACTGCAAGGCGGTGACGACGAACGGTTCGCCGGGTTCGAACGCCCCGGTGAGGGTGCGCGCGCTCAGAAACGCGAGCGCGAGGACGTAGAGGACGAACCAGATCGCCCCACGCTTCCACCGGCCGAGGTAACAGTGACCCAATCCGGCAGCGATCGCCGTCAGCGGGTACGCGAGCCAGATCGGCCGTGTGAGCTCAGCCATCGACGTCAGCTACGTGCTCGAACGGAATGCGTGTTGCCCTCTCGAGACGATCGATCGGATCGCGGCGCTCGTGGCTACCCGCCGACTCGTCTCTCCCGCGCCGGAGGGACTCGATCGCCGTTCGAGCGGTCTCGAGGTGGTCGATCATCGGCGGCTGTGTCCCGTCGGGGTGGCCGACGTCGTTCCGGTCGTCGCTTCCGTCGGCGCGCCACCGGTCGGTGGAACCGGACAGCGTTCGAACAACAGCGGTTCGTACCTCGTCGCGAACCGACGGCGTCGCGGTGAGTGCCTCGGTCAGCGACCGGGCGTAGCGTTCGATCGCGGATCGCGTCTCGGCAGTCGCGCCGACGGCCGTCGTTCCGAGCGCCGCCGCGGTTTCGGCGAGTGAAACGTCCGGGTGTCGCGACGCGTCCGATCGAGACGTAGCTGGAGCCTCGATTTCCGGGTTCAGCGAGAAAAACCCCGTCGCGATCGCCGTCGATCCATCGACGAGCGTTCGGTACAGCTCGAGCGCCCGGCGGTCGGAGATCGGTGTTTTCCCGATCGCCGTGTACGCCGAAGCGTGGAGGTAATCACTCGCCAGGATCGCGGCGTCTCGATCGTTCGCAGTCTCGTATCGGTCGTCCACGAGGAGTGCGAATCGAATCGAAACGTATCCGTCGAAGGCGCAGACCGCTTCGGAGACGGGCCCGAGGGCGTAGTCGCCCCGATCGTCGACCCTGTCGCCGTCGAAGCTCCGGGCGACCTCGCCGGCGAGTGTACAGAGCGCAACCGAGAGACATCGGTCGCGGGTCGGCAACGAGTCGGCAACGATCGCCCGAACCGATGGCGGGAGATCTCGGAACGATCGACCGTCGTGATCGGGGCGGTCGTGTATCGTCGTGTAGTCGCTCATGATAGTGGGAACCGTGATAGTCAGGGGTCGTCCCCGGTCGCCTCGGCGTTCGAATCGGAATCGATCTCCGACGGCGATTCCGTCTCGACCGGAAAGTCGGCGCTTTCGGCCAGTAGTTCGTCGAAGATGCGTGCGACGAGCGCGGCGCGGACCTCGTCGAGATACGCCTCGCGCTCGAGCGTGAGCTGTCGGATCCGCGCGCCGTCGATCGCTGCGATCAACAGTGCAGCCGTCCGTTCGGGATCGTGGTCGACGAACGCTTCGGTGGCGATACCGTCCTCGAGGATTCGCTCGAGGGCGACGCGGAGTCGCTCGTCGCTTCGTCGAAGCTGTTCGCGGTACCGATCGTTGTGCGGTGCCTGGGTTCGCAACTCGAGCATCGCCGTATGAAACGACTGTAGATCGCCGTCGTCGGCACCATAGAGGTACCAGTCGACGAACAACGCGAGCCGTTCAACGGGATCGGCAGACTGGAATTCGGTGATCCGTTCGTCGACCATTTCGAGCAGATAGTCGAGGAAATCGACGATGAGATCCTCCTTCGAGTCGTAGTGATAGAACAGAAGCGACTTGCTCTTGTCAGTCTTGTCGGCGATATCCTGTGCCGTCAACTCGGTGTAGCCGTGCTCGCACAGCGCCTCGTAGGTCGCGGTCATGATCTCCGCTCGAACGTCCGGATCGGTCACTAGCTGACCCATTGGTCAGGCACGGATAAAAGTCGTTTCGTTTCCCTGGCCTGTCACTTGCGAAACTGACGGATCCCAAACTGCCCGTACTCGCCGTAGGCGACCTCGAGGGACCCAATCCACCAGTTCCACCGCTCGGAGGGGGTGCCGTCGGGCGCATCCGACAGCTCCTGGACGACGATCGCGGTCGTCAGGGGGACGCCGACGTCGTCGGCGTAGGCACCCGAGTCCGCGAGGTCGACGGCCTGACGGACGACGACACGCGCCTCGCCGTCAGTTCCGCCGAACTCCTCGCACAGTCGCCTCTCGAGGCGGTCGGGATCGATGAACACACTCGTGAGTAGGCGGGCAACGTACTTGACTGTTCGAGTCGCTGGTGTCGGTCTCGAGACGGCCACGCCCGCCGACAAGAGATCGTTCGGCCCGCCAAACGGGGCGTCCATCCGGAACTGTCACGACTGATACGGATTGCTGTAACTATTTACCGGGGCAACCGCAAGGCGAGGCGTGGTTGCCCCGGTAAGGACTTATAACAGTCAGTATGTGAGAGTGGCGTCCCCGACCGTCGAACTGAAACGATGTTCTTTTGAGCGCCGACCGTCTTCCGTCGGTCATGGCAAGTTTCACTGTCGTCGTCGGCGACCCTGAGTCGGGGTCGTCCTACCAGCTCGAGGCGGAAGAACAGGACGCGAATCGCTTCATCGGCCGATCGATCGGCGAAGAGGTCGACGGCGGTGCGGTCGGACTCGACGGGTACACCCTCGAGATCACCGGCGGCTCGGACGACGCCGGCCGTCCGCTCAACGGCGACGTTCAGGGGCCTAACCTGACGGAAATCCTGATGGAAGGGCGCCAGACCGGATACCGCCCACAGCGCGACGGCGAGCGCCGACGAATCACGGTTCGCGGTGGCGAGGTTTCCAACGCCGTTGCACAGATCAACGCCTCGATCGTCGAACGTGGAAGCACCGACGTCGACGAACTCCTCAGCAGCGACGAGTAATCCCCGTTCTCCCCGCTTATGGCAGATCGAATTTCGAGTGACCATCCCGCCGTACGGACGGTTCGAGCGACGTGTACGGAGACGACGACCGGAGTCCGACTCGACGTCCCGGTCGACGGGCGCGACGCGTTTCCGGTCGACGATGTCGTTCGGTTCGTGATCGATCGTGACCGGCTGTTCGGCCGCGTCGAGCGCGCGCTGACGGGCGAGGAGCTCTCGATTCCCGGCGTCTACGAGACGCCGGACGTGGCCCGCGACCCCAGTGCTGGGGTCGACCGGCTGACCGCGTGGGTCGACGACTCGAGCGTCCGAGTCGGCGGATCGGTCCTGATCGACGTTATCGAGCCGGAGTTTCTCTACGGGCTGCGAGAGCCGGGTGAGACGGCCTACTACGACGCCGTCGAACCACCAAGTGATTCGCTAAGCGAGATCGCGAGCAATCTCGAGGACTCCTGATACGGACTGGACGAGTCCGTCCCAGCCGGTCAGCGATCGACCGACAATCAGACGGATTGCTGTACCGATCTACCGGCACGATCGCAGCCTGTCTCGCGGTTGCATCGCAAACGACTGAGAGCAGTCCGTCCGAGTCGCTTAGTACCGCGAGAGGTACGCATACATCAACAGACCGAACGCCAGGTGCTGGATCATCGATCGCTCGAGCGTCGATCGAACGAACTCCTCGTCGGCGACCGAGTACTCTTTCGTTCGTACTTTCGCGTGCATCGACAGTACGTCTTCTTCCTCTAGGTCGTGCAGGGACGGATAGATCGTACCAGGACTCAGTTCGGTTTCGAAAAAGCGGGCAACATCCGAGATCAACTGTTCGCCGTGGGACTCCTCCCGAAAGGCGATAAGCATCAGAAGGATCTCCTCGACGTTTTCCTTGACGATCGCATCATCGAACCGAACCTCGTCAGTTGGTAACGCACCGTCAACTTCTGACAGTAGCTCGTCGAACTCACGCTCTACCTGATCGGTCGCACCCGACGCGTCGAGCGAGTTCGATTCCGACGTTCCGTCCGTACTCGCCCTCGAGAGTTCCTCGAGAACGGTCTCCGTAGTAGTTGCATCCTCTCGCATTGACGATCACTGCAGGGGGTTCCGCGAGTGGGCGTTCACCTGCCGCCGATAGCACACCGTCGGCGACCATGTGACGTGATCCCATCCACGACTACTGGATTTCTGGACCTGGCAACTATTAAACGACAGGGAACCAACCGTACCGAAATTCGATAAATCAATCGAGTTGCTACGAGACAATAACGAAAGATGGGGTGATGATCGGACACAGTAGCCGAATCATCTACCAAAATAATTCATACATCACATCTGAGCCAATATTATTGTGTGTATAGCCAATAGTATGCTGGGATTGGGAAACAATATAATACTTTTGGCCGAACGAGATGGTACTTTTCACTCGCAACTCCGATCGGTAATGGCACTGTGCGTCGAGACCTGACCGAACGTCGGCCGTCGGTTCCGAACCACTCCCGATCTGGTATCGGGTGGCCGACGCGAACGACGCCCTTTTTCCGCCTCGACCGGCAACCACGACTATGAGTTCACCTCGTGAGGAGTTTCTCGCCGGCGACAGACCCGACGATGTCGCGCTTTTTCTCTCCGAATCGTACGTCTCCGACGACCGATTAGCCCGGTTTGGAACCGACGTCGACGGCGGCGTACTGATCGTCGTCGACGGCGAACGCGGACGAAGCGCCTTTCACGCGGCGACAGGGACCGGGGCGATGGAGTTCGCACAGTCCGCGATGAGCCTCGAGGGTGAGATCGCCGACGACCTCACGGGCGGACGATGTCCGGAAGCACCGGACAGCGACGAGCACGTTCCACAGTTCGTCTTCGCGTTCACAGAGGAGCAAAACGAGGACGTCGGTGGAATCTACGCCAACGGTGACGTGATCCACGCCTACGCACAGTGTCGGTGTGGCACGGCGTACTCGGACCGCTGGAACGTCTCCCAGCAGTAGCGGGGAGTGGATCGCCGACGTTCGCCGCTTCTCGAGGGGCGGTGGACGTTGCCGGCCCAGGAATCAGTATCCTATCGATCGAGGCGACACACGTGAGTCCCAATCCAGACGACCTCGAGTTGAGCGAACCCGAACGGGAAGCCTTACACGACCTACAGGTTGGAATCGAGTACGTCCACCGGTCGTACGGCTCGTTACTCGAGTTTCACCACCACCTCGGTCACGCGATGGACCGCATGAGCGACGCCGAGGACGCCCTGCGGGCGGCGGGCCACGAGGAGTGGGCCGACGAACTCAGAGACGACCATCTTCCTGCGGGTGCGGTGAGCGACCAGTGGACGTTCGAGCTGGTCGAGGAGTTCTCGACGGAGTTTCTGGCCGACGTCGACGCCTTCGAGGACGAGGTGCGCGAGGAGGTGGCCGACGGAGTCGACCACGTGACCGAACGCCGGCAGAAACGGCGGCTTCGCGAACGCGCTCGCCGGGACGAGTAGGCAAGGGTTTTCGAGGGGCCGGACGTATGCCCCTCCATGAGCGAACGGTACGACGTGATCGTCCTCGGCGTCGGCGGCATGGGAAGTGCGACGGTCGCCCACCTCGCCGACCGCGGTGTCGACGTCCTCGGGCTGGAGCGATACGACATCCCCCACAGTTACGGCTCCTCGCACGGCCTCAGCCGCCTCTTTCGACTCGCGTACTTCGAACACTCGGCGTACGTCCCGTTGCTCCAGCGCGCCGAGGAGCTGTGGCAGGACCTCGAGGCAGATCACGACAGCCAGCTGCTGTACCGAACCGGTTCGATCGACGCCAGCCCCGAGGGCGACGCGCTCGTCGAGGGCTCGAAACGCTCCTGTGAGGAACACGACCTCGAGTACGACCTCCTCTCGAGTTCCGAACTCACCGACCGGTTCCCCGGCTACCGGTTACCCGAAGGGTACGAGGCGCTCTATCAGCCCCAGGGTGGATTTTTGCGCCCCGAGGAGTGTACCGTCGCCCACGTCAACCGCGCCCACCGCGACGGGGCGACGATCCGCGCCCGCGAGCGCGTCGTCGACTGGCGACCGACCGACGGCGGCGTTCGCGTCGAAACCGACCACGGTGCCTACGAGGCCGACCGGCTCGTGATCACCGCGGGCGCGTGGGCGGCGCGGTTCGTCGACGAACTCGAGGGTGTTGCCGTTCCCGAGCGGCAGGTGCTCGCGTGGCTCCAGCCGACTGAACCCGACCAGTTCGATCCCGAGCGGTTCCCCGTCTGGAACCTTCAGGTTCCCGAGGGGCGGTTCTACGGCTTCCCCGTCTTCGGCGTTCCGGGGTTCAAGTTCGGCCGCTACAACCACCGCGAGGAGACCGTCGATCCAGACGCCTTCGAACGCGAGGCGACACAGGCCGACGAGCGTCTCCTCCGGGAGTTCGCCGAGGAGTACTTCCCGACCGGTGCCGGGCCGACGATGCGCCTCCAAACCTGTCTCTTTACGAACACACCGGACGACCACTTCGTCCTCGATACGCTTCCCGACCACCCCCAGGTCGCAGTCGGCGCGGGCTTTTCTGGCCACGGCTTCAAGTTCGCCAGCGTCGTCGGCGAGATTCTCGCCGACCTCGCACTCGAGGGGGAGACCGACCACGACGTCGACCTGTTCTCGCTCGACCGGTTCGACTGATCGCGGTAAACTGACGCTCAGAACTCCCCGACGATGTCGTCGGCAAACGTCGACAGCGCTCGCTCCGCGTCGTCATCTTCGAGGCCGACGATGACGTGATCGAGCCCGTAGCCCTCGAGTCGGGCGAAGTACTCCCGGAACCACTCGACGCCCGCCCGATAGCCGAGATGCAGGTGTTCGGGCTCGGCGGTCGGATCGTCCGCAAACGCCACCCTGACCGCGATGACGAACGGCTTCGCTCCTGCGAGCTCGCGCCAGTCGGCGATGTAGGACTCGAGTGTCGATTCGGGTAGGTGATAGAACAGCCAGCCGTCGCCGTTGTCCGCGATCCACTCCCGGCTCTGGCGAGCGTTGCCCGTCGGCAACAGCGGGAGCGTCTCGGTCGTCGGTTTCGGAACGACGTCGAGGTCTCCCTCGAGCGACCCCCACTCGCTCTCACGTTCGGGATACTCCTCGCGCCAACATGCGCGGATCGCCTCGAATCGGTGGCGAAACGCCTCGTCCCGAGAATCGGGGTCGACGCCGAAGGCCGAATACTCGGGGTCACGGTCGCCGGAGGCGACGCCGAGGACGAGCCGCCCCTCGGAGAGCCGGTCGACGGTCGCCGCCGACTTCGCGACGTGGATCGGATGCCGGAGGGGGAGAACGACGCTCGAGGTGCCCAGAGCGACGTCGTCGGTGTTCGCCGCGACGTGGGTAAGCCACGGCCAGGTATCGAACGTCTGGCCCGCGTCGCCGAATCGCGGCCAGTAGGTCGGAACGTCCCGCGCCCACAGCGCATCGAAGCCGACCGACTCGGCGTGTTTCGCGAGCCGAATCTCGGCGTCGACGTCCGGACTCGAGCGATTTGCACCGGTGAGCGGAAAACCTGCACCGAACGTGAGTCCGTCCGACTCGAACAGTCGTCGGTAGCCGGCGTTTGCGTGTCCGAAGCCCATTCGCTCGAGTTACCGGCTCCGTTCACATGACGCTGTCCGTTCGTCCGATTGACGACGTAACCGAAAACACATCGTCCTCAGAGACAGCGATACAGGGGACGCGCTCGGAACACGTCACTGCTCGAAGAGCATCGAAAATACCCGCGACTCGGCTTTCTGTAAGTGTTCCGCGGCGGTCGACGTCGCACAGTCCAGTTCGTTCGCGACGTCTTCGATAGTTGCACCGCGAGGAGTATCGAAGTACCCGACAGCCAGCGCGACTCGTGCGGCCTCGCGCTGTCTCGCCGAGAGCGTCCCGACGACGGTATCCTCGACCACCGGCCCCGTTCCGACGGCTTCGACCGTGACGTCTACTCCCTCGGGGACACCCTCGATCGCGGCCTGAATCGCGCCGTCCGTCCCGACCAACGTGAACGTGCTGCTTCCATCGTCGTGACACTGGATCGGAGGAATCGTCAGGACATTCTCGCGGGTGAAGTTCTCGAACAACAGCCGGGCAGGAGTGGACCGATCGGCGGCCAGGAAACAGTACGCCTCGTCCTCACCGTTCGGGAACAACTCGGCGTCACGGACGTTCGCGCCGTCCTCGAGTGCACGGCCGAGCCGCCGATAGTCGCCACGAACCCAGAGTAAGAAACCGGCAGGTGGATCTGCCACGTTCCAGTTGACGATCCGCACGTACGAAAGATACGACGCCTCCCGGGTGAGAAGACGGTAAACGGGTGGCAAATACTCGTCCGGCGGCGATATCGTGATTCGAACCCGTTTCATATTCGAGACGATTCGGTGATTGCACAAAAGCTTCCGGGAGCATTCAACGGAGGGTATAAACCCGGCAGAAGTATTCGGCAGAATCGACTCTTCCTCGTGGAACGAATCGCCACCCATGCGAACGAATCTGGACGAAATCGGACGAATTACTCGTGGAATCGTCGGAATCTGGCTCGTCGCTGTCGCAATCTCGGCGTACCGGGCAAAGCGACGAACCACGAGCGTGTCATAGAATCGATCACAGGGTTTTGAGCTTCGTACGTCCGGGATTGTGTCCTCTTTCGTAGTTGGTGACT